>NZ_JACVTM010000009.1:0-280119 GCF_016624415.1 Paenibacillus sp. S28 | reverse complement strand
GATCATCCTGCCGCTGTCGATGCCGATCATCGCGGTGATGGCCCTGTTCTATGGGGTGGGCAACTGGAACAGCTACTTCTCGGCGCTCATTTACCTGAACGACTCGGCGAAATACCCGCTGCAGCTGGTGCTGCGCCAGATTCTGGTACTGCAGGAAATGGCCGCGCAGGGCGGAGGAGCGATCGACGCCTCCACGGCGGCCGCGATGAACAACAAGGCGGAAATCGCCGCCCTGGTGAAGTATTCCGTGATTATCGTCGCCACTATTCCGGTGATTGTCATTTACCCATTTCTCCAGCGTTACTTTGTGCAAGGTGTTATGATTGGTTCCGTAAAGGGCTGATCCTACCTGCTTAGAATCGACATCAAGTCAAAAAGGGGAGTTTGTAAAACATGAATAAGCTTCGCAAGGCGTCATCTATTCTGCTCTGCCTCACCGTATCCGCCAGCCTGCTGGCAGCCTGCGGTTCCAACGGCGACGGGGGTTCCTCCTCAGCTGCCGGATCTGCGGCCGAAGGGGTTAAAAAAGAAGGCTTCCCGATCGTGGACAAGCCGCTCACGCTAAAAGTGATGTCCCAGGATGCGGGCGTGGCCGATTGGAACAAAATGCCCGTGCTGCAAGAGATGGAGAAATTGACGGGCATCCACCTGGAATACCAGCTTTCGCCGATCGACAGCTTTGAGACGAAAAAGAACCTCGTATTCGCGAGCGGCGACTTGCCAGACATATTTTATGCGGCGGATTTGAAACCGGCGGAGCAGGTGACATACGGCAGTCAGGGCGTTCTGATCCCGCTCGAAAAGTATATCGACGAAGGCTATGCGCCTAACATCAAGAAAATTTTCGACGAGCATCCGGATATCCGCAAGTCGTTTACGACGCCTGACGGGCATATCTATGCGCTGCCGAACATCGATCTGTCGGCGGTATGGTACCGCAGCCCGATGTGGTATAACGGCAAGTTCCTGAAGGCGCTGAACGTGACCGAGCTGCCGAAGACGACCGACGAGCTGTACACGCTGCTGAAACGCTTCAAGGACGAAGATCCGAACGGCAACGGCAAAAAGGACGAAATACCGCTGACCTCGGTCAAGCTGGACGACCTGCGCATGTATTTCCTTGGCTTCTGGGGCATCTATGACGAAGTGATCTACGCCGACAAGGACGGAAAAGTACACTATACGCCGCAAGAAGAGGGTTACAAGGGCTACCTGACCTTCATGAATAAACTGTGGAAGGAAGACCTTCTGGATCACGAGACGTTCTCGCAGACGCCGGATCAGAAGAAGGCCAAGGGGCAAAACAACCAGATCGGCGTGTTCAACGACTATTTCCCTTACTTCACGCTGGGCGGCGAGCCAAGCTCGGACAACCCGCTCATGACGCCGGTCGCCAGCGAAATTCCGGGAACGCCGGTTTACGGCAAGCACCCGGGTATTTCGGCCAACGGCACGTTTGCGATTACGAGCAAGGACCCGAATCCGGAAGCGACGATGCGCTGGATCGACTACCAATACGGTTATGACGGAGCTACGCTGTTCAGTCAGGGACCGGAGAATACGCTGTGGAAATACAAAGATAAAGAAGCCCATGAGAAAGAATGGCTGCCGGTACCGGGTGGCGGCGACCGTGAGGAATATCGCGGCACACTGACGCCGAACTACGGCATTCTTGCGCCGGGCATGAACTCTGCGGAATTGACCAAAGGACTGAAGAGCGACTTTGACCGCTTCATTGACAAAGAAAACGCAGAGAAGCTGACGCCGATCGGCAAAACGCCATTCCCGAACGTCTATTTGACCAATGAAGAGCAGACGGAAGCAACGGCACTGTTGTCTGACCTGAACACCTATGTCAAGCAGATGGAAGCGAAGTTTGTGACCGGCCAGGAACCGCTCTCGAACTGGGACAAATATGTAGCGCAAATCAAAAAAATGGGAGGCGACCGGATCGCCGAGCTGTACCAGGGCGCTTACGACCGCTGGAACTCGGGCAAGTAACCGGATCATCCGCACCATGCAAAAGCAAATAGCCAACATCGCCCTGCTGCGCAAGCGGCAGGGGAGTTGGCTATTGCTTTAAGAAGAAGCGGGAAGAGGCGCAGCCTTATTCGTCGTCCGGATCGGAAGAAGCGGGAGGCTGGCCGGTTTCGGAGAACAGTTTCCGGTACTGCCCCGGCGTGTAGCCGGTCTCCTTCTTGAACTTCCGCGTGAAGTTCGGGGTGTCCTGGTAGCCGACCCGCAGAATGATGTCCTTGAGCGGATCGCTGGTCGTCCGCAGCTGATGAATCACCTCTTCGAGGCGCTTCTGCCAGACGTACTGGATGAAGTTCAGCCCCATCTTTTCCTTGAACGACCGGCTGACGTGGGACGGCGAGATGTCGAATTCAAAAGCGACGCTCTCCAGGCTCAGCGTATGGTCGGTGTAATGCCCGTCGATGTAAGCGACGATCCGGTCGATCATCGACTGCTCTTCCTTCTGGTTATTCCGCTCGACCTGGCTGCAGATCCGGGAAGCCAGGCTGAGCAGGCCGCGTTCGACTTCCTCGAGCGAGCTGCTGTACACCATGCCCGGAGGCACGTCCTGCAGCACGCTGTGGATGCCGAGCTCGGATGCCGTCTTGAGGATCGTGTTGAGCAGGTCGAAGCAGACGCAGCGCATCAGCATCGCCGATACCTCGGCCACCTGCAGGTCCTGCACCGACGAGGAGATAATTTGGGCGGCAACGTCGTAGCTGCCCTGCTTCAAGCTCTGAGACAGCTTCATCAGCGTGTTGTTCGGCACCCAGGCCGTATGGTCCGGCGTGTAGGACAGCTTCTCGAAATACGTGACGCTGCCTTGGCCGGTGGTCGCCCGCAGCTCGAAAGCCGAGCAGGCTTCGATGAAGGACTGGTTCAGCTGGTCCGGGCTCGGATAGCTGGTGCCGACGCCGATCATCGGAAAGACGTCGAAGGATTCGAGCAGACAGCCGCGGACCGCCTCGACGATCTGGTGCATCCGGTTGAACTCCTCGGCGCCTTCTTCCGGATCGTAGCAGATGATGAGCCCCAGCTGGTCCAGCTGCGGAAGCTCCACGCCATAGCCGAGAGCTGCCAGCTCAGGGAATTCGATCTGGGTCAGCAGCCGGATCATTTCGGTGCGGTCCTGCAGGTCGCTTTTCTCCTGCTCTGCCGGCTCCGACCCGATGACCATCACAAAGTACCGTGACCGGTCAAAATGAAGGTCGAACGCCTCCCGCAGCTCCGGCGACAGGCTCTGAGCGCTGCCGTACTTCAGCAGCATCGACAGGAAGTGGTTGCGGGCGAACGGCTCCTGCAAATCGATCCGCGAGCTGTATTCCTGCAGCGCGGTGCGGATCCGGTCCAGCTCGTTGCCGGACGGCGTCTTGCCACTCTGCGGCCGCTTGGCCGGGGAGTTGGTGGAGGCAAACTCCACGAGCATCGAGATCGGCTGGTACTGCATGCGGGCAAGGAGCAGCGCGATGGCCGCGCCGACAAGGACGACAATGATGAACAGCATGATGATAAAGCTCCGCACGTGCAGAACGCTGCTGAAGAATTGCGAGCTCGGCATGGCGGTAACGTAGGTCCAGCCGTTATTGTCGGATTTGACCGAGACGATGGAATGCGCCTTGCCGTTAATGGTCCGTTCGTGAATGCCAGGGGACAGATTGATCAGCGACTTGGCCTCGCTTCCGGTGAGCGCTTCGCCTTGACGGTTGTCCACCAGAATGCGGCCTTCGTTGTCAAGAATATACGTCAACCCCTGATAACTGCCGAGAATGGAATCGATCAGGCTGGTAAGCTCGGATTCCCGAATCAAATACATGACCGTTCCGTGCGGCGTCGGACTGTTGGGCGTAATCGGAATCAGGTACGCGAGCATCGTTTCTTTTAAACCGGAAGCGTTGCTGACCGTATCGGCGGGACGCATCTCCGGATATTGGCCCTCATTGAGATCCTTGAACATCCGGCTCTTGTCCCAGCTCTGGAAGCTGAACTTTTTGGCGAATACATCAAGATTGTACAGGCCGTTGCTGGAATAGATTTTCTCATCCTTATGAAAATAGAGGAAAATTTCGCCGATAATCGAGCTGGTTGCCTTGTACTGATCCAGTGCCTGAATGGCGTCTCCGCTCGTCAGCGGGTCATGAACCCGGTATTTTGTCAGTCTCTCGTCATAGGAGACACGGGAAGCGATTTCGCTGAGCTCCTTCATCCGCCCGTCAATGATCACTTTAGTCTGGGTCAGCTGATCCAACCGGGAGTGCTCGATCTCGGACCGGAGGTTCGTCACAGCGTTTTCATAAATAAAGATCGTCATGAGAATCAAGGGAATCAACAAGATAAATAAATAGGACCAGATATATTTCAAAAACAGCTTGGACTTGAAGTAATTTTTCTTCAACAATTCTGCCTCCCGTTAACCGTAATGCGTCTGATCAAGTTCCATGATACCAATATTTCGGGCTTTTGGACATAGAGAGAAAAACGAACGAAGTCGAAATATGGAGAATTTTGTTGATAGGAAGGCGCGGTTTAGCGGCGGGCAGCTCAATCTATGATAAAAATCCGAATCAATGGAGGGTGCAAGATGAGCGAAATCAAGCAGGTCCAGGAAGAACAGGAGTCCGTCGTCGTGGAAGGCGTCCACAATTACAGCAGTGAAGAGCATTGGGTGAAACCCGAGGATCCGCTGCTGCTGGAGCGCCTGGAATGGTTCAAAGACCAGAAACTGGGCCTGATGATGCACTGGGGGCCTTATTCCCAGCTCGGATTGGTGGAATCCTGGGCGCTGAGCGACGTGGATGAGGAATGGTCCAGAAACGAAATCGACTGGGACATCGATGCGGAGGAGCTGAAACGCGAGTATTTTGCCTTGAACAAGACGTTCAACCCGCTCCGTTTCCAGCCGGAGCTGTGGGCGGATCTGGCCGCCGAGAACGGCTTTAAATATTTAAACTTTACGACCAAGCACCATGACGGGTTCTGCATGTGGGATACGAAGACGACCGATTACCGTATCACCGGGCCGGACTGCCCGTTCCATACGCACAAATACGCGGACATCACCAAGCAGCTGTTTAACGCTTTCCGGGAAAAAGGGCTCGGCATCTCCGCCTACTTCTCCAAGGCGGACTGGCACACCCCGTATTACTGGGCTCCCGGGATGAAGCCGGGAACAACGACATCCCGCGGGCCGACCTACGATCCGAAGGAATATCCGTGGCTGTGGGAGCAGTTCGTCCAGTTCACGCATGAGCAGATCATGGAGCTCATGACGAATTACGGAAAGATCGACGTGCTGTGGCTGGATGCCGGCTGGGTCAACGACTATCGGGATCAAAACATCCGTCTGGGCGAAGTGGTTGAGCGGGCGCGGAAAATTCAGCCTTGGCTGCTGTCGGCGGACCGCACGGTGGGCGGACCTTACGAAAACCTGATCACGCCGGAACAGACGCTGCCCGAACGCGCGCTGAGCGTACCTTGGGAGAGCTGCATCACGATGGGATCGGCCTTCTCCTTCCGTTATGAGGACGACTACAAGACGGTCCGCCAGCTGATCCATCTGCTGGTTGAAATTGTTGCTAAGGGCGGCAATTTGGCGCTCAATGTGGGACCGCAGCCGGACGGACGGATTTCCAAAACGGCTATCTCCCGCATCAAGGGCATGGGCGCATGGCTGAAGGTTCACGGCGAAGCCATTTATGGCACGCGGATTTGCGAGCCGTATTCGGTCGGCCGGGCGCAGTTCACCCAAAAAGGCGACACGACCTACGCCTTTTACCTGTACCGGGACGAACACGAAGCGGTTCCAGCGGAGCTGCATCTGCCGCTGCAGCAGCCGTTCAGCCGGATCGATCTCGTCGGCGGAGCGGACAACCTGGAATTCCGGCGCACGGATGACGGCGTCGCCATCCGCCTTCCGGAGAAGGAACGCGAAGGGCTGGCGCCGATCGCGCACGTGTTCCGTATCCGCTAAGACAGCGGGCGGGCGCGGCATAAGAGTATAAATCCAAACACCGCCTATAAACAATTGAATACAACGCGAAAGGTGCGACCGATATGCAACCATGGTTTGAAAACGCAAAGCTGGGGATTTTTATCCACTACGGCATTTATGCCGTCGACGGAGTGGCTGAGTCCTGGTCATTCTACAACGGACACATTCCCTATGAACAATACATGAAGCAGCTGGACGGATTTACGGCGTCGAAATTCGATGCCGAAGCGTGGGCCGACTTGATCGAAAAGTCCGGCGCCAAATATGCGGTGCTGACGACGAAGCACCATGACGGGGTAGCGCTCTGGGACACAAAGTACAGCGATCTGAACGTCATTCAGAAAACGCCGGCCAAGCGGGACATCGTTAAGGAGTACGCGGAGGCCATCCAGAAGCGCGGGATCCATCTGGGCATGTATTATTCCTTGATCGACTGGTCCCATCCCGACTATCCGAGTGTCTATGAAGGGGGCAAGGTGCCGGAAGATTTGAGCACGGCCAACCGCTTCTCCAGCCCTCAGGACGGCGTTCAGGACGAAGAGCGCTGGCAGAAGTTCCTCGAGTTTAACAACAACCAGCTGCGGGAAATTTTGACGAACTACGGCAAGGTCGATCTGCTCTGGTTCGACGGGGACTGGGAGCGCAGCGCCGAGCAGTGGAACCTGCCGGCCTTTAAGGAATATTTGCACACGCTGAATCCGGACATCATCATCAATTCCCGTCTGCAGGGCCACGGCGATTACAAAACGCCGGAGCAGGGCATTCCGATCACGAGACCGGAAGGGCCGTGGGAGTTCTGCACGACGATCAACACGTCCTGGGGCTACGTGCCGACAGATAACAAATACAAGTCGCTGAACCAGATCATCCGCATGTTCTGTGACTGCATTTCGATGGGCGGCAACATGCTGCTCGATATCGGACCGCGGGAAGACGGCACGATCGACAAGCGGCAGGAAGATATTTTGCTCGGATTGGGCGATTGGATCCGCACTCACGAAGAGGCGGTGTTCGGCACGGAGGAAGGCATCATGACCCGTTATTACCTCGGAGGCAGCACGGTGTCCAAGGACCGCAAGACGCTGTACCTGTTTGTCTATGACGATCCGAAGGAAAACATTTGCCTCAAAGGGCTGTGCAACCCGATCAAGAAGATCACCGTGCTCCACTCGGGCAAAGAGCTCTCGCATGAAATTCACGGCGGGGTGCCGTGGTTCAACATCCCGGGGACGACATGGATTCACATGACCCCTGAGGACACCCATGAGCAGATGACGGTGCTGAAGCTGGAGTTCGACGAAGAGCTGGAAATGTACGGCGGATCCGGCGCCGTCGTGACCCATAACTGACGGATGGACCGGACGCTATAAGCGGACTAAGCGGACGATCACGGGGAGGAACGCCTTGCACTTTTCACGGCGGGGCCTCCCCCTCTTTCGGGTAAACGGACAGGATTCGGGGCCAAAGGTAATAATGGCTTGTCGCCTCGTCTTAGGATCAGCCCGGAGCATATGACCATGTATACAAAAGGAGATCAAGAATGGAACAATTCAGATTGCCTCAAATCAACATGCCGCGGATGGAACTTCCGGCTTCCATTCAGAACGTGCTGACCGAAGCGGAAGAGAAGCTGGCGCACCGGCCCAAGCTGCTGCAGCTGTTCAAAAACTGTTTTCCGAACACGCTGGAAACGACCACGAAGCTGATGGATGACGGGACCACCTTTGTCATTACCGGGGATATTCCCGCGTCTTGGCTCCGCGATTCCGTGGAGCAGGTCATGCATTACGTGCCTTTCGCCAAAGAGGATGCCGCGCTGCAGCGGATGATCGGCGGGCTGGTCAAGCGGCACATTCAGTACATACATATCGATCCGTACGCGAACGCGTTTAATGAGTCGGCGAACGACTGGCACTGGAACAAGGCCGACGTGACCGATATGGGCCCTTGGGTGTGGGAGCGCAAGTTCGAGATCGACTCTCTGTGCTTCTCCATGCGCCTCGCCTATGCGTACTGGAAGGAAACCGGGCTGACGGACATTTTCGACGCCGGATTTAAATCGGCGATGCGGATCATTTACGAGCTGTTCCGGACCGAGCAGCGTCATATGGAACAGTCGCCGTACCGTTTTATGCGCAATAACGGCATCCGGCAGGATACGCTGGCAAACGGAGGGCTCGGCATGCCGGTCAACTATACGGGCATGGTCTGGTCCGGCTTCCGCTCCAGCGACGACGCGTGCGACTTTCATTACAACATTCCGGGCAACATGTTCGCCGTGGTTGCGCTGCGCCACATGCAGGAGTTCGCCGAATGGGTGTTCCGCGATACGGGCTTCTTGCAGGAGTTGAAGGCGCTTGAGGAAGATATCCATCACGGCATCCAGCTCTACGGCATCTACCGCCATCCGGAATTCGGACCGATTTACGCGTACGAGACCGACGGGTTCGGCAACTACTGTCTGATGGACGACGCGGGTACTCCGGGACTGCTGTCTATTCCTTATCTGGGCTATGTCACAGCCGATGATCCGATCTATCAAAACACTAGACGCTTTGCGCTGTCCAAAGCCAATCCGTTCTACTTCGAAGGCCGGGCGGCAAAGGGCATCGGCAGCCCGCATACGCCGGAAGGCTATGTGTGGCATATGGCTTTGTCCATGCAGGGACTGACAGCGGTCACGAAGGAAGAAAAGCTGGAGATGATCGCGACGCTGGAGGCGACGGACGCGGGAACGGGCTATATGCATGAGGGATTCCTTGCCGACGATCCAGCCGTGTATACGAGATCGTGGTTTGCCTGGTCGAACAGCCTCTTCTCGCAGCTGGTCTATCAAGCGATGAAAGAAGGGATTCTATGAGCCGGCCGGTCATCATTTTCTGCGATTCCTCGTTTCCGGGAGCATCGCTTCCTCCAGTCGCACAGCATGAAGAGCTGCGACGGATCGGTAAAGTGGTCGACGCCAAAGATCTTGCCGAAGCGCTGCGGACTGCTGAGGAAGGATGCTTCGTAAATCTGCATGCACCGTATTTTCCGAAAGACGCATGGGCGGACATTGTGGCGTTTCTAAGATGCGGCGGCGGGCTCGTCAGCGTCGGCGGGGCTCCGTTCCGCCGGCCGGTCCGGCTTGAGGATGGGGCATGGAAGGCGGAGGCGGAGCAGACCGCTTACCACCGGGAGCTGTACATTCATGAAATGCTGCATGTGGACGCCGGACCGGTCGCGAGTCTGCGGGCTTCGGAGCAGATCCTGCTTCTGGCCGGTCAGGAGCAGCTGTTTGGCATCAGCGACACGCTGAACCTGGTGCCGCACACGACCCGGAACGCCGATCTGCCGCACCAGATGGGCTCCGCCGGCACGATGAGCACGCAGGTGCATGCGCTGCTGACCGGCGTATCCGCCGACGGCCGCGAGGTAGCCGCTCCGGTGGTGCTGTGGGAGAACTCGCGCGGTGATTTTGCCGGTTCACGCTGGCTGTTCGTGAACGTGCCGCTCACCTCCGCGTTCTGGAGTCAGGGCGGAGCAGAGGCGCTGGGTACCTGGGCAGGGTTTGCGTCGCGTCCGGTCACCGAGCTGTCGCTAAAGACCAATTACGCTGCCTATGAGCCGGGCGATCACGCGGTCTTGACGCTGCAAACGCAGCGGATCTTTCCGAAGCGGGCCGCGATTCGCGATGCCGAGCGATGGACGTTCGTCCTTACGGTAGAGGAGGACGAAGGGGACCAGAAGTGGGAGCATCGGTTCACGACGGGCGTTACGGGCGAGCTGGACTTCGTCCGGATATTTGTGCCGCTTGCCCTTCGCGCTGGGCTGTACCGGGTGGAATGCACCGCTACGTCGGAAGACGGCGAAGTACGGGTGCTGCGTCAAGGCTTCTGGGGGCATGACGCACAGCTGCTTCAGGAAGGAAGCCTCTTGACCCGCGGGCGAGACTATTTCGTCAAGGACGGCCGGCCGCTGCCGATCGTCGGCATGACGTATATGGCGTCCGATGTGGCCCGGAAGTTCCTGTTCCTGCCGAACAGCGACGTGTGGGACCGGGACATGGCCCAAATGGCGGCGGCCGGCAGCAACTGGATCCGTACCGGGGTGTGGACCGCCTACCGCAACATCATGCAGGTCGACGGCCATGCCTCGGAGGAGGTGCTGCGGGCGATCGACGCCTTTATCCTGACGGCGAAGAAGCATGGACTTCACGTCACCTTCACCTTTTTCTCCTTTACGCCGGAGACATGGGAAGGGGTCAATCCTTACCTGGATCCGCAGAGCGTCGAGGCCCAGAAGCGGTATATCCGCTCCATCGTCTCCCGCCACCGTCACACGACGAACGTGGACTGGGATTTGATCAACGAACCGTCGATGTTTGACCCGGCGCGTATTTTCTCGGCAGGGCCGCGCTCTTCGCATGACCGATATGAACGGGCAGCCTTTGCGGAATGGCTGGAGCGGCGCCACGGCCAAATCGGGCAGCTGCAGGAGCGGTGGAATATGACGCCGGAGCAGCTGCCGAGCTTTGCGGTCGCCGCGATTCCGGAGCCGCAGGAGATCAACTTTGACGTGCAGGATATGCATTCAGGCAAGAAGGGGACGCGCTGGCTGGATTACTGCTTGTTCTCGATGGACATGCATAACCGCTGGGCCCAGCAGCTGTATGACACGATCAAGGAGCTGTGTCCGGATCAGCTGGTTACTGTCGGCCAGGACGAGGCGCTTGGCTCGCAGCGGCCGTCGCCGTTCTTTTACCGCGAGGCAGCAGACTATACGACGGTGCATTCTTGGTGGCAGAACGACGATCTGGTCTGGGACGGGATTTTTGCCAAGACGGCCGACAAGCCGAATGTCGTTCAGGAGACAGGGATCATGTACGTCGAGACGGCCGAAGGGCTGGCCAAGCGGAGCGAACGGGAGCTACGCAGCATGCTGGAGCGAAAGTACGCTTACGCGTTCTCGACGGGCGGTGCGGGAGCGATCCACTGGATCTGGAACACGAACTTCTATATGGATAACGCGAACGAATCGCATATCGGTGCCCTGCGGGCCGACGGCACGGAGAAGCCGGAGGCGGACGTTTCGTACGAGTTCGGCCGGTTTATGGCCGGAATCCGCGACCTGTTCCGGGACCGCGAATTGGAGGATATCGCGGCGGTGTTCCCGTACTC
Source organism: Paenibacillus sp. S28 (assembly GCF_016624415.1). Lineage (NCBI taxonomy): Bacteria > Bacillati > Bacillota > Bacilli > Caryophanales > Paenibacillaceae > Paenibacillus > Paenibacillus sp. S28. Next base: position 268,956 of record NZ_JACVTM010000009.1, on the reverse strand, counting down.
GAACGACTTCTCGAACCGGAAGTTTGCGAATGAGGCGACGCGCCTGATGACGCGCGTGCTGTCCTATCAGCTGAAGCAGCCGCTGCGGGCCGTGTCCGAATACGATCTGGAGCCGCTGGCGGAGCATCCGGCCAAGCTGATTCTGCTGCCAAGCCCGCACAATATCGAGGACGCGGCTTGGGCGAGGCTGCTTGAGATCGTCCGGAGCACGGGAGCGGTGCTGCTCGTGACCGGGCCGCTCTCGATCGACGCGTACTGGCGGCGGACAGAGCGGGCGGCCGATCTGCTCGGCACCACGGAGATCCGCAACGTACGGCGCGAGGAGACGCTGAGCCTTCAGGGTAAACGGCTGCCGGTCTCCTTCGGGAAGCGGCGCATCGCTGAGGTGAACAAAGAGGTGCTGGCGTCGGGCGACAGCCAGGCCGGATCGGGAACGCCTGCCGCCGACGTGGTGACCGACATCCCGCTGGGCGCGGGAAGATTGATCTGGAGCCCGCTGCCGGTTGAGCTGAACGAACGGATTGACACCACGGCAGAGCTGTACCGCTATGCGGTAGAGGCGGCCGGCTGCGCCAGCGGCCTGACGTGGCTGCAGGGCGGGGACAACCCGGGGATTTACGGGCGCAGACTGCGGTTTTCCGAAGGCTTTTTATACATTTTCGTATCGGAATATGCGTGGAATGCCCAGATTGAAGTGCGGGACGACGATACCGGAACCGTCTATACGTTCGAGCTGGAGCAGGAGCGGTCGGTGCTGTTTGCGGCCGATGCGGAAGGACGAATACAGGCGGTGTACCGCCCGCACGAGGTTCAGATTCAAGTCAAGGAAAGCTAGGAGGAAAAACACATGCCAAATCGCAAAACGGCTCATATCGTATCCCACACCCATTGGGACCGGGAATGGTATCTGCCCTATGAGAAGCATCATGTCCGTCTGATAAAACTGATGGATGCGCTGCTGGACAAGCTGGATGAGGATCCGGAATACCGCAGCTTTTTCCTGGACGGCCAGACGATCATCCTGGAGGATTACCTGCAGGTCCGGCCGCAGCAGCAGGCGCGGCTTGAGAAGTATATTTCGGACGGCCGCATCCTGATCGGCCCCTGGTACATCCTGCAGGACGCGTTTCTGACGAGCAGCGAGGCCAATGTGCGCAACATGCTGATCGGGCACAAGGACGCCAAGCGCTACGGCCAGCCGGCCCCAATAGGCTACTTTCCCGACACCTTCGGGCTTGCCGGACAAACGCCCCAGCTGATGCGGCAGTCCGGCATCCATAACGCCTTCTTCGGACGGGGCGTGAAGCCTACAGGCTTCAACAACACGGTCGCTGATGGCGATTACGAATCCTCCTTCTCCGAGCTGGAGTGGGAGGGGCCGGACGGCTCCAAGGTGCTCGGCATCCTGTTCGCCAACTGGTATTCGAACGGGAATGAGGTGCCTGCGGATCCGGGCGAGGCGAAAGAATACTGGCAGCACAAGCTGGCGGACGCCGCCAAGTACGCTTCTACCGGGGAGCTGCTGTTCATGAACGGCTGTGACCACCAGCCGATCCAGCTCGATCTGCCGGAGGCGATCCGTACGGCGCGCGAACTGTTCCCGGATACGGACTTCGTCCATTCCAATTTCATCGATTATTTGGCGGCCCTCGAATCTTCGCTTGACCGTGAATTGTCCTCCGTCCGGGGCGAGCTGCGCAGCCAGCGGACGGACGGCTGGGGGACGCTCGTCAATACGGCTTCCTCCCGCGTCTACCTGAAGCAGCTGAATCAGCGGGGCCAGGCGATGCTCGAAAAGGTGGCCGAGCCGCTTGCAGCTTATGCCAGCCTGCTCGGTGCGGCGTATCCGCATGATCTCCTGCAGTACGCCTGGAAGACGCTGATGCAGAACCATCCGCATGACAGCATCTGCGGCTGCAGCGTGGACGAAGTACATCGCGAGATGGTCACCCGCTTCGAGAAAAGCCGGCACGTCGCCGAAGCGGTTGCGGACGACAGCCTGCAGTCTATTGCGGAACACATCGACACTACCGGCTTTGCGGCGTTCGGGCCGGATGCTGTTCCGTTCACCGTCTTCAATACGACCGGCAGCAAGCGGACCGGCACGGTCAGCGTCGAAGTCGACGTGCTCCGCCATTATTTCCGGGAAGGCATTCCGTTCGGCGAAATGAAATCGCGGGCGAAGCAGCTCGAGCTGGCGGACCGGATCGTGGTGGACAGCGAGGGACGGGAGGTGGACTGCACGATCACCGACCTGGGACTGCAATTCGGATACGATCTGCCTGACGACAAGTTCCGGCAGCCTTATTTTGCCCGAAAGGTCCGGGTGGAGCTGGAGGCGGCGGACGTTCCCGCTAACGGCTTCAGCACCTACGCGGTTGTCCGCTCGGCTTCCCAAGCCGCTGCATCGGCGGAACGGGCCACGCTTATCACCGGGGACCGAACCATGGAAAACGAATACGTGTCGGTTAGCATTGAAAACGACGGGTCGGTGACGCTGACGGACAAGGCGAGTGGCCAGATTTACTCTAATTTGTGCGTTTACGAGGACAGCGGGGACATCGGCAATGAATACATGTACCGCCAGCCGGACGGGGAAACCCCGCTGACGACCCGGAATACAGCAGCCGAGATTACGATTCTGGCCGACAAGCCTTACGAGGCGTCCTTCCGGGTCGTTCATGCCTGGGACATCCCGAAGGGAGCGGAGGAGAAGCTTGCGCAGGAGCAGCAGGAGCTCGTATGGTTCACCGGTCGATCGTCCGGCCGCTCCAAGGAGACCGTCCGGATCGTCATCGAGACGACCTTGACGCTGGAGAAAGGATCACGCGGATTGAAGGTATCCTCCCGCTTCCATAACCAAGCCAAGGATCACCGGCTGCGGATGCTGTTCCCGACCGGCCTTGCAAGCAACGTTCACCAGGCGGATTCCATGTTCGAGGTCGTGACCCGCGGCAACGAGCCGTCAGCCGAATGGACCAACCCGAGCTACTGCCACCACCAGCAGGCTTTTGCCAGCATCCAGGACGGGCGGACGGGACTCACGGTTGCGAACCTGGGCTTGAACGAATACGAGGTGCTGCAAGACGGACAGAACACGATTGCGGTGACGCTGCTGCGTTCCGTCGGCGAGCTGGGTGACTGGGGCGTATTCCCGACGCCGGAGGCGCAGTGCCTGGGCGAAGCCTTTGCCGAGCTGATGATCATCCCGCACGGTCTTGCGAAACCTGAGGCTGCGTATAACGAAGCCTATCAGTTCCAGGTACCGTGGACGGGCGTACAGGTCGGCCTGCATACGGGCAGCCTCCCGCCGGTTTATCAATGGTTCGGCTGGCAGGGAGAAGGAATAGCGCAGTCCGCGGTGAAAAGAAGTGAGGAGACAGGAGACCTCATCTTCCGCTGGTACAATTTGACCTCGAGCGGCAGCGAGCTTGCCGTAACGCCGACATTTGCGTATCGCCAGGCATATCGAAGCAATATTCTGGAAGAGCGCCAGGATGCGGTGGAAGCGGTGCAGCCCGGAGAGGCGCTCCGCGTAGCGGCCGGGCCGGCCGAGATTGTGACGCTGGCCTTGGAGATTGCGGATACGGCAATATAGGTTAACAATCGATGCAGAACGAATAACGGAGGGAATCGCGATGAATCTAAGCGGAGTGCTGGAGCCTAGGATTGAATATGCTCCCAAACATTATATTTGCCGGCGGGCGCAGGGGCCGCTCGTCCTGGACGGACGCCTGGACAAGCCATTCTGGTCCGAAGCGCAGTGGACGGAGGATTTCGTTGATATCGAGGGCGATCTGCGCCCCAAGCCGGCCAAGCAGACCCGGGTCAAAATGCTGTGGGACGACGAATATTTCTACTTCGGCGCAGAGCTGATCGAGGATCAGATCTGGGCTACGCTGACCGAGCGGGATTCGGTCATTTTCTACGACAACGATTTTGAAATCTTTATCGATCCCGACGGGGATACGCATCAATATTACGAGTTTGAAATCAATGCGCTGAATACGGTCTGGGACCTGCTGCTGGTTCAGCCTTACCGCGACGGCGGGCCTCCGGTCAACGGCTGGGATATCGCCGGCCTGCAGACCGCAGTGCATATTGACGGCGAGCTGAACCGTCCGGATGCAGACAACCGCAAATGGAGCGTGGAAGTGGCGATCCCGTGGGCGAGCCTGAAGGAATGTGCGCCCGAGGGGCGCCGCCCGGCTACCGGCGAGTTCTGGCGCGTCAACTTCTCGCGGGTAGAGTGGCGGACGGAGGTGCAGGACGGCGAATATCGCAAGGTGCTGAACCCCGAGACCGGAAAGCCGTACCCCGAGGACAACTGGGTATGGTCGCCGATGGGCATCATCAATATGCATTATCCGGAGCTGTGGGGGTATGTCGTATTCTCGGACGGAGAAGTGCCACAGGATTTTGAGCTGCCGGAGGACGAGCGGATCAAGTGGGAGCTTCGCAAGCTCTATTACCGCGAGCGCAACCACTATGAGGCCCATGGACGGTTTACGGCGGTTTGGGAACAGCTGAAGGGTGAAGATACCTGGACGATTCAACCGGAGATCGAAGTAACCCGCAGCCTGTTTCAGCTGACGGCGCCGTCCGCGGACGGACGAGCGGTGTACTGCATCCGCGAAGACGGAAAGCTGTGGAAGGAGGAAGCAAAATGACGACGCATACGACCGCATTCTCGCTGGATCAGGAGATGCTGCAGCGGATCGAGGAGAAATTTCAGGAGAAGATGGCACTGGCCGAATCCCGGAAACAGGAGCTGTTCGGTGTGTTCGAGGAGGCTTTGACCGCCGAGGAGACATGGGCTTTGAAATACTTGTACGCGTACATGCCGGTCAACGACCTGGCGGATTACGACGGTGCGCTGTTCCTGAGCCATGTGCGCCGCACGCTGGCGATCCGCAAGCAGGTGCCTTGGGGCGAGCGGGTTCCGGATCACCTCTTCCTGCACTTCGTCCTACCATACCGGGTGAATACTGAAAATATCGAGGATTCGCGCGGCATATTGTATAACGAACTGGCGGAGCGGACCGCCGGACTGTCCATGGCGGACGCGATCCTGGAAACGAACTACTGGTGCCACGAAAAGGCGACCTACGTCGGCAGCGATCTGCGGACGATTTCGCCCCTGACGATGATCCGCACGGCGCGTGGCCGCTGCGGGGAAGAGTCGACGCTCGCCGTGGCCGCGCTGCGCAGCATCGGCATTCCTGCGCGTCAGGTCTATACCCCGCGCTGGGCGCATTGCGACGACAACCACGCCTGGGTGGAAGCGTGGGCCGACGGCCAGTGGTACTACATCGGCGCCTGCGAGCCGGAAGCCCGCCTGAACCAGGGCTGGTTCACTCCGCCGGCACGACGTGCGATGCTGATCAACACGAGAATCTACGCCGATTATCCGGGGCCTGAAGATATTACGCTGGCCGACGAATGGTTTACGGAGATCAACCTGCTGGAAAATTACGCTCCGACGCAGACCATCTGCGTGACGGTAAAAGATGAGGCCGGCGTTCCGGTAGAGGGGGCCGAGGTGCGCTTCGAGCTGTACAACATGGCGGAGCTGTACCCGATCGCCACGCTTCCGACGGATGAGCGGGGCGAAGCCTCCTTCAAGACGGGCTTCGGCGACCTGGTCATCCGCGCCGTCAAGGACGGACGCTGGGGTGAGACCAAAATTTCGGTCCGGGACAGCGAGCGCTTTGAGCTGACTCTGGACTGCTCCGTTCAGCCGGAAGGAACGGCAGACTTTGACATGGTGCCGCCGCCCGAACGGGAAGGGGAAGCTGCGGATGCCGTCACGGAAGAGAAGGAGCAGTGCCACAACGCCCGGATCGAGGAAGGTACGCGCATCCGGACCGCATTCGAAGAAACTTTCCTCGGCGGGGACGATGCCGCCCGATTGGCGAAGGCGGCGGGACTTCCGGCCGAGCGTGTCGAGGCGGTGCTGGGCAAGGCCCGGGGCAACGGTCGTGAAATCGCAGCTTTCCTGGAAGAGCGTTCCGGCGAATTCGGAGAGTGGCCGCTGCGGCTCCTGGAATCGCTGAACGACAAGGACTTGGCCGATACGTTCCGGCCGGCGTTGGACGACCATCTGACCGGAGCGCTGGAGCGCGGCGGCGATTGGGATGAGGAGCTCTTCGTCCGGTACATTCTGTGCCCGCGCGTGCTGTTCGAAATGATCGTGCCGTACCGGGAGTTCTTCCAGGAAGCCTTTACGCCGGAGGAGACGGCCGCATATCAGGCCGATCCGGCGCAGCTGGCCCGCCGCCTGGAGCAGGGCTTCGGTCTATGGCAGGACCTGCCGAACCTGCTTGGCAAAGGCAATCCGGTCGGTACCTACCGGCTGGGCAAGGGCGACCCGCTGTCGCTCGGCATCTTGTTCGTGGCTGCCAGCCGCAGCCTTGGCATCCCGGCCCGCCTGCACCCGAGCGAGCAGAAGCCGCAGTATTGGCAGGACGGCGGATGGAAAGACGCGCCGTTCACCCTGTATGTCTCCGCCGAGGAGACCGGAAGCGCAGGCTGGGGCATGCTGCGCCTGCTGCTGGATGAGGCGGCCGGTCCAGATGCACCTGCCGCATCCTACAGCGAGAACTTTACGTTCGCCCGGCTTGAAAACGGCGTATACAAAACGTTGGTGTACCCGTTTGGCCAAACCGACGTGTACGACGTGCCGTTTGAAGTGGAGCCGGGTGCCTATCGCCTGACAACGGGCATCCGCCTGAAGGACGGAACCGTGCGGGTGCGCCTCAGCTACTTTACGGTGAGCGAAGGGGAAACGACGGAGGTTACGCTGACGTTCCGCGAAGCTGCCGAGGAGGTGCCGGTGCTGGGCACGCTGGATGGCAGCGGGGAAGTCGCGCGCTTCGACGGGACGGCGACCGCGCTGGGCGGCTTGATCGGTTCCCAGGGTGCCATCACGGCCTGGATCGAGCCTGAGCGCGAGCCGACCAAGCACCTGCTGCGCGAGCTCGGGGAGCTGGCGGAGTCATTTGACAAGCTGGCGCTGCCGATCGTCCTGATCATTGGAGATCGGGAGTGGACGGCGTCCTTCGATCCGGCCGCTTATCCGAATCTGCCGGCGCAGACGGCGTTTGTACGGGATTCCAGCTATGCTTCCCTGCCTGACCTGATTTCGTCTTCGGCCGCTAGCGAAGCGGGCTACCCGCATCTGTTCGTGCTGGACGGCCAGAATCAGATCCGGTACACGGCATCCGGCTATAAGATCGGCACGGGAAAAGAGGCGCTGCAGATTTTATCGGCGGTAACAAAGCAGGGGTAAGCCGGCAGAGCAAGCCGATCCAGCAGAACGACCTAACATAACAACTCAACCGGGATCGAGATTCTGGTACAACCCAATAAGAAACGGAGTGTCTTAAGTATGTCGAAAAAATATATTGTGGCGGGTTACGCCGTGGACGCCGTGCTGCCGGAGATGACGCCGGAGGACCTGTCCAGGCTGACCCATCTGAACGTGGCGTTCGGCCATGTCCGGGATGACGAAATTACGACGGAGCATTTGAAGAACGGCGAGGCCATCCGGTCCATCAAGCGGGAGCATCCCGAGCTGACGCTGCTGCTGTCGGTCGGCGGCTGGAGCGCGGGCGGCTTCTCCGAAGCGGCCGCAACCGAAGAAGGAAGAGCACGGATGGCGGCATCTGCCGTGCGGGTGCTGAACGAGTACCCGTTTGACGGGATCGACCTGGACTGGGAGTATCCGTGCTACGGCGAGGCGGGTATCGCCGCCAGTCCGGATGACAAGCACAGCTTTACGCTGCTGCTGGCGGCGATTCGGGAAGCGCTCGATGCCAAAGGCGCCGCAGACGGCCGTCACTACCTGCTGACGATCGCGGCGGGGGCGGACCAATATTATGTGGACGGCACGGAGATGGATCAGGTGCAGAAGTACCTCGATTTCGTGCAGCTGATGACCTACGACATGCGGGGCGGCTTCCAGGTGCTGACAGGCCATCATACGAACCTGTACACCGGAACGGGCGATTTGTTCCGCATCAGCACGGACGCTTCCGTGAACATCTTTGTCCGGGCAGGCGTGCCGCGGGAAAAAATCGTGATCGGAGCGGCGTTCTACTCCCGCATCTGGAACGAGGTCCCGGACCGCAACCGCGGACTGTACCAAATGGCGGGCACGACGGGCGGATACGGCCCATCCTTCACGGAGCTGGCTGACGATTACATCGATAAAAACGGCTATACGCGCTACTGGGATGAGGAAGCCCGCGCGCCGTTCCTGTTTAACGGGTCGAGCCTGATTTCCTACGATGACGAGGAATCCATCCGGCATAAATGCGAGTATGTGAAGGAGCAGGGACTGGCCGGCATCATGTTCTGGGAATACGGCTGCGACCGGACGCACCGCCTGCTCGGCGCGATGCACGAAGGGCTGGGCGCTAAGTAAAGGGAAGGTCCTAGCCGAAATTAGCCAAAACGAGCCGAATGAAAGTACCACGATTTGAACGGACGATGCTTCAAAACCACCGGTTTGTCTAACGCATCGAATTTCATGCATCCTTTCCTTGATCCAGGGGAAGGATGCATTTTTCTTTATCCAACGCCGGGTTCCCGATGTTCAACTCATACTTGATCGAAGCCGCCCCAATTTGCCACAATGGAACAATGGAGGTGGATTGACATGGGAGAAAGAAAAGTCATTGACGCTTCGGCCAAGCTGAACACGGTGGAGTCGATCCGGGCGGATCTCGGCCGTCTCGGCGTCCGGGAGGGTGACACCCTGCTGGTGCATTCCTCACTATCAAAAATCGGCTGGGTGTGCGGCGATGCGGAAGCCGTCATTCTGGCGCTGCAGCAGGCGCTCGGCAGTGCCGGGACGCTGGTGATGCCGGCCCACAGCGGCCAGAATTCCGATCCTGCGGAATGGGCCAACCCGCCCGTACCCTCCGCATGGCTGGAGGAAATTTACGCGCATATGCCGGCGTTTGACCCGGATTACACGGCGACCCGGGCGATGGGGAGAATCGCGGAGCAGTTCCGCTCGCTGCCGGGAACCCTCCGCTCGTACCATCCGCAGGTGTCGTTTGCAGCCAGGGGGCCGCTTGCGGCAGAAATTACAGGTGTACACGCGCTGACGCCGCAGTTCGGCCAGGATTCGCCGCTGGGAGCCCTGTACCGGCTGGATGCCAAGGTGCTGCTGCTTGGGGTCGGATACGACTCATGCACGACCTTTCATATGGCGGAGACGCAGATCGATGAAATACCGCGGAAAAGAATGGGGGCAGCCATTCTGGAGGACGGCGTGAGAACGTGGAAATGGTTCGAAGACTATGCCTACGATTCCGACGACTTTGACCGGCTCGGGCAGGATTTTGAAGAGAAGGGACATGCTGCTGTCGGTAAGGTAGGCATGGCGGAATGCCGGCTGCTGCCCGTCAGGGCGGCCGTGGATTATGCGGCTTCATGGTTAAAAAAGCACCGCTTCGCATAAGAAGCGGTGCCTTCTGCCTGTTGAGAAACTTCAACGGGCTTTTTTTAGAGATCAGAAAGTATAAGTTTCGGAGCTTCTGCTTCCTGATCTCGCAAGAAAAACTTCCTCTAGACGCGGTCTGTCTTCTTTGAAAGTACGTCGATAGACGTTTTTCTTATCATTCAGGAAATGATACGGCTTGATTTCCTAGGGAGATTGGAGGTTCCACTTATCCAAAAGTGAAGATGGGTTTCACAAGATGAGTTTCACTTCCGGGGGATTCATTCTTGCGGATTTCAGTTCGAGAACGATGGCGCCCCTCAAGTTAGAAACGTTTGGCAGCTTCCTTAGCCTGTGCAATCGCTTTTTCTTTTATAAAAGGAGCCTGCTCTGATACCGCCGTTCCTTCAACAAAAATAGCCTCAGTTTCAATCCCATAGAACTGCAAAATCGTTTTCATATAGCTGTATCCCATTTCTATTGGAGCTAAAGGACCCTCCGAATAAACGGAACCGCTGGCTTGAATGTGTAAGGCTTTCTTGCCGGGCAGCAGACCTATAGGACCCTTTTCGGTATACTTGAACGTTTTGCCCGGAATGGAGGTCGCATCCGTGTATGCTTTCAAAACCGGCGGGACCGTAAAATTCCACATCGGAGACACAAAAACGTACTTATCGGCTGCCATAAATTGATTGAGAATTTCCTCAAGACGGGCCACTTTTGATTTTTCAGCTTCGGACAGCTGATCGAAAGACGAACCCGACTGAAGCTTTCCCCATCCCCTTAAAACATCAGCATCGATTTGCGGAATATTTTCTTTATACAGATCCAAATGAACAACTTCGTCGGTTGGATTTGCTTCACGGTACGCTCCAATAAATTGTTTGCCCACCGCAAGGCTATAAGATTCCTCCGGATTAAGGGGATGTGCAGTGATGTACAGTACAGTTGCCATGCTTCAAACTTCCCTTCTGTAATGATATTAAGAACACTTACAATGCTGATCATATAATACTAACTCACTTATGGTAAGTAGGCACAATAATGTGGTATAGTAACAAAAAAGGTACCGTAACGGAGGTGGGCCTATGCAAAAGAACCCTGCCCAATGTCAATTCGTAGTTGCGCTGGATTCGATCGTCGGCAAATGGAAGCCGATTATCCTTTATCATTTGCTTCAAGGCAAGCCTTTGCGGTTCAATGAGCTCAGAAGATTGCTGCCCGATATCACGCAAAGGATGCTTACGCTCCATCTGCGCGAATTGGAGGAAGAGGAGATCGTCAAACGAGTCGTTTATCCGCAGGTCCCGCCTAAAGTGGAATACTCCATCACGGAATACGGAAAGAGCCTGTCGCCGATTTTGGAATACCTGCATCAATGGGGAGTAGCCCATGTCAAACGAAAACAGCTCAAAATGAATAATCAAGAACAAACAGAAACGGACTAGCATAATAAGCGCTAGTCCGTTTTATTCTGTTTCGAAACACATCATACAACGAGCGGTGATTGTGAAGCGTGTCTGGGATCGCGGCCTGGCGTCAGCTCGAAGGAAGCCAAATAAGCTAACGCCAAAAAGGCACCGCTTCGCATGAGGAGCGGTGCCTTTTTGGGCTTGTCGTTACAGATCCGCTACCACGCGGAAACCGATGTTGCCTGTAGAGCTGTCCGGCGTGTTGCCGCTGCGTGCAGCGACGCGGTACCGGTTGCAGTAGGATTGATGGCATAAATACGATCCGCCCTTCATGAGGCGGGCGTTACCCTGGGCAGGCCCTTCCGGCCGGTCCGAAGATCCGCGCTGTGCAGGGTCGGACGTAAACCAGTCCCCGCACCATTCCCATACGTTGCCCGACATGTTATACAGCCCGTATCCGTTCGGAAGATAGGCGTCAACGGGGGCGGTGCCGAGGTAGCCGTCGCTGGCGTGGTTTTTGGTAGGGAATACGCCCTGCCAAATGTTGCAGCGGTGTTCGCCGCCGGGGCGCAGCACGTCGCCCCAAGGGTAACGCTTGCGCTCCAGGCCGCCGCGGGCCGCGGCTTCCCACTCCACTTCGTTGGGCAGCCGGACGCCAGCCCAGGCGCAGTAAGCGGCAGCGTCATTCCAGGAGACGTGGACCACGGGATGGTCCATCCGGTCACCAATGCTGCTGCCGGGGCCTTCCGGCTCCCGCCAGGTGGCGCCTTCGACGCCGAGCCACCATGGCGTCCGCTCCGGAGAGCCGACGATCTTCACCTGCTGGGGATCCGGAATCAGCAGCTGGAAAACGTACGACCAGCCGAATTTCTCGGCTTCGGTGACGTAGCCGGTCGCCTGGACGAAAGCGGCGAATTCGGCGTTCGTGACGGCATAAGGCGATATGCGGAACGCCGAAATGTGCACCGGCCGTGCAGGCCCTTCGGCGTCCGAGGCGAAGCCTTCCCCGTCATCGGTGCCGAGGATATAGGTACCCTCGGGGATGATCGGCCATTGGGAAGGATCGGGCCGAGCGGAATGTTCCGCTAGGCTCGGCTCCTGCTGGGCGGCTGAGCTGTGGAAACGCTCGGCTGCAGTGCCGGTATGAGCCGGCGAAGCTTCCTTGGGATCAGGCGATGCTGCCGCCGGTGTGTCCGATTCCGTGCCGGTCTCTGCCCTGCCGGAACCTTGAAGCTGCGGAAGGCTGCTTGCGACCCCTGTTTCCCCTTCGTGAAAATCCTTTGCTTCAGGCGCGTTTAAGTCCCCGGCAGCAGGCGTTCCGCAGGCGGGAGCCTGCAAAGCGGCTTCACGCCCGGCAGAACAGCAGCAGGAGGAGGTTTCGGCCTTTCCGGCATTTCCCGACGTTGGAACGGTGGAGGAGGTCTCTTGGGTCATTTTTGGTCCTTGCTCCTTTCCTGGTAGGAGGATGTTCGTTCTTTCATGTCTTGTGTCCGTTCGGATTTAACCCGTGTCCGCCCGCATGCTGGCAACAGCTCAAGCCCGGCTGGCTTCATAGCTGGGCAGGCAGCAGTGTGCTCTCTGGGAGGGCGGCGGCCGCTGCGGGCTCTGAGGGTCTCAACAGGCTTTGAGGGCAAAGCGGCTCCAAAAAACGAGCTATGAGGATGCGGCGGGCCCTGAGGGCTTCACGGACGCAGCCGGCTCAGCAGGTCAGTTGCTCCAGCATCAGGAGCGCCGCCCCGACGGCGATCGCTTCCTCGCCATAGCTGCCTTTGCTGAAAATGACCTGATATTTCGGGTAATGGTACGTTTTGCGGATGGCGGTCTGGGTCGCCGTATAGAAGAACAGGTTCGAATCCGTCATCAGCGGCCCGCCGAGAACGACCTTCTCGGGATACAAAATGTTCAGCAGGTTGGCCAAGCCGATGCCGAAGTACGTTGCCGCCTGGGTCACGACTTCCGTGACCATCGGATCCATCTGCTTCAGCGCCTGCATAATGTGGCTGAAGCGGGCCGGCTCGCCCGGCTCCAGCATCTGCTGCAGCCGGCTGCTTCGGCCGATCCGCAGCCGGGAATTCACCTCGCGTTCGATCGCATGGACCGACGCGTAGGAATCGAGGCAGCCGTGATTGCCTTTGGCGGTTCGGTAAGGGATGCCATCCGCCTGGATGATCATCTGCCCGAACGAGCCTTCCATATCGGCTGCCCCATAGATCAGCTTGCTGTCCGACATCATGGACAGCCGCAGGCCCGTGCCGCCATGCACGTACAGCATGTGGCGGAAATCCTTGCCGCGGTTCGCCCATGCTTCGGCGACGATGGCGGCATTGGCGCCGTTGTCGAGCAGCACCGGAACGTGCAGCGCCTCCTCAATCAGGCGCACGATCTCGACATGCTGCCAGCCCGGCGCGGCAAACCACTCCGGCTCCTCGATGATGCCCGCATCGCGGTCGAGCGGGCCGACGGCGCCGATACCCATGCCAATGATTTGATCCAGCGGGATGCCGTGCGCGGCAATCCATTCCCGGGCTCGGCCGACAACCTCGCCGATGAGCCGCTCCGGCGTCATGTCGCCTGTCATGTCCCATTCGGCTGTTTCCAGCGTCTGCCCGGCTAAATCGAGCAAAATGAGGCGGGAGACGACGCGGGAGACATCCAGGCCAAACGCATAGCCGTACTCGCCCCGGACCTGGTACAGAATCGGACGCCGTCCCCCGGTCGAAGCGCCGAGGCCGCTCTCGCTAATGACGCCGATGGAGACAAGCTCGTCGAGGACGCGGGTCAGCGTACTGATCGTCAGCCCGCTTGACGCCAGCAGGTCGCTCTTGGAAATCTCCTGCTTGCGCCGGATATCATAGAACAGTTCCTTGGCTTTCGGTGAGGGAATGCGTTCTTTTACATTCCATCTCTCTTCCTTAAAATCTTGCATATCGTCGTTATCCTCACTATTCTGAACCGTTAAGGCCAGCGATTTATTGCCCCACAATATGATCCGGCGGCAAACGCCGGAAGGGCTCTGCTGGCAATGGTTTTTCTACAATTATACGTACAGGCTGCTTCATGATTATCATACACACGGCCCCAGCAAGTGGCAACCGGACTGCATCCTCATCTGTGAGGTGTTATCCCCCCATTATACCGACCTTAATTTCTTTTTGAAATAAAGTAATCAGAGTAATCCGTTTTCATCGTTTTCCCATCGGGGTAATCTGCACGAAAAAACGAATAATTTCATTTACTTTTCATCACGTGAAGGGTTTAATAAGGGGGAACAGGCATTTTCAAGGATTCTCTCAGGGTTATCGATCATATCCGCTGGATTCAAGGAGGAGAGCCGATGAATAGGAACGAAGAGCAAGGCAGGCCCAACGTGCTGCTGATTACCGTGGATCAGATGCGATTCGACTGCCTCAGCATCGCCGGCCACCCCGTCGTGGAAACGCCGAATCTGGACGAGCTTGCCCGGACCGGCGTGAGGTTCAGCCGCGCCTATTCGGCAACCCCGACCTGCGTGCCGGCGCGGGCGGCCATCTTTACGGGCCAGTCTCAGCGGACGCACGGACGCGTTGGGTATCAGGACCGGGTACCGTGGAATGATCCGGTCACGCTGCCCGGGGAACTGGCCAAAGCGGGATACCATACGCAGTGCATCGGTAAAATGCATGTGTATCCCGCCCGAAACCTGATGGGCTTTCACAATGTGGTGCTGCATGACGGATACCTGCATCACAACCGCAATTTTCACGGCATCCCGATGCAGGAGCATTACGATCAGGTGGACGATTACCTGCAGTGGCTCCGGGAAAGGGTGCCCGGCGCCGATCTGATCGACACGGGCCTGGACTGCAACGCATCGACCGTCGCACGGCCGTGGCATCTGGACGAAATGAAGCATCCGACGAACTGGGTCGTGACCCAGTCGATCGACTTTCTGCGCCGCAGAGACCCGGGCAAGCCGTTTTTTCTATGGATGTCCTTCGTCCGTCCGCATCCGCCGTTCGATCCGCCGCAGGCGTATCTGGACCTGTACGAAGATGCGGATATTCCGGATCCGCCGGTCGGAGACTGGGCGCAGGGGGATGACCCCGCCCTGGAAGGTTTGGCGCCGACAACGGGCAAGGGGCTCGTCCCCAAACGAAGGCTGCGCCGGGCGATGGCCGCCTATTATGCGCTGATCACCCATCTGGACCACCAAATCGGCCGGTTCCTGCAGGCGCTGAACGAGTACGGAGAGCTCCATAACACGGTGATCATGTTTACCTCGGATCATGGGGAGCTGCTTGGCGACCATCACTTGTTCCGGAAGGCGCTGCCCTATGAAGGAAGTGCCCACGTGCCGTTGATCGTGAACGACCCTGGCGGCCGGCTCCATCTCAAGCGGGGCACCGTGGCCGATGAGGTCGTGGAGCTGCGTGACATCATGCCGTCGCTGCTTGATGCAGCCGGGGTTCAGATCCCGGAAAGCGTGGAAGGGGACAGCATCTGGAGGCTGGCAGCGGCCAGGAACGAAGCGGATACAGCATCGCCGGTATGGCGGAGCCATCTGCATGGGGAGCATGCGTACGGTCATCAGTCTACCCAATGGGTCACGGACGGGACCGAGAAGTTCATCTGGTATCCGCAAACTGGAGAAGAGCAGTTTTTTAACCTGGCGGAAGACCCTATGGAGCTGCACAACGCCATTTCCGACGAAGCCTGCCGGGAACGGATCGATCATTGGCGTTCTATTCTCATCCGTGAGCTGGAAGGGCGGGAGGAAGGCTTTACGGACGGGGAGAGGCTTATCGCCGGCCGGAAGCAGGCGGCCGTACTGTCCCATATCCGCACTTGATGCGCAGCAGCGGATTCATTGAACTAACGATATTGCATTATCGATATATAACCGTAGGACGGCTGCCTGGCTACAGGCAGCGAATACAGCTTGAACTGTTTTTGGCGATACGTTAACCGTAAATTAAGGAGATGATCCGAATGATAAAGCTTGACCGGGTTTGGGAAGACACAAGCGTCCTTCATATTCACCGCGAAGAGCCGAGATCCTATTACATTCCTTATGGCGACGCCGCTTCGGCGCGTTCCGGCAAGCGCTCGAGATCCCCTTTGTTCCAAACCTTGAATGGGGCCTGGAAATTCAGGTACCACGAAAGTGTCCAGGACGTGACGGATCCGTTTTATGAAGACGCTTTCGATGCTTCATCATGGGATGAGCTTGTCGTCCCGTCATGCTGGCAGACCGAAGGCTACGACCAGCTCCATTATACGAATGTCAATTATCCGATCCCGGTAGATCCGCCATATGTCCCGGATGCGAATCCGGCGGGGCTCTACGTCAGAGAGTTTACGGTGCGCGAAGACTGGACGGGCAAGCAGGTCTATACCATGTTCGAAGGGGTCAATTCCTGCTTCTACCTGTGGATCAACGGGCAGTTCGCCGGATACAGCCAAGGCAGCCGGATTCCGGCCGAGTTTAACGTTTCCGGACTGATCCGGCCGGGTACGAACCGCATCGCCGTCATGGTCCTGAAATGGTGCGACGGCACTTATTTGGAAGACCAGGACCTATGGCGTTTCTCCGGGATTTTCCGGGATGTATACCTTCTAGCCCGGGATGAGGCTCATGTCCGCGACGTATTTATCAAACAGGACATTTCACCGGATCACTCCTCAGCGAAGCTTCTGTGTGAGCTGGAGACGACCGGCGCCCTGGATGCGCTGGCGCTGCTGCAGGATGCGGAAGGAACGACCGTCGCCAAGGGGGCGGTGCGGGCAGACGGGCGGAGCGTCATCACGCTGGACATCGAAAATCCGGTGCTTTGGAACGCGGAACAGCCCTATCTGTATGAGCTGTTTGTGCAGGACGGAAGGGAAGTGCTCCGTTTTCCGGTCGGATTCCGCCGGATTGACATCGTTGACAGCGTATTCCGGATCAACGGCCAAGCTGTCAAGCTGAAGGGTGTGAACCGTCACGACTCCCACCCAGATTTGGGACAGACGGTGCCGCTGAACCACATGATCCGGGACTTGAAGCTGATGAAGCGGCATAACGTCAATACGGTCCGGACCTCCCACTATCCGAACGACCCGCGGTTTTTGGAGCTGTGCGACCGGATGGGCTTCTATGTGGTCGACGAGGCCGATCTGGAGTGCCATG
This sequence comes from Paenibacillus sp. S28, assembly GCF_016624415.1. NCBI lineage: Bacteria > Bacillati > Bacillota > Bacilli > Caryophanales > Paenibacillaceae > Paenibacillus > Paenibacillus sp. S28. The sequence continues at coordinate 251,945 of NZ_JACVTM010000009.1, read as the reverse complement.
GGCTGGCCGTATCCGGCGATTTCCATCAGCTGACCCGCGATCCTGATTGGGAAAAGGCATTTGTGGACCGGGCCATCCGGCTGGTGGAGCGCGACAAAAACCATCCTTGCGTCATTATCTGGTCCATGGGCAACGAATCGGGATACGGGCGCAATCATATCGCCATGGCCGAATGGACCCGTAGCCGGGATGCCAGCAGGCTTGTCCATTATGAAGGCGCCTCCCGGCGTTACCACGGCGATGCCGATACCGAGGCGCTCGACATCGAAAGCGAAATGTATCCGACGCTGGAATACGTGGAGAGCTACGGTCAAAATCCGGATCACGCGAAGCCGCTGTTCCTGTGCGAATACAGCCATGCCATGGGCAATGGGCCCGGCGATCTGAAAGAGTATTGGGATTTGTTCTACGCATACCCGAATTTGATGGGCGGCTGCGTGTGGGAATGGAATGATCACGGCATCCGCACCAAGGCGCCGGACGGGCGCGAATATTTCGGATACGGCGGGGACTTCGGGGACCATCCGAACGACGGCAACTTCTGCATCGACGGCCTCGTGTCGCCGGACCGGGTTCCGCATGCCGGACTGCTGGAGCTCAAGCAGGTCATTGCACCGGTGCGAATGGAAGCCGAGGATTTGTCGCGCGGCACGCTGATCATTACGAATCTTTACGATTTTTCGGATCTGTCCCATCTGACCTTCGACTGGACGCTGGAGCGCTGCGGAGAAATTGTGGAGCAGGGAAGCCTGGGGACGATCCAGGCTGGTCCGCAGGAGAGCGTGACGGTCATCATTCCGTTTCAAAAGGCTTTTCCCGATGGCCGCTGCTTCCTGACGCTGACCGCGTCGCTCTGCGAATCCACGGAGTGGTCCGAGCGGGGAGAGGAAATTGCGTTCGCCCAGTTTGAAATGGCGGCGGAGGAGTCTGCAGTCCAGCCGGAGCAAGGGTGGCTGACGGCTTTGCGCGCACGTCCCGTGCACGTCGCGGAGGACGGGGCGCAGCTGATCGTGACGGGTATGGATTTCCGCCACGTGTTCGACCGGAACCTTGGAACCTTCATCTGCATCTCGAAGCAGGGGGTGGATATGCTCGCAGCGCCGCTATCCTTTAGCATCTGGCGGGCGCCGACGGACAATGACCGCAACGTCCAGCGTCAATGGAAAGATGCGGGTTATCACCGGGCAGGCACGAAAGTATACCAGGTCCGGGTCAGCGAGCCGCAAGACGATGCGATCGAGATGACCGTGGATTTTTCGCTCGGCGGCTACATGAAGCATCCTGTCCTTCATGGACAGGCCGTATGGCGGGTGGACGGTTCCGGAGAGATCGCGCTGGCCACGAGCGTCAAACTTCGGGAGGGGCTGCCGTTTCTGCCCCGCTTTGGGCTGAAGGCCGTCATGCCGGCCGGCACCGAGGAGGTTGAGTATTTCGGTCTGGGTCCGCATGCGAGCTATGTCGACAAGCGCCAAAGCGTACGGGTCGGCAGATACCTTCTCCGCGTCGACGACATGTTCGAGCCGTACATTATGCCGCAGGAGAACGGCTCTCGCTACGGGACGGAGTGGGCGACGGTGACCAGCGAACGGGGCATGGGGCTTGCTTTCCACGGAAATGCGCCGTTTTCGTTAAACGCCTCCCATTACTCACCGGAAGACCTGGAGGAAGCAGCCCACCTGCACCAGCTGGTCAAGCGGAAGGAGACGATCGTTCATCTTGACTACAAAATGAGCGGCGTCGGTTCCAATTCCTGCGGTCCAGAGCTGCTGGAGAAGTACCGGCTCGATGAGCGGGAATTCGAGTTTTCCATCCGGCTTCGTCCAGTTTTCAAAGAAGACGAATAAGAGGCAGAACATAACGAAACCCCCGGCTCCGATACGGAGCCAGGGGTTTTTGCTGTGCGGGTGTTAATCGAACAAGTCCCCGAACACGTCGAGCACGCTTTTTTTCTTTTTCTTATGATGCGGATAAGAGGAGTGGCCATGCTTGTCATATTTGTCATAGGACTGTTGCTGCGGTGGATAGGGCTGGCCTGAAGGGTAGCTGTCCCTTGGCCTCTGGTTTCGGTCAGCATCTCCGTAATACCATTCATTATAGTCTCCTCGGACTTCACGCACGTCGGACATCAGCTTGTCCAACTCTCCGCGGTCCAGCCACACGCCTTTGCATGTCGGGCAAATGTCGATCAGAATCCCGTCTTTCTCCACTTCCTTCATGCGGGAGTCTTCACATATCGGACACTTCATCTCGATTCCTCCTTGTCATGCCATATTTCTAATGTATACGGATAGGGAGCTGGATGGTTTCTTCTAAAATGTTCAACTACCGGTCTTCCGATCCTCGCTGCAAAGCTTGCTTGACAAAAACTCATTATAAAAATATACTTACTTACAAAAAGTAATTAAATAAAAAGTTAGGGGAGTGCCGACATGCATCCTGAAATGAAGCTTGGACCGGTTAAAATCAAGATCAGCCGGATGGACCGTTCCATCGCCTTTTATACAGAAATTATCGGACTGGAAGTGTTGAAGAGAGAGGGGAGTACGGCGGAGCTGGGACCAAGGGGATCCGCAAGCCCGATTCTGATCCTCGAGGAGCTGGAGGACGCCGTCATCGTGCCGGAGCGTTCGCATGCGGGACTGTACCATTTTGCGATCCTGCTGCCGAGCCGGGAACATCTCGGAACGGTCGTCCGCCATTTCATCCAGACCGACACGCCGTTTGGCCAAGGGGACCACGCGGTCAGCGAAGCGATCTATTTGAGCGATCCGGATCAGAACGGGATCGAGGTCTATGCAGACCGTCCAAGAGATACGTGGCGCAAGGAGCCGAACGGGAATTACGTTATGGTCACCGAAGCGGTGGACATTCGCGGCCTGCTGGAGCAGTCGGCCGGGCTGGAATGGCAGGGGCTGCCTGCGGGAACGGTGATCGGGCATGTTCACTTCCATGTCGGAAGCCTGCCCGAAGCGAAGCGTTTCTACTGCGATATACTGGGGTTTGACGTGGTCGGCGATTATGCGCGGATGCGCGCACTGTTCATTTCGGCCGGAGGTTACCATCACCATGTCGGCCTGAATATTTGGGCCGGCGCCGGAGCGCCGCCGGTACCGGCCAATGGCACCGGAATCGATTATATGACGATCGTGCTGCCGGGGGCGCGTGAGGTGGAGGAGCTCGTCCAGCGGGTCCGTGAAGCGGGAATGGCTGCGGAAGAGCAGGAAGAAGGCGCCTTTCTCGTCAGGGATCCCTGGAATATAGGGGTGCGGCTGACTTCGGCCGGTCGCGGCTGAGCACATTTTAAATAACCGCTTTTTAATAACAAGTCATGGCCTGCCGATCAAACCGTATTTCATAAACCGGGTCATTTCGCTTCGGAACTCGGAAAGGTTCTGCAGCAGTGCGCCCTGATTCATTTGGTCATGCTGGAGAATGGAGCAAATGCCGACCGTCAGACCCAGCTCCAGGGTGAAAATTTCTTGGATCCCGTTCATGCTCCCTTCCTCGATCCGCCGCTTGATCTCCTTGATTTCGGCACTTTGCCGGTACAGGGATTGGTCAAAGTATTGGGAAAGCTCCGGGTAACGCGAGGATTCGGCAAAAAGAATGCTGTACTGCTCATGGTTGCGCTCGATCATCGTGATCCGTTTATTCACGTAACGGTCGATCAGCTCTTCGTTTGTGCTCTGGCTCAAATCTGTGTGCGCCGTAGTTTCTTCATCGGGCTCGGCTGTAACAACGCACGCTTTGAGCAGTTCCATTTTACTGTTGAAATATTTATACATGGCCGCTTCGGAAATGCCGCAGGCTTTGGCGATTTCGCTCGTCTTCGTGGCGTCATAGCCGGATGTAGAGAAAAGCGTTCTTGCCTGCTGGATGATCCGCTGCTTGGTCTGTTCGCCTTTGTTCATATCGATCTCCTTCAGTTTCGTGAAAAGGGTGTCCGTGTATTTAAAATTATAATAGAAGTGACAAAGAAGACCAGCATGTAAGCTGGTCTTTTTGTATGCCTTTTTAGATGATTATATCAGGTTAACTTTTTAAAAATCCAGGCTCCGCAAAGCTCGGATTCGGATATTTGTAGAAGCCCTCGCCGGCGGCGCGGCCAATCTTGCCTTTATCGAGGTATTCGGATTTCAGGAGATTCGCGATCTTTTCGAATTCCGGGTCGCCGGTCGCCTTGGCTTTGGCCAGGCCGATATTGTAGGCGGTGTTGATGCCCACCACGTCCAGAATGGCGAACGGCCCCATCGGAGCGCCGGTTGCCACCATCCATGTTTTGTCGATCGTTTCCGGGTCGGCCACTTCTTTGACCAGCAGCAGCTGGGCGGCTTCCAGCAGCGGGACCAGCAGGGAGTTCAGGATGTAGCCGGGCTGCTCCCTATGCAGTGGCAGGGCCACCATGCCGATCGCTTTGGCAAATTCGATGACGTCGTTGAACACGGTCGTGTCCGTGCCGGGATGCTTCATGATTTCGCCGGTGTTGTTTTTCCAGATTTCATTGGCAAAATGGAGCGCCAAAAACTTCTCCGGCCGCCCGGTTGCTTCGGCGAACTGGCTCGGCAGCAGGGTGGAAGAGTTTGTGGCAAATACGGTCCGTTCCGGGGCCACCTTGCTCAGCTCCTGGTAAAAATCAGTTTTGATCTGCACCACTTCGGGGATCGCTTCGATCACCAGATCGGCCTGTGCAACCGCTTGGGCCAGGTCGCTGTTGAAGGAGAGCCGGCTAAAAGCCGCGGCAAGTTCTTCCTCCGAGGCGCCAAGATCGCTCTGATAATGGGGCATCAGATCGTGGATCCGGCTTTTGGCCCGGTCCAGTGCCTCATCGTTAATGTCGTATACCGTGACTTCAAAGCCCTTGAAGGCGGTCTGGAAAGCAATTTGGCTGCCCAGCACGCCGCTGCCGGCAACCGTAATATGTTTGAAATTCATGATGCATTGCTCCTTTTCTTAGATGTGGTTATTGTCGTCTTCGGGTTATCCATTCATACGCAAAGCCCAAGGTGGAGAAGGCCCGCGTGGATTGCCGCCAGGATCGCCCGCCAGCCGATAAGAGATATCCCAGCAGCAAGCAAAGTTCAAAAGTAAGTACTTACTAACTTATTTTCAAACCGATTATGCTCCTTTTTTACTACCAAGTCAACAGCACAAATCAGGCAAAATTGTTCTTGCCTTTTTGACATGGCGGGGATACAATGAACCCATACAACTTGTACGTACATGTTCTGATAAATTGTGTATTACTATATATAAGTATGTACAAGTAAAAATATCAGTTTACGCACAGCAAGTGGACGAAACCGAAACATGGGAGGCTATAATCATGAAATTGAAACCGCATTCATTTTGGTTTGTAACCGGCAGCCAGCACTTATACGGACCCGAAACGCTGGAACAGGTAGCCGATCATTCCCGGATCATCGCAGAGCAGCTCGGGCAGGATACCGCTGTGATTCCGTATCCGGTCGTTTTTAAACCGATCGTGAAGACGTCCGACGAGATTTACCAGCTGATCGTTGAGGCGAACAGTGACGAATCCTGTGCCGGCATTATTACGTGGATGCATACGTTCTCTCCGGCGAAAATGTGGATCCGCGGCCTGACGCAGCTCCAGAAGCCGCTGCTTCACCTGCATACGCAGTTTAACCGCGACATCCCTTGGGAAACGATCGACATGGACTTTATGAACCTTAACCAGGCTGCCCATGGCGACCGCGAGTACGGTCATATCGGAGCCAGACTGGGCATCGCCCGGAAGGTGGTCGTCGGCCACTGGGAAGACGGAGACGTGCGCCGCAGTATCGGCGGATGGATGCGCACGGCGGCAGCCTTCGCGGAGAGCCGCAGCCTGAAGGTAGCGCGCTTTGGCGACAACATGCGCGAAGTAGCCGTTACGGAAGGCGACAAGGTTGAAGCGCAAATTCAGTTCGGCTGGTCGGTCAACGGCTACGGCGTCGGTGATTTGGTCCAGGTGCTGAACGAAGTGCAGGACAGCGAAGTAGAGACGCTCCTGAAAGAGTATGCAGAGCAGTACAGCATTACACAGGCGGGCTTGTCTGCCGGTCCGGTGCGCGACGCCATCGCTTATCAAGCGCGGATCGAAATCGCCATGCGCCGCTTCCTGGAGGAAGGCGGATTCGGGGCCTTCACGACGACGTTCGAAGACCTTCACGGACTCCGGCAGCTTCCGGGTCTTGCCGTGCAGCGGCTGATGGAATCCGGATACGGCTTCGGCGGCGAAGGCGACTGGAAGACGGCTGCACTGACCCGCGTCCTTAAGGTTCTTGCAAACAACAAGAGCACCTCGTTCATGGAGGATTACACGTACCATTTCGAGCCGGGCAACCATATGATTCTCGGAGCGCACATGCTCGAGGTATGTCCGACGATCGCGGCCACGAAGCCGACGATTGAAGTGCATCCACTCGGCATCGGCGGCAAAGAGGATCCGGCCCGCATCGTGTTCGACGGCCAGGACGGCCCGGCGGTCAACGCTTCCCTCGTCGACCTTGGACACCGCTTCCGCCTTCTGGTGAACGTCGTGGACGGCGTGAAGGTCGACAAGCCGATGCCGAAGCTTCCGGTGGCCCGCGTGCTGTGGAAGCCGCAGCCGTCGCTCCGCGAATCGGCTGAAGCCTGGATCCTGGCCGGCGGCGCGCATCATACGGTGCTGTCTTATGCCATGACGGCTGAGAACCTGACGGACTTCGCCGAAATGGCCGGCATCGAAGCCGTGGTCATCGATAAAGATACGTCCGTGCAGCGCCTGAAGAACGAGCTTCGCTGGAGCGAGGCGGCTTACCGCTTGAGATAACCGGACCGATGTCTGTGTTCACCCGGCCTTGTGTTACAATACTCAAAGAGAACGAAGCCTTCCGGGATGAATCGGCAGATCTAGCCCGCAAGGCCGAAATACAGAGCATGCCGCTGAGGTGAATGATGAATAACAGACGGATTCCCAAATATATTCTACTGAAGAACGAGCTGCTGTCCTGGTTTGAATCGGGCAAGCTGAAGCCCGGGCAGCAGGTTCCTTCTGAAAATGAAATTGCCGAACAGTTCGGCCTGAGCCGCCAGACGGTGCGCCAGACGTTCAGCGAGCTGGAGAAGGAAGGCTGGCTTGAACGGATCCAGGGCAAAGGCACCTTCGCCCGGTTTCCGGGACGCCGCGAGAGCGAGCTGGTCAAGACGATCGGCATTATGACGACTTATATATCGGATTACATCTTCCCGCATATCGTACGGGGTGCGGAAGCTGAGCTGCGGAGCAAAGGCTACCGGCTGCTGCTGTCCAGCACCGACAATAACAAGGACAAGGAAATGGAGAGCCTGAAGCTGATGACCAGCCAGCCGCTCAGCGGACTGATCATCGAACCGACGAAGAGCGCGGAGGGCAACCCGAACCTTGGCTATTATTTGGAGCTGCAGGAGAAGGGCATTCCTTACCTGATGATCAACGAGAAGTACCGGGAGCTGGAGTGCCCGCTGCTTCGGGTCGACGATGAGCTGGGCGGCTACAAGGCAGCCGACCATCTGCTGGCGAACGGGCATACCCGGATCGCCGGATTCTTCAAGCGGGACGACCTGCAGGGCGTCAACCGGTTGAAGGGCTTTCTGGCCGCCCACAAAGCGCGCGGCGTCGCCGTCGCTCCGAAGCGGGTCGTCACATATACGACCGAGCAGAAGAACGACCTGCCGTTCCGGCAGGCGCTGCAGCTGCTGAGCGGAGCGGCGGAGGAACGCCCGACCGCATTCGTCTGCTACAACGACGAGCTGGCGGTCAGCCTGATGGGGGCCGCGCTGCAGCTCGGACTCCGAGTGCCGGAGGACGTGTCGTTCGTCGGCTTCGACGACTCGATGCTGGCCTCGGCTTCCGGAACGAAGCTGACGACGCTGACTCATCCCAAGACGGCCATGGGCCGGGATGCGGCCAGCCAGCTGATCGCGATCATCGAAGAGGGATTGGCTCCCGGAGATACCTTGTACGAACCCGAGCTGGTGGAGCGGGACTCGGTTGTAAACCTGAACGTTAACGTGTAAAAAGGCAGATGAAAGTCCGGTTATACGGACTTTCATCATACAACTTGTACGTACAACTATAGTGGGAGAGGAAGTGTCTGCAATGCTGGAAGCACTGAAACAGCAGGTGCTGGAAGCGAATTTGGACCTGCCCAAACACGGGCTCGTCACGTTTACCTGGGGAAATGTCAGCGGCATCGACCGCGAGAGCGGGCTGTTCGTCATCAAGCCGAGCGGGGTGCCTTACGAAGAATTGAAGGCGGAGGACATGGTCGTTGTTGATCTGGAAGGCCGGGTGGTTGAAGGGAATTTGCGCCCGTCGTCCGATACGCCGACGCATATGGTGCTGTACCGCTCCTTCCCGGAAATCGGCGGCGTGGTGCATACCCACTCCCCGTGGGGCACGAGCTGGGCCCAGGCCGGGCGGGCGCTGCCTGCTTGCGGGACGACGCATGCCGACTATTTCTACGGTGAGATTCCGGTCACCCGACCGATGACGAAGGTGGAGATTGAAGGCGCTTACGAGCTGGAGACCGGCAACGTCATCGTGGAACGTTTTCACGAGCTGGGATTGGACCCGCTGGAGGTGCCGGGGATTCTCGTGCATGCGCATGCCCCGTTCGTCTGGGGCAAGGATGCGCATAATGCGGTGCACAATGCGGTGGTGCTCGAGGAAGTGGCCAAGATTACGGCCCGGATGCTTCAGCTGAACCCGGAGACGCCGCCGATGGACCAGAGCCTGCTGGACCGCCACTTTTTACGGAAGCATGGAGTTAACGCCTACTACGGGCAGAAGTGACACAGCACTTATAAATTTTGAAAACGCGGAGGAATCCAAAATGGGGAAAAAGTATACCATCGGAGTGGATTATGGGACCCAGTCCGGACGTGCTGTACTGGTGGATTTGTCGAACGGCCATGAAATCGCCGACCATGTAACGCCGTATCCGCACCATGTCATCGACGAGCGGCTGCCCGGATCGGGCATCAAGCTGGAGTATGATTGGGCGCTGCAGCATCCGGACGATTACCTGGAGGTGCTGAGAACTTCCGTGCCGGCCGTCGTTCGTGAATCGGGCGTCAATCCCGAGGATATCATCGGGATCGGCATCGATTTTACCGCCTGTACGATGCTGCCCGTCGACGAGGCCGGCGAGCCTCTGTGCTTCCAGGCCGAGCTGGCGGACCAGCCGCACAGCTGGGTGAAGCTGTGGAAGCATCACGCGGCGCAGCCGGAAGCCGACAAGATCAACCGCATCGCCGAGGAGCGCGGTGAGGCGTTTCTGGCCCGGTACGGCGGCAAAATTTCGTCCGAGTGGATGATCGCCAAAATTTGGCAAATCCTGGACGAGGCGCCGGACATCTATGAGAAGACGAACATGTTTCTGGAAGCGACGGACTGGGTCATCTCGCAGATGACGGGCAACATCGTCCGCAACAGCTGTACGGCGGGCTATAAGGCGATTTGGCATAAGCGTGACGGTTATCCGTCGAAGGAATACTTCAAAGCGCTCGATCCGCGCCTGGAGCATCTGACCGATACGAAGCTGCGCGGCGAGGTCATTCCGCTCGGAAGCAATGCGGGAGGACTGCAGCCGTCCATGGCGGAGATGATGGGCCTTAAGCCAGGCATTGCGGTGGCGGCGGGCAACGTGGACGCTCATGCGGCCGTGCCGGCGGTCGGCGTCGTAACGCCGGGCAAGCTCGTCATGGCGATGGGCACGTCGATCTGCCATATGGTGCTCGGCACGGAGGAAAAAGAAGTCGAAGGCATGTGCGGCGTCGTGGAGGACGGCATCATTCCGGGACTCTTCGGATACGAAGCCGGTCAGTCGGCGGTCGGAGATATTTTTGAATGGTACGTAGAAGAATCCTTGCCTGCCTATGTGAAAGAAGCCGCGGCGAAGGAAGGGCTGAGTGTTCACCAATGGCTGGAAAGGGAAGCTTCTGCCTACAAACCGGGCCAATCGGGCCTGCTCGCGCTCGACTGGTGGAACGGCAACCGCTCTGTTCTGGTCGATACCGACCTGACGGGGATGATCCTTGGCATGACGCTGCTGACAAAGCCGCAGGAAGTATACCGTGCCCTGCTTGAAGCGACCGCTTTCGGCACCCGGAAAATCGTCGACGCGTTCCAGGAGAGCGGTGTCGATGTGGATGCACTCTACGCCTGCGGCGGCCTCCCGCAGAAAAATCGCCTGCTGATGCAGATTTACGCCGACGTGACCAAACGCGAAATTTTCGTGGCGGATTCCAAGCAGACGCCGGCGCTCGGCGCCGCGATTTTCGCCGCGGTGGCTGCAGGCAAGGAAGCCGGCGGCTACGACGATGTCGTGACAGCGGCGCAGCAAATGGCGCGCGTTAAGGAGGAGACGTTCAAGCCGATTCCGGAGAACGTTGAAGTATACGAGAAGCTGTATCAGGAATACAACCTGCTGCACGATTACTTTGGCCGCGGCGAGAATGATGTGATGAAGCGGCTGAAGAAGATCAAGCTGTCCACGGAAGCGGAGCTGAAGCCCGTCCGGTAATAATTTAGCGGAAGTTTTACTTGCAAAATCCGGAAAAACGCTCCGAAACATCAACTTATACTTTCTTTCTGATCTCATAAGAAAAACGTCTACCGACGTATCTTCGCAGAAGACAGACCGCATTTAGCGGAAGTCTTTCTTGCGAGATTCAGAAGCGAGAGGCTCCGAAACTTATACTTTATGATCTCTAAACAAAGGACCGTCCTGTATTCAGGAACGGTCCTTGTTTAGACGTATGGCCTATTAGGTAACTGCAGCCGACTTTAGGAAGAACGGATTTCCAGCACCTCGTATTTGATCAGCCCCATCGGTGCATCGACGGTAACGACGTCCCCGACCGTTTTACCGATCAGCTCTTTGCCCAGCGGGCTTTCATACGAGATTTTGTTCTGGTAGACGTCCGCTTCCGCCGGACCAACCACGCGGTATTCGAGATCTTCCTTGAACTCGATGTCATGCAGCTTCACGAACGAGCCGACACTGACAGCGGATGAGTCTGCCTTATCGGCAATGCGGGCTTTGGTCAGCATTTTCTCCAGCTGCAAAATGCGGGTCTCCATAAAAGCTTGGTCATCTTTGGCGGAGTGATATTCGCTGTTCTCCTTCAAGTCGCCGTAGCTGATCGCCAGCTTAATGCGTGCGGCCAGCTCTTTGCGCTTGACGGTCTTCAATTCCTCAAGCTCAGCCTCCAGTTGGGCAAGGCCTTCGGCGGTCAAAATAATTTCGTCATTGGACATAGTTCACAACTCCTCTTCATTACATTTTACACGATATCCATATTTCATGCGAAACATTCGGCGTTAGCGCGTAAATTGAAGAGACGGCAAGATCAGTCGAGTATTAGTCTTCCTTAACATCATACAATACGCGGGCGAGCAGATCCTGGCTGTAGTTGCCGAAATTTTTGCCATAGATGGTCAGGCCGCGCTTGTTGACCGACTGCTCGGTGACCGAGAGACGGAAGGTAAGCTCGCTCTTGTAATCCAGCTGAATTTGGTCCAGCGTCACGTCAGAAATCCGGCAGCCGTCGATGAAACTGCCATCGTTGTTGATGCGGATCAGCTTCAGCATGCCGTATTGGTTCAGATGCGGCGGCCACCAATCCGGGTTAAACGTGCCGCGGGCATCTCCGAAGTCCCCCGGGCTGGTCCAGGAACCGATTTCGATCCCATTTAAGTGAAAATAAATGTCCGATGGGTAATTATCGTTATATCCCGGAGCTTCCGAGCTGAGCTCCATGGAAAATTGGATTTCGCGGAATGTCTGGTTCGGCTTCAAATAATTCGGAATCCGGTATTCCAGAAACCCTTCCGCCAGCCAAATGATCTCGGCGTCGATCCGCTGCGGATCCGCAAAATAGCGCGGGTCGTCAAAGTCGCCGACGATGCTGTCCTTGGTGGCCAAACCGCAGGTAGGAACCGCTTGATAGTTGCTGTAGTGGCCGACTTGAATTTCAACTTCATACAGGTTTTCGACGTCCCTGCTGCGCAGGTCGACCATCAGTTTGTCCTTATTCAAGTAACAAATCTTCTGAATGCCGTGTTTGCCGACGCTGGTATTGATCTCAATCAGACCGCTTTCCTCCAGCTTTTTGATGTGCATCGTAATCGCACCGTTGCTGAGGTTCAGCCGGGTGGCCAGGTCGTTCAGGTTCAGCGCCTGGTTTTTCGCGAGCAGTTCGAGAATTTGGATCCGGATTTCCGAGCTGAGGGCCTTAAAAATGTCGATCCCGCTCATCAGATTTTTAATATAGATCATGGAATTGAATACCTTCTTCCGATTGTAGAGGTGGTGTTCTTTTATTTTAAATAATTATAAACTAACTAAATCGTTAATGAAAGCATGCATTCCTTTTTTGTAGATATATACGAAATAGTCATAGCATATTCTACAAATCACAGAGGGATCTTCAGGTATTTTTAAAGTAAAATAAACTGGCATTTTCCTTGATTTTATAAGGTTTCTTAGAGTTTATACATAGCTCCGGACACAGAAATTTCATTTTGGTTTAAAAAAATATAAATAGATTTACATTTATTTATTTACAGCATACTTCATCTATGTTATTTTATACTTGTAAACGGATTCATTCAATTTATCTCAAATTATTTTATTATTTTCTAAAATGGAAGGTGATATCAGTGGCATCAGCAGCAAATAAGGCCAGGGTGGTCGTGGACAAGGCATTTCGGATCGCCGAAGTGGATAAGCGCATCTACGGCTCGTTTATTGAGCATTTAGGCCGCGCCGTATACGGCGGCATATATGACCCGTCCCATCCCGAGACGGACAGCCTCGGTTTCCGGGAGGACGTAAAGCAGCTGGTCCAGGAGCTGGGCGTGCCCATTATCCGTTATCCCGGGGGTAATTTTGTGTCCGGCTACAATTGGGAAGATGGCGTCGGTCCGCGCGAGTCGCGTCCAAGAAGGCTGGAGCTGGCCTGGCGCACCATCGAGCCGAACGAAGTCGGGACGAACGAGTTCATGGCATGGGCCAAGGAGATCGGCTCCGAGGTCATGATGGCGGTCAACCTGGGAACGCGGGACGTGGATGCGGCAAGAAACCTGCTCGAGTACTGCAACCATCCAAGCGGAAGCTACTGGAGCGATCTGCGGCGCAGCCACGGCTATGATCAGCCCCATAAGGTCAAGACCTGGTGCCTCGGCAACGAAATGGACGGACCTTGGCAGATCGGCCAGAAGACGCCGCAGGAGTACGGACGCCTGGCTTATGAGACCGGCAAGGCCATGAAACTGGTGGATCCCGATATCGAGCTGGTATCATGCGGCAGCTCCAGCACGGGAATGCCGACATTCCCGGAATGGGAAGCCATTACACTGGATCATACATATGACGTAGCCGACTTCGTATCCCTGCACCAGTATTACGGTAACCGGGACGGCGATTCGGCAAACTTCCTGGCGCGGACGATGGACATGGACCATTTTATCCGCACCGTCATCTCCACCTGCGACTACGTGAAGGCGAAGAAGCGGAGCAAGAAGACGATGTACCTGAGCTTCGACGAGTGGAACGTCTGGTACCATTCGAACGACGCGGATACGAAGATCGATCCCTGGACTGTCGGTCCGCCGCAGCTGGAGGATGTCTACAACTTTGAAGATGCGCTGCTGGTTGGCGGGATGCTTATCACCTTCCTGAAGCATGCCGACCGGGTGAAGATGGCCTGCCTTGCGCAGCTGGTCAACGTGATTGCGCCGATCATGACCGAGACCGGAGGGCGCTCCTGGAAGCAGACGATTTTTTATCCATACCTGCACGCTTCACGTTACGGACGCGGGGTATCCCTGCAACCGATCGTGGATTCGCCGAAATACGACGCCCAGGATTATACCGATGTGCCTTATTTGGAGACGGCGGTCGTATATAACGAAGAGGAAGAAGAGCTGACCATCTTTGCGCTGAATCGCCATTTGGAGGAGGCGCTCGACGTGGAATGCGACGTCAGAGGCTTTGAAGGCTACCAGATTGCTGAGCATATCGTTCTGGAGAACGACGATTTGAAAGCGGTCAATACCGCGGCCGAAGAGAGCGTTAAACCGCATTCGCGAGGCAGTGCGGCATTGAAGGACGGGTTTGTGAGCGCCCGCCTGTCCAAGGCATCCTGGAACGTGATCCGGCTGAAAAAAGCTTAATTAGGGCAGGTCCTTGCTGCCTGGCTTGCAGGCGAGTTCCGGCATACCAGCCTTCATAACCCATTGGCATGGACGCAACCCATAACATCATAGACTCGCATGACTGCATCTGCCGATTCCTCTTTGACGTTTGGCAAAGGAAAGATCGTGCCAAGAGGAACGGCAGATGTTTTTTGTGGGACGAAACGACCCGCAGGAGCGCTGGCGGCATCTATCCAACATGGCCTTGATGTACATCGACATGTACGTACAAGTGAAAAGGGTTCGTGTGAAATTGCAAGCTTTCAAGTTTTTCAAATCAAAAGAAGTACGCTGAACAATAAAAAAATACGAGATATAGTATTCCATTTAGGGGGCGGAAGTTTTGAAGAAGAGCTTTGTTATTTCATTATTGATGATATTTGCGGCAAGCATGCTGTTGTCGGCATGCGGAAGCAGCAGCGAGAAGACGATTACGTTCTGGACGCCGCTGACGGGCGACGACGGGGCTTACATGGATGAGATCGTCAAAGAATATAACGCGACGAATCCTGACATCAAAGTGAAGCACGTCATCACTTCCGATATGTATACCAAGCTTTCGACCGTGCTGAACTCGGGCAAAGGCGTTCCGGACCTGGCCATTATCCACGCCGACCGCGTTCCCGGCTTCGCGAAGCAGGGCGTGCTGGAACCGATCGAAAGCGCGATCAAGGGGCAGCCGGAAATCAAGGAAGCGAATTACCTGCCGCAAGCCTGGTCCACAGGCAACATCGACGGCACCCAATATACGGTTCCGCTCGACATTCACAGCAACGTCATGTATTACAACAAAGATTTGCTGAAGAAGTATAACGCGGAATCCATTCTCGACGACAATGTCGTGACCATCGACGAAATGCTGTCTCTGAAAGGCAAACTGGCTTCGGACGAATATGTCGTCAACGATGCGCTGCTGGGCTGGGTCATTCTGGCACAGGTTCAGGACCTGGGCGGAGACATCCAGGAAAACGGCAAGCCGGCCGTCAATACGCCGGTGATGAAGCAGGCTTTTGAAAATGTGAAAAAGATCGCCGACGCCGGCCTCATGACACCGTTCGGCGAAGACGGCTACTTGATGTTCCAGTCCGGCAAAGTGCTGTTCTCGACAGACGGAACCTGGAGCTCGACGGCCCACGCCAAGGTTGACGGCCTGAATTTCGGCGTAACCAACGTATACTCGCCGACGGCGGGCAAGTTCACGAACCGCGCTTCCTCCCACTTGTTCACGATGTTCAAGAACGACAAGCGCTCGGACGAGAAAGAAGCGGGCATCGGCGCCTTCCTGGAATTCGTGCGCGAGCACTCCCTGGAATGGGCGAAAGCCGGACAAATCGTCGCAAGTAAGCAGGTGAACGAAAGTCCGGAGTACAAGCAGTTCATGCAGTCCTTCTTCACCTCGAATGAGCAGGAAACGAAATCGCTGTACATCTACACTTACGAATACTATCCGTACGTAGCCGAAGCCGTGGATACGTACTGTGCCGATATCGTCCGGGGCAATGTGGACTTGGACGAAACGCTGCAGACGATGCAGAAGTTCGTCGAGGATAAGATCGCAGAGAGCAGCAGTAAACAGGCGACCAAGTAGGCCTTTTGCTAAGCAGATAGAATGAACTAAAGAAATGAATGTTATAGGCCGTATGAGGACCGTTTTAACAGGAGGTTCCATGCAAAAAACTTTAGTTCAATCTATACAGAACGAAGGAAATAGTGTGCCGGACCGAAAGCGTCTGGTGCATTATTTCTCCAAAAGGAGAAATTACAAGGCTATGAATAAGAAATCATTTGTACCGTTTTTCTTTGTCGGCCCTCATCTGATTCTGTTTCTTATCTTCATTCTGATCCCAACGATTTACGGGATCTATGCTTCGTTTACGCAGTGGAACCTGATGAACGATCCGGTATGGATCGGCCTGGCCAACTATAAAACGATTTTGTTCGACAGCAGCTCGACCTTCCACACCCAATTTTTCAACGGCCTGAAAAATACACTGCTGTTCGTCGTGATCAGCGTACCGCTGCTCATCGTTATTCCTTTGCTGGTCGCCGTCGCGCTCGAGCACAAGCAGGTCAAGCTGAAAGGTGTCATTCAGTCGATCATCTATATTCCCGGTTTGATCTCCATTTCCGCGGCTGCTCTGATCTGGCTGCTTATTTTCAATAAACAGCTGGGCATTACCGGCAACGTATTCCATTCGCAGGTGGCCTGGGCGGCGACGCAGCCTTATGCGTGGATTATTATTTTCGTCATCACGGTATGGGGCGGCGTCGGCGGCAACATGATCATTTACCGCGCGTCCATTGCCGGCGTCTCCAAGGAACTGTACGAGGCGGCGGAGATCGACGGAGCCGGATCCGTGCGCAGATTTTTCAGCATTACCCTGCCATCCATCAATTTCCCGCTGATCTATACGTTCGTCATGACGACGGCAGGCGCGTTCAACGTGTTCGGCCAGCCGTTAATGATGACCGATGGGGGACCGAGACAGAGCACACACGTCCTGATGATGTACATCCGCCAGCTGGCCTTTGGCCAAGGGGAATCGATTGCCGGCATGGCGTCGGCGATGGCCGTACTGCTCGGTTTGGTCATTCTGGTCATTTCGGCGCTGCAATATTATGTCATGAATCGAAATACGAGGTAGGCCGCTTAGGCAGAGGCTGGATTTAGGATACGAGAGGTAGGGTTAATCAAAATGTCCAAAAAAGTAAGTATCTCCAAATATATCGCTTACCTGTTCTTGATCGTGCTTTGCGTCATTTGGGTGATTCCGGTCGTGTTCGGAATTACGACTTCCTTCCGTTCGCAGACCGAGGTCGTGTCCTCGGGCTTTCGGCTGTTTCCGAAGGAATGGATTTTTGAGAATTACGTCGCCATTCTGGAGAATACGTCCACGGCACCGATTTTGCGCTGGCTGTTCAATTCCGTCTTTATCGCGGTATCGCACACGCTGCTCGTCATCGTCATTATTTCGCTTACGGGTTACGGGTATTCCCGCATGAACTTCAAAGGGAGAGACACGCTGTTTTTCACGCTGCTGGGCATTTCGTTTTTTCCGGGCGTCGTCAACATCATCCCTTCCTATAAAATCATCGACGCCTTCGGCTGGGTGAACACCTCTTGGGCCATGATCATCCCCGGTCTCGCAGGTATGGGCAACATTTTTCTGGTCCGGCAGTTTATGAAAGGCATTCCGGGCGAGCTGGACGAATCGGCGCGTGTGGACGGCGCAGGGGATTTCCGGATTTATTTTTCGATCATCCTGCCGCTCATCAAGCCGGTGCTGATCGTGTGCGGCCTGTTTTCCTTCGTCGGATCGTGGAACGACTTCCTGTGGCCGGTTATCGTATATACGGACGTGGATAAAATGCCGATTACAGCGGGCTTGCTGCTGCTTCAGGATATTTACGGCAACTACCGCATGATCGGGCAGCTGATGGGCTCGGCGATGCTGGCGATCATTCCGACGCTGCTTCTGTTCGCCTTCGCCCAGAAATATTTTATTCAGTCAATCAATTTGAACTCTGGCATTAAAGGATAATAGGAAGTTTTTATCAAAATAAAAGACTTAGCATCTCGTGGGAGGATTCAGCCATGCATAACGTGATCGTCAATACGGATATTTCCAAAGGGAAAATCAATAAAAATATATACGGCCATTTTGCGGAGCATCTGGGCCGCTGCATTTATGAAGGGATCTGGGTCGGCGAGGATTCGCCGATTCCGAATACGAAGGGGATCCGCAACGACGTGCTGGCGGCCCTCAAGAACATCAAGGTGCCGGTTCTGCGCTGGCCGGGCGGCTGCTTTGCCGACGAGTACCACTGGAAGGACGGCGTCGGCCCAAGGGAAGGCCGTAAACGGATGGTCAACACGCACTGGGGCGGAGTCGTCGAAAACAACCATTTCGGCACCCATGAATTTATGCTGCTCTGCGAGCTGCTGGAATGCGAGCCGTACATTTGCGGCAACGTCGGCAGCGGCACGGTTCAGGAGATGTCCGAGTGGGTCGAGTACATGACGTTTGACGGCGAATCGCCGATGGCCAACTGGCGTAAAGAGAACGGCAGAGAGCAGCCGTGGAAGCTGAAGTATTTTGGCGTCGGCAACGAAAACTGGGGCTGCGGAGGCAACATGCGTCCCGAATACTATGCTGATCTGTACCGCCGTTATCAGACGTACGTGCGTAATTACGGCGACAACAAAATTTACAAAATCGCCGGCGGCGCCAATGTGGACGATTATAACTGGACGGAAGTGCTGATGAAAAACGCCGGCTGGCTGATGGACGGTCTGAGCCTGCACTACTATACGATCCCGGGCGACTTCTGGCTGGGCAAAGGCTCGGCGCTCGATTTTGAAGAAGGCGAATGGTTTATCACCATGAAGAAGGCGCTGCATATGGACGAACTGATCACGAAACACAGCACGATCATGGACAAATACGATCCGGAGAAGCGCGTCGGCATGATCATCGATGAGTGGGGCACCTGGTTTGACGTGGAGCCGGGCACAAATCCGGGATTTTTGTACCAGCAGAACTCGATCCGCGACGCGCTGGTGGCCGGCGTGCATTTCAACATTTTCCACAACCATGCGGACCGTGTCCAGATGACGAACATCGCGCAGACGGTGAACGTCCTGCAGGCAATGATTTTGACCGAAGGCGAGAAGATGATCCTGACGCCGACGTATCATGTGTTCGATATGTTCAAGGTCCATCAGGATGCCGAGGTGCTGGCGGTCGAGTCTGCGGTCGGAAGCTATGAAGTGGGCGGCGAGGCACTGCCGCAGGTAACCGTGTCGGCTTCCAGGGATGCCGAAGGCAAGGTGCATGTCAGCCTGGTCAACATCGACCATGCCGGCGAAGCCGAAATTAGCCTGGACCTTCGCGGCCTTGCTGCCGAAAGCGTGCAGGCTTCCGGCACGATTCTGACGGCTGACCGGATGAACGCGCACAATACGTTCGAGCAGCCGGATGCCGTGGCACCAAAAGCGTTTGACGGCGCCAATGTTGAAGGCGGTCGTTTGAGCGTGAAGCTGCCGCCGATGTCCGTCGTTACGCTGGCCATTCATTAATCGAAGGTTGGCTGCGTGCAGCGCCATTACAATAACAGCATATAGGGAGGGTGAGTTGTCATGGATCGTCAGGAAGGCTGCAAAGGGTGCAGCGAGAGCGTCCAGGTTTCGCCGGAAAAACTGCAGCGGCTCGTAGAGATCGCGACCCGCGGCAGGGAGACGGCATCCGAAGAGGTATACCGCCGGCGGATCGGGCAGTGCGAACAGTGTCCGGGGCTTCAATACGGAACGACCTGCCAATACTGCGGCTGTCTCGTTGAGGTGAAGACCCGGCTGCTGGAATCCGCTTGTCCTTATCCTTTTGCCCCGAAATGGAGCTAGATAGAATGAACTAAAGAAATGAATGTTATTGGCCGCCTTATGGGGCGTTATAACAGGAAGTTCAATGCAAAACTTTAGTTCAATCTATATGGAACAATTGATTTTGGCATGAAGACATAGACATAAAGGAGAGCCTGATATGGAGAGAAACGAAACTTACAACAACCCGGTCGTGGAGCAGCGCGCCGATCCATGGGTGTACAAGCATACGGATGGTTATTATTATTTCACGGCTTCTGTGCCGGAGTACGACCGGATCGAAATCCGCCGTTCCAAGACTTTGCAAGGTTTGGGTGAAGCCGAACCGGTTGTGGCATGGCGCAAATACGAGACCGGACCGCTCAGCGCGAACATCTGGGCGCCGGAGATTCATTTTATTCAGGGAAAATGGTACATCTACTTTGCGGCGGCGCGGACGACCGAGACCAATGACGGATTGTTCGACCACCGGATGTATGTTCTGGAGAACGACTCGGCCAATCCGCTGGAAGGAACTTGGACGGAGAAGGGAAAGATTCGCACCCAGTGGGAGTCTTTTGCGCTGGACGCGACCACCTTTGAGCATAACGGAGTGCTGTACTATGTATGGGCTCAGAAAGACCCGGACATCGAGGGCAATTCAAATCTGTACATTTCGGAAATGAGCAGTCCTTGGACGCTGCAGGGCAAGCAGGTTGTGATCTCGACCCCGGAGTATCCGTGGGAAGTGATCGGCTTTAAAGTCAACGAAGGGGCAGCCGTCCTGAAGCGGAACGGACGCATCTTCATCAGCTATTCGGCCAGCGCCACCGACCACAATTACTGCATGGGACTGCTGTATGCCGACGAATCGGCGGATCTGCTGGATCCGGCCTCCTGGGTGAAGTCGCCGGAACCGGTATTCGCCACCAACGAGGAGAACGGGCAGTATGGGCCGGGGCATAACAGCTTCACGGTATCCGAGGACGGGGAAGACGTCATCGTTTATCATGCCCGGAATTATAAAGAAATTATCGGCGATCCGCTGTACGATCCGAACCGGCATACACGGATGCAGATCTTCGGCTGGAATGAGGACGGGACGCCAAATTTCGGGGTTCCGGTGAAGGATGGAGAACGGTAATTTGTCGGGAAACAAGATTTGTTAGAGCCTGCAGCTTGGCTGCAGGCTCTTTTGCGATTATATGCGATGGTCAAAGTAGCCGACTATCTCTTCTTCCCAGTTTGCCATAGCTCTTGTAAGAAGCTCAAAAGCGGATTGAGGGTGCCACTGGGGTAGGATGTTCCGTTTTTATATACCTGACAAGATTGCACCACCCTCGACTGGTAGTACGGTTCCGGTGGTGTTTGTGTTTTTCGCCAAATACACATACGCCTCAGCGATTTCTTCGGGTCTTGCAACGTGCTGTACTAAAAGTGACTGAGCAATCTGCTGGAACATCGCTGTACGACTTTCGGCGTCCATCCCACTGAAAACAGGTGTATCCACCACCCCTGGCGACACAACGTTGACTCGTATCGGCGCCAAATCCATAGCCATAACACGGGCAAGGCCTTCAATAGCTGAGTTCAGTGCAACCAGCGTCGAGGCACCCTTCATCGGTCGTGCGGCAACTGCACCGGAAGTCAGCGTGATCGAACCGGACTTTTTGATAAAAGGCAAGGCGGCTTTCACTGTTGCGTATTGTCCCCAAAACTTGCTGTCAAACTCAGCCCTCGCAACATCGATTCCCAAAGATCCAAAGGGGCCTTGGGAAGTTGTGCCCCCGGCGGCGGTAACGACGAGGTGATCGAAGTCACCAATCTTTTCAAAGAACTGTTTCATCTGGCTTTCATCCTGGAAATCAAGGACGTACCCCTGCGCTGTCCCGAGTTCTTTTACTGCCGCGTCCACTTTCTCTTGTGAGCGACTGGCAACGATGACTTGAGCACCTTGAGAAACAAATAATTTGGCGGTCGCCAAACCAATGCCCGAAGTACCACCTACGATTACGGTTCGATGATTTTGCAATGACATGTTTCATACCTCCAGTATAGAGTGATGTTTTTATAAACGGAACTATTACTCCGTTTATTATACGGAACATAAACTCCGTTTGTCAATTTAGTGTATAATGATATTGTGTAAGGGGGTTATTCATATGCCGAAAAAAGTGCCATCGCAAGCTCTAGAAGTTAAGGATTCAATTTCAGTCGGCGCAGTTACAACGGGAAAACCATTACGGGCAGACGCCAGACGAAACAGAGAGCTTATACTCGACGTTGCAACGAAAGTTTTCGCCACTGAGGGATTGGATGTTCCAATAGATGAAATTGCCAATCGTGCTGGGATCGGGATTGGAACGGTATATCGTCACTTTCCGACGAAAGAAGAATTGATTGAAGCTGTAGTTTTCAGTTTTAAGCAACGTCTTATTGAGAAAGCAAGTGAGATGCTTGAGCAAAACGATCCAGGACAGGCTTTTTTTAACTTTCTGTCGCTAATTGTGAGAGAGGGCACGGGAAATAAAGCGCTTATCGCTGCCCTGTCCCGTTCTGGTGCCGACATCCAGCGTCCGCTCTCTGGCATCTCGCTGAATTTTCAAAATGTACTGGGAGAACTACTGAATCGGGCTCAGCAAGCGGGTTCGGTTCGTAGTGACATTCAAGTGACCGATCTAACAGCTATTCTATTCAGCGTTTTGCGTACTCTTGAACACAATGATGATTCCGGATTGTCGGAGCGCATCCTGTCGGTTGTATGTGACGGGTTACGTGGCCGTTGCTGAACCACTCTATAAACGCAAGAGAAACTTCTCCTAAACTCGATCTGCCTTCCATAAATGTACGTCGATTGACGTTCTTTCTGTTTACCCGGCCCCCCGGATGCAAAGTCCCTTCGCGCAGTGGTATGATATATTTATGAGAGCGGTTTAGCGAGAGAAGAGGGGGAGGAAGTTGAACAAAGATCGACTGGATATGATCGAGTACCAGATCGCCCTGCTGGTCCGGCTGACGACGGCGCTCAGCCCCAGATTCGGGAACCTGGACCGGTCGGAGTATCTTCTGCTCAGCGAGCTGGAGCACGCGGGCCCGCTGGCGATCAATGTGCTGGCAGAGCATCTGCTGCTGAACCTGTCCACGGCCAGCAGGCAAATCGCGGTGCTGGAATCCAAAGATTACGTCAAGCGGTATCCGGACACGAACAATGGCCGAATCAGCCTCATTGAGATTACGCCCGGCGGGCTGGATATTCTCCACAAAGTCCAGAAAGCCAGACATGATGCGTACGCAGACATCCTCAAGGATTGGAACGGTGAGGGGATGCAGCACTTGGAGGACAGCCTGACCCGGCTTAACCGGGATTTGAAACAACGGCATAAGTAGATCAGGAAAAAGCTGTGGATTTATCCAATAGCTTTTTCTCACTGCCTGCGAAAATGCCGTTGCCAGCTGATCCGCATATGTTGTATAATACAACTTGCTATTTACAAGTTGTTCTGCATACGGACGTAATCATATACAAGACGAAAGGAGGAATCCGGATGAGTCAACTCATTAGCACTCCGATGTCGGAGAAAGAAAGGGTGGCCGTTCCGCAGTATTTGATCATATCGCTGCTGACGATTTTTGCGATCGGGCCCCAATACTTCAGCAATCTGGCTTATACCATCAACCAGGTGATCATTCAGAACGGACTGGATATGAGCTCGAATGATCTGCAGCTGCCGTCCACGCTGTCGAACCTGGCTTTCGCGCTCGGAGTACCATTTGGACCAGTGCTGGCCCGCAGATTCGGCCTCAAGGCGCACTATCTGACGATGGTGTTTATTTTTTTGTGCGGCTCGTTGATCAACGCCGTGTCCACCGATGTGGCCGCCTTGACGATCGGGAAGGTGATTCAGGGCCTCAGCGCCGGTACGCTGTTTCTGGCGATTTTGCCGGTGAGCCTCCGTTCATTTCCGAACAAGATCCGCAATACATTTCTGTTTATGGTCATCACGGGCCTGTTTGGGGCAAGTGCCGTCGGAGCCTATTTCGGAGCCGTCTCCCTCAGCCTTGATGCCTGGCGCTGGCTGTATGTGCTGAACGTCGCCTCCGCCATCCTATGTCTGGCCGTCGGCTATTACGGCCTGCCGAGATCGGAGGAGCATCACGGCGAGCACGAGCCATTGGATAAAACGGGAGTGTTTTTGTATGTATTGACCATGATTTCGCTGGTGATTCCACTGTGCAATTTGATGCAAAAGGGGTTTACTTCGTATGAGGTGTGGCCGTTTTTGGCCGTCGCCGTCATATTGGCGGTTCTGTTCGTCATCGTCGACCTCAGGGCCAAGACGCCGCTCGTTCCTTTCCGTACGCTGAAGGCGCCCAAGCCGATTTCGGGCACGATCATGGCGATCGCGTCCCATGCGGTGCTCATCTTTGCGATTGCGGGAATCACCGGCTTTTTGAAAAATAACGTCAGCTTGTCGCCAAGTTATTTGTCCCATTTTTTCCTGTGGTTCTTCGTCGGCATTCTGATCACGGCTATTTTAAAAACCCTGCTGTACGACCGGCTCGGCGCTGGCGTCCTTTGTTTTATCGGATCGCTGGCCATTATTTATGTCTGCCTCAGCTGGCGAAACCTGGTGCCAACCGTAACGCTGCCTAAGCTATACTTCCAGGCTGCCTGCCTTGGCGGCGGCGTCAGTATGGCTCTGGTCAGCGGAGCGCTCGGCACGGCCCTCGCGGGGGATATTCACAAAGCCTCCATGCGCTCCACGACGCTGCATACGATGCGGAATATCGTCGGCGCGGTGCTGTCTCCGCTGCTGGGCTGGTATTTGAGCCGGCAGAACACCATGAATTACGAGCAGATCCGTTCCCATCTGGGCGAGTTTGATGCCGAAACGAAGCTGGAGCTGGCACAGATGACCCGGAAGCTGATGGGATCGGGAATGACGGCAGCCCAGGCGCAGAGCACGGCTTCCTATGAGCTGATTGCTAATACGAAGCGGGCGGCCATCCTAGGAGCGTACCATCACTTGTTTACGATAATGCTGGTTCTTGCAGTCATTATACTGCTGGCTTCTATTGGAAAAATCGTGACAGGCAAAGGCTTTTCGCTTGTGCAAAAGCCGAAAAAGCCGCTTGCCCTGCCGGGTCCCAAGGAAAGAGTAACAGCGGAATCCCATTCTTAAGATACATTCAGAAAAAGAACGATATGGAGGAGAACAGGCAAGATGAACATTCGTTTAATCATCGGAAATGTTGTGGGCGTGCTGGTCGTGTTTATACTGATCGCAGCCGGCGCCTATGTTTATTACCAAAATGAAAACTACATCAAAACAAGCGACGCGGTCGTGTCCGCGGACATGATGCCCGTCGTATCCACTTACAGCGGCGTGCTGACCGACTGGCATGTCAAGACCGGATCGAACGTGACTGACAAGGACGTCGTCGGCACCGTATCCGACGGAACGAAGGCCGTACCGGTCAGCACCCGGATGAACGGTAAAATCATCAAGAGCGATGCGCGGAAGAACGAGCTGGTCCAGGCGGGACAGGTGCTCGCCCAGGAAGCTGACTTGGATCATATGTACATCATCGCCAATATTAAGGAGAAGGACCTGAAGGACCTGAAGGTCGGCCAAAGCGTCGATATTAACGTGGACGGAGATTCGGGCAAAACGTTCAGCGGAACGGTCGACGAAATCGGCTATGCAACGACCTCGGTGTTCTCGGTGCTTCCGCAGCAAAGCTCAACCGGCAGCTACACCAAGGTCACCCAGAAGGTGCCTGTCAAAATTTCGATCAACCAGCCTTCGGATAAAGTGCTTCCCGGCATGAACGCCGAAGTGAAAATTTCTTTATAATCTGTATAAGGGGAATCATTTTACTTCCTTGCTTGCATCGTATTTCTTGGTTCAACTTATATATACTTCTGTGAAGGGGTACCTGCCCGCCATTGAGGAATTGGCGTTGGGTGCCCTTTTGGCTGTCTTCCGGCGTTCTGGACCACTCCCTGCCTTGATTTCGCGGTTATCATCTCCATGCTGGAAAGAGCGGCACCGAGCACAATCTGAATTTGCGGTGGAAGCCGCAAGGCAAAACAAGGTATGATAGAAGGAATGAATTACTCGCGGATCATCTGTTGAGGAAGAGGCATTCCAACTAAGTTAAGGTGTTGATGGTATGAAAAATTGTCTGGTCACCGGATACCGGGCGCATGAGCTGAACATCTTCGGCCAGAAGCATCCGGGCATTCCGTATATTAAGCAGGCGATCACGGCCAAGCTGATTCCGCTCCTTGAAGAGGGACTGGAGTGGGTCATCACCCCGGGGCAGTACGGCGTGGACCTGTGGGGCATCGAGGCGGCTATTGCGCTGAAAGAGCAGTATCCAGAGCTCAAATGCTCGATCATTTCGGCCTTTGCCAGCCCGGAAGAGAAGTGGAAGGAAGATAAGCAGGAGTATTACCGGCAAATCCTCAGAGAGATCGACTATTACGGTGTCGTCAGCAATCAGCCCTATAGCGGCCCGTGGCAGTTTGCGGCCAGGGATGATCTGCTGTTCCGGAAGACGGACGGCATCGTGCTCGTATATGACGAGGATGCGGGCGAGGGCACCGGCAAGTTTTATAAGGAGAGAGCCTTGAAGAAGCAGCAGGAAGAGGGCTATGAGTATATTAACATCAGCTCTGAAGATATCCAGTCCATGGTGGGCGAGGCCGCTCATGACATGGATTCCGAAGTGGACAGCTTCTTTGGGGAATGAGACAATATAGTCATCGTGAGTATTCACAAAGACAGAACTGACAAGTTAGGAGAGGAAGCGAGAAGATGATACGATTCGGGGTAATCGGAACCAACTGGATTACGGAGCGGTTTCTGCAGGCTGCCGCGGAGAATGACCAGTTTCAGCTTGCCGCAGTATATTCCCGGACCCTGGAAAAGGGAGAGGCTTTTGCCGCGGAGCACGGATCTCCGCGGGTGTTCACGGATCTCGAGGCAATGTTGTCGGACGGGGTTGTAGACGCGGTCTACATCGCCAGCCCGAACTCTTTTCACGCGGACCAGGCGATCCGGTGCATGAACCACGGCAAGCATGTGCTTTGCGAGAAGCCGATGGCTTCAAACAGCTTGGAACTGAAGCGGATGATCGAGGCGGCCCGCAGCAATGACGTGCTGCTCATGGAAGCGATGAAGTCCACGCTGATGCCGAATTTCAGAATCATGAAGGACAACCTGTATAAAATCGGCCAGATCCGGCGGTATTTTGCCAGCTACTGTCAATATTCCTCGCGCTATGACGCCTTTAAGGAGGGGACGGTGCTCAACGCCTTCAAACCCGAGTTTTCCAACGGTTCACTCATGGATTTGGGCATTTACTGCATCTATCCGATGGTTTCGCTCTTTGGCCGGCCTGAATACGTGAAGGCGACAGGTATCATGTTGTCATCAGGCGTGGATGGGGAAGGCAGTATGGTGCTGCGCTATCCGGAGATGGACGCGGTCATCATGTATTCGAAAATATCCGACTCCTTCCTGCCCGCTGAGATTCAGGGTGAGAACGGAACGATGGTCATCGACCGGATCAACCAGCCTTACGAAGTGAAAATCCAGTACAGGGACGGCACGGTCGAGGACCTCACGCAGCTGCAGACCCATGAATCGATGTACTACGAGCTGGACGAGTTTATCCGGTTGATCGAACGCGGCAAACGCGACAGCAAGATCAATTCTTTGGAGAGCTCCCTCATCGTGGCGGAAATTATGGAGGATGCGAGACGCCAGATCGGTCTCAAATATGCGGCAGACGTATGGTGATGTTCGATCCGAGCATTTTCGACAACCTGAAGGTGGCGGTGGAGAACCTGGTCTACGACCTGGACAACCTGGACGGTGCGGTTCGAGTCACCGGCCGCGACGACCGAATGGAAATGTCGGTCATGTCGAGGGAATTTGCCATTCGGTTCGTGCGCAGCGGGAACGAAGCGGTGACCGCGGAGATCGGTCTTGCCGCCTCGCTGGCCGATTTGGCCGCGGAGCTGCTGGAGCAGAAGGAGGCACAGCCAGGGTGCACTATCCGAATCCGCTTTTATATGGAAGTCGGTCCGCAGGGCGAAGAATGTGCTGTCATCCAGAGCCTGCTGGAACAGCGGTGGCCGGACCAGTCGGTGTCCCAGACGCTCAGCTGGCGCTATGGCGATGAGACGAAACACTTGTCGAATACGGCGGAAGTCCGGTTTGACCGGAAAATCGACGAGGAACAGATGGAGGATCTGCCAGGGCTGCTGGAGCATGTCGTCCGGACCCTTGACGAACTGACCGCGCTGCTGGACCCAAAAGGAAGATAAAGTGGTCATCAAGGGGGGGGCTCCCCTCATCGCAGCATAACAGAGAAGCACTTCGTGCAAATGGAGGAAATTTGATGTATCCAACAAAGCGGCAACTAGAAAATTACGCGGAGCTAGCCGTTAAGGTAGGGGTGAACGTCCAACCTGGGCAGACCGTCGTCGTAATGGCGCCGATTATGGCCGCAAACCTTGTCCGGCTGATTTCGCTGAAAGCATACGAAGCCGGTGCTCACAATGTCTATGTGGAGTATAACGATGAGCAGCTGTCGAGGATAAAGTACCAGCATGCTCCGGAAAAAGCATTGTCGGAATATCCGCAGTGGCGGGCAGACTCCATGGTGCAGTATGCGGAAAGCGGAGCGGCATTCATTCAAATCTACTCTCCTGATCCAGAGTTGCTGAACGACGTGGAACCTGACCGCGTTGCAATAGCGTCCAAAACGGCCGCTGCCGCGTTGAATAAATACCGCAGCTACCTGATGGCCCACAAAAATGCCTGGACGTTATTGTCGTACGCTACGCCGGAATGGGCAAATAAGGTGTTCCCTGGTGAAGAAGAAAATTCCGCGGTGCAAAAACTGTGGAAGCATATTATTGAAGCGACCCGGATCGATCATGAAGACCCGGTATCCGCATGGGGAGTACATAACGCAAGACTCGGCAAAATGGTTCAAATTTTGAATGACAAAAGCTACAGGCAGCTTCAATTCGAAGCGACAGGCACTTCGCTGACGATTGATTTACCCGAAGGCCACATTTGGCTTGGAGGCGCTAAGTATAACGAAAACGGGGTTTTGTTTAATCCGAATATCCCGACAGAGGAAGTTTACACGCTTCCAAGCAGGGACGGCGTCAACGGAACCGTGAAAAGCACGAAGCCGCTAAATTATAACGGCGTGGTCATCAATAATTTCTCGTTGACCTTTAAGGACGGCGAAGTTATCGAGTTTGCTGCCGAGGAAGGAGCCGAGGCGCTGCAGAAGCTTTTGGATACGGATGAAGGAGCGCGGAGGTTAGGCGAGGTTGCACTCGTTCCTCACGACTCTCCGATTTCGAATTCGAATGTGATCTTTTATAATACATTGTTCGATGAAAATGCCTCCTGCCATCTGGCGCTTGGTCAAGCCTACCCGGTCAATCTTCAGAACGGCAAAGAAATGGATGCGGAGGAACTGCTGAACAAAGGCGCAAATCAGAGCCTGGTTCACGAGGACTTCATGATTGGCGCAGCCGATCTATCCATTGACGGAATAACGCGGGATGGACGCAAAGAAGCAATCTTCCGTAACGGAAACTGGGCATTCTGACCATTCCGCTTGCTTCTTACGCCTTTAGGCGAACAAGGAAACCGCCTTTTTGAGAAAGAGCGGTTTCTTTGCGTTCTGATTGGTACAATCTTAAGGTGACCCTAATCTTGGGGTCATCGTCCATTCGGTCGTTTATTTCACGAAGAAAACCTGGAAAAGGAAAAAAGTTGGTCTATAAATTTCGCCATCATTTTGTCATAATTGTCGTTAAAAAGGTTTCAAAATCGTCAATTTTGTTTATATCTTTTTATAAGCATGCTTATGCTTATTTTGGTATGTCAGGGGTCGGACAGCAGTTCCTTTAAGATATAAACATGATGGAGAGAAAAATACAAAAACCAGGCTGCACTACCATGGCAGGAGGCGCAAAATGAACAGAGTACAGAATGATGAGGAGTATTCTTATTTACAGCATGTGTACCAAAATGCTCCTTTTGGTGTTGCCGTGATTACCGTCCGGGGAGAATGGGTTCAAGCAAACCCGGCGCTCACCCGCATTCTGGGATATTCCTGGGAGGAACTTCAGAAACAGCGTTTTGAGAGGTTGATTTACCGCGAGGATCTGGATACCAATTTGAACCAGGTGAGAACGCTTATTCAAAACTATCCCGAGCAGACTTCCATCGAAATTGAGGGCCGATACATCCGGAAAGATGAGAGAATCGTGTGGGCGGCCGTGCATATTTCCATTATGCCGGACGCGGAGGGAAATCCCGAACATTACATCGTCGTTTTGAACGATATTTCCCATACCAAGGCTGCCGAGCAGAAGCTGCAGGAAACCGTCGAGCGGTATACCTCCCTAAAAAGATATAACCACGACGCGATCATTTCACTCGATTTAAATGGAAATATTTTGAATGCCAATACCCGTGCCGAGCAGATGACCGGCTGCAAAGTCAGCGAGATGGCGGGCAGGAGCATTGCGCGCTTTATCGGGGAGCGGAACCTGCAGCGGGTGTTGAAGGAAGCGCTGAACAACCCGACCGTAGAACAGGATATCAAGACGCTGCGGCATAAGGACGGCCACATGGTGGAGGTCATCACGACGCTGGCACCCATCATCATCAACAACAAAAATGTGGGCTTCTATATCATTGCCAAGGATTTCACCGAGCAGCGGCAGCTCATTATGGCCAAGGAGCTGGCGGAAAGTACGAATAAAGCGAAAAGCGAGTTTCTGGCGATGATGAGCCATGAGATCCGGACGCCGATGAATGGTGTCATCGGAATGACGGATTTGCTGGAGACGACGACGGACCTCGACGATGAGCAGAAGGAATATATCGAAATTATCCGCAAGAGCGGTGAAACGCTGCTGGCCATCATCAACGATATTCTGGATTTTTCCAAGGTGGAAGCCGGTATGACGGAACTGCAGGAGGATCTGTTCGATCTGAAACAGTGCATCCAGGAAACGTTCGATATGGTGTCCGCCAAGGCGAGCGCCAAACAGCTGGAGATGTCCTTTACCGTTGAGGACGACATTCCGGAGATGCTCTTCGGGGATCCCAAGCGGATCAAGCAGGTTCTCATGAACCTCGTGGGCAACGCGGTGAAGTTTACGCTTCATGGAGGGATTACGGTCAGCGTTCGGAAGGTGTTCGAGGAGGACGAGCTGATCGATCTGGAATTCAAGGTATCGGATACAGGCATCGGCATTCCGGATAACAAGCTGGAAGCGATCTTCGAACCGTTCTCCCAGGTGGATAATTTCATGACCCGCAATTATGAAGGAACCGGGCTGGGGCTGGCCATCAGCAAGAAGCTCGTGAACGTCATGGGCGGCAATATATGGGTAGAGAAAAAGGAAGGTCCTGGAACGACCTTTGTGTTTACAGTCCTTCTCAAGAACCGGCAGGAGCCTGAGCATGCCAAGCACTGCGAACAAAAGGAAACATCCGATACCGATCCGCTCAACATCCTGATTGCGGAGGACAATGAGATCAACCAGATCGTGCTCCGCAAAATGCTGGAGAAGCAGGGCCATGCGGTGACCGTCGTCACCAACGGCCACGATGTGCTGCGGGAAGCCGAGAATACGAAGTATGACATCATCTTCATGGACGTCCAGATGCCTGGTATGAACGGTCTGGAGACGACCCGCAAGCTTCGGGCGACCCTGCCGAAGGATAGCTGTCCGATGATCGTGGCGGTCACGGCCAACGCGCTGAAGGAGGACCGGGATATCTGCCTCGGGGCAGGGATGGACGAATACATCAGCAAGCCTGTCAAAAGCCAGCCTGTTCTTGCTGTATTGGAGCAGGTCAAGCGAAAGGTTGGCAGCCGGCGGTAACGGCAGGGCGAAGATTGACCGCCAATCCTAAACGGCTTTTCGCGGAACCCAAAAAGACCGGCCACGGAGGAAGTCTCCGTGGCCGGTCTTTTATAGATTTGCGCCTTATTTTAAATCGTAGGGAAGCTCGAAGGTCCACAGGTCCGTGCCGTTTTCCTTGGCATCCGGATTGGTGACGCCAAAGTCATTGTCGTTCACAATGACCAGCGTATGTCCGTTCACCAGCGAGATGCCTTCAATTTTCTCGTTCGGATAGTTGAATTCCACCGCATCGAGAACGGTCCGCTTGAGCGGCGTCATAATGCCGGCTTGGCGAAGCTCGGCCGGGCTCATCTGCTCCAGCGTTTTGCCGCTAGGTCCCGCCTCGTCATACTTGCCGAGAATGTTGGTTGCATCGGTCAGGTTGATGGCATAAATCCGTTTGAGCTGGGCGGCATCGCCGGCATTTTTGTCGCGTTCGTCGATCAGCAGGGTGTTCTCATCGATGACGTTAAGATCAGAAATAACGATATCGGATTGCTTCAGGTCCTTAAACTGGCCGGCGTCTTCAGTAAGATAGGCGTATTCGGCTACCGGCTTGAGAGTGGCCAGATCGATCTTCAAAATGCGGAGCGCCCAGGAATTATCGACGCTCTTGTCGGGATTCCGCAGCGGGCTCTGCATAGCCATGAACATCCACTTCCCGTCCGGCGTAATTCCGACCGCTTCTGCACCGCGGTTCTGGCGGCGGTCCAAATAAACGGCAGGCAGCGTATTCTTCAGCGGCAGCGCTGCCGTGTTCAGCTCGGAGCTGATCCCTTGGGGAGCAAGGCGCTGCACCAGCGTACCGTCGCGTTTTACCTGTACGAGGTACGGGCCGTACTCGTCGGAGATCCAGAATGTATCGTCTTGTGGATTGTAGGCAAGCCCTTCGATATCAAGTCCATAAGGATCGTAAGAGATGACTTTCTGGGCGGTCGTCTCATAAGGGACCTCGTCCCGGGATTTCAGGTTCGGCAGTCCTGTAATCTTGCTGCTGCCCGTCACGGGATCTGTGCCGTTGATTTTGAGCGGAATGGTCTCCAGGACGGTGATTTTCCCTTGATCCAGCTGGATTTTATAGATGGACGGCGTATAGTTCGGCAGCGGGAACGTCCGGCGGGTCTCGCCGTTTACGTCGATTTCCCCGTTCGGGCCGCGGTCAGCCGTCGTATAGAAGACGTTATCCGGGTCGCCCGGGATATGCGTCAGCGAGGAGCCGATGCCAAATTTGATGCCCTCCGCCAGATCCGCATGATCCAACGTGTATTTACCGGTCAGCTTGGGCTTGTCCGTAAAAGAAGCCGTTTGGCGAACTTCGTCCCAGTCGACATACTTGCCGAGCAGGTTGCCGAGGTCGCGGATCGGAAAATACAGGTGATCCTGCTGCTCAACGGCAGGGACGGACGGTGTAAACGACTGTCCATTAACGGAATACTTCACATCGGCCGGTGCTGCCGATGCGCTCTGAAGCAGGGCTGTGCCCCCCACGGACAAGGCCGCGAGGGCGGAAACGAACCATTTTTTTGTCATAGTGATGAACCCCTTCCCGAAGGATATGTATAAACAACTTGTCTGCTTCAGTGTACGCTTGCAGTGTTAACGCATCATTATCGGAACGTCACCGCAGGGTAAAAGGGGGTAAACCTCCGTCTTCACGTAGCTTGGAGAAGCCCGATGGAATCGCCGGGTTAGAAATCGCGGTCCGTTTTTTGCTACAATAGTACACAGGACTTGAATAAGCATTCTTAAAGAGAGTGGGGAATGAGATATGAACGTATCGGAAGCGATCCGCTCCAGACGGAGCATCGGGAAAGTGACGCAGGAGGAAGTGCCTGCCGCTTCCATTGAACAAATTCTGGAGGCGGGCACCTGGGCGCCGAACCACCGGATGACCGAGCCATGGCGCTTCTTCGTCCTTCGCGGGGAAGGACGGGATCTGCTCGGCAACGCATTGGCGGAAGTCGCTGTGGAGCAGGCGGGCGGACCGGGATCCCCGGAAGCCGAAGCAGCGGTGGAATCGGCTCGGCAGAAGCCGATGCGCGCCCCGGTTGTCATCGCTGTGGCGGTCACGCCGAAGGATCACCCCAAGGTGATTGAACTGGAGGAGTACGGAGCGGTGTTCGCGGCGATCCAGAATATGCTGCTGGAAGCGCATGCCCTGGGTCTCGGAGCGATCTGGAGAACCGGCGAGCCGACATACCACGCCAAGATGAACGAGCACTTCGGTCTTGGCCCGAACGACAAGGTACTCGGCTTTATTTATCTGGGCGTTCCGGCTGAAGGACAGGCGCCTCAAGGCAAACGCACGCCTTACCAGGATTTGACCGTCTGGGTGGACCGGGCGGATGCATTAAAGAAATAGAGGGTGGCTGAATAACGCGGCTGCTCTTATGCGGAAGAAGAGCCTGCGCGGCAAGCGCGGGCTTTTTTTTCGTGAAACGGGAAGGGAGAGCTGTCAAATGATGTTCCTTGAATTGAATTTCACCGCTTTACTTGACAACAGGGCGGTGATTGTACAAAGCTTAGGGCAGAGAGGAGGCTTATGATGGATAAGCATTGGAAGGCACTGTGGATTTGGGGAGAGGGAGAGCCGAGCCCCCGGAATGAATGGAGATGCTTCCGCAAGACCTTTGCCTATGAGGGGGACCCGGGACGGCCCGTATCGCTCAGCATCACCGCAGACTCGCGCTACGTTCTTTTTGTAAACGGTTACCTGGCCGGCAGGGGAACGACGCGCTCCTGGCCGAAGGAGCAGATGTATGATACATACAGCATCGGGCATCTGCTGCGTCCGGGGGCTGACAATACGATTGCGGTGCTTGTCCTTCATTTTGGACTGGCCAATTTTTATTATCTCGCCGGGCGCGGGGGACTGATCGCCCAGGTGGAGTACGGGGACAAGGTGATCGCCGCCACGGACCGGACCTGGAGAACGTCCAAGCTGGCGGCCCAGGACAGCACTTCCCCGAGGATGTCTTGTCAGCAGGGATTTGCCGAAGTGTACGACGCCAGGCTGTGGGATGAGGCATGGAACCGGCCGGGATACGATGACGCCTCCTGGAGTGCCGCGTTGGAAATTGGCCCGGCAGGCACGCAGCCATGGACGCGGCTCATTCCAAGGGACATCCCGTTCCTGACGGAGGAGAAGAAGTACCCGTCCAAGGTGATGTCTTTGGCCCGCGTCAAGGCACCAAGGTTCACGGCCGCCATCGACCTGCGGAACCAGATGGTGAAGGACAGCATCACGCACGCCAACCCGGTAGGCT
Source organism: Paenibacillus sp. S28 (assembly GCF_016624415.1). Lineage (NCBI taxonomy): Bacteria > Bacillati > Bacillota > Bacilli > Caryophanales > Paenibacillaceae > Paenibacillus > Paenibacillus sp. S28. The sequence continues at coordinate 217,128 of NZ_JACVTM010000009.1, read as the reverse complement.
TTACCGGCCTATTGGCTGCGGTACTGGTCATGGAAGAGGACGGCGAAGTAGCCATCGGCTTTCCGACCGGAACGCGGGCCGACGATCTGTATGTAGACGGCATCCGCTGCACCCCGGCGCATGTGGAGCAGCCGGAAACATACTACACGCTGACCTTGGGCAGCGGGAGTCATCTGCTTCTGATGGACATTACGTCGGGCGACCATGGTTCGGTGTTCCACATCGGAGTGGACAGCGAGGCGGCGTTTACGCTGCGGGCTCCACTTCACGCGGCACTAAATGAGGAGGGCAATCCGTTTACGGCCGTCGGCCCTTTCGATGCGGTTGAGTATATCGATTACAAGGACGGCCGGGAGCTCCGCAGGGACGATCCGGACTATTTAAGGCTGAAGACGATCCGGACCGAGCAGGAGCTTCAGGGCTATGAACGCTGGATGCAGCCCGTGTCGAGACAGCTGTATTCGGCCGTGGACGTATTCGGGGCCAGCGTGTGGCGGACGCTGAGCGAAAAACACCGGGTGCCGCAGGAACTGCAGTTTGCGGTGCTGCCGACGCAGAACTTCGCACAGCTCGAGCCGTTCCCCGATGGTGACTGTGAGATCGTGATTGATCTGGGCAAGGAGCGTTCCGGTTTTATCGGCCTCGAACTGGACGCGCCGGAAGGCACGGTCATTGATGCGTACGGGGTCGAATACATCAAGGACGATTACCGGCAGCATACGTACGGCCTCGAAAATACGTTCCGTTATATATGCCGGTCCGGCCGCCAGTCTTACCTGTCGCCCGTCCGCCGCGGCTTCCGGTACTTGATTCTGACCATCCGCGAACAGCGTGGTCCGGTGAAGCTTCACGAAGTATACATCCGGCAGAGCACGTATCCCGCCGCCGAGATCGGCGCGTTCCGCTGCTCGGACGCCAGGCTGAACGATATTTGGGACATCAGCCGCCACACGACCCGGCTGTGCATGGAAGACACATTCATCGACTGCCCTTCCTATGAGCAGGTGTTCTGGGTCGGGGACAGCCGCAATGAGGCGCTCGTCAATTATTATGTGTTCGGCGTGACCGACATCGTCAAACGCTGCCTGCGGCTGGTTCCGGGATCGGCGGACATGACGCCGCTGTATGTGAACCAGGTGCCGAGCGCCTGGAACAGCGTGATCCCGAACTGGACCTTCTTCTGGGCCATCGCCTGCCGCGAATTTATTTCCCATACGAACGACACGGCGTTTGCGGCGGAAATCTGGCCGGCGATTCAGCTGACTATGGAGGCCTACCTGGAACATCTGAATGGGGACGGACTGCTGGAGATGAAGGGCTGGAACTTCCTGGATTGGGCCCCGATCGATCAGCCGCGTGAAGGCATCGTGACCCATCAGAACCTGTTCTTGGCCAAGGCGCTGCGCGATGCGGCAGCCATTGCGGCAGCGGCCGGGCAGGAAGGGACCGCCGCCGCATATGAGGAAGCATCCAGGCGGCTGACGGAAGCCATTAACCAGCATTTGTGGTCCGATGAGCGCCACGCCTATCTGGACTGCATCCATGCGGACGGCCGCCGTTCCGATACCTTCAGCATGCAGACCCAGGTGGTCGCCTACCTGTGCGGGGCCGCTACCGGCGGCAGAAAAGCGCTGATGGAAGCCTATTTGAAGTTTCCTCCCGCGGATTTCGTGCAGATTGGCAGCCCGTTCATGTCCTTCTTCTATTACGAGGCGCTGGAGGAGGCCGGCCAGTTCGAGCTGCTGCTTGCCGACATTCGGGCCCATTACGGGCAGATGATCGATAACGACGCCACCACCTGCTGGGAGATGTACCCTAACTTCAGTGAAAACCGGGCCAATCCGAACCAGCTCACCCGGAGCCATTGCCATGCCTGGTCCGCGGCCCCGGGATATTTTCTGGGCGAATGCATTCTCGGCGTAAAACGGCTGGAGGACGGATGGAGCAAGGTGGCGGTCGCTCCCCAGCCGTGCGGACTAGGCTGGGCCAGCGGCATCGTTCCGCTGCCGGCCGGCGGCGAAATCCGCGTCCGCTGGAACGTTTCGGACAACCGGATGACGCTGCGCGTAGAGTCACCGGCTGATGTGGAGATCGAGGTGCTTTTTCCGGAAGGAATGCAGGGTGAGGTTGAGCTCGTATAGCGCAAAAGGATATCATTCAAGCGTTTATGGTGGAGACGTACCTTATACGGCAAATGCTGTCGGTGAGGCAGCTCGTCCCTTCCCGGTACTTGGCTTGTACACGAAGGCTGCGGTTCAGCAGGGCTGTCCGCAGTCCTTTACTTTTTGTAACCTTTTTATATAGACAAGTTCTGTCAGGCATACATAGCAAACTTTGAAATCATGGGCGGACTTTCGTAAGCGCGAAAAGTAACAGTCATTGAATCTACCATGCTATGATATACTGATAATAGGTAGATTATGGATGTTCTGGAGGGAGTTATGGACAAACCTTTCGTTTTCATCGGCTCATCCAGGGAAGCCATTCCGATCGTGAATGCGGTGCAGGAGGAACTGGAGCACTACGCGGTCGTGACTCCTTGGCATAGAGGAGTGTTTCACGCCAACCGTTATACGATGGAGGACTTGGAAGCCCAGATCCAGGGTAGCGATTTTGCGGTTTTTGTGTTCCACCCTGATGACGTGACGCTCGTGCGGGGTAAGTTATATTATACAGCCAGAGATAATACGGTGTTTGAGATGGGCTTGTTTTGGAGCAAACTGGGGAGAGAACGGGTATTTTTTCTCGTTCCGTCGCATATTCCTGAGCAGGAGGATGAGGAGGAGGAACGGATTGAAGGCTTTAAGACGCCTTCGGATCTGTTCGGCATGACCACGCTCACCTATCAGATGAACCCGCGCAACTGGAATGCGGCCGTGGGCGTCTCGTGCAGTAAAATCGGCAGCATGATCGAGCATTGGGGCAGCAAACAGAGCGATCCTTACGATCTGCTCCGTGAATCCGAAGAGGAGAGGGACAGGCTGCTGAAGATTATCGGCTTTTTTGAGGAATTGAATCATAAGCCTGCACTCGATACGGATATTTACAACCGGATCTGCCGGGCGCTGCGGCTGTCGTTTATTTCCACGCCGTATACGGTCAGCGGCACAGCACTTTTCAAAGCCGGGGACCGTACAATAAAGCAGGTCGGCAGCGACGGGGTTGGCGAAATCGGCTATGAATATTCCTTGGATGCCAATGTCAACCTGAGACCGGGAGAAGAACCGATCCATGTGGTGGACGTTCACGCCAGCGGAAATGTGACATTTAGTCAACGAAATCGCAAATCGGTTGTGAAGGAATATATCTTGTGTTATCCTTTAGCGAGAAGATACGTGTTCACGGTCCACCTGAGGGGTTCCGTCCAGGTCACGGAGCAGATTTTTGAGGAGATATGTTATCTCAATAAAGCGTTACTGGATTCAATTCATGATTTATTAGGAGGGGAATCGTCATGAGTCAACGACACAGACCCACTTTTCGCAAATATGGTCTTAGGAGTACGGCGATCCTGCCTCTGAGCGGGCTGAAGAAAGTGGTAGCCCCGTCCGTTGACGGCCCAGACGAAACGTATACCGTTCTGTTCGAGAAGAAGGCGGAATACGGCAAACCCGTATACAAATAATGACGCTAGACCGCACTCCGTCAGGATGCGGTCTTTTTTATATGATCGGGCGGGATCGGGATACTCCGGGCGATGTCAACCACCTGATCCAATGTCGCGTACCCCTTGCCTAATTTGAAGTCCGGCTCATTTTTTCGCGTGGAATGTCGAGTTATTCATATTGATAACGAAGTGCCGGGCACTTGGATGCCGCGCCAGCCGCTGACATCGCACTGGCCATATTCGTTGTGACCCACAGCCATCACCGTGCCATCCGATTTCAGGCCAACAGTATGCGTACAACCCGCCGCGACGGCCACCATATCGCGCCAGCCGCTAACATCGCACTGGCCATATTCATTATGGCCCGCAGCTGTTACCGTGCCGTCCGATTTCAGGCCGACGGTATGATAACTGCCCGCCGCAATCGCCACCATTCCGCTCCAGCCGCTAACATCGCATTGGCCATGTTTGTTCAGACCCACAGCCGCCACCGTACCGTCCGATTGAAGCCCGACGGTATGAAGGTAACCCGCAGCTGCCGCGACGATGCCGCGCCAGCTGCTAACGTTGCATTGGGCATACCGATTGTTACCCACGGCTGTCACTGTGCCGTCCAATTTAAGACCCACAGTATGCCAGTCACCCGCCGCGACCGCAGCTATATCACGCCAGCCGTTAACATCGCATTGGCCTTCATGATCTCGACCCACGGCTACCACCGTGCCATCCGATCGCAGACCGACGGTACGGCGCCAGCCTGCCGCGACCGCTGCGATATCGCGCCAACCGTCTACGCTGCATTGGCCATGCTTATTCCAACCCGCCGCGACCACCGTACCGTCCGACTTCAGACCGACGGTATGGGCATTGCCTGTGTTCGCCGCCATATGAACATTACCGGCCGCCACCGCCACCAGATCACGCCAGCCGCTTACAGCACATTGGCCGTATTTATTATCGCCTGCAGCCACCACCGTGCCGTCAGATTTCAGACCAACGGTATGACGAGGGCCCGCCGATATGGGATTCCTGGGCCATCGTTTTACCTTTAACGCCGCAGCTTTTGATGTAACGCAATCCATGTTTTACCTCCTTGAAAACAAGACTTAGGAAAGATTTATTTTTATAGCAGGACGCACGCCATAACCGCCTATGCTGTTATTCCCATAGCTGCGAATACTGCAGCCTGTCCCTACAAAATACGCGCGTGAAGGCTTGTTACCTTGGGTTCGCAGCCACCACCAGGAGCAGCCGGCTTCTTCGCCGTCCTTGAGGATATAGTTGTCTTTGTTCGATTTGTCATATACATATAAGCTGCATCCATCGGGCTTGTTCGTCTTGGCAAAATCGGTTCCAACCGCACGCCTCACATCCTTGCCGTGAATCCCGGATAAGTTCTCTAGCTCGGCAGCGCTAAGCAGAAAAACCTTGTCCTCCGTATCCGGGCAGCCTTCTCCGTTGTCCGTACAATGAGCCGTCTTGATGAATTGCTTTTCGGCGCCGCTAAATGCGGTGTTATAGAATTCATCGTTCAGCCACTCGCGCAAATCGCAGTCACGCCAAGTCTTTTCCGTAGATTCACGCCACCCTATCTCCGCGCTCTTGCCATGATACCTCTTGCAGTCCAAAATATACTCACTCAAAACAAACAGCTCGTTTCCTGAATGATGAAGAACACGCCATTGTATCGCCAGTGCTTGAACGTCTGCAGACTGCGGATACGTGCCGAACATAATGAATTCGCCGGGCTTTACGTTCCGGTACGTCACAGCTGAATGATCCTTTTCCATGAAGGTTTCCTCCCTCTCTTTTCATTTCAACTTCGATCATATAACATTCATGCAAGATTTCATTTGAAAGACCAGGAATCCTTGTGCGGAGGATCGTTGTCCACTATAATATTGGTGCCGTACTTTATGGTTTGACTTTAAGGTAGATGCCTTAAGATAGATAACGAAAGGACTTGGCAGCCATGACTTTACCGATCATTGATATCGGCGTTAACCTGATGAATTCATCGTTCGACCGGGACCGGGAGGAGGTGTTGACCCGGGCCGCTGAGGCGGGCGTAGAGCAGCTGATCATAACCGGAACGTCCGTGGAGAGCAGCGAGGAGGCGGCGCACTACGCAAAGTCGTATCCCGGCAGGCTGTTCTCGACGGCAGGCGTTCATCCGCATGACGCCAAGGACTGCGGACCGGATACGGCGGAGCGGCTGCGGCGGCTGGCCGGGCTGCCTGAGGTGGTGGCGATCGGCGAATGCGGGCTGGACTACAACCGGGATTTTTCGCCGCGCGACGTGCAGCGCCGCTGGTTTGAGGAGCAGCTGCGTCTGGCGGAAGAGCTGGACATGCCGCTGTTTCTGCATGAACGGGACGCGAATGCCGATTTTGCCGCGATGCTGAAAGACCACCCGGCATTGATTCGGCGCGCGGTCGTGCATTGTTTTACGGGCAGCGCAGAAGAGCTGTACACCTACCTTGAGATGGGGCTGCACATCGGCATCACCGGCTGGATTTGCGACGAGCGGCGGGGTGGGCATTTGCGTGAGCTCGTCCGGGACATTCCGCTGGACCGCCTGATGATCGAGACCGATGCGCCTTATCTGACACCGCGTGATCTGCGGCCGAAGCCGAAGGGCGGACGGAACGAGCCCGCTTTCCTGGCGCACATTCTCGGGGTCATCGCCGACTGCAGAGGGGAAGAGCCTGAGGCGTTGGCCGCGGCCACGGTAAGGACGACCAGGCGCTTTTTCGGAATTTAAGACGCGGCATAACGCCGCTCTAACTCTGGACATCCCATGACAGCCGCCGCGGGCAGCCGGTCAGGCTGCCCTTTTTTAAGAGATCAGAAAGTATAAGTTTCAGAGCTTCTGCTTCCTGATCTCGCAAGAAAAACTTCCTCTAGACGCGGTCTGTCTTCTTTGAAAGTACGTCGATAGACGTTTTTCTTAAGAGATCAGAAAGTATAAGTTTCAGAGCTTCTGCTTCCTGATCTCGCAAGAAAAACTTCCTCTAGACGCGGTCTGTCTTCTTTGAAAGTACGTCGATAGACGTTTTTCTTATTACGGCAGATGGCACACACGCTATAGATGCACTTCCGGCGTTCATGTATAATGTAAAGCGTCACGATGCGACATCTTTCTCTATTATTAGACTCAAGGTGGATATAACGTTGAAATATTTGATCCAAAAAGGTTTTACGCTCCGGTTTACGATCAGCCTGCTTGTCATTATTGCGATCCTGCTTACGATGCTGACCAGCATCACTTCAGCCGTTCAAGTCAACCGCGCCTCCTTAATTGGCAATTATCTTCAGAATAACGAGCAGTATGCCAAAAAGCTGGCTTCCAATACGAACGAGCTTCTCGTTACGATGCAGCAAAATATCAATGCGATTGCCAAAATATCCGGGCGGAGCCAAGAGATGGACGCCCAGCTCTTTGACGATCTGTTTCAGGAGAATACGCAGTATTTCAACTCTATAGTCGTTGCGGACACCAACCGCATCGTCAGGGCGCTCAGTCCGCATACGATCGGAATTGAAGTCGGGGATCAGCTGACCTCGGCCCAGAGCAAAATGGCGGTCTCCTTGAAAGCGCCTTTTATTTCAAACCCCTACCGGGCGACGACAGGGAGGTACATTATCCTCATTTCGGCACCAATCGTCGATGCATCCGGCGCTTATCAAGGGTTTGTCGGCGGAACCATTTATCTCGAAGATAAAAACGTGCTCAGCACGATGCTGAAGGAGCACTTTTTCGGCAACGGGTCTTACGTTTACGTAGTGGAAAAGAACGGGGCCATCATTTTTCATCCGGACAAGCAGCGAATCGGCAAATCGGTCATCAGCAATCCGGTCGTGAAGAACGTCCTGATGAAAAAAAGCGGGTCGCAGCGGGTGACGAACTCCGAGGGGGGCCAATTCTTTGCAGGTTACGCTTATGAACCGAGCAGCTCGTGGGGGATTATTTCCCAGACGCCGACGTCGGTCATTGAGAAGCCGCTTCATGACTTGATCAAAAGGGTGCTTCTCGCCTCCCTTCCGTTCCTGCTGCTGATCCTCATTTTGGGATGGTGGGTGGCCAGCCGCATTGCCAAACCGCTCAATACGCTGGCTCAATTTTCCGACCAGGCCACACTTGGCTCGGCACGGCCGCAGAACGTTCCCGACATTAAATCGGCTTATTATGAGGTCAGGCTGCTGTCGCAAAGCGTCAAAATCGCGTTCCAGCACTTGAATCAGGATTTGACCCAGCTTCGGAACGAGGCGGGTGTCGACGAGCTGACCGGGCTGGCCAACCGGAGGACGCTGGATACGGTGCTGCAGCAGTGGACCGAGTACCATGTGCCCTTTGCGGTCATTTTAATAGACATTGACCATTTCAAGGGAGTCAACGATACCTATGGGCATGTGCTCGGCGATCAGGTGCTGAAGCACTTGGCCCAGCTGATGCGAAACGTGTCCTTGGAAGGGGATTTGTGCTTCCGCTATGGGGGCGAGGAATTCGGGATTTTGGTGCAGCGCAGCGGGCCGAGGGAAGCCGGCGTGGTGGCCGAACGCTTAAGAAAAGAGATGGAAAGAACCGCGAACCCGATCGGAGTGCCGGTGACGATCTCGGCTGGCGTAGCGGCATATCCCGAGCATGGACGCTCACCGCGCGATTTGATCCTGAAAGCGGACGAGGCGCTGTACCGCTCCAAGACGGGCGGGCGCAACCGCGTCACGCTGTCGGGGGAAGCAGAGGTTAGGCGTGCACAGACGGGGAGGTAACGAAAAAGTTCCATCTTTTTGGCAATTGGGAATTGTATCCGCTGCGCTGTTGTGTTAACATGGGGATACCAATAATGATCGGAGGGTTCGAATAAGATATGTACTACATCAAATTCCGTTTTTTCACTTTGTGCCGCTAACTGAATAGTGCTCAAAGGCTCTGCCCCTGTGCGGAGCGAACGGGATTGGTCTGCATATCTTTTGGAACCCGAAATATACGTGCCGAGTGTGCTCATTATTTGAGTTATGCCGGGTGTATGCGAGGGAGGGCGATCCGCCCTCTTTTTGCTGTCTTCAGGCAGCCGTAGGGCGTTCCTCATGCAATAACATAAAACCAGCCTGATTGGAGAATGCTTAGGACACCTTAAGCTTGACGGGCAGCTGTCATCGAGCAAGGGGGTTCTTCTTTTCCAGTGCTGATATATCCGTTCGCTTTAAACCACAGGGTTACAGCCTGCGGTTTTTTCGTTTCATCGAACAATTCAAGCTAATTCGGAGGTAAAATATATGGAACCCATTCAACAAAAAGCGATACTGGTCGGCGTGAACCTGAACAACCAGCCCGATTTCGAATACTCCATGGAGGAGCTCGGCAATTTGGCTGAGGCCTGCGAGGTGGAGGTCGTTGGGCAGCTGACGCAAAATATGGAGCGCGTCAACAAATCCCATTACATCGGTACCGGGAAAGTCGAGGAACTGGGCAGCTTATTCCGGGGACTCGAGGCGAATCTGATTATTTTCAACGACGAGCTCTCGCCGTCGCAGCTCCGCAACCTGGAAGCGGATCTGGAATGCAAGGTGATCGACCGGACGATTCTGATTTTGGACATTTTCGAAAAAAGGGCCAAAACGCGGGAAGCCCAGCTTCAAGTGGAGGTTGCTCAGCTGCAGTATATGCTGCCGCGCCTCGTGGGCCTGCGCGAGTCCCTCGGACGGCAGGGCGGCGGCGTCGGCATGCACAACCGCGGCTCAGGCGAAACCCGGCTGGAGCTGGACCGCCGACGGATCGAGGAGAAGATCAGCGCCTTGAATAAGGAGCTGGAATCGTTGGTGTTTCAGCGGCAGACGCAGCGGAAGCAGCGGAAGAAAAACGAGCTTCCGGTCGTGTCGCTGGTCGGCTATACCAATGCGGGCAAATCGACAATCATGAATGCCATGCTGGAGGCCTATTCTGCGGCCGGACCGACCGGCGAGAAGGCGGTATTCGAGAAGGATATGCTGTTCGCCACGCTGGAAACGTCCGTGCGGAGCATACAGCTGGAGGATCATAAATCCTTTCTGCTCACCGACACGGTCGGGTTTGTCAGCAAGCTGCCCCATCATCTCGTCAAGGCGTTCCGGTCGACGCTGGAGGAAGTGTCCGAGGCGGACCTGCTCATCCATGTCGTGGATTACTCGAACCCGAAGTATGAGCAGCTGATCCGAATTACGGAGAACACGCTGAAGGACATCGGCGTTACGGACATTCCCACCATCTTTGCTTATAACAAATGCGATCTGGCGGGCGTGGACATTCCAGAGGTCAAGGAGAAAAGCGTCTATCTGGCAGCCAAGCCGAGAATCGGGATGACCGAGCTGGTGGATCTGATCCGCAGCTCCGTGTTCAAAGATTACGTCACCTGCGAAATGCTGATCCCGTATGACCGGGGCCAGGTGGTTTCGTATTTGAACGAGCATGCCAGCATCCACGCAACCGAGTATGAAAATGAAGGTACACGGCTCTCGCTGGAATGCCGGCTTCAGGACTTTGAGAAATATCGCGAATACGTTATAGAATAATGCTGATAGATTAATTTTGAAAAACCTGCCGATTCACGACAATCTGGTGTCGTGACCGGCAGGTTTTTTTGCTGCCTAAGTATCGGATGGTTGACCGCCATGGCTGAACGTTTCAACCGTTTGTAAGATTTTTAACCGTAAACCATATTTCTGCATAATGGAACAGGCTAACGCCATATGATTTCTGCGTATGATGAAGCCGATATTTTTTGCTTGATCAAACCGATAACTTGAATCATAGGAGGTTCGTCAATTGGAAATCCCAATCACAGGTTTGCTGTTTCATACTGAAGGTTCCAGTTCCGAGCATCATCACAGCCTGCTTATTACTTCGTGGGATGGAAGGCCGGTCCGGGTCCATGTTCATCCGATTTCAGGTGATACTTCGTTTGACGTGGGACACTATCATCACTACGCCGGAACAACGGAACCCGCCCCCAGCGGCGTTCCCCATGTCCACCGTTATCATGTGGAAACATCTTTTAATGATCAGCATGTTCATTATATTCAAGGGACGACGGGACCGGCCATTCCTTTGCCGGGAGGCGGGCATTATCACGATTTTGCGGGTTATACCACCGTTAACGGCAGAATCCCGCACTCGCACCGGTACGGAGGCAGAACAGGGAACGAGGAGGAGGATTAAGCCGATCCGCTATATTTTAACGATCTTCCACAGGCTCCCGCTTCCAGGAGTCGGGTTATGCTTACCCATCAGGCCAAAATCGACAAGGTACAGCTCATTTCCTTCGGCATTAAATTTGACATCAATGGGCCGGATAGGCCCTTGTTTCGTGGATTCGCCAAGCGGATTGGTCAGGAAGTTGGAAATTTGCCCGGTATCCAGGTTGACTGTAACCACTTTGAATCCAGGAAGCTCCTCGGTTTTTTCAAATCCGGATTCTCCAAACTGGGCGACATACAGCTCCCCTGGACTGCCGAAATCAGCGTTTGCACAAATATCAAATTTCATGGAAGCGCTATGCGGCTGCAGACGGGCCAGCGGTTGGGCGGCAAGCGGAGGATGGTTGCGGATAAGAAAGGCAGGCTTCGCTTGTTCCGCGGCATGAAAGTGGGGGAGGGTTACGGGCAAACCACTAAACAACTCCGGAAATCCGTACCATCCTCCAGGAGTGACCTCCCAAATCTTATCCCAATCCAGCCTGATTTGCCGGCTCCCCCGCGGATCCGCGCCATGGTCCGTTACGATCAGTTTTCCGTTCATTGGGGAAAATCTTAAACCAAACGTATTCCGGAAGCCGTCTGCGACGATCTGTAGGTGGCTTCCGTCAGGATTACAGCGGTAGATGATCCCGTTAGCCAACAATCGGCCTCGTACGATATCACCCTCTTTGCTCGGAGCTCCAAAGGCATGGTACGCTCCCGTTACTGCTGCCCCTGGTTGATCGGATAGCGGATCCCGGGTAATAAAATTGGTGCCGATCAATTCCAAGTCTCTGGCCGGCACATCGTGAAATTGCGGGTGATGCTTCAGGATCAGCATATTATCCAGCCCTACAACAGCCGAATTCGTGGCGGTACCAACGGAAAAATACAGTTTGCCGTCAGGGCCGAACAGAATGTCTCCGGTAAAATGGTCCCCGCATGTGCGCAGCCCGCTGACAATCGTTTGCCTAGTACCGTCCGGCGATACTCGAATAATTTCTCCGCATCCGTCTGCCGGCTTTTCCCCTAAATTTCCTGCAGCCACATACAAATCCCCACGATGCCAGGCAATGCCTGTTACAGGACCTCCGAATCCTGAGGCGATTTCTGTAAAGGAGCCATCCGATTCCAGGCGAAGCACGCGGCCCATTCCGGGTTCAGTCCCGTAAGCAAACCCAGCTTCGGCAACATAGACCGCTCCTCGGGGGTCAAATGTCATAACGGTCGGGAACGTGAGTCCTGTGGCGATCCGCGTTAACCGGTACCCCTTTTCCAATATGTAATCAGGCTTTTGCGTTTCGTGTTGGGGTTTGAAAAGCTGACCAAAGGCCGCTTTTAATTCCGTAAGCGTATTGACCTGCGCCAGCTGAGACTTCATCAAGTCCTCAATGCCCAATGGATACGAAGAAACCGGCAAAAAGTAATCGTGATAGCTGGTGTACTCCTGTAATAATTCATACTCCCGCTGATGGAGTTCTTTAATACAGTCCAGAACCGGATTATACCTTATATTCACCGTTGCAGAAGGGCTGGATATCCCTAGTGAAGCAGCGAGCTTTCGCAATGCATCCAATTGCTGTTCCTGCTTGTTCAGCAAATCGTTCAGCGGTGCCTTCAGTTTGGGAAATGGATTATTCTCTTGAAGATGCCGGTACAGAAAATAATTGACCCATTCCCAGTGATACTGCTTTTGAACCATTCCCTGCGGCACATATTCGTTCATTGATACACTCCTCCTCGATCCTCCAAAAGGAAAGTGGTGTTCAGGATGTCGCTAGATGTCCAGACTAAGGCTTGTAATGTATATTCCATCCCGGATTTCAATAGAAGGGTCATGACTGAATGAAAAAACGGGTCATTTCCCGGAAAATAATTTGTCGGACGGCAGCCTATTTTGCAGCAGGCTCTCGTCAAGGGCAAATACTAAAAAACAGCGGTGGACTAGGACTGGAAGTGCAGTCTTAGATTGCCGCTGTTTTCTGTTTTCAGCAGGGGTGAACCATTGAACCGCAAAAAAATTCTCGTTAGACCATATTTGATTTTTGCTGAATGTACGCCGTTTCTTATTCTTCAAGTACCTGTATTTTCGGCAAAGTATTTTTATTAACAAATTACCTTGACAGTCACAGTAGTATATCGTATCATGCAGATATGGAGGTGATTACATGAAAGACAACAAAATCACATCCGACCTGCTGCGAGGCCATACCGACACGATGATTTTACGACTCTTATCCGAAGCCGACCGCTACGGTTATGAAATTGTCAAGCTGATTGTCGAGCGTTCGGGCGGTGAGTATGAATTAAAGGAAGCCACGATGTACTCCAGCGTACGGCGGCTTGAAGGTGACGGTAATATCGAGTGGTATTGGGGCGGTGAAACGCAGGGCGGACGGCGCAAGTATTTTCGGATGACCGAGAAGGGCAAGGCAACTTATGAACGCAATAAACGCAACTGGAAGTACGCCAAGCGCGTGCTTGAAAACTTATTATAAGGAGAGATGATGGGATGAACGAGAAATTGACGAACTATCTGAACGAGGTTTTTGCTGCATACGAAGGGGTGAGAAGCGTCAGCGAATTAAAGGCCGACCTGCACTCCGATCTGCAGGACCGGTTCCGTGAGCTGAAAGCCGAGGGCAAGGACGACGAAACGGCTTTGGAGATGACCATCGACAGCATCGGCGACATTGAGCAAACGGTGTTGGAGGTGGCAAACCTGTCCCGTTCGCTGGAGCGGCAGGTGCTAACCAACCTCAGCGCGAGCAACTTGGCCGAAAGCGACTTTGCGGGCGTTACCGCACATAAGGGGAAATTCACATCAAGCACGCTCCGAGGCTCCGACTTCACGAATGCGGACTTGACCGGCAGTTCATTTAAGAGCAGCGATGTGAAGGATGCCCGTTTCGACGGCGCAAACCTGACCGACTGCAACCTGACCACTCTGGACCTTGCCAATGCAAGCTTTAACCAATCCACTCTTGTACGAACGAACTTCAGCAAGTCGTGGCTGGCCGGAGCCACATTCACAGGCGTTCACCTGACCGACGTCAACCTGACGATGACCGCTCTCACAAAAACCGTCTTTGAGAATTGTGTATTCGACGGGGTGGACTTCATATCTTCCGATCTGACAGGGCAGCGTTTCGACGGTCAAATCTTCATTGGCGTCAAGTTCGACAGAGCCGGGTTGAAAGAAGTTTCGTTCAAGGGCGCTACGCTCAAAAATGTGTCTTTTCAAGGGTCGTTGTTGTCCAAGAAATATTACCGCGCCATTAAAACGATCTGCTTTGACGGGGCGACGATGGATAAGTTGACCTTTGCCGCACTCAAGGGCATGGATGCCGAATTGTCAAAAGTTACAGTGATCTGAAAAGGAGGAGAAGATATGACAAACAAGTCGATTCAAGTCAAAGGACTGCAAAAATCCTACAAGCAGCAGCAAGTTCTAAAAGGTGTGGATTTTGAGGTGGATCAGGGAAGCATTTTCGCCCTGCTCGGCTCCAACGGGGCGGGTAAGACGACAACCGTAAAAATCCTTACCACGCTGCTTAAGCCTGACGGCGGAACCGCTGCCGTCAACGGATTCGATGTCACCTCAAAGCCGGACCATGTACGGCAGTCGATCAGTTTGACCGGTCAGTTTGCCGCCGTGGACGAGAATTTGACCGGGCAGGAAAATCTCATCATGATCGCCAAGCTGCGGCATCTGGCAGCTCCGCGTGTGATCGCACGCGATCTGCTTACGCGCTTCGGCTTAACGGATGCCGCGAACCGGAGAGTATCTACTTATTCGGGAGGTATGCGCCGCAGGCTCGACCTCGCTATGAGCCTGATCGGAAAACCGCAGATCATTTTCCTTGACGAGCCGACGACTGGGCTTGATCCCGAGGCGCGCATCGAGGTGTGGAAGATCGTCAAGGAGCTTGCTGACGGCGGCACGACCGTATTCCTGACCACGCAGTATCTGGAGGAAGCCGAACAGCTTGCCGATCGAATCGCCATTCTGCATGAGGGCAAGATTATCGCGGGCGGCACGCTCGCGGAGCTGAAAAAGCTGTTCCCGCCTGCAAAGGTAGAGTACGTTGAAAAACAGCCTTCATTGGAAGAAGTATTTCTTGCCATCGTTGGCAAAAAGGAGGAAAAGTAAATGGAAGCGGTAAAGAAGCATTACTTTAGCGATATGGGTGTGATGCTCGGACGTTCCATGCGCCATATATTCCGCAGCTGGGACACCATTATCACGGTCACGATCATGCCGATCGCATTTATGCTGCTGTTCGTTTATGTATTCGGAGGCGCCATTCAAACCGGCACGGATAACTATGTAAATTATTTGCTGCCAGGCATTTTGCTGATTGCCATTGCAAGCGGAATTTCTTATACGGCGTACCGCCTGTTTATCGATGTGCAGCGGGGTATATTCGAACGGTTCCACTCCATGCCGATTGCCCGTTCCACCATGCTGTGGGGACATGTGATCAGTTCGCTGGTATCCAATGCCATATCGGTGGTCGTTATCATACTTGTTGCGCTCTTAATGGGCTTTCGTTCGTCAGCAGGGCTGCTGCCATGGCTTGCCGTAGCCGGCATACTGATGCTGTTTACACTGGCGTTAACGTGGGTCGCGGCGATTGCCGGGTTGTCCGCCAAATCCGTGGATGGCGCAAGCGCCTTTTCCTATCCGATTATCTTCCTGCCGTTCATCAGCTCCGCGTTTGTGCCGACCGATTCGATGCCCCGGGTCGTTCGCGCCTTTGCCGACAACCAGCCGGTGACCTCGATCGTGGAAGCGATCCGTTCGCTGCTGTCAGGTCAACCAGTGGGCAATGATATCTGGATCGCTCTTGCATGGTGCGTCGGAATCATGCTCGTGGCATATGTTTTTGCGATGAGGGCGTATAAGAAACGGGTGTAATATCCGTAAATCCCCGCTTATCTCAAGCTGCTGCCTACCATCCTGCATTGTTTGTCCCTGCCCCATTTGGGGTAAAAAGTGTAAATAAACAAAAGCTGCCGTTCTAGACGGATAATGCACCATGATCAGGGAATATTAGGCAGTGGACATGAAGACAGCGGGGTGAATGTGCAATGAAGGAAATACCGGAGCAGCACGTGAAGCTGCATGGGTTTAACAACCTGACGAAGTCGCTCAGCTTTAATATGTACGATATCTGCTTTACACGGACCAAAGAAGAGCGCGAGGCTTACCTGGAATACATCGATGAGCAGTATAATGCGGAGCGTCTGACGACGATTCTGAAGACGGTGTCGGATATTATCGGGGCTCACGTGCTGAATATAGCCAAACAGGATTACGTGCCGCAGGGGGCGAGCGTGACGATTCTCGTCTCCGAAGGGCCAGTGGTGGAGGTTCCGCAGGAATCCTATTCCGAATCGCCCGGACCGCTGCCGGACTCAGTCGTCATGGCCTTGGATAAAAGCCATATTACGGTTCATACGTATCCGGAGTTCCATCCG
The DNA here is from genome assembly GCF_016624415.1 of Paenibacillus sp. S28. Taxonomy (NCBI): domain Bacteria; kingdom Bacillati; phylum Bacillota; class Bacilli; order Caryophanales; family Paenibacillaceae; genus Paenibacillus; species Paenibacillus sp. S28. The sequence continues at coordinate 200,822 of NZ_JACVTM010000009.1, read as the reverse complement.
GACGAGGGCATCAGCACCTTCCGGGCCGATATCGACGTATCGACCTGCGGGGAGATTTCGCCGCTGAAGGCGCTGAACTATCTCATTCATTCTTTTGACACGGATATTATGACCATCGACTACCGGGTTCGGGGATTTACGCGCGATATTAGCGGCCATAAGCTGTTCATCGACCACGATATCAATTCGATCCAGAACTATATCCCGGATAAGGTGAAGGATATGTACGACATGATCGACGTGAACGTGTATCAGGAGCATATCTTTCATACGAAATGCAAGCTGCGGGAATTTGACCTGGACAATTACTTGTTCGGCTATACGAAGGATACGCTGAGCGAGAGCGAGCAGGAAGAAATCACGGAGCGGATTACACTGGAAATGGACGAGATTTATTACGGCAAAAACTTGGTGTGAGGCAGATGAACCTGGTGCGGAAGTGATGAAGTTAAATTCGATAAGGCGATGAAGTCATGAAAGAGAATAAAAGCCTAACTACACTGGCAATAAGGCGCTGTGCTCACACAAAGGGGTACGGCCTTTTATTTTGCTGGCGGCAGTTATTTGAAAATGCTGATCAAGATGGAGATCACCGCAAACAGGGCGATGCCGGACATAAAAAAGTAGCCGAAGTACCGGATCGGGGCGGGGAGCTGGTCCATATTGACCTTTTTGGGCGGGCCGCCGCCTTCGATGGTTTGTATGTTTCTGAGCTGCTCATCAACATAACTTTCATGGTCGAGGGTCGCAGCGGTTTCGCTCGCGGGCTGCGTTTCGTGAACTGCGGGCTTTCCTTGCGGACTGGCGGAACGGGTTCGGTTGGGGTCCATGGGGGTCAGCTCCTTTTTTGTTTAAAATTACATTTAATTTCCATTATTGTAACATACGGGGGGGTGGAAAAGCATCTTCAGCCGGATCGTAAAAAAAGACTGGATCTGTGGGGAAGCCACGTGGATCCAGTCTTTTTATAAGTTCGAACATAACTGCGAGAAATGGCGGCCGAACGGTCCGGATTTACTCCCCGTTTAGATGATTTTTCTCCGCACCCATCCCGAAATGAGATCCGTCAGGATGACCAGGACGATGATCCCCAGCAAAATGATGCCCACCCGGTTCCAGTTGCGCACCTGCAGCGCGAAAATCAGCGGGGTGCCGATGCCTCCGGCACCGACCAGACCGAGGGTCGTGGCGGAGCGGATGTTGATCTCGAACCGGTACAGCGAGTAGGAAAGGAACTGCGGGATGACCTGCGGCAGCACCGCATACCGAAGCACCTGCAGCCGGTTTGCACCGGACGCGATCAGGGCTTCCTGCGGCCCGCGGTCGATGCTCTCGATCGTCTCCGAATAGAGCTTGCCCAGCATGCCCACGGAATGGATGCCCAGGGCCAGAACGCCGGCAAAGGAGCCGGGACCGACGGCTTTAATGAACAGAATCGCCACGATGATTTCCGGGAACACCCGGATGACGCTCAGAACCAGCTTGCCGCTGCCGGACAGCGCGAGACCGCGGCTCATATTGCTGGAAGCCCAGAAAGCGAAAGGAATGCAGACGACGGCAGCGACGACGGTGCCGAGGACGGAGATGACGAGTGTATCGAGCAGACCCCGCAGCAGATCCTCTCCGTCCGGAATGTACACAAAAGACCAGTCCGGATGCAGGAAGCCGGTCAGGATGGACTTGGAGACAGTGCCCGCCGTCCCTTGAATCCCTTCAAAGTGCATCCCCTGTATGGACCACCAGTAGACGGCAATCACCACCAGCGTGACCAGTCCGAAACGGATGCGTGAGCGAAGTGCCGAGCCGGCTGACACCGGCGTGCCGGACGGCGGCAAAGATGTGTTACGGTTCATAATAATCTCCTCCGAATCAGCGCGCTGCCGTAATCGATGATCAGAACGATGACGAGGGTCAGCAGGATGATGATGCAGGCGCGGTCGTACCGGAACAAGCCGAGGGAGCGGTCGAGCAGGAGGCCGATACCGCCCGCACCGACAAGTCCGAGCACGGCGGCTGCGCGCACGTTCACTTCAAACGTATACAGCAGGTACGACATAAAATAGGGCAGTGCCTGCGGGATGACGGCATACCGGATGATCTGCAGCCGGTTTCCGCCGACGGCCGACATTGCCTCCAGCGGCCCCGGGTCGATCGCTTCGATGGCCTCGAACGTCAGCTTGGCGATGATGCCGAAGGAGAAAAAGACGAGCGCCAGCATCCCTGCAAACGGGCCGATGCCGAACACGGCGACGAATATGGCCGCGAACAGCAGGTCCGGAATGGTGCGGATGAGGTTCAGCACCATCCGTACCGGCAGCGAGACGAAGCGGCTGACGCGCAGGTTGGACGCGGACAGCAGCGCCACCGGAATCGCCAGCAGCCCGCCGAGGGAGGTGCCGAGCACGGCGATCTGCACGGTTTCCATCATCGGGGCCCATATGGTGGGCAGATAGCTCCAATCCGGCGGAAACATTTCCGCCAGGAGGCCGCCCATCTGCGGCAGGCCGGTGATGAGCTGATAAGGGGTGACCTCGGTGCGGATCGAGCAGGCGATGAGGATCGCGAGCAGGACGATCCACCCCGCGTACCGCTTGTATTTCGGCGGCGGCGCCATCCCGGGCAGCGAGGCCGGCTGCAGCGGCTCCGCCTGAGGCGCCGCCTTCATGACACGCCTCCCAGCAGCTCGTCCTTGAGGACCGGCCGCCCATAAATTTCGGCCAACGCCTCGTCCGTTGCCTCCTCGGGGGTGCCGTCAAAAACGACCTCGCCGGCGCGCAGCCCGATAATCCGAGTCGCATACTCCCGGGCCAGGTCGATAAAATGAAGGTTGATCACGGTCGTAATGTTCATCTCGCGATTGATCCGCTTCAGGTCGTCCATGACTTGGCGGGTGGTGAGCGGGTCCAGCGAGGCGACGGGCTCGTCCGCGAGAATGACCCGGGCCTCCTGCGCAAGCGCGCGGGCGATCGAGACGCGCTGCTGCTGGCCGCCGGACAGCTGGTCGGCGCGGACGTAGGCTTTTTCACGGATGTTGACGCGGTTCAGGGCCTCGAGCGCGATGGCGACGTCCGGCTTCGGAAACCAGCCCAGCATCGTCCGCAGCGTCGAATGGTAGCCGACCCGACCGGACAACACGTTGCTGAGCACGTTCTGGCGCTTGATCAGGTTGAAGTTCTGGAATACCATGCCGATGTCGCGGCGGATCAGCCGAAGCTGACGGCCGGCAGCGCGGGTGACGGACTGTCCGCCGACACGGATTTCCCCGGAGGAAATTTCGTTCAGCCGGTTAATGCTGCGCAAAAAGGTGGACTTGCCGGCGCCGGACAGGCCGACGATGACGACAAGCTCTCCTTCCTTGATGGTCAGATTGATGTCGCGAAGCCCTACTGTTCCGTTGGGGTACACTTTGGAGACGTGATCGAATTCAATCATGAGATTCCAACTTTCTGTCGTATTTTCAGATAAAACGGGAAAACAACACCGCCATGAAGCCATTGGACGGTGCTGCCCGGTTCATTGTATCTACATTGAAATGAAATGCTTGAATTTACTTGATTTCCTGCCCGACGGCTTCGGCGTATTCGCGAACCGGATCGAAGTTTTTGTCATCGCCTTTGGCATAGCCGACATGCGTGTAAATGTCTTTGATGATTTGTGCGCCTTCCGCATCGTTTGTAATGTCGATGAACGCCTGGCTGATTTTGTCTCTCCAGCTTTGGTCCATGTCGTTGCGCACGCTGACCGTATCGTTCGGGATTTTGGCCGTATAGTGAAGGACGCGGGTCTTTTCGAAGACGTCCGGAACGTCCTTTTTCACCGTGTTGCGCGCATCCTGGAATACGGCGACGGCATCAACCTGACCGTTCAGGAGCGCCATAATGGCGGCATCATGCCCTTTGATCGTCACGCCTTGAACGTCTTTGTCCGGATCGATGCCTTCCTTCTTCAGCTCAGCCGCAGGAAACACATAGCCGGCGGAGGAAGTGACGTCCTGCCATCCGATCTTTTTGCCCTTCAAGTCCTGGAGGCTTTGGATCGGCGAATCCTTTTTCACAACGATCATCGCTTTGTAGAAATCGACCTTTTCGGTGGTGTCTTCGCCGGTATCGTCTTTAATGCCGTAGCGCTGCGCCTGAAGCAGCAGGTCAGCGGCTTTCTTTTTGTCGTGGGCCAGTACGTATGCGTTCGGCGGCAGGAAGCCGACGTCCACCTGCTTGGAAGCCATCGCTTCCACGATCGTGTTATAGTCTGGGGAAACCGTGACATGAACCGGAATGCCGAGACGATCGCCGAGGAGCTTTTCCAGCGGCTTCGTTTTGGCTTCCAGGGTGTCGGCGTTTTGGGATGGAACGAACTGCACGTTCAGTTCTTTGGGCACATAAGCCGTAGCAGCCGCTTCCGCCGTACCCGAGGCCGATGAGGCGGCCGTGCTGCCCGAGTCGCTGCCGCTGGTTTTAGACCCGCATGCCGCTAAACCGGCAGCCAGGGCCAAGGTCATGCTGATGGATAATACTTTTTTAAACATGGATGATCCCCTCTCCACTTGATTCATCTATTTGGCCAGCAGCGGGTTTAACCCCGTCTGACAGGAAAGAGCTTATCACACGTTCCGGGGGACAAGGGTTAACGGAGAAGATGTCTTTTGTAAACGAATGTAAAAATTTAGTACTTCGGAACGGAGGGTCCGGCGTTTTTCTAAGGCGAAAGGTCTACTTCCAATAAGTAGAAACAGGTCCGAAAGGGCGTTTACGTGGAATTAATGTTTTTCCGTTATACTGGAAAACAGGAAGTGCCGGCTTGTTTCAAGCCGGTCGGGAGGAGAGGAGACATCAATGAGAATAGTGAACGGGATGATTCCCGATAACAATAAAACGGTCAACCTGCGGATTCTGTCGACGACGGACGTGCATGCCTGCCTGATGGATTACGATTATTACCGGGATCAACCGGACGCCTCCATCGGTCTGGTCCGGACAGCCGCCTTGATTGCAAGCGCGAGGAATGAGGTGCCGAACACGCTGCTCGTGGATAACGGAGACCTGATCCAGGGGACCCCGCTCGGAACGTATGCCGCTAAAAAATATGCCGCCATGAAGCAAGGGAACGGGCCGTACGTTCACCCCGCAATCCGGGTCATGAATGCGATAGGTTATGACGCAGCAACTTTGGGCAACCATGAATTCAACTATGGACTCGACATGCTGGACGACGTCATTGCCGGAGCGGATTTTCCGTATGTCAACGCCAACGTATATTTCGATGAAGGCCTGGGCCTTGAGCCTGAGGAATGCGGCCGGAACAGGTATAAGCCGTATGTCATTTTGGATAAAAGATGCCTGGACGATGCCGGGCAGGCCCATGATATCCGGATCGGGCTCATCGGCTTCGTGCCGCCGCAAATCATGGACTGGGACCAGGCGAACCTTGAAGGTCGGGTGAAGGTGAAGGACATCCTGCTGTCGGCGCTGGAATGGGTTCCAAAGATGAAGGAGGAAGGCGCGGATCTGGTCGTGGCGCTGGCTCATACGGGCTTCGACGGCAAGGTGGCGCTGACGGACGGCAATGCCGAGAACGCGGTGTATCCGCTCAGTTTGGTGCCTGGCATTGATGCGCTGGCCTTTTCCCATACGCATCATGTGTTTCCTGCGGATAAGCATCTGCTGGATGCTTCCTTTAAGGATGAGAGCGGTGAACTCCTTCCGGACATCAATCCGGAAAAGGGGACGATTCACGGCATTCCGGCCGTACAGGCCGGGTTCGGCGCGGGGCATTTGGGCGTGATCGACCTGTCGCTTCAATTTCGACAGGGGAGATGGCAGGTGGTGCAGGGGACGTCCTCGGTCCGCCGTTTGGAAAAGGAGGAGGATGCGGCACGCGACACGCCGCTTCGAGACGCAGAAATCGCCGAGCTCCTCCGGCAGGACCATGAGGCGACCGTTGCCTATGCCAATGAGCCGATCGGTACCATTCATGCCCCGCTGCACAGCTATTTTTCCTTGGTGCAGGATGACGCCTCCGTTCAGCTCGTCAACCATGCCCAGACGTGGTACGCCCGGCGGATGATTGCAGCTTCCATGCCGGAGCTGAAGCAGCTGCCGGTATTGTCCGTGGGCTCGCCGTTTAAAGCGGGGCGCAACGGTCCCAAGGAATATGCGGATATTCCGGCCGGGCCGATTGCGATCAAGAGCGCGACGGAGCTGTATTTGTATGACAACACGATTAAAGGGGTGCGGATTTCCGGCCGGGCCGTCAAGGAGTGGCTGGAAATGACCGCGGGAGCGTACAATCGCATCGATCCGCTGTCCTCGGAGGAACAGCCGCTGCTGAACCCGCAGTTTTCCGTGTTTAATTTCGACGTGATCAGCGGCATCACGTACGAGGTCGACGTAACGCAGCCGGCCAAATATAAGCTGGATGGGAGCCTGAACGACCCGGATGCCAGCAGGATCGTTCATCTGTGTTTCGAAGGGGCTCCCCTGGATCCGGATCAGGAGTTTATCGTGATTTCGAGCAACTACCGGGTCTTTGGCGGCGGCAATTTCCCCGGGATCCGAGAGATGGAGCTGGTCATCGATTCCGAGGATGAATGCCGGCAGGTGCTGATTGACTACATTACGGCATGCGGCGAAATTCCGGCTGAGGCGGAGCCGAACTGGCGCATCACGCCGGTGGGAGGCCCTGTGAACGTCACATTTACGACATCGCCTGACGCGGTGAAATATGCCGGAGATTATCCGCACATCCGATATACCGGGCGGCAGAACGATCAAGGCTTCGGCATTTTCAGCCTGGATCTGGGGCGGCAATCGCCGGAGCGGGAGACGGAGGCCCGGTATCTGGGAAAGATTGGTTTAAAGGGATAAATCCCCTGACGATCCGAAAATGCCAAATATATAATGATAGGATAACCGGCATTCAAGGAGGGAATCGTACATGGCAGCTCATTCCATTCAGCAGCCTGCCGTTATCGTAATTACCGGCATTATGGCAAGCGGCAAATCGACGGTAGCGCAGCTGCTCGCCGAGCGGACGGACAAGTCCGTGCATCTTCGCGGCGACCTGTTCCGGAGAATGATCGTGAACGACCGGAAGGAGGTCGAGCCGGACGCTTCCGAAGAGGAGCTGGGCCAGCTGCTGCTTCGCTACCGGCTTGCCGCGCAGGCGGCGGATACGTACGCCGGGTCAGGGTTTACGGTCGTGGTGCAGGACGTTATCGTCGGCCGGGTGCTGGAAGATTTTTTGTCCTTCCTGCAGAGCCGCCCGGTATATTTGGTGGTGCTGTGTCCCACTCCCGAGGCGGTCGAGCAGAGGGAAGCGCAGCGGTCCAAAAAGGGTTACGGGGCCTGGACGGTGGACGCCTTAAACCGCGTGCTGCATGATGAAACGCCCCGGCTCGGTTTGTGGCTGGATTCCTCCAGCTTGTCGCCGGGGGAGACGGTGGACAAGATCATGTCCGGCATAGCAGAAGCCAAGATTCGTTAAATAACGGCAGGGTATGACATCGCTGTTGAGGGGAGAGTCCCAGGCATAAGCCTAAAGGTCTCTCTTTTTTTGCGCCAAAATGAGGACTGCGGCACTGCCCGCCCTTCCGCTCCCTCATATAAAATCCAAGGTAGGGAAGGGTTTCCTTAACAACCACGGTGCATTTGCACGCTGTCCCATATTTTACATAATCCGCAATAAGCCATAATAAAGGGATGTTAACCTGAGGAAGCCGCAATCATAATTGCCGGAATGTAAAGGAGGAGTTCGCAAGATGGACAACCCGTATTTCGTCCGTAGGAAAAAGCTCACAGGTCTATTTCTGGCATGGCTGCTGCTGCTGTCCGCCGCCTTGGGATACATGCCCGCACAGGCTGCGGCTGCGGTTCCGCTCACGGTGGCCGAAGCTCTTGCCAAAAACAACAGCGGAGAAACAGCGACCGTTGAAGGCTACATCGTCGGTGAGATGTACAATTCCAAACCGATTTATTCGGGCTTTCAGGACGATTTTAACGTATTGATTGCCGATACAGCCGGGGAGAAGACACAGAGCAAAATGATCGATGTCCAGATCTCGGCTTCCTACCGCTCCCAGTACGGTCTGAAGACGAACCCCGCCAACGTAGGGAAAAAACTGACCGTTACCGGGCAATTGGCCGCGTACAGCGGCATGGCTGGAATCAAAAGCCCGACAGCGATGTCCCTGGACGGGGAGTCCGGAGAAAATCCCGGCGGAGGCACGCCGAACCCGGCGGATCCGGGCAGCGAAAATATCGGCGTTCCGACGACGCTGCCGGACGGCACGGGGAAAAAGGTGCTGTTCGACGAAACGCACGGTCAGACGGCCGGAGCTTCAGACTGGGTCATTGACGGCGCATTTTCGGACTTTGCCGACGGGCTGAGGGATGCGGGCTTCCAAGTGGCTGCGCTGCAAAGAACGCTGCCGATGGACTTGCACGCTTTTGACACGCCGGCGATTACGCTGAGCAAGCTGAAGCAATACGACGTCTTCATTATCGGCGAAGCCAACATTCCGTTTAAGGCGTCCGAGCAGGCCGCCATGCTGGCGTATGTCAAGGAAGGCGGCAGTATATTTTTCATCTCCGACCACTACAATTCCGACCGAAACCTGAACCGCTGGGATTCCTCGGAAGTGATGAACGGCTACCGGCGCGGAGCATTTGGTAATCCGACCAAGGGCATGTCCACCGCCGAAGCGGCATCGGGCGCGATGCAGGACGTGACCAGCACGGACTGGCTCGGCCAGAACTTCGGTGTGCGCTTCCGCTTCAATTCGGTCGGCGACGTTACCAAAACCGACGCGGTGAAATATGATCAGTCTTTCGGTATTACTGCAGGCGTTAATGATGTGGAGATGCACAGCGGCTCCACGCTGACGATTCTGGATCCGACCCGGGTCAAGGGCGTTGTCTACCTCCCGGAAAATGTGCCGGGCTGGGGCAATGCCGTAGAAAACAGCGACAAGGCGAACTTCCCGAACGGTGGCGTCTATAAAAATGGCGGCATCGCCGAAGGACCGTTCGCTGCCATTTCCAAGCTGGAAAAAGGAAAGGCTGCATTCATCGGCGACTCTTCGCCGGTAGAGGACCCAACGCCGGGATACGTCCGCGAGGACAACGGCGGCAAGAAAACGACTTATGACGGCTTCAAGGGAGAAGCCCAGGATGCTGTCTTCCTCGTCCAGACGGTAAAATGGCTGGCGGTTCATGAAGATTACGCAACATTTGAAAATCAGGGCATTACGCTTGATGAGCCGACGCCGCTGCTCGGCAAGCTGGAAGAACCGGCCACGTCGGCCGAAATTCCAGGAACCGAGCCGTGGACGACACCGGCCGCAGGGTACAAATGGTATGATCCGACGACGTACAAAGCCGGTTCCTATGGAGCCGGCGGTACGCCGCCGGTCGTTACCATTCCCGATTTGACGACCATCGCGGAAGCGCGTAAAGCGGCGGACAACGATTACGTTACGGTGCAGGGCGTTGTCACGTCGGAGCCCGGGATTTTCGGCGGCTCGGGATTTTACATGCAGGACGGCACCGGCGGTGTCTATGTGTACCCGAGCAAAGCGACAGGCTACCATGTCGGGGATAAGGTCAAGCTGACCGCTCAAAAGCTGACCTATAACACCGAGGTCGAGCTGGCCAATGAGGTCCAGGTGGCCAAGCTGGACGCCCAGGCCGATATTCCGGCTCCGGTTCCGCAGGCTGCGGCCGCGGCCAATGACAGCAATCAGGGGCAGCTGATCACGATCAAAAACGCGGCGGTGCAAAACTACACCACCGTTACGGGCTCCCTGGAATTCGATCTCGGCAGCGGCGGCACGACGAACCGTGTCCGTGTCGACAGCCGGACGGGCATCAGTGCAGATGCGCTGAAGCAGGCCTATCCGGCAGGAACGGCCGTCGATATTACCGGGATCTCTTCGATCTTTAAAGGCGCCTACCAGTTGAAGCTTCTGAAAGAAAGCGACATCCGTCCGGCTGGGGCTGCCGGAGACAATCACGCTCCGGCGTTTGCCGACGTGCCTGCCCAGACCGTGAAATCCGGGCAGCAAGTGACGTTCTCGGTGTACGCCAACGATGAGGACGGAGACGTGTTAAGTTATGAGGCGGTGTCCCTGCCGGAGGGAGCGGCCTTTGATGCGGCTTCCGGAAAATTCACGTGGACGCCGGCTGCGGAAGGCAGCTACACGGCTTCCTTCCAGGTTCAGGACGGAAAGGGTGGCAGCGATACGCTCCAGGTCAGCATCACGGTTGAAGCGGCAGGGACGCAGGGGCCAAACTCCGCCGTGCTGACCGGTCCGGCAGCGGCTTCTGCGGGAGCGCAGGTTGACTTGGGCGTAGGCATGACCAAGCCGTTATTCGCCTTTACGGCGCTAGACCTGATCGTCAAGTACGATCCGGCCAAGCAGGAATTTGCGACCGTGGCAAATACGGACGGTACGCTGGCCCTGGCCGAAGGCGCGGTAAGCTCTTTGCGTACCGGCTTTGGCGTGCTGGCGACCGGGGTGAAGCCGGAATCAGGCGAGATCCGCATCATTATGGCCAGCACCGGCCAGGAGAACGCCGTCTCGGAAGACGGGGAGCTGCTGAAGCTCCGCGGCACGCTGAAAGCCGGCGTCTCCGGAAGCGCAGCCGTGTCGGTATCCGCCTTTAACATTTCGGCGGACGGCAATTCGAGCCCGGCGAACACGGACTCCGCTGCGCTGCAGATCCAGATCGCCACGGCTGACCGGGCGGCGCTGTTTGCCGCCATCGGCGAAGCGCAGAAGCTGGCGGATCAGGCCGTTACGGGAACCGAGCCGGGGCAGTACCCGGCATCGGCGAAGACCGCGCTGCTGTCGTCGATCAGCGACGCCAAGCGCGTGGCGGACGATGCCGCCGCCACGCAGAAGGCGATCGACGATGCGCTGACCGCTCTGAAAGCGGCGGTCAGCACGTTCAAGAACGCCGTCATCCCGGTTCCTTCGGTTCCGGCGGACAAGACGGCCCTCTCTTCGGCGATTGCTTCCGCGCAGAGCGTCTATGACCGGGCGGTCGCCGGTGATAAAGTCGGCCAATATCCGGCTGCGGCCAAGGCCGAGCTGCTGTCGGCCATCCAGGCGGCGAACGCGGTCAAAGGCAGCTCTACCGCGACGCAAAACCAGGTGGATTCGGCTGCGGCTGCACTCGGCGGTGCCGTAACCACCTTCCAGAAAAAGCTGATCACGCTGGTACCTGGTGCGGTGCAGATTACGGTGCAGGATTTGTCCATCCTCGCCAAGTACTACGGCATTCAGTCGACGGACCCGAACTGGAGCCGCGTTGCTTCGGCGGACCTGTTCAGCGAAGGCGAAATTTCGATCCGTTCGCTGGCTGCGGTAGCGCAGATGATCATTGGCAGCTGGTACGCGAAGTAATGGGATAGAGAACCGGATGGTCCTCAAGCCCGGCTCATACGCAGTACCATGTCTCGCATGATTCATGTGGGGATTGGGACCGTTTAGGGATGGATATCATCCATGGATATGGTCGTATGGAACATTAGAAATCGACTGCTTAGAAAAGGATACAATCGCAGGAGCGGTGCAGGCTGCTCCTGCGATTTTCAATTCATGGAAAGAGGGCTGGACGTATGCCACGAAAACAATCTACCCGCTATGCCGCATGGGCCGTAGCCATTTGTGTCGGACTCATCGGATCAGGAAACCCCGCAAACGCTGCGGTTTCAGAAGTACGAACGGCTGGCAGCTCTCCGGTTGCGGCGGCCTCCTCAACTATTGCGGCAAACACCGCCGCGGCGGAAGCACCTTCCTTGTCACTGGGGGTAACCACCAATGGCTCCAAGGTGACGGTCACGGTGACCGGCGAGCAGCTAAAGGACTTGTATGCGTATGAGCTGACGCTCAGCTTTGACCCGGCGAAGCTGGCTTTCCGCACCGCTTCCTCGGGGACATCCGGCTTTTCGGTCGAACCGATTGTCAAAAACAACGAAATCCGTCTGGCCCACACCAAAGTAGGAAAAACAGCCGGAGACAGCGGCAAGCTCCAGCTCGCCGCCATTGAGTTTACGGCGCTGCAGGCGGCTACGTCCCGAGTGGTCGTGGAGAGCGCCAAATTGGTGGATTCCGCTCTCCGCTCATCCGAGATGTCCGTCAAGCCGGAAATCACGGTCCGGCCGGGCAAAGCGGAAGGAACGCCGGGCACTTTCCGGGATATCAGCGGCCATTGGGCGGAGCAGCCAATTCTGAACGCGGTCCAGCAGGGATGGGTCAGCGGATATCCCGACGCCACGTTTCAGCCGGGCAAGGAAGTGACCCGGGCGGAGTTCGCCAGCATGATGATGCGTGCGGTCTCCATGGGTCAGACGGCCGGCTCGCAGGCGCTGGCTTTTTCCGATGCGAAGAAAATTCCGGCCTGGGCACTGTCTTCTGTCCAGGATGCGGTGTCGCACGGCATCATGAACGGTTATGCCGACGGAACGTTTGGGCCAGGCCGGCTCATTACCCGGGCCGAAATGGCGGCGATGACCGTCAGGGCGCTCGGTACCGGAACACCGGGAGGTGCGGGAAGTTTGAGTTTTGCCGACCGCAGTCAAATTCCGGCCTGGGCCAAGCCGTATATCGCATCAGCGGTGGAGAAAGGAATCATGCACGGAAGAGCAGGCAGCCTGTTCGCCCCGAACGCGCACGCAACGCGGGCTGAAGCGGTGGCCGTGATCCTGTCGGTGCTTGAGCAGCGATAAGTGCTGCTGCAAGTCCGTTCAGTGCTTGCTGCAGGCTCATCAATGCCAAATGTCTGTCATTTTAAATGGCTGCTGATATACCGAAAAATGTCCTTTTCCAGCCCCATATCCAAATTATTAATCCATGGAAATAAAAAGCTATTAAAAAACTGAAACACTTTTGGATACATTTATGCTATAATGATGAAAACAATGTAAGTTGCATGAAAAAATAAAAATAAATGAATATGGATCTTCGGGGTAAGGTGAAATTCCTGACCGGCGGTGAGCGTCTCTTCTTGTGGTGAAGACGGCGTCAAGCCCGCGACTCGCAGCCTTAGCAGTAAGGCGGCGACTGACCTGGTGGAAATCCAGGGCCGACGGTAAAGTCCGGATGGGAGAAGATCAAAGAATAGGCGTGTGCGAAATTTTGACATTTCCGCAAGCTTATTTGATCAACCCCCGATGTGTCGATTGATGTCGATCTCGGGGGTTTTCCAATGTTGACTCCGTATTCAGGGATAGGGGAACTGGAGTATGGAAAATGTAAGCAGCAACATCAAGGTCCGGCCCGCGGCAAGCGGGAAGGCCGAACGCAGCAAATCCGGCTTTTGGCTGGTCGTGCTGGGTGCAGCATTGTGGGGAGCGGATCCGCTGTTCCGAATCATTTTGCTCAAAGAACATATGACGGCAACGCAGATCGTGCTCATCGAGCATATTTTGCTGGTGCTGTTCGTCGCACCAATGCTGTGGAAACATCGGAGCGAGTTGAAAGGCCTGAAACTGCGCCATATCGGCGCGCTGCTCTTCCTGTCGTGGGGCGGCTCGGCGATTGCAACCATACTGTTTACGCAGGGTCTGTCTTCCGGGAACTTGAACGCGGTCGTTCTGCTGCAGAAGCTGCAGCCGATCTTCGCCATTCTTATGGCCAAACTGCTGCTGCGTGAGAAGCTTCCGAAGCATTTCACCTGGCTGTTCATCGTGGCGCTGGCCGGAACGTATTTGCTGACCTTCGGCTTCACGTTTCCGTTTGGGCATGTAAATGATTTCGTCAAGGTCGGCAGCTTGTTCTCGCTGGGTGCCGCGGCACTGTGGGGCGGTTCCACAGTCATGGGTCGTCTGATGGTCGGAAAAATGGAGTATGAGACGGTGACTTCGCTGCGTTTCATCCTGGCGCTGCCTTTGCTGATCGGGATTACCATCAATCAGGGAGATCCTTGGCAGGTGCATACCGATGGGGGAACGCTGGCTGCGGTGTCGATCAACATGCTGGGGCAGGCGCTTCTTCCGGGGCTGTTCAGCTTGATGGTGTACTATAAAGGGCTGACGACGACGAAAGCATCGGTCGCCACGCTGGCGGAACTGAGCTTCCCGATGGTGAGCGTGCTGATCAACTGGATCGTATTTCATCAGGCTGTGACGCTGACGCAGGCATTCGGATTTATCCTGATCTGGGCGGCGCTGTTCGCGATTTCCCGCAGGAGCGCGGCTTAAAGCTTACAGGTCAGTTTAGGATTTGAAGACGCAATTTTATATAGGTTTGAAAAGCGGTTCCTGCTGGTGGCAGGGGCCGTTTTTTGTTTGGAAGGGAAGGGCAATCGTGCGAAGGATTTCAGTAACTTTTTTTCAGCACATTTAAAAAATAAATCAGTCATCATTTCCAAGCGATCCCTCATACATTTTACGGAAAGCGCTTGCAGAACGCGTTTTAGCCGCATGAGTCCGTCAGCCCGCTCCGTACTTTTTCGTGAAGGGGTATGCGGTTTCCTCGGAATGAAGAGGTTTGGCTTCTTCGGATCTATGGGGCACGAACCTTTCGATCTGAAGACGTGAAATCTGCATCACGCTTGCATGTATATAAAATGAGCTAAAGGCGAAGTGCTGTCCCTGTCTTTAGTTCAATTTATGTAGATGTGAATTGGAGGAAATGGGGGAGTTTACATGAAGCTGAAAATAGCTTCCAAGCCGCTCATGGCCCTTTTCGTGGCGGCGACCGTGATGATCGCGGGCTGCCAGACCGTGCAGCCGCCTTCCGCAACGGGAACGACAACGCCGCCGGCGCAAGGGGAAAACAAGCCGGCCGATCAGGGAGAAAAAGCAACGGAGCCCGCGACGACCGAGCCCGCGGCGAACCAGCCGGCAACGAGCGGAGACGCCAAAGAAACGCCGAGAAATGAAACCCTCTACATTAACGGAATTCAATGGGGGCCGCCATCCAACTTCAACCTGCTGAGCGGCAATCCGGCCTTCCCGATCAACTATGGTAACTCGAGGGAGCTGGTCTACGAGACGCTGTTTATGATCAATCAGCTGGACGGCAAGCTGGAGCCGCTGCTCGGCACCAAATACGAGTGGACTGACGACATGACATTGCATATCGAGCTGAATAAGGACGCCAAATGGAGCGACGGCCAGCCGTTTACGTCCGATGACGTCGTGTACACCTACCAGCTCGGTAAAAAATACGACATCAACTGGAGCAACTATTGGGCGTACATCGCGGATGTCGCAGCGGACGGTCCGAATGCGGTCAAGATCACGCTGAACAAAGACAATCCGAACCGTCTGACGGTGCTCGACAGCATCGAGCTGATTCCGATGATGCCCAAGCATATCTGGGAAGAAATCGAGAAGAAGTCGAACAACGATCTGGCGACGATTCGCAAGGAAGTCAACGCCAATCCGGTAGCCACCGGCCCTTACAAAATCTACTTCTACAACGACCAGAAAATCACGATTGTGCGCGACGACAATTACTGGGGCAAGTCGCTCTTCGGCAAGCTGCCTGCTCCGAAATATATTACGCACGTCATCTACAAGGATAACGCCGCCGGCGATTTGGCCTTCAAGAGCGGACAGGTGGACGTCTCCCAGCAGTTCATCCCGCAGGTATGGAACATGTGGAAGAACGGCGCTCCGATCAAGACCTATCTGAAAGACGCACCTTATTATGTACCGGGCTCCATGCCGTCGATCTTCTTTAATTTCTCGAAAAAAGGGCTGGATAACCCGGACGTCCGCCGCGCGATCGCGATGAGCATCGACTACAAGAAAATTTCCGACCTCGCGATGAGCGGCTACTCGGCCGCGATGCAGCCGTCCTTGACGTTGAACACGGACGCAGAGTCCAAATACGTCGATCAGGCAGCGATCAAATCGCTGCAGTGGACGACCGACGTCAAGGCGGCCAACGAGCTGCTCGACAGCATCGGCGCCAAAAAAGGCAAGGACGGCATCCGCGTGCTGAACGGCACCCGCCTCGGGCCATTTGAAGTGGAATGCCCGTACGGCTGGTCCGACTGGAATGCGGCGCTGGAGATCGTGGCCCAGAGCGCCAAAGCGATCGGCATCGAAATCCGTACGAAGTTCCCGGAAGCGCCGGTATGGACGAACGACCTGCAAACCGGTAAGTTCGACATCATCATGAACACGCCTGCGGGCGGCGTCAATCCGAGCCAGCCGTGGAGCAGAGCGCATGACATCATGTATTCCAAGGAAGTGGCTCCGCTCGGCGAAATGGCGTTCTGGAACTGGGGCCGTTATAAAAACGATAAAGCCGACCAAATTATCGACAAAATTCCGAGCGTCACCGATCAGGCCGAACTCAAAACCTTGTACACGGATTTGACAAAAATCTGGCTGACCGACATTCCGTCCATTCCGCTCATGTACCGTCCGTGGGTGTTCCATACGGTCAATGAATCGGTATGGAAAGGCTTCCCCGTCGACGGAGACGGAAGCAACATTCCTCCGCAAATCGCCATGGACGGGGCGGGCATCCGGGCGCTGTACCAGATCCACAACTAAGCCCAAGGAAGCGGCCTGCATGGGAGGCTCCCGGCACTGCCGGAGCGCCATGCGGGCCCTCTTTTCCAAGACGCATCCACCGCCGATCCAAAGATCAAGGGAGGGACCTTCTTGAATGCCTATGCCAAATATTTCGTAAAAAAGTTGTTCTGGTACCTGGTGACGCTTGTCATTGCCGTTTCCCTGAATTTTTTCCTTCCGCGCATGATCGAGGGGAACCCCGTCGCCATGATCGTCTCACAGATGACCAAAGGGATGACGGACAGCGATACGATCAAACGGGTCTATGAGACGTTCATTCAGGAGTTTGGTGTTGACAAGCCGCTCTGGCAGCAGTTTCTGATCTATGTCCAAAACCTGTTTACCGGCAATCTCGGCACCTCGTTCGGCCTGTATCCGAAAAAGGTGACGGACATCCTCGCTTCAGCGGTGCCGTGGACGATCGGCCTGCAGCTGCCTGCGATTCTGGTAGGCTGGATTCTGGGCAACGTGCTCGGAGCCGTGGCTGCATATAAAAAAGGCGTGTTCGACAAGGTGATTTTTCCGGTAGCCCTGTTCGTGAACTCGATCCCCTTTTTTACGCTGGCCATCATCATGCTGTACGTATTCGCCCTGACGCTGGGGTGGTTCCCGCTGTCCGGAGGGTATGATTTTCAAATGATTCCGCAGCTCAGCTTCGAATTTATCGGCTCGGTCATCCGCCACCATACGCTGCCGTTCCTCTCGATCGTGCTTGTCACCATCGGCGGCCAGGCGATCGGGATGCGGGAGATGTCCATTTACGAGCTGAATGCCGACTATGTGCTGTACAGCAAGCTGCTCGGGATCCGCGATTCGCGCATTTCCAGATACGTGTTCCGGAACGCCATGCTTCCCCAAATTACCGGACTGGCCTTGTCCATTGGCACGATGGTGGGCGGTTCGCTCATCTGCGAAATCGTGTTCAGCTATCCGGGCATCGGCACCTGGCTGTTTACGGCCATCCGCCAGCTCGATTATCCGCTCATTTCCGGCTGTACGCTGCTGATCGCACTCTCTGTTCTGCTGGCTAACTTTACGATTGATATCATTTACGGTTTTATCGATCCGCGGATCAAAGCCTCGCAAATGGAGGACCAGTAATATGAAAAACTCCTTCAACATTCTCATCAAATCCCCCAAATTTATGCTGGGGGCGGGAATATTCATCGTTATGCTGGCGCTGGTGCTCATCTTCCCGATGATCAACAAAAAGGATCCGCTGGAGATGATCGCCCTGGCGTTTCAGCCGCCGAGTTCGCAGCTGTGGCTCGGTTCGGACAATTTCGGGCGGGATCTGTTCCTTGAGCTGATGTACGGCATCCAGACCTCGATCCGGGTCGGTCTCATCGCAGGCGTGTTCGCCACGGCCATCGGACTCATTATCGGCCTTGCTTCCGGCTACATCGGCGGTATCGTGGATAACTTGCTGACGTCGATCACGAACATTTTTATCGTCATTCCGTCGTTTATTATCCTGATCCTCATCTCGGTCAGCATCAACTCGCGCAGCTCACTCGTGACGGCGATCATTATCGGCATCACCAGCTGGCCGTGGACGGCCCGGGCCGTCAGAGCGCAGACCAGCTCGCTCCGCAACCGGGACCATGTCCATATCGCCAAAATATCCGGACACAGCACGCCCCGGATCATCGTTTTTGAAATTTTGCCCTACATCGCGTCCTACGTCGTCATGGCGTTTGTGCTTCAGACCGCGTCCGGCATTCTGTCGGAGGCCTCCATTTCGATGCTGGGGCTCGGGCCGTACAACACGATCTCCCTCGGCATTATCATGAACTGGGCGCTCGTCTTCGAGGCGCCGGTGGCGGGGGCATGGTGGGCGTTTATCCCCGCGGCACTGTCAATCGCGCTGATCACGTTCTCGCTGTATATGATGAACACGGGCATGGACGAAATTTTTAATCCGAAAATAAGGAGCTAGGCCGATGACCACAAACATTTTGGAAGTTAGCGGACTGAAAACCTATTATAAAACCCGGCTTAAGGAAAAAGTGTTTGCCGTCGACGGTGTCGATTTCGTGCTGGAAGAAGGGAAGACGCTCGGCATCGCCGGCGAATCCGGCTGCGGCAAGTCGACGCTGGCGCTGAGCCTGATGGGATTTTATTTTCCGCCGCTCCATTACGGCAGCGGTTCGATCCAAATCCACGGCCGCGACATTATGAAGCTGAGCAAGGAGCAGCTGCGCACGCAAATTTCCGGGCGGGAAATCGCGTATATTCCCCAGGCGGCCATGAATGCCCTCAATCCGACGCTGCGGATCATCCGCTTTATTGAGGATATCATGAAGGAGCACCGGCCAGAGCTCACCAAGAAGCAGGTGTGGGACATGGCCGTCGAGCGGTTTGAAACGCTGAACCTGTCGCCAAAGGTGCTGCGCTCGTATCCGAATGAGCTCTCCGGAGGAATGAAGCAGCGGACGGTCATTGCGATTTCCACCATTCTGAATCCGAAGGTGCTGATCGCCGACGAACCGACATCCGCGCTGGACGTGACGTCGCAGAAGGCCGTCATCAAGCTGATGAAGGACCTGCTCGACAAGCAGTTCATCCGCTCGCTGGTATTCATCACGCATGAGCTGCCGCTCTTGTACCACGTCACCGACGACATTATGGTCATGTACGCGGGAGAAATCGTGGAGCGCGGCACGGCCGATCAGATGATCTTTGATCCGCTTCATCCGTATACGAAGAAGCTGATGGGTTCCATCATCGTTCCGGAGGAGGGGATGAAGGGGCACAAGCTGGCTGCCATTCCGGGCACGCCGCCGAATTTGAAGCATGTGCCCGCCGGCTGCCGGTTTGCCGAGCGGTGCTCTTACGCCCAGGACATTTGCAGGCAAAGCAATGTGGCGGTTCAGGAAGTGGACGGCCGCCAGTACCGGTGCCATTTTGACACAGGAACGCTGAAGGAGTGGTATGCGAATGAGCAGTCGTGACCTGTTGATCCGCGGCAGAGGCATTACGAAAGTATTCGGGTATGGGGCGGCTAAAACGACCGCGGTCGATAATGTGGACTTCGATTTTCATAAAGGCGAAATCATTTCCATCGTCGGCGAGAGCGGCAGCGGCAAAACCACCCTTGCCAAAATCATCATGGGTCTCTTAAAGGAGTCGGGGGGCAGCATCGATTACAAAGGACAACCGAGAGTGCTGCGCCGCCATGCTGACCGGAAAAAGTACTGGAAAGACATTCAGGCGATTTTTCAGGACCCTTTCTCGTCCTTTAACCTGTTCCAGCGGGTAGAGAAGCTGCTGCTCAGCTGCATCCGGCTGCAGGGGCTGAAGCTTACCAAGGATGAGCAGTTCAATAAAATGAAAGAGGCCTGCTCTTTCGTCAACCTGAAGTTCGAGGAGCTGTACAACAAGTATCCGTTCGAGCTGTCCGGCGGGCAGATGCAGCGGCTCATGATCGCCCGGATTTTTATGCTTCACCCGAAGGTACTGATCGCGGATGAGCCCACCTCAATGGTCGACGCCTGCTCCCGGTCCACCATTCTCGACATGCTGCTGAAGCTGAGGGATGAGAACGAGATGACGATTATTTTCATCACGCACGACGTCGGGCTCGCCTATTACGTGAGCGACACGATCTACATCATGGAGAAGGGCCAAATCGTCGAGAGGGGACCGGCCGAGGACATTATCCTGAACCCGCAGCACGCCTATACGAGGCAGCTCATCAGCGACGTGCCGAAAATCCATACGGCCTGGGATTTGGGCTAGGTTACATCGGCGCCGTGTAGCGGCCGCCTTCCTGCACGACGCGA
Source organism: Paenibacillus sp. S28 (assembly GCF_016624415.1). NCBI lineage: Bacteria > Bacillati > Bacillota > Bacilli > Caryophanales > Paenibacillaceae > Paenibacillus > Paenibacillus sp. S28. The sequence continues at coordinate 180,501 of NZ_JACVTM010000009.1, read as the reverse complement.
AATGCGCCGCCGTCCTGCTGCAGCACCGCCAGGTTCGATCCTTCCGAGCCCCACCATTCATACCCAAGCGTATAGCCAGGCCCGGAACGGGTGACAAATAAAACGTGGAACAGCTGCGGGTCCATCTGCCCGCCGTCGTCGACGCGCCAGGTGGAGCTCGGGTCATCCGTTCCTTCAAAATCGCGAAACAGCAGCGTATCCGGGGTGATCATTACAAGGCTGGCCAGCGGCTTGCCGCCATCCTTGTCGTACTGGACGATACCCAGCTGCACGTCAGGGGCGATTTGTCCGATAAGCCCCTGGCTGTGGATGTTCCGGCCTTTGGCTTGCTTGATCCGGGCCATTGCCTCCTTGGGCAGGCTTCCCTCCACATGCTCCACCTGCAGAAATTCATGCCCGGCAAAAGCGTTTTTTTGTGCGAGAACGACGCCTGCGTCCGGATCCGCTGGAGTTACCGGGGAAGAGAGGCGGAACAAATCGCCTTCATCATGGTCGAAATTGTACCGGCTCTGCCTTCCGTTATCCTGATCCGACCGGGCCTGATGCTTCGTGAAGCGGATGTCGGCCAGCTCGCCCGGTGCGATGACCGCTTGTGTAAACTGCTCCCGTGGTGTTTGCTGCTTGCCTTCCGGGTCGACTGCAAGAATCCGGCTGGCGGCGGCGTCCAAATAGCCGAACATCAGCTGGGAAGACTGCAGCCGCCCTGGAGTGTCTGTTTCGGCTTCGCCGTCGTGGCTGCTGGAAGGCTGCGGGCTCCCGGCATCAGGGGTGGAAGCAGGGGGATCAGCTGCCGTGGCGGGAGGTTTTTCGTTGATTCCGTCCGTGGAATTGACCGTTCCGGCAGGCATTCGGTCAGCTGGTGGTGTGTTATCCGCCGAAGGCTTGTGGCTTTCGCAGCCCGTGGCGATACAGATGGACAGCAGCAGGATGCCGGCGATTTTTTTCAAATCCAATCACTCCCTTACAAAGCTTCGTGTGCTGGATGTTTCATCCACGCGGTTTACAGATCGCACGGATTGTTTTAAAATAAAGACGATTACAAGTTGTATACAAGTATACTTGGAGGCAGAGGCAGGTTAGAGCAAAGCACAATCAAACTGGAAGCGTTTCTTTTTCGAAGAACCACAGGTCTTCGTGGTAAAAGACGCATTCCGGTTCTTCGTTGTTGCATGGTTCTTTTGAAAAAAGGAAAAAATCGGATTGCGGCACACGGCTGCCGGTCAAACGGTTGAGCGTTGAGGCCTTCGGCTGTGGCAGGCTTCCGGAGAGCAGGTCCCTCACCATGGATGCGGCGGTCGGTTGTATGATAGAATCGGTAGCGTACGTCATTGTACATACATTGATTTAGGAGAGTTGTCTCATGCTGCGTTATCCTTCATCCTGGCTGCAGGGTGTTTCCTTGGGAGAGTCGATCGCATCCGAGCTGAGGCTGCAGATTATCAGCGGCCGGATCAAGCCGGGTGAAATTATTTCAGAGAACCGGGTGGCCGCCGATTTCGGGACAAGCCGTTCCCCCGTCAGAGAAGCCTTGAAATCGCTCTCGAGCGAAGGGCTGATCCGGCTCGAACGGATGGGTGCCGTTGTCGTCGGACTGAGCCTGACCGATATTGTTGAATTGTACGATGTCCGCTTCCTGATCGAGAGCTTCGTTCAGCAGCGGCTGGCCAAGATGGACCGGGATCAGCTGCTGGTTACGCTGCGCCGGATCGTTGACCGGATGGAGCTTGCGGTAAAGCATCAGGATGCCGTCGAATTTTCGTATCAGGACTTGTCCTTTCACGAGGCGATTATTGCGGCAGCGGACCATAAGCGCATTTTGCATTTATGGAACAGCATCCGGCCGATCGTGATGACCGTTATGCTGATTACGACGGAAGAGATTTTTTCCAAAGGGGAAGCGAAGCTCGGGTCCGTGATCGGCAAGCATCAAAAAATTATGGACGGTCTGGCCTCCGGCGACGAGGACGAAATCCAGAAGCTTGTACAGGAGTATTTCGCCGATTCGCGCCAGACGCTGCACCGCAGCCTGACGGATTTTTAAAGCGCTTCGTCCGGCCATTCATTCTGTTGTATGAACCAAAAGGGGCTGCTTGCGGGCAGCTTCCGCCTCATGTTGTCGACAAGTATGCAAGTATTTAAAATCAAAGCTTGGAATAATGGGTATCATATGTGAAAAACATCATGTACGAACAAAAGGAGGACAACCCATGTCCAGTATATTCGGTATGAGCCATAATTGGACGCTCATTGTGTGGACACTGATCGCCATTGCATTTCTTATTGTGTTTATTGCCAAATTCAAGTGGAATCCGTTTGTGACCTTGCTGTTGTCCGCCCTGCTGCTCGGATTCCTGACCGGCATGAAATCGATGGATATTATCGATTCCGTGACCAAGGGGCTTGGCGGCACGCTCGGAACGATTGCGATCGTCATCGGTCTCGGCACGATGCTGGGCAAAATGATGGCCGAATCCGGCGGCGCCGAGCAGATCGCCACAACCCTCGTGAACCGGTTCGGGGAGAAACGCGTTCACTGGGCGATGATGATCGTCGGCTTTATCGTAGGGATCCCGGTATTTTTTGAGGTCGGCGTCATTCTGCTGATCCCGATTATTTTTACCGTCGCCCGTAAAACCAAAATGTCACTGCTGCAAATCGGTATTCCGATTCTGGCCGGTCTGTCCACCGTACACGGACTTGTGCCGCCGCACCCGGCACCGATGATCGCGATTGATGCCTATCAGGCGAATTTGGGGAAAACGATTTTGTACTCCCTGATTGTAGGCATTCCGACAGCGATCGTGGCCGGACCGCTCTTTGGCAAATGGATCGGCAGACGCATCCAGGTCGAGCCGCCTGCTGAGCTGGCGGAGCAGTTCTCCAGCAGCAGCACGCGCAAGCTTCCGGGCTTCGGCATTACGCTGCTGACGATTCTGATGCCGGTCATCCTGATGCTGATCGGTTCGATCGCCTCGATCGTTGACCCGGATGCTTCGAGCGGTTTTACGCTGTTCTGCGAATTTATCGGTAACGAAATTATTGCGCTTCTGATTTCGGTCGTGTTTTCTTTCTTCTCCCTTGGCTTCGCCAGAGGATTTACGAAAGAACAAATATCCAAGTTTACGAGCGAATGTCTGGCGCCGACAGCCACGATCATTCTGATCATCGGCGGCGGCGGGGCGTTCAAGCAGGTGCTCATTAACAGCGGCGTAGGTGACGCCATTGCCCAAATCGCAACTTCGGCTCACATCAACATTATTTTGTTTGCATGGTTCGTGGCCGCACTCATCCGTGTTGCAACCGGTTCCGCCACCGTGGCCATGACCACGACTGCGGGGATCGTCGCACCGGTGCTTGCCTTGAACCCGGCAGCCAATGTCGAGCTCGTCGTGCTGGCGACCGGAGCAGGCTCGCTCGTCCTGTCGCATGTTAACGATGCCGGCTTCTGGATGGTCAAGGAATTCTTTAACATGTCCGTCCCGCAGACGCTGAAATCCTGGACCGTCATGGAAACGCTGTTGTCGATCGTTGCATTGATTATCATCCTGGTGCTCAGTCTGGTAGTATAAGGATATGCCTAGTGAAGAAGAAAGAAGGTTGAAACATGAGCAGTAATATGATGATCGGAATCGATATTGGAACGACGAGCACCAAGGCCGTTCTGTTCGAAGAAAACGGAAAGGTTGTGGCCAAGGGAAGTGAAGGCTATCCGCTGCTGACACCGACATCGTCCATCGCCGAGCAGGATCCGGATCTGATATTTACGGCCGTGATCCATTCGGTCAAGCAGGTGATGGATACAAGCGGAATCCGCCCGGAGCAGGTGATGTTCGTCTCGTTCAGCTCGGCCATGCACAGCGTCATTCCGGTCGGCCAGGACGGGAAGCCGCTGATGAACTGCATTACGTGGGCGGATAACCGCAGCGCGAAATGGTCCGAAGTATTGAAGAACGACATGAACGGACATGAAATTTATCTGCGCACAGGTACGCCGATCCATCCGATGTCCCCGCTGACCAAATTGATGTGGCTGCGTCATGACAATCCGGACATTTTCGAAAAGACGTCCAAGTTTATCTCGATCAAGGAGTACGTATTCGCCAAGCTGTTCAACCGGTACGTCGTCGACCATTCGATAGCCTCCTGCACGGGCCTTATGAACCTGAACAAGCTGGATTGGGACGAGGAGGCACTGCAGGTTGCCGGCATTACGCCAAGCCAGCTGTCCGAGCTTGTTCCGACTACTTACCGCATGGATGGGCTGGATAAGACGTTTGCCGCCGAGATGGGGCTCGATCCATCCACGCCGTTTATCGTAGGCGCGAGCGACGGCGTGCTGTCCAATCTGGGCGTCAATGCGATCGAGCCTGGTGTCGTTGCCGCCACCATCGGTACCAGCGGAGCAATCCGCACCGTGGTCGATCATCCGGCGACGGATCCGAAGGGCCGCATTTTCTGCTACGCCCTGACGGAGAAGCTGTGGGTGATCGGCGGTCCCGTCAACAACGGCGGCATGCTGTTCCAATGGGTACACGACGAGCTTGCCGCATCCGAGATCGAGACTGCCAAGCGTCTTGGTATCGATTCGTACGATTTGCTGACACGGATTGCGGAACAGGTGAATCCGGGATCCGACGGGCTGTTGTTCCACCCATATTTGACCGGGGAGCGCGCCCCGCTCTGGAACCCCGACGCCCGCGGATCGTTCTTCGGCCTGACGATGCACCACCGCAAGGAGCATATGATCCGCGCCGTCCTTGAAGGCGTCATTTTCAACTTATATACCGTACTGCTGGCGATGGAGGAACGCATCGGGCGTCCTGCCAAAATCCACGCGACCGGCGGATTTTCCCGTTCCCCGCTGTGGCGCCAAATGATGGCCGACATCTTCGATCAGGAAGTTGTCGTGCCGGAGAGCTTCGAAAGCTCCTGCCTGGGCGCCGTCGTGCTCGGCCTGTATGCCATGGGCAAAGCGGATTCGCTGAGCGTCGTCTCCGGCATGGTCGGATCAACGCATCAGCATACGCCGGTGAAGGAGAACGCACAGATTTACCATCAGCTGCTGCCGATCTTTATTAAAATTTCACGCAACCTGGAAGAGGAATATAAGGCGATCGCCGATTTTCAGCGCAGCCTGTTCTAATCCAAAAGAATGCCTGTACAGCGTTTGAAACTGCTGTGCAGGCTTTTTTTGAATAAATATAGTTTACAGCAGAACGTATATTCGCTAATCTAGGGGTGGGTGTATTTTCCATTAAGATATTGCCCTTACAATGATCACAAGGGGATGTGTAACCATGGACCAACAAACGATGGGTATGCAGACAGAACCGCAGAAGCTATTGGGGAAAACGATTCAAGTCAGGCTTGTCTCGGACCTGAAGCAATCGCAGTTATATTACCGGGATATGCTCGGAACAGCGACTTTATAACTAAGGAGGGGGCTTCATTCATGGCGTCGATGAATACAACGAATCATCAACCCGAAGGAATGAAAACAGTAAATCCCTATTTAATGGTGGAACAGGTGCAGCGTTTGGTTGAATTCATAGAAACGGTGTTCAATGGAAAACTAAAGTATAAACTCGACAGACCGGATGGATCTGTGATGCATGCTGAGATTGCACTCGGGGATTCCGTTATTATGGCCGGTGAGCCCAATGCAGATTTTGGTGCTTTTCCAGCTTCGCTGTACGTGTATGTTGCCGACTGTGACAGTGTCTATGAGCGGGCCATTCGGAATGGAGCCGTATCGGTGATGGTTCCGGCCGATATGAAGCATGCCGGTGAGAGGTACGGCGGGGTTAAGGACCCCTTCGGAAACATCTGGTGGATTGCCACCCATGCTGAAGATTTGACCCCCGAGGAGCAGGCCAAGCGGATTCGGGAGATGTATAAATAACTGCTAGCCAGGTGTCAATGGATTTGTCAGGGCGGTGTTTAGCAGCAGCTATAATGAACAAACCACTGCTTTATTAAGAAACTCTCCGTATGGGGAGTTTTTTTGGTTCGGTCCGTATCAGCTTACCTTGACAAAGCCTTTTCTGCGGCGCGAAATCTGCGTCCGTACACACGGAGCTGCAGCCTCCTCCCTATTCGATTGAAATCGCCTCATGCATCGCGCCTGCTCACGAATCCCGTCTACAAGCTCGCGCGGCTCAATGACTTTAACGGCAGTACCCAGTTGAAAAAAGTAGCCGGTCACGAATTCCAGCTCGCGCTGATCGATGACACTTTCAATGTAACCTTCATCCGGGCTAACCTCCACGATATAAGGCTCCAGCCATGGCTGGCTGCGGCACTGTCTCAGGCCTTCACGGGTCAGCTCTACATATAAACGGACGGGCGATTCCGGCGTCAGTGCCGTGCTGCGGTTGAGCCAGTCCGGAAGTTCCATCTGTGGCTCAAACGCTTGCTCCGTTTGCTCCATGGACACGATCCGGTCTGTACGAAACAGCCGGATTTCGCCATGAGCCTGATCGAACGCAGGCATGTACCAGAAGCCCTCGCTGGCGTAAATACCGATCGGAGCCACTTCCCTCACTGTATTTTCCAGCTTCGACACATATTCGATTTTAAGCAGCCGGTGCGCGGCGGCCGCCTCGATGATTTCCTTTAGAAATGGAGACGGGACGGTCCTTTTTTGATTCCAGAAGGTGATTACCGAATCCAGGCCGTCTATTTTTCTTTTCGTATCGTCAGGCAGGCTTGCGTACAGCTTGCGGGAGACGGAATCGATATGAATATCAAAAGGAAGCGATTGATAGTACTTCAATGCCTGAAAAGCAAAAAAGATAGCAAACGCTTCTTCCTCATTAAACATGATCGGCGGCAGTGTCCGGTTGGGGAGTACCCGGTAACCACCGCTTCTTCCTGGTTCCGTATAAAGCGGGACGCCCATATCGGCAATATCCGTAAGATAGCGGTGCGCCGTTCGGACAGAAATGCCAAAATCATTCGCGACATCCTGTGCGGTAAAACTTCGTTTGGCATTGACATACAGGATTAAATCAAACAGTAATTTGGCTTTGCTCACAAATGCTCCTCCTCTTGACTTAACCATGACAGTTTCTGGCATGGTTTTAGCATATACTATTTTATACAAATCGCAAGAGGAGGAATCCACATGATCAAAGAAGATGACATTCGCGTCGTCGGCGGAAGAGAAAAAAATCTGAAGGGAGTTCATGTGACGATCCCCAAAAAGCAGATTACGGTATTTGTAGGCGTATCCGGCTCCGGCAAATCGGCGCTTGTTTTCGATACGATCGCAGCGGAGTCGCAGCGGCAATTCAACGAATCGTACTCCAGCTTCATCCGCAACCGGCTCCCTCATTATGGTCAACCGGAGGTGGATGCCATTGAGCATTTACCGGCGGTGATCGTCATGAATCAAAAAAGGATCGGCGGGAATGCGAGATCTACCGTCGGCACGGTCACGGATATTTATGCGCTGCTGCGGTTGTTGTTTTCCCGGATCGGCACTCCTTTCGTCGGATATTCCGACGTGTTTTCCTTTAACAACCCTCAGGGCATGTGCCCGGAATGCGAAGGCTTGGGGAAAGCGAAAGACATCAACGTCGACCGGTTGATCGATAGGGAAAAATCGCTTAACGAGGGGGCTATTCTGTTCCCGACCTTCATGCCCGGCGACGTCAGGTGGAAAAGGTACGTGTGCACCGGCCTGTTCGATAACGACAAAAAGCTGAAGGATTATACAGATGAGGAGATGGATACGCTGCTCCATAAAAGCGGGTTCAAGCCGCCTAATCCAACGGAGGGGTGGCCACCGACGTCACTCTATGAAGGGGTCATTCCGCGCATTAAACGTACTTATTTATATAAGGAGTCGAGAGATGCTAAAAGATATCAGGAAGCGATCGACCGCATCGTGAGCGAGAAGCTGTGCGCTTCATGCCGCGGCGGCCGTCTGAATCCGCGCGTGTTGTCCTGTAAAATTAACGGAAAAAGCATTGCCGATTGTGCGGGGATGCAGGTTAGTGAGCTTATCAGGTTTATACGTTCCATCCGCGAGCCTGAAGTACAGACGGTGACGGACGAAATCGTCAAGCGCCTTGGCAATTTGCTGGCGGTAGGCCTTGGCTATTTAAGCATGAATCGCGAAACGCCCAGCCTGTCGGGCGGTGAATCGCAGCGGATCAAGATGGTGCGTCAGCTCGGCAGCAGCCTATCCGATTTGCTGTATATTTTTGACGAGCCCAGCATTGGACTTCATCCGCATGATGTCAACACCATCAACCGATTGCTTAAGCAGCTGCGGGATAAAGGCAACACCGTTCTGATTGTCGAGCATGATCCGGATGTGATCCAGATTGCTGACTATATTGTTGAAATGGGGCCGCGTGCCGGAACCCACGGTGGAGAGGTCGTATTTCAGGGGAGCTATCATGAGCTGCTCTCATCCTCGACATTAACTGCTGGGTACTTAAACCGTAACCTCGACTTCAAAAGGGAGGTCAGGAAGCCTGGCGGTTGGCTCGCCATCGAGCATGCTACGATGAATAATCTCAAAGATATTAACGTTCGAATTCCGGCCGGCGTGATGACCGTTGTTACCGGAGTAGCGGGATCCGGAAAAAGCACGCTGATCCGTCAGGTTCTTCCGAGGTACTACCCCGAGGCGATTTTCATTGACCAAGGCGCGATCCACGCCTCCAACCGGTCCAATCTGGCCACCTATACGGACATCTTCGACACGATCCGAACTTTGTTCGCCAAGGAAAACCGCGTTAACGCTTCGCTGTTCAGCTTCAACTCCGAAGGGGCTTGTCCCCACTGCAAGGGCTTGGGGATCATAACTACCGATCTCGCCTTTATGGATACGGTCTCCAGCATCTGCGAAGCATGCGAAGGAAAGCGTTATACAGAACAGGTACTGTCCTATCGGTTCCGCGGGAAAAGCATCAGCGACGTTCTGGCCATGACCGTGGAGGATGCGCTCAACGTGTTTCATGAAAAAGAAATTGAGACGCCGCTCAAACGATTAAAGGAAGTTGGCCTCGGTTATTTGACCTTAGGACAACCTCTGAGTACGTTATCAGGGGGCGAATTGCAGCGGGCCAAGCTGGCCGCGGAGCTGGAGGGAGAAGGGACCCTGTATGTCCTGGACGAGCCGACCACCGGACTGCATATGTCTGATGTCGAGCTCCTGATCGGCCTCATGAACCGCCTCGTGGAGCGGGGCAGCACCTTGATCGTGATCGAGCACAATTTGCAGGTGATCCGTCAGGCTGACTGGATGATCGACCTCGGCCCTGGGGCCGGAGAAGAAGGCGGCCAAGTGATGTTTGAAGGCATACCGAAGGATAGCATCGATTGCAGCGCCTCGATCAGCGGAAGGTATTTAGGGCTTTAGCGAGGATGTTTGGTTCAAAGGACGTTTGTTTCAAATGTACCGGAGAAAATTTACGGTGTATGGGGATCCCGATGATTCTACGAATTGTCGGGATTTTTTTGGCCGGGCTTCCTAGTCGATAGGTTATTTATCTTTTAGATCTGTTTCTTCTGTAACAGTTGCACCCGGAGGAAAAGGGGATTGAGGCGTAAAGTTTACGTGCCGCCTTTGAATTCGTGTTGTGACCACCCAATAAAATCCCAAACAACACGAATTCAACAGCGGCTGAAGCCCAATGCCCGTTCCTCCCACGCGCTAAAAGTTGAAGTCCAGGCATTTCCACATCTCGGTTCTACTCGAACCGAATTCAACAGTGGCTGAAGCCCAATGCCCGTTCCTCCCGCGCGCCAAAAGTCGAAGTTCAGGCATCTCCACATCTCAGGTCTATCCGAGCCGAATTCAAAGCGGCTGAAGTCCATGCCCGTTCCTCCCACACGCCAAAAGTCGAAGTCCGGGTACCTTCATCCCCGCATCGTCCATCCTAAGTCCATGCGTTCCCCCTCAAAATTGGGTATATACATTCCAAGAGATTATTCATCCGTTGAACATAAAGGAGGTGCTCCTTATCCTGGCCGCTCACCGCCCGCCCAAGGCGCAGGATAAGGAAATGCTGTGGAAATTGTGAAAATCATATTCGTTGTTCTGCTCATCGCATTAACCGCGTTCTTCGTCGCCTCCGAATATTCGGTGATCCGGGTCAGAGTGTCCCGCATTAACCAATTGGTGACCGAAGGCAATAAAAATGCCCGCGCGGTCAAACATATCATTTCCCGCCTGGACGAGTTTCTGTCCGCCTGCCAGCTCGGAACGACGCTGACCTCGATGGCTCTCGGCTGGTTGGGGGAATCCACCGTGGAGCGAATGATCCATCCGCTGTTTGAGCTCATGCATACGCCCGAGTCGGTGGAGAGCATCGTGTCGTTCATTATCGCCTTTTTGATCCTGACCTACTTTGAGGTTGTGATCGGGGAACTCGTGCCGAAAAGCTTTGCGATCCAGATCGCTGAACCGATGGCATTGTTTTTCGCCCGTCCGCTGATTATTTTTTACAAAATCACGTATCCCTTCAACTGGATTTTGAGCCGTTCCTCGCGCGTCATTACCGGCATCTTCGGGGTTAAGCCCATATCGGAGGAAGACGCTGCATTAAGCGAAGCTGAGCTCCGTTTTGCGCTCACCGAAGGGTATCGCAGCGGCGAAATTACGCCGACCGAGTACCGCTACCTCAACAACGTCTTTGATTTCGACGAGCGGGACGCACGGGAAATCATGGTGCCGCGGACTTCCATCCGTTACGTCTCCCATAATGCGACGGTCCGGGATGTCCTGGATGTCATCGAGAGCAAAACGTTCAATTACCTGCCGGTTGCGGTAGATGGCGATAAGGACCGCGTAACCGGGATTATCCACGTCAAGGAAATGCTGCATCAAGTCGTCCGGCGCGTAACCAGCGAAGACGAGAAGATTACGCCTTTTATCCGTCCGGTTCTGCAGGTGATAGAAACCGTTCAGGCGAGAGATCTGCTGGCCCAAATGCAGAAGGCTGGCATCAATATGGCGGTGCTGATGGACGAGTACGGAGGCACGTCGGGTCTGGTCACGATGGAGGATATTCTGGAGGAGATTGTGGGAGATATTCCTTCGGGTTCCGGCGGCCCGCAGCCTGCGGGATCTCTGCTGATCACGAAGCTGGAGGACAACCGCTACCGCTTTCAGCCGCAAGCCCTCATCCATGACGTGAACAAAAAGCTGGGGACCAATATCCCGGCGGGGGACGAAGTGTACACGATCGGCGGCTGGCTGCTGTCGCAAAAGTTCGATCTTGCCGAAGGGGATGTCATCCGGCAGGACGACTGCGAATTTGCCATTCGGCGCATGGAAGGACCGATGATCCGGGAGATCGAGGTCGTTAAGCACGAACCCGAGCCGGAGCTGCCGGAAGCAGGGGAGGACTAACGGTTTGAGTTTAGGAGCTCTATACAGTGGTGAGTGGTGAGCTTGGGAGTGACGAAGACAAACGTAAGAGGGCCTTTCGGGACAGCCGGAGGCCCTTTGTTGCTCTAATAACCCTCATACACTTCTCGCACCATCTCCCCCAGCCGCTCATACGCGGCCGGACTTGCCGTATACACCATCAGCTGCAAATCCGGACTACCCGAAGGCTGGAGGTTGATATACTCGAATTCCAGCAGGCCGATCCCGGCAACCTCCCACCGTTTGTAACAATCCGATGCCTGGCTGATGTCCTGGCGGCCCCAGTAGAACCGGAACGGTTCACTCGTTTCCAGCAGCTCCTGAATAAGCGCCTGCACATCGAGATCTCCCGGGTAGCGGGCACAATCCGCCCGGAACCTTGCAATCATGACCTGCACCTTCTCGTCCCGCTCCGCTTCGCTCATGCGCCGGGTGGATTCAGTCAGGAACCGTATCAGCCAGTTTGGCCTGGCGGTATGGTCCGTGAACACGGGCAGATGGAATACGAGCTCGGCGGCGCGGTTCCATACGAGCAGATCCCATTTTCGGTCTATGACCAGCGCCGGATTCGGGTCTAGAGACCGGACCATTCTCTCCAGCCCGGCAGGAAGGAGCTGTGCTTCATTCGTTCCCGCGGAATCCTGCGCTTTGACAAGTCGATGCAGATACTCCCGCTCATATTCATTCAGCTTTAATGCCCGGGCCAGGCTGTCCAGCACCTGGTTGGACGGATTTGTCTGCCTGCCCTGCTCGAGAGCGGTATACCATGATATACCGATATGCGCGAGCTGAGCCACTTCTTCACGGCGTAGTCCGGGGGTCCGGCGTCTGCCCAGCGAGGGCAGGCCCACATCCGATGGATGCAGCTGCTCCCGGCGTGCGCGCAAAAACGCGCCCAATGTGAATCCGGCCGATGCTTCATTCATGCAGCAAAACCTCCTTATCCTGACACTGCCAATGGTACGTTACGCACAGGAGGGCAGCGCTTTTTTGAATGATTCATAATGTTGGAGAACGACCTTCCGGATGCTTAGCTGGATGTATCGATCCGGGATAGGGCCCGGCGGCGTTACGACTGTAAGGAGGAATCAAGCATATGATCATGATTACCGGAGGGATGGGGTTCATCGGCCTCCATGCGGCCCGCGCCCTCCTTGATCTCGGCGAAGACGTTATCATTACCCGTTATCGCGAGGATCGTCTGCCGTCTTTTCTTGTCCCCTATTTGAACAAAAGGCTGTTTATCGAAACGGTTGACGTGCTTCAAGCAGAATCCCTGCTGGGGGTAGGAAAAAAGCACGCGGTCACCGGGCTTATGCATCTGGCGTCTCCCCGTATGAACGTGCCGCCCGCAGAGGGGACGCAGCAAACCGTGCAAAGCCTGCTCCATGTTCTGGAGTGCGGCAGCCGGTTAGAGGTGAGACGTGTCGTCCTTGCCAGTTCAATCGCGGTCTACGCGGGAGTGGAGATGCCGCTGTGGCGGGAGGACGACGCTTTGCCGGTACAGGCTCCCTATCCGATGACGGCTTACAAGAAAGTGACGGAGACGATAGGCGATTTTTATTCCCGGCAAGCCGGACTAGAGGTGGTCAGCGCCCGCTTTTCCGCCTTCGGCCCGCTGGCCCGCGGACTGTACTTCCTGCCTGCCCAGGCCGTTCACGCGGCCGTTAATGGCTTACCATTGTCGTCTTATTTGCGGGGAGGACTGCTCCCCTACGAAGAAGAAGGCATAGACGTGGCCTATGTCACGGACACGGCTGAGGCGTTGGCCCGGCTGCAGACGGCCCCGTCTCTGGCCCATTCCGTCTACAACATCGGAACCGGGCAGGTAACGACCCATAAACAGATGGTCGAAGCCATTCTGAGGGTCGTACCGGACGCGAGACTGGAGCTGCGCCCCGGGAAGGGAGACGGACCGCAGTATCCTGCCATGGACATTTCCCGGATTTATGAGGAGCTGGGATGGCAGCCCCGATATACCCTGGATCTTGCGATTGCCGAATATGCTGCTTGGTTAAGGGATGGTAACCCTTTTTAATCCCATAGATGTATCTATATTATATCGACGCAAAGGAGTCATGACATGAAAATTTTGATAACGGGAGCAACTGGCCGCGTTGGGAGCCGCCTAGTGCCGCGGCTGTTGGATCAAGGCTATTCCGTCAGTGTACTGGTCCGTAATCCGGAGCTTGCCCGGGACCTTCAGCGGCGAGGCGCTGAAATCATAACCGGCGATCTGCTGCAACGGCAAACGTTAAGGGAGGCTGTTACGCACAAAGATGCCATTATCCATCTCGCGGCTGCATTCCGCGGAGTTGCCCCCGAGGTATCCCGTGCCGTGAATATGGAGGGGACGATCGCTTTGGCCGATGCGGCACTGGCTGCAGGTGTTCCGCGCTTCATTTATGCGAGTACCAACTTGGTGTACGGCCCCGGGACGGACGAAAGGTATTTTAATGAAACGGATCTTCCTGATCCCGCAGGTCCTTATCCGCTCACCAAAGCCGCTGCCGAACGCGAATTGTTGCAGCTTCACCGCAGCCGGGGGCTGGGACTGTGCATACTCCGTCTGGCCTTTGTCTATGGAGACGGGGATCCTCACCTGGAGGAGGGGATGCGGTGGTTCCGGAACTGGCATCCGGCCCAGCGGATTCATTTGGTGCATCATGCGGATGTGGCGCAGGCCGTCATGTTGGGGATCAAATCGTCCCGGGCGAAGGGGCAAATTTTTAATGTGGCGGATGACCAGCCGGTCTCGGCGGCGGAAGTCTTGAGCATACACAACGAGACGATGCCGGCGGATGCGGTCAGCCGAACTGTGGATCCTTCCTGGCTGCAGCTTGTTGATACAACCAAAATCCGTGAGCAGTTGGGGTTTAGGCCCAATTACCCTTCGCTGTACCGTGCGCTGAATGAAGGGGCCCTTTAGTGCATGCCCCGCTTCCCCATCCCTTCGGCTTGCAATCCTCTTTTTTTGCCTATACAATAAAATTGTATTGTTGTTGGAGAAATTAACCTCCATTATTTATGATTTGGGAATTTATCTCCTAAAATGAGTGCAGGTTAATAACCGCGAACCGGCTTAAAAGAGGAAGGGGAAGATACAAGTGTCCATGGTGCAGGAAATGGGAAAGACCCTGCTGAGCATCCGCAGCCATCTGAACGGACTGACGAAAACCGAGCAGAAGGTAGCCCAGTACATTTTGGAGCATGCCCAGGATATTATCTATGAATCGGTGACAGAGCTCGCCGAGAAGGCGGATGTTGGGGAAACGACGGTGCTCCGCTTCTGCCGCAAGCTGAAGTTTCAAGGCTTTCAGGACTTCAAGCTGTCTTTGGCGCAGGATCTGGTGAAGCCGACGGACCATATTCATAAAGAGATTTCCGAGGATGACGACGCGGTCACGCTCAGCCAGAAAATTATCGGTACGCACATCCAGACCCTCGACCAGACGCGCGAGTTGATCAATGGGGAGCAGCTGAGCAAGGCGATTGAGTGCCTGCTAAGCGCATCGTCCATCCACTTTTTTGGAGTGGGGTCCTCGGGCCTGACGGCGATGCAGGGCGCTCACAGCTTTGCCCGGATCGGCAAGCGGAGTACGGCGGTCGCGGATACCCATTTTCAGGCGATGGGCGCTTCGCTTATGACGAGCAGCGACGTAGCCGTAGGCTTGTCCATCTCCGGCAGCACCAAGGATACGATCGACAATTTGAATTTGGCGAAAAAGGCGGGTGCCCGCATTATTGCGATTACGAGCAACGCCCGTTCCCCGATTACGAAGGTGGCGGACATCGTGCTGATTATGGTAGGCCGGGAGAATCCGCTTCAGGGAAGCTCTTTGTCGGCGAAAATGTCCCAGCTGGCCGTCATCGACATGCTGAACGTCGCCGTATCTTTGCGAATGAAGGATGAAGCGCTGAAGTACCGGGAGATCACGGCCAAAGCGACATCGGATAAATTGTACTAACCGGAAATAAAGGAGGGGATGAGGATGCCCGAGGTACCAGATCATCTCGATGATGGCTTGTCCATCCTGTTTATCGGCTTTAATCCCAGCCTGCAGTCCGGAGAAACCGGGCACCATTACGCTAACCCGCGGAACAATTTTTACCGTATTTTGCACCGCTCGGGGCTGACGCCGAGGCTGTACGATGCTTCGGAGGACCAGGACCTTCTGAAGCTCGGTTACGGTTTCACGAATATTGTGGCAAGACCGACCCGGGGCGTGGACGATATCGAGCGGCAGGAGTACGCGGAGGGAAGGGAGATTCTCCGGAGAAAACTGCGGCAGTATCTGCCGCGGATCGCCTGTTTTGTCGGCAAAGGCGTGTACAGGGAATACAGCCGGCGCTCCAAGGTGGATTGGGGATTTCAGCCGGACCCCGTCATCCCGGAAATTCATGAGTTTGTGGCCCCCAGCTCAAGCGGACTCGTACGGATGCCGATGGAGGAGATCGTCGGAATTTACCGCCAGCTGGCGGAGTTTATAGAGAAGCAGGGATCCTGACTTGCACCGCCCCATCGAAGCAGGCGAAGCTCAGTAGAAGCCCTGCTTTTTTGCGTTCAAAACCTGCGGGTAACGAGACAAGTGAACAAGAGATGACACAGATAGTTCCCATTGTCCTTTCATCTACATATAAGTAGAATAAGGTGCTGAGCGTGAAGACAGCCGGCACTGCCTTTACAGCGTGACACCTCAGATAATGGAGGATTTCCAATATGTCCAAAAGGAACCTCACCACAAGGAGACTCACCAAAAGGAATGACGCCAAAAGAAAGCTTCGTCCGAAAAAGAGGCGCCGGCAGTCCGCAGAAGATCAAAAACTGAACCAACTCGCGTATACCTCGTCATTTCTTGTCGTCATTGCTTTAATTATAAAATTGATCAATATCGCGTTTTACAGTTAAAGGTCGTTTGTCCTCCGTACTTAAATTCACTAATTTACTAAACGAATTGAATCGATGCCGAATTAATGATACTCTCGAATTGGGTAATCGTGGAGCAGCTCTGTGATGAAGCTTTTTTGCGGGGCTGCTTGCGGTATTGTCGTACATGATCTGACTCCAGCACATAATCGCATCATTAGAAGACGACATGTTCGAAATGGCCTGAAAGGAGAACGCATAGACCTTGAAGATTATTCTTGTTGATGACGAATATCTCGCTCTGAAGAAAATGGAACGGCTCCTGCAGTCGCTGGAAGGCGTAAATCTGGAGCCGCTGACTGTCCGAGCCTTCCAAAGCCCTCTTCAAGCGCTGGATGCAGCGGCGGAGGACTCCCCAGACCTTGCCTTCCTGGATATCGACATGCCGGAAATGACGGGGTTTGAGCTGGCTGATCGCTTGCTCGCCATGTATCCCGGTCTGGAGGTTGTGTTTGTAACGGCCTATCAGGAGTTTGCTATAAAAGCTTTTGAGATTAACGCACTGGACTATTTACTCAAACCGATTCATCCCGATAGACTGGCTGTCACGATGAAACGGGTGGCTTCCTCACCGCCGGCGGGTGCCCCTACGGAAGAGGGCCGATCCGCAAACCATATGATGCTTTGCTGCCTGAAAAACCTGCACTTTCGATCCGCGGACGGTAAGCTCCATTCTTTTTCCTGGAGAACCCTCAAAGCACCGGAGTTGTTTGCGTACCTGATCTATTACCGGAATAAAACCGTAAGCAAGCAAACCCTGATCGACCTGTTATGGCCGGATTTTAACCTGAAGAGAGCGACAACCCAACTCCACACGGCCATCTATCAAATTAGGAAAACGATTAAAACGAGCGGCATGGATCTACATATCAAGTTTCAGGATGAAGGGTACCGGCTTGAATTCGGAAATGTGACACTGGATATCGAGGAATGGGAAAAAGATCTGCGCAGTGCCCCGCCAGTGGCGCCTGAAAACCTTCCGGAGCATATCGCCATCATGGATAAGTACCCTGGGGATTTTCTGGATGAACACGGGTACGGGTGGGCAGAGCCCGAACAGGAGCGGACCCGGCTGCTCTGGTTTGAACATGCGAAGAGAATCGCCGAATGCTGTGCTGGTCTCGAACAGCATGCGGAAGCTATCGGATTGTATCAGGAAATGATCCGAAAAATGCCTTACAGGGAAGAGGGGTACGAAGGATTAATGAAGCTGTATGCCTTCCTCAATCAACGGGTCGGAGTCCGCCGGCTGTACCAGCAGATGACATCGGTTTTCTTGGAAGACTACGATATGGCTCCCAGTAAAGAGATCTCAGCCTGGTTCGAGGAGTGGGAGAAGGAACGCGTGCATGAGAAGGAAGAAGCAGACGTCCAATGAAGAGAGTTTAAACGTGAATTTCCGCTGTTAAGGGAAATGCTTTGCGGGCTCTTGTTTTTTGGAAGCTATGTCTACGGTCTTGTATAATACTTGTTCTTTTATGAGAATCTCCTTGATTTCTGCGTCGGACATTGTACTATATTTGAGCAACGTTTCCTTGAGAATGCGCGTAACTTCCATGGATCCTCCTCAAATATCTTTATCTCTGACATATCGGTCCCAAATCTCGGGTTCCACGATATGAAGTATATGCTTGTATTATACAAAGTAGAAATGAACTTTATCTGAATATAGCATGGGAATGAAGAAGAAAGCGGGTGCTGGAATAAGCATCCGTTTGTTTTTTAGAAAAGCCTAAATGTGTTAAAGGTCCGTTTTTTATCCATATTCAGAATTTATCCAGTCCGTTATGGTTTAATGGGGGTATGTTGGGTATCAGTATATTAATGCCTGATCCGCCGTCTCTGCGGCGAGAAGACAAATAAAAGGTTATGTGGTGATCATATGAAACTATCCGACAAACAAATGGAAGCGCTAAGTATGGCGCAACAACATGGCGGGCGGCTGCAACGCTGGAAGCATGGCGGGTATTGGACTTATGAGAGGGAGCCGGACGACTCCCGGAACCTATCGAAGCCGGAGTGGTATTGTACGACCAATACCGTTTTTGCGCTCGTTCGGCGGGGGCTTGTGAAAATGGACCACTGGGAGAGCTGCACGCTTACACCGGAACCGAAACGCGTCTTATTTGCAGGGATGGTCTGGGAAGAGAAATCCGGGAAGAAAAGCGGGTGACCACCGATTAAGATCAAACTATGGGCAGGCATCATGATTGCGGCTGGCGCAGCTCTGTTCGGGTTCAAGAAGAAACGAGCAGCCCAAAAGCAGTTGTAGAATGAAGCGAATCGTATTTTTCAAAAGTAGATAAGCAAGCAGCCTGCCGCATAAACGGCAGGCTGCTTTTTTCATCCGTGAATCCAGCGGAGCGGACGGATCGATTCCGGAGAAACGGAGTGGTCGCCTTTGTCAGCCCATGTTAACCTCAGAGTGGTTAATTCAAAACATGGGCTGGCAACAGCGATCGGAGGAATGAGCCGTTTGCGCAGCGGGCTTACAGATGTTGCAGTTCTTTAGTGAACTTGAGTTCGACATTGGTCTTGATCTTATCGATACTGATCTTCACGGCCTTCCTGCTCTTTCTGGGCAAACTGGCTGTGCAGCTTAATTCCCAAGCTCACATCGTTCCGCTCTGAGACGCGCCGCGTTTGTTCCGGGTCTTCCATTTGGATTCCCCGACAAGATAGACGCCGAGCGGCGTAAGCATGAGGAGCCAAGTGATCAGCCAGGAGGCGGCCAGCGCAGCAGCTCCGCCTGCCCAGGTGAGCAGGTGATAGGCGATCGGGCCGCTCGTCATGACAAAATGCCGCCACAAGATCAAAAAGTAGGGATGAATAAAGTAAATGCCGAAGGCGCAGGATCCGAGGGAAAACAGTACTTTTTGAAGTCGAGGTTTCCCTTCCAGGACTCGAACGAACAGCACCAAAAATACACACGCCATGCTGCAGTAGGCGTAATCCGTTATAAAGTTGATGTTGGATAGAAAAGGCTGGCGAATCCAATGGGGGCTAGCCAGCTGCAGCCATTTTTGCACGATAAAGAGCATTGCGGATCCCAGAAACAGCGCCGTCCACCGGTAGTTCCATTTCGGCGTTTCATCAGAAGACACCCCCTTTAACCGTTCGGCCATGTAAGCACCCAAAAAGAAATAAACGACGTAGGTCATCACGAAGGTCCCGGTTTTATGCATATGGAGTACATAATAATTCAGCAGATAGAAGGCGATTTGCAGCAGGGCCCCCACGAGTATGGGATGCCGCCGGGCCTGCCCTATCTTTTGAAACAACAGTGATAGGAGAGGAAACAGCACATAAAACTGGGCGATGATGATCATGAAATACAAATGGTCATAGCTGCCGCCAAGCGGCAAGCCTTTAAGAAACTTGCGGAGACCGTCTGAGAATGAAATATGCTGGATATACGACAGATAAGTGGAGTAATACACGGACCAGAACAAGTAAGGCAGCAGAATCCGCTTTAAACGTTTCCAATAAAAAAGAAGCCAGTTGCCCTGAACGCCGCCGTCATAGCGGTAGAACAGGACGAGCGAGCTCAAAAACAGAAACGCCGGTACGGCAAATTGAGAAGCCGCATTCAGGATAAAATAGAGCGGGTACACGGTGGAATCCATGGACAGAAAGGCTACCGGATAGGATGTCACATGGATGGTGACTACAGCCAAAATGGCAATGCCGCGCAAGAGATCCAAATAGGTGATCCTCTGTTTTTGGGCCAATACTTTGTTCGCCTCCATTGGAACGTTTTCGTAGTGCAACATTTGACGAGCCAATGGTTAGATTCGATTTTGCATAAAAACATTCCTTTTTACCAGAAAAATAATCCTACAAAAAAAGGCTTTCCTGACCCTTAGGATCAGAAAAGCCTTTGATATATCTGAGCTCAAGCTCAGCTTCTTACCATCCCCACAGCATCGTGAAGAGCGTGCCGAAGATCGTAACCAGTCCGACGAACAACGCATACGCAATGTTGAAGTACAGCGTCTTTTTGTTGTCGGTCTCGCCGATGTGCATGAACAGCACGAGCTGCAGCGACGCCTGGATGAGCGCACACACGATCAGGATCCAGAGTCCGGCGGTCGGGTTGAAATCCCAGAATACAACGCCCAGTCCAACCACTGAAAGGATCAGCGAGAAGATGTATCCGATCACGTGCCGTATTGGAAATAAACGTGCCATATTACATCAGTCCTTTCATGTAGACAAAGCTGAAGATGAAGATCCAGACAACGTCCAGGAAGTGCCAGTACAGCGAGAAGATAAACGATTTGTTCGCCGTCTCATCCGTAAAGCCTTGACGGCCGACCTGAATCAGAATGCCGGCGCCCCAGAGAATACCCATCGTCACGTGAAGACCGTGGGTACCGAGCAGGACGAACAAGCTGGACAGGAACGCGCTCGTTTGCAGCGTAGCGCCTTCGTGAACGTAGTTGACGAACTCGGTGATCTCAATGCCCAGGAAGCCGAGACCCATGAGCAGCGTGATGACGAAGAAGACGATCATCGGCTTCTTCAGATTGAGGCGCATGGCGTGAATGCCAAGGCCGCAGGTAAAACTACTGGTCAGGAGCAGGAACGTCTCCCAGATGACGCCGTTCAGTTCGAACAGCTCTTTCCCCGTCGGGCCGCTCCCCGTCCGGTTCCACAGCGTGAGATAGACGGCGAACAGCGTGGAGAAGAGGGCGATCTCTGCCCCGAGGAAGAGCCAGAACCCGAAGATCTTGTTGCTGTTCTCTTCCGTTCTATACTCAAGTGGCAGTGAATCATTTATTTTCATACGGAATCACCCCGCAATTTCTGTTCAGTGGCGGCAATTTCCTCAGGTGAAATGTGATAGCCATGATCGCGTTCGAAGGAACGCAGAGCCAGCATGACTACGACAGCGATACCCGCAATGATTGCAGGAATGAACCAGCTGAATACCAGGAAAAAGCCTAGGAAAAACATAATGACGCCGAGAATGAACGGTTGACCACTGTTGTTAGGCATATGAATCGGTTCGTAAGGGCCTTCTTCGTAGAGAGGTACCCCGTTGACTTTTGCTTCCCACAGCGCATCCATGGATTTGACGTTAGGTACCTTGGCGAAGTTATACACCGGCACAGGGCTTGGCGTACTCCATTCCAGCGTACGAGCATCCCATGGATCTCCGTTTTCGTCGCGAGGGCTGTAACGGAAGCTCCAGTAGAAGTTATAGCACAGAACGACAAAGCCGATGGCCAGGATAAAGGCACCGATCGTAGCCACCATATTCAGCGGGCCAAAGCCGGTGTCGGCCGAATACGTGTACATCCGGCGCGTCATGCCGCTCAGTCCAAGGAAGAACAGTGGCAGGAAGGCTGTGTTGAAGCCGACGACGATGAGCCAGAAGGCCGTCTTGCCGAGCTTCTCGTTCAGACGGAAACCGAAAATTTTCGGGAACCAGAAGTACATGCCTGCCAGAACCCCGAAGACGGTACCCGGAATCAATACATAGTGGAAGTGGGCAACCAGGAACATCGTGTTATGGTACTGGTAGTCCGCGCTGGCCATCGCCAGCATGACGCCGGTTACGCCGCCGATCGTAAAGATCGGAATAAAGGCCATCGCGTACAGCATCGGTGTCGTGAACGAGATTTTACCTTTCTGCAAGGTAAAGAGCCAGTTGAATATTTTTACGCCGGTCGGTACGGCAATCGCCATCGTCGTGATGGAGAAGAAGCCGTTGACCATAACGCCCGCGCCCATCGTATAGAAGTGGTGAGCCCATACGATAAAGGACAGGAGCGAGATGACCACCATACTGGCAACCATCGATTTATAACCGTACAAATTCTTTTTCGAGAACGTGGAAATAATATCACTGAATATACCGAAGGCCGGCAAAATAACGATATATACTTCAGGGTGTCCCCATACCCAGAACAGGTTGGCCCAGAGCATATCCATACCGCCGTTCGCCATCGTAAAGAACTGGCTGCCGAAGATGCGGTCGAACATCATCAGGGCAAGGGCAACGGTCAGAACCGGGAATGCGAACAGAATGATAACGTTCGTAATCAGGACGGACCAGGTAAACATCGGCATGCGCATCAGTTTCATGCCTGGCGCACGCATTTTCAGAATCGTTACGATAAAGTTGACACCGGTCATCAGCGTACCGATACCGGAAATCTGAAGAGCCAGAGAGTAGAAGTTGTTACCTACGGTCGGGCTGAACTCCAGGCTCGCCAGCGGGAAGTATGCGGTCCAGCCGGCATCCGGCGATCCCCCGATGACGAAGGAAATGTTGAACAGCATCGCTCCGAAGAAGAACATCCAGAAGCTGACGGCGTTCAGTCTTGGGAAAGCTACGTCGCGCGCCCCGATTTGCAGCGGAACGACAACGTTCATAAGTCCGATAACGAACGGCATCGCCATGAACAGGATCATGATAACGCCGTGCGTTGTAAAGATTTCGTTATAGTGCTGCGCATCCAGAAACTTCATTTCCGGAGCCGCGAGCTGCGTACGCATCAGCAGGGCGTCGATGCCGCCGCGGAACAGCATGATGAGAGCGGCCAGGATGTACATGACCCCGATCCGCTTATGGTCAACCGTTGTGAGCCATTCGCGCCACAGATAACCCCACTTTTTAAAATAAGTCAGGCCGATCAGAATGGCGAGGGAAACGACGACGATACTGACCATGGCAGCATAGATCATCGGCTCACCGGTTACAAAAAATTCGTCCCATTTCATGCAGATAGGTCTCCTTTCCAGTTGATGTTAGTTTCCATGTTCCATGGACCCCATATCTTCCATATTGCTCATATCCGAATGATCCATCGTTTCCGAGCCGGAATCTTTGTCACTGCTGCCGCTGCCGTGATGTCCTTCGGACATATCCATTTCAGGCGGCGGGTTGAACCCGAGGTGCGTGGAAGAGAAGGATTCCCGTCCAACGTAGGAGGTTTTCAACAGCGCGTTAAATTTGTCCTCAGTCAATTGAGGCGCGGTTTTCTTCACATCGTCGACCCATTTGCTAAAGTCTCCGGCGCTCATGGACTGTACCTCAAACTCCATCTGCGCATAGCCTTTACCGGAGAAGTTGGAGTTACGTCCCATGAAGGAACCCGGTGTGTCAGCCAGCAGGTGAAGCGTGTTGACCATGTCGCTCATGGCGTACTTCTGTCCGCCAAGCTGCGGCACCCAGAAGCTCGTAATCGGTCCGTAAGAATACAGGCGGAACTCGATCGGCCGGTTTGTAGGAATATTCACATAGTTCACCGTTTCAACGCCTTCTTCAGGATAACTGAAGTGCCATTTCCAGTTGGACGATGCGGCATAGATAACCAGCGGCTTCTGATCCTCGTAACCGGCAGGAACACTTTCCACCGCACTGGTCGTTTTGACCGTGACAACCGATAGAATGGCCACAATGATAACCGGAATCGCAATCCAGGTGAACTCGAGCCATTTGTTACCTTCTATATGAGGCGGGATATAATCGTCACTGGTTTTGCTTGCCCGGTATTTGGTCAGCATGATGATGTACAAGATGTAAACAACAATCAGGACGAAAGCCATCATCAGGATGGAGAAAATAATCGTGCTGGATTGCGTTTTTGCCTGCGGACCTTTCGGATCTAGCACGATGAGTGACGACGAGTCGCATCCGCTAAGCAGCAACATGATGGATACAAATAAACCAAAAAATAACCATCTTTTTTTCTTCACAGTGAGCTCCTTTCTAGCGTTACATGTAGCTGAATTGGTCTAAAAATAATGAACCTTATAGCCATAGCTTAGTAATCCGGGGGAATGAAAACAAATGCAACAAAAGTAATAAATGTAAATCATTTACATATATTCTGTGAACATCTTCACATGATTTTTAAAAAAACCTCAAATTGTGCGAAAAATCACTGTAATCGCTGAAAATCGGGGATTTTCATTTTTGTTCAAAATTGCACAAGGCTTTGTCAATGTTGCCAGTTTCGTCACAATTGAAAGGGCTTATCATAAGCCGTTAACGGATTTTTTCCTGCTGAAACAGCGGCTGAGGCGTCCCAAAAGCCCGCTGTATGGTACAATATGAGGGCTAATGCGGGCAGCAGCCGGCATGTGATCGCGGACAGGCAGATGGGGGGAAAACAAGAAAATGGGTGAACAAAGAGCGGTATTTTTTGACGTGGACGATACGCTGTATGACCATCTGGAACCGCTGCGGCAGGCGCTCGATCGCTTGATATCGCCGCCGGACGGCTTTCCTTATGAACAAGTATACCACCGGTTCCGGCATTATAGCGACTTGCTGTCGGCCCGGCATGGACATGTGAATGATCCGGCGAATGCGGGGGATCTGGAGGACATGCGCGAGCAGCGGATTCAGCTGGCCCTTGCGGAGTTCGGCATCGACGTGGACCGGGAGCAGGCGGCTGCGATTCAGGCGGCCTATTTGGAGGGGCAGTTCGACATTCGTCTGTTTCCGGGGGCGCAGGAGCTGATCCGGGAGCTGCAGGAGCGAGGCGATGTGGTCGGCGTGATCACCAATGGCCCGATGGAACATCAAATGAACAAAGTCCGTGCGCTTGGGCTGGACAAGCTTGTGGGCTTGGACCGGGTATTCGTGTCCGGAGCGGTGGGCATGGACAAGCCGGATCCCCGGCTGTTCCGGCATGTGAACGAGGCGACGGGAACGGAGCCTGGGGCAAGCTGGTACATCGGCGACTCCTGGAACAACGACGTCATCGGCGCGCTGGAGGTGGGGTGGACATCTGTCTGGTTTAACCATCGGAATGTCGTCGAGCCGTTTGCGACCGGACATCAGCCCCATCATATTCTGGGGGGCTACGAGGAGCTGAGATCCGTTCTGCTGGGCGGCTAGTGGGTGGTTGGCTGTTTAATGAAAAAAAGGGTGCCTGCATCCATCGGGGATGTGCAGGCACCCTTTATTTTGGAAATCGATAAGCATGGCTGCCGTGTATCGCGCCTTGAATGGGGCCGAATAACGTGCGCGCGACGCAGTCATGGTCGTATTTATTCCGGCGGGAGCGGCGGAGTTCCCGGCGGGGCTTCGGTATCGGCCCCTTTGCGTTTGTACAAAATTCGGGAAACGGCGATCCCGGCGACGCCCAGTCCGATGAACAGGATCGCCCGCACGGCCAGCGACACGCCCGGCAGGTCGAAGAAGATGACCTTGAGCAGCGTGATCAGCAGGACGATCAGTCCGGCCAGGCGGACCATCGATTTACGCACCATGACGCCGTAAATAATGACAATGATCGCATAGAGCGCGTATTCGGCCGACAGGATCAAATGCTGCAGGTCGAACGACAGATTCCGCGTCAGGACCGAGGTCACTTCCGTCAGGAAGACGATGGACAGCAGCGCGGCGGACCACATCAGGATATCTGGTACTTTCCGCTGCCATTCTTCGGCCATATGTCGGCGGAGGACCGCCGACAAGCCTGCCAGGCTGGCCAGGAGCACGATCCAGGACAGCGTTTCGATCGAAAGGATCTCGTGAATGATCAGCTGCAGAATGCTCAGTCCCCCGAACAAATACAGGATGGCGGACGTGATCTGCTGCATCCGGCTTCTCAGCAGGATGCCGAGGCCGAGCCCCAGGGACGCCTCGATCAGGACAGACAGCGGCAGTGCCTCCCGGCTGACGATTTCAACCAGCCAAATGAGCCATGCGCAGGTCGCGATCGCCATGTATTCGTGGGGAACGCGGCCGCTCATTACCCGCCAGAGGGCGATCAGGCTGTAAATAACCGCCCAGATGATCATCATCATCGATTCGGGACCGGGGCCGCCCACCTGATTGTACAAAGCGTAAATCCACAGTACGACCAGCCCGAAGCCGGTCATGAGCGACACCGTTTCGTCGACGCGGTGGCGGTACGGACGGACCAGCGAGAGGACGAGCAGCAGGGCGTGCTGCAGGAATACCGCGCCAAGGAAGACATGCCGGCTGCCTTCGAAATCACCCGCCATGTATAGAATCATCAGCGGCAGATGCAGCACGCCGATGGACACAAAATAAGCGGCGCGGTAAGCATAGCGGATCGACAGCGCCATCATCGCCAGGGAAAAGACGAGCTCGAAACCTGCGGCGATCCAGGCGTTTGGTTCCGTGGATTTCACCAGGAACGGAATGAGATAACCGCCGACGGTCATGATAATCACGAGCGTCTGGGAGCGGCGCCTTACGGCGGTCCACACCCCCAGGGCGATGGACAAGATATATAATAGGAAAGCTAACCAGGACGGAATCAATTCATATAGATGATGCGCCGCAAAAAAGGTCAGCATGAGCACGGCGACGGAGCCGCCGAGCAGCACCTGCGCCAATCCTTCCCTCTGCGCCCGGACCTGCCGCTCCCCGAAGAAGTACATGGCGCCGGCGGCAACCAGGCCGAGGAGGCAGCGTACCGGCTGCGTCAGATACCCCGCCGACACGGCGGCGATAAAGCCCCACAGGACGCCGAGCAGCAGTACGACGATAAACACGCGCGGCAGCCACACCCGGGCGATGGCATGCTCCCAGTCCACGGGCGGCTTAGGCGGCTTGGGCGGCCGCTGGGCCTGCGGCCCGGCGGGACGGGGCTGGCCATAATACGGCCCTTGGCCCGGCTGGCCTTGGTGCGGGCCCGCCTGCGCCGGGTAACCTGCGGTTCCCGGCTGGCCCGGATACGGCCCCATATCGGGACCTCCAGGGTACCCCGGCACTCCCGGCCGCCCAGGCATCGGCTGCTGGCCTGGATGCCCCTGGTAAGGATGTACCCCAGGCGGGTTCGGGTATACAGCGCCCGGTGACTGCGGCGCCGCGTAGGGAGCCTGAGGCGGAACCTGCGGCTGCACCGGCCGCTGGGCATTGGCTCCCGGGTTCACCGGCTGCTGCCGAGGATCGCCCACACCCGGCCTCTCCCGTCTAAGTTCGTTCAGCTCCAGCTCCATCGCTTTCATTTTCGCTTCGAGCTGCTCAATCCTTCTTTCCAAATCCAATAGCTGTTCACCCCTAAAAATTCCATAATTATGTATTTAACCGAGATGGTACTAATATAACACATCTCGGCTGGAACAAGAGCCATAATATGGGTGGACATGGGTAAACAGGACGGCATTCCACAAGCTTAAGGCTTGGTGGCTTGGATGACAGCCGAAACAATGTAATCCTCAATATTCGATCCTTGGACCCAATCCTTAATAAAAGCTTTGGACTCATCCTTAGGTTCAACGCTAATGTTTGTAAACCCGCTTTGTCTAAGCATCGCTTCAATTTCACTGACGGAAGAAGCCCCTGAAATGCAGCCTGAATACAACTCATCCAGGTCGTTTTTGATCTCAGGAGGTAAATCTGCTGTAGTAACGATATCCGAAATGGCCAGCCGGCCTCCGCTTTTTAGCACCCGAAAAGAATCGTGAAACACCTGCTGTTTATCTGGAGATAAATTGACCACGCAGTTCGAAATAATAGCATCAACCGTGTGATCGGCTACGGGAAGATGCTCAATTTCTCCCAGACGGAAATCGGTGTTCTTGAAATTGCCTTTCACTGCATTGCTGCGTGCACGGCTGACCATTTCGGGGGTCATGTCGACGCCGATGACTTTACCCGTATCTCCTACCTGGCGCGATGCCAGAAAACAGTCAAATCCGCCGCCACTTCCTAAATCCAGTACGACTTCACCAGCCTTTAAAGAAGCAATCGCCTGCGGGTTACCGCATCCCAAACCAAGGTTTGCGCCTTCAGGTGCCGCGTTTAATTCGTCGTCGGAGTAACCTAATCGGCTCGAGATCGAATTAAAATCGGAAGGCGTGCTGCAGCAGCTGGCTTGACTGTTGTCCGGTTGGCAGCAAGATCCAGCATTCATCTCGGCAACGACAATCTGCTTATATCGGCTACGCACGTTTTGGCGGATTTCATCATTCGTTAACTTTGACATGGATAACACTCCTTAGAATGGGTTTGGAATCGATCAATGGTCAGCAGCACTTTAGCAGCAAGCCTGAATGGGTGGAGAGCAGCAAGGAACTGACTTCGCTTTACGGACAGAATCCAGGAACTTATACCGACCCATTTTTGGTTTTTCTGTGGACCATTTCCAAGCTTGCCGAGCCGTTTTTTGCACTTGTTGTTCGTTCATTTTCATCAGGTACTCGGCGGTGTAAAAGTGATCGTACATCGAAGGACCTCCTTAAATGGTTGTGTATGTTGAATGACCCGCTGCGGGAGCAGCAAAGCCATTTGACATCAGATCAAGGCGTTGTATACGATTGAAATAATTGCAAGTTGCAAGTATTTGAGGTTAAAAAAATTTACCCTAACATCGGTTTGCAGCAATAATCGGATTTGGCCATCGCTTCATTCATCAATTTTATGGACCGGAGAACGGTTTCTTTCTCAAACTCGGTCATAAAAGAAAATACATCATCCAGATAAGCGTTCATTTGATGGTCGATGGTGGCGGCGACGTATTTCCCTTCAACCGTTAGAGCGAGCGTCGAAACCCGGCGATCTGTAGGATCTGGCGTCTTTTTGATCAGGTTCATTTTGATGAGGGATTGTATTTGTCGGCTGAATGTTGTGATATCGGTGCCTAATGCTTCTGCGATCTGCTGGATCGATGGATGGTGCCTGCGGTCAACCTCAAATAAAATGTGGCTTTGAACCGGTGTGATATCATGCCCGCCCACGGTACAGCAGTTTTTATTGAGTAAGCCAAAGCGGCGGGTCATGATCTGGAATAGTTCGCGAGTGCTTTCCATTGCGTTTTTTCACCTCGTAATTTATTTATATAGTACTTATTTGCAAAATGCAAATGTTTTTTGGGGAAAAGTTGAATTTCATTGGATTTGATTTTAATTTCTCATCATCATATCATATAAACATTCGCTTATATATCACGAAAGGAGGAGGGGCCTTATGGAACAAATTCGCGAGATGGCAGACAAGCTAAAGCTGCTTAGCGATTACACCCGCCTTACCATATTATCTTTGCTTAAGGACCGGGCATTTTGTGTTTGTGAGCTTGTTGAGATCCTGGAGGTCTCCCAGCCTGCTGTGAGCCAGCATTTAAGAAAGCTAAAATCTCAGGGGCTGGTGAAGGAAAGTAAGCGCGGACAATGGGTGTATTACTCCTTAAAGGTAGAGGATAAACCATATATTCAAGCTGTATTGGACCTCACGCCCAATTCCCAAGCTATATTAGCCGCACTTAACAAACAACATATAACTTCCGTGTGCAAATAAGTTTATTTGTTGATCATATAAGCACATAGTTATATAATGATTTGCGAATGTTTACAAACAAGATCAGCGACAGTTCGCACGGAGGTTGAAATGGTAACCGTTGTATTGGCTTGCGTCATATTTTTGATCACATTAATACTCGTCATCTGGCAGCCCAAAAACCTGTCTATCGGGTGGTCAGCTTGCGGAGGCGCTGTTCTTGCTCTGCTCGTTGGAGTGGTTCGATTCCAAGACGTTTGGGATGTCACGCAAATCGTATGGAATGCTACGCTCGCTTTTGTAGCCATCATCCTTATTTCTCTGATTCTGGACAGCATCGGATTTTTCGAGTGGGCTGCGCTGCATATGGCAAGGGCCGCCCGCGGCAGCGGTCTTCGGATGTTTATTTATGTCTCGTTCCTCGGTGCCGTTGTGGCTGCTTTTTTTGCAAATGACGGTGCTGCACTGATCCTAACGCCGATCGTTCTCGCGATGATGCGGGCGCTCAGATTCGATGAAAAGAAGGTGTTCCCGTTCATTATCGCCAGCGGGTTTATTGCAGATACGACCTCACTGCCGTTGGTTGTCAGCAACCTCGTAAATATCGTGTCTGCTGACTTCTTCGGTATTTCCTTCATGGAATACGCCGGCCATATGATCATCCCGGATTTATTTGCTCTAGGAGCCAGCATCATCGTTCTCTACCTGTTCTTCCGAAAGAGCATCCCCGCGAGGTTTGATGCCGCCGATCTAAGGAACCCGGAGGATGCGATCAAGGATCCTGCAATGTTCAGGTTATCCTGGGTTGTACTTGCCTTTCTGCTGGCCGGATACTTTGCGAGCGAATTTTTAAATATACCAGTATCCATCGTCGCTGGTGTAATCGCGATCTTCTTTTTGCTTATGGCAAGAAAAAGTCCAATCGTTCCGGTCAAGGATGTGGTTAAGGGAGCCCCGTGGGCCATCGTCTTTTTCTCCATTGGCATGTATGTGGTGGTGTATGGATTGCGGAATGCCGGGCTGACGGACTTATTAGCTCAAGTCATTCAGTCGGCAGCTGATCAGGGATTGTTTGCGGCGACGATCTCAATGGGCTTTATATCTGCCGTGCTGTCATCTGTAATGAACAATTTGCCTACCGTCATGATTGATGCCCTGGCCATACAATCCACCCACACAACCGATGCTATCAAGGAGGCTCTGGCGTATGCCAATGTCATCGGTTCCGACTTAGGACCAAAGATGACCCCCATTGGATCACTGGCGACGCTCCTGTGGCTTCATGTGCTGTCCGCCAAAGGGGTCAAAATCTCATGGGGGACGTATTTTAGAACCGGCGTCATCCTGACGATTCCTACCCTTTTGGTTACGCTGCTGGGCCTGTATTTGTGGTTGGCGATTTTATAATTTTCATATCAAGGAGACACGCTCATATGAACAAGAAAACAATTTACTTTTTGTGCACAGGCAATTCCTGCCGGAGTCAAATGGCTGAAGGCTGGGCGAAAAAATACCTCGGTGACGACTGGAATGTGTACAGTGCGGGCATTGAAGCTCATGGGCTCAATCCCAATGCCGTCAAAGCCATGGAAGAAGCAGGGATTGATATTTCCGGTCAAACCTCCGATATGATTGATCCCAAACTCCTTAACGAGGCCGATTTCGTAGTGACCCTCTGCGGCGATGCGGCGGACAAATGCCCCGTCACACCGCCGCAAGTCAGACGTGAGCATTGGGGATTTGACGATCCGGCGAAAGCCCAGGGAACAGATGAAGAGAAGTGGGCCGTATTTCAACGTGTACGTGATCAGATCGGCGAAAGAATCGAGCGATTTGCCAAAACGGGGAAATAGAAACAGCGGATAGCTGGAAATGAAATAGCGACAGTCCGGGGTTTTTTTTGTCCCAAGACTGTCGCTATTTATTTTGGGTTGCAGTGCATGACTAGAGAAGCGTTTAGCCATATTTTAAGCTTTAAACTACGGGCAGCCGGCTCAGCTGTGTCCCGACTCGGCCGCGGCTTCTTTGCTGGTGAGCACTCCCTTTTTCAAAAACCAGGTGATAATAAAGGAGACCAGGATAAACACGAACGCGATGCCGAACAAGTTTTGGAACGCGTCCACAAAGACGGTCTGCACCTTCAGCAGCAGGTCCGGTGCCAGATTTGCCGGGATGCCTCCCGTAGCCAGGTGCTCTGCGCTTCCTTCAGGAAGCTGTCCGGCAATGGAGGAGACGCCATCCTTGATATGCTTGGCAAGCAGGCTTCCGAAGACGCTGAGGCCGATCGTCGTGCCGAGCGATTGGATCAGCTGCACGGTGCCGAGAGCAATGCCGCTGTTCTCCTTGGACACCGATTCCTGCACGATCAGATTGTCGCCGCCGAACAGGGCGCCGAGGCCGAGGCCCAGAATAAAGAAGGAAGCGACGATATACACCACGGACGTGTGAATGCCGAGCTGCGTCAGAAGATAGATGCCGATGACCGGCAGGATAAAGCAAATAATAAACAGATTGCGGTATGGAACCCGGGTGATTAAAAATCCGTTAACGATGCTCGACGGAATGGCGCCGGCCATAAACGCCAGCATGAGGTACCCGGATTGCGTCGGTGTCAGCCCCATCACATTTTGGGCAAAGTACGGGAAGGTGGCGATGCCGCCCATCAGGCCCAGCATGAGAATAAAGACCAGCAGCGACAGCACGACCACATTGCGGTTACGGAACAAATGCAGCGGGATAATCGGCTCCCTGACCTTCGTCTCGATCCAGATAAACAGACCGAGCAGCAAGGCGCCGATAACCAGCAGCCCGATAATCGTTGGCGAAGACCAGGCCAGACCCTGGTTATCGATGAGAACCGGTGACATAAGCAGGGACAGCAGGCTTAAGGTAAGCACCGATGAACCAAGCCAGTCGATCGGCTTTTTCTCGTCTCCGCGCGATTCCCGCATGCCGATTCCGAGCACCAGAGCGGCGATCAGGCCAACCGGAATGTTGATCAGGAACACCCAGTGCCAGTTGACGTGACCGACCAAATATCCGCCCACCGTCGGACCCAGCAGCTGGGGAATGATCATCATGGGGCCGAACAGGCTCTGGATTTTGGCGCGTTTCTCCAGCGGGTACGAATCTCCGATGATGGCTAAGGCGATCGGCATGAGCCCCCCGGCCCCAATGCCCTGAATGCCCCGGCCGATGAGCAGCAACGTCATCGATGGGGCGAGGCCGCACACGATCGATCCTGCGATAAAGAGCGCCATGCAGCTTAAATAAACGACTTTCCGGCCGTAAATGTCGGCCAGCTTGCCGAGGATCGGCATAAAAATGGTCGCAGCCAGCATGTAAATGCCGGCGACCCAGCCGTACAGCGCCAGGCCGTGCAAATCGCGGATGATGGTAGGCATCGCCGTGGACACGACGGTTTCGTCCAGCTCCGCAAAAATCAGACCGATCATCAGTCCGATCAAAATCAGCGTGTTTCGATTTGATTTCACTCCAAACTCCCTCATTTCTCTATTGCTTTTTTGGAATGAAACCAAAATACACGATGTTTATGAACTGAATATGAACGAACCGGAAAACAAGTGAAAATAAAATACGCAACGTCGGGTCTCCATTATCCGCCGTACTTCTACGTTACCCCAGCGCTTTAATGTGCTCCGCATCCAGCATCGAATCGGCAAACCAATTCGGGTAGAGCGGGCGCGGCAGTGTGGCTTGATCCAGCAGCAGCATCTCCTCAGCCGTCAGCTCCAGGTCGATGGCTTTCAAATTGTCCTCCAGCTGGCTCATTTTGCTGGCGCCCACCAGGACGCTGCTGACGCCGGCTTTGGACAGCAGCCAGGCAAGCGATACCTGTGCTGCCGTCACGCCATGCGCATCGGCGATGCTGTGAACGTGGTCTAGCACGGCAAAACCCCATTCCTTGTCGAACGGAATGATGTCAAAGCCGCTCAGCCGTCCGTCCGGATCCTGTAAATTGCTGCGGGAATACTTGCCGCTTAGAAATCCGCCGGCCAGCGGGCTCCATACCGTCAGCCCGACGCCTGCGTCCTTCATGAACGGCAGGATATCATACTCGACGTCCCTGCCGACCAGGGAATAATACATCTGTCCGCTAATGAAGGTGGCCCAGCCCCGTTCACGCTGGATTTGCACCGCCTTGGCCGCCAGCCAGGCCGGCCAGTTGGAGAAGCCGATATAGCGGACTTTTCCCTGCCGGACCAGGTCGTTGAGCGCTTCGAGCGTTTCTTCCAGCGGCGTGAAGGGATCCGTCTTGTGAACGATGTACAAATCGATGTAATCGGTGCCGAGGCGTTTCAGGCTCGCCTCTGCGGCGGCAAACAAATGCTTGCGGGACAAGCCCGACTGAACAAGCGCAGGGCCCGCACGGAAGCCGCCTTTGGTGGCAATGACCACTTCCTGCCGGCGGGACCCGAGCAGCTGCCCCAGCATTTCCTCACTTTGCCCGTCGGCATAACCATCCGCAGTATCGAAGAAATTGATGCCTGCCGCCAGCGCCTCGTCCACCAGCTGCCGGGCAGCTGATGGGCCTACCTTATAGACGCTTGGGAGGTTTCCCGTGCCAAAAGTCATTGCTCCGAATGCCAGTTTGGACACGATCAGTCCCGAGTTTCCGAGTCTTGCATATTTCATGCTTTAACGCCTCCATTCATGTTATAGGGTTGGTGCCCTTCTTGAACCCAAGTATACGGGGAATCCGGGGACGGTTTCTTGAACCGGTTGATCGTCTTTTTTGAACAAAATGCTCATTTGGGCCGAAGTACCCTTTGTCAGGGAAGGAAGCAGCGTTTAGAATGGAAAAAAAAGCGTTTCATTTGCATCCAGGCGGCAGGGAGGAGAACGCATTGCCGATACGGCCAGCATTGGGAAAGGGTGAAAACAGGATCGTGGAGAAGCCGGAGTATACGTTGTCCAGTTTGGAGCAAGTCCCCCCGCAGGAAGCCTTTGAGCCGGTATTAACGGGGCACCTCATGGTCATTCACCGTACCAAGGAGCCGGTCCGCGTGTTTGAGCGGTCCGACGGATACAGCGGGGAAGGGGTGGCCTGGCCTGGACATATCAACGTATTTTCTGCAGGCGACATGTCATTGTGCCGGTGGGACAGGGAGCTGGATTTCTACCGTCTCGACCTGAGCCCTGACCTGGTCCAAAAGGTAGCCGGTGAGCTGGAGCTCCCAGGAGGAGCCAGGCAGATCGATTTCGCGACGCAGATCCGGCTGCAGGATGAACGGCTCGTCCAGCTGGTCCGCTGGCTCCACGAAGAGCAGCAGAGCGGGGGGATGGGCGGCAGGCTCTACTCGGATTCCTTGATGCGCATGCTCACCGTCCATATGCTCGACCGCTACGGTTCAGGCACCAAAGCCGGGAGCCGGGCGGCCCCGCATAAGCTGGACAAAAATCAGCTGGATCAAGCGCTGCAGTACATCGATGCTTTTCTGGACCAGGATATCTCTCTCGAAGACCTGGCTGCAGCCGCCCATATCAGCTCGTCTCATCTGGTGAGGCTGTTTAAACAGACCACAGGCCTGCCGCCGCACCAGTATATTATCCGGGAGCGGATCCGCAGGTCACAGCAGCTGCTGCTGTCCGGTCTTCCCGTTCACGAAGTGGCGGCAGTGCTTAACTTCAGCGACCAAAGCCATTTTCACCGGCATTTCAAGCGGGTGCTCGGCGTTACGCCGCGCCAATTCGTCCTCGGTTCCCGCTAGGGCAGGAGCAGACTTGGCCGATATATACAAAAAAATAGAGGCATTTCGCCTCTATTTCAGAACATTTTCGCCAGTGATATCAATCCCGTAATCGTAATAATGTTAAACAGCGTGGAAATCAGGACGGTTTGCGCCGCAAAATCCGGCTCGTTGTTGTACTCTTCCGCCAAAATCGACGTGTTGACCCCGGTCGGCATGCCGGATGCGATGAGCAGCGCCTGGGCCGGAATTCCCTTCATTCCGAGCGCAAACACGAGCGTTACGCCGATGACCGGGCCGATGATAAGGCGGAGGAACAAGCTGATATATACATCCACACGGTACAGTTTGAGCGGATACTTGACGATCTGGGCCCCCAGCGTCAGCAGGGCGACGGCCACCATCGACTGCTGGGCATAGGTGAGCGGCTGCGATACGAACAGGGGCAGCGGGGCATGCACGGCATGCAGCACGATTCCGAGCACGAGCGCATACGGGACTGGCATTTTCAGAAAACCGATAATCATGCTGCGGTAATTGCCTTTCAGCTTGGCGCCCTGAATCGATATGACTCCGTAAGTGAACGTCAGGAGGCTCTGCAGCGACATGATCAGCGCCTGCATGGAGCTGGCGAGGGGGTCCCCCTTGAACACAAGGGCATTGATCGGCATCCCGTAGTTGCCCGAGTTGTCCAGCATGATGCTGTTGTTGAACGCGGCGCGCATGCTTTTGGTGAATTTCAGCGGGCGGGCGACCAAGGTCCCTATCACGTAAAGAATGAATACATATAATGCGTAAAAGAGTGTCACATTCCCGAGCAGCTCGCCCGACATATCCGAATGATACATGCTCATAAAGACGGCGGCAGGGGTTATGCAGTAAAAATTGATTTTGGCCAGTGTGTACAAATCCAGGCGGAACACGCGCTGCATCCATGAACCGATTCCAATCAGCACAAAGACGGGCAGCACCACTTCCAGAAGTATGTCTCCAATCATAGCTCAGCTTCCTTTTTCGAGATCATTGTCATGATGTATTTGAAACCAACCTCTTCATTATAGCACCGTACCTGGAGCCGTGATGAAAAAAATAGGGAGGAACCGAGGGGCGGGGGGCGCACCTTGCTATGGCGTATCCCAAAAACAAACAGATGGTTGGAGAAAACGTTTTAATATGGAAAACCCTTCATTTTGATGCAGAAAAAACCGAAATATACAACAAGGAATGCAAGGAGTTACCAAGCCTAAAGCCCGCAACGGTCAAGATGGGAACGTTCCCGTCCTGGATAACCGATACAGGAAGCCGCAGGCGGCAAGCACTTTCGGCAGTTTATATGCCGACACTCAAGATGAGTATGCACCCCCTTACTTCGCGCCGGCAAGCCATACCGGCTTCAGTTCCTGCAGAAGTGCTGCTCCAAGGGAGGTATGATTGGGAATGAGTCCATACACGACAAACTCGAGCCTGGTTAAAGAAAGGGAACTTTACACGGATGGGGATTCCCTCCAGTCCGCCAAGACCCGAATTTGGAGTGAATTATCCAGGAGTCATATGAATCTGGCGATCCTGCTCAAAGAGGAGGGACAGCTGCAGCCGGCACTGATTCTCGCCCATATGGCGGCGAAAACCAAGCTGAAGGAGATCGCTCTGCATCTTAGGCTCGATGTCCCTCCGGATTGCATGCCCTACGAGGATTTAATTGGCCGGGCGCGGGAAATCGCATTAATCGATTTGGAGACGGAGCTGTTCCTGAACACGCTCAGCTATATTGCCGAGCCGGAAAATATGTCGCTCCTCAAAGATGTGCATGCCGAGCATGTGGACATGATGTTGGAACGGGTTCGCGCCCTTTTGGAGGAGATAAGCTGGAAGGCCGCTCCTTCGATGATGGAATCGAAATAAGCGTGAAACTGCCTTTTCCGGTAAATAAAAGAGACGGTCCCAATAAAGGGGATCGTCTCTTTTGTCAATACATCTATTTATTTGGCTTCACCCACAACGGTGAACCGTTCGTTCCGATGCTGCGGATGCTCGATTTCATCAAGGACGGCAATCGCGTAATCCGCGTAGCTGATATAGCTGCTGCCGGCTGAGTTGACGAGAAGCTGGTCCTTTCCGGTCTGGTAGGAGCCGGTTCTTGCCCCTTCGGGATCAAAAAAGGCCGACGGACTGATAAAGGTCCACTGAATCCCGCTGGACTGCTGAAGATCCTCGAGGTTTTTGCCCTGATTGGATGCCGTAGCGAAGTATTCCTTCGGAAAATCCGGCGTATCCAGGACGCGGGTGGTCTGTGCTTCGTCGACAAACAGGCTGCCTGCGCCTCCCACGACGATCAGCCGAGTTGACGGTGCTTCCTTCAGGGCGGAAATGAGCGATCTTCCGGCTTCGACGTGAAGATGCTCGTCCCCGGGCTTGGCGCCGAAGGCGTTGACGACAACATCAAATGGCTTCACATCTTCAGCCGTCAGGTCAAACACATTTTTCTCCAGAACGCTGACGTTCCCCGTAACGCGGCCTGCATCACGAACGATCGCCGTCACCTGGTGTCCGCGGTTCAACGCTTCCTCTACAATAAGGCGTCCAGCCTTGCCGCTGGCTCCAATAACTCCAATATTCATAAAAAAGTTCCCTCCTGGTTATCATGTTCTTTCCTGTAACTATTGTAGTTACATGTTGGGCGAATGTCAAATCAAAAAGGACGGCAAACCTTCGATACGAAAAAAACACGCCCCTCTTCCGGGCCGGGAGTCGGGGCGTGCGTTACATTTCATGCGCTTCGATGTCTTGGATGATGTCCTGGAGCTTAACGGCAGCGAGCACGTTCTCCATCGCTTTCTGGGCGCTGGTGAACAGCGGGACGATCACTCCCTGGATGTTGCGGCCCACCGTGCAATCCGGGTTGGGAGAATCATGGACGCCGAACAGGCCGTTCTCCTCCACGACGTTAACCGCATTATAAATGTCCAGCAGCGTTATATCACTAGGATCCTTGGCCAGCTTGGCACCGGGAACCCCCGGCTTCACTTCGACCAATCCCGCCTTGCTGAGCATGCCTGTAATTCTCCGGATCACGACCGGGTTCGTGTTGACGCTTGAAGCTATAAAATCAGACGTATTGGTACCCGTCTTGTTGATTTCCAGAATCGAAAGGATATGAATAGCCACGGAAAACCGGCTGCTGATATTCATGGATTATGCCTCCTTGCCGCCGCCCTGTACTGGGAGTAATAAGATTATTTTATCATAAAAGGCGTTCTGCTGCGCAGCATGGCCCGAAGGGGCCAGAAAGTTTTCAGAAGGGATGGCGCAATCCGCGAATCCTTGGCCAAGTGGCTGGAATATAATGTATTGAAAAGGGAGGAATGCTCGGCTACACTATGGTTGCATCATTCAATGATAACGCTTCATGACAGATCCGGCAGACGCACGAAAGGCTCTAACCTTCCAAGGTTCCAGCTACTTTAGAGAGATGGGGTTGTTGGCTATGGGGCTTTACCTGTTTCTTTACCTGTTATTTGTTATCGGCATCCTTTCCGGGATTGTTTTGTTCCGCAAAAATCGGGTCCCTCGCAGCGATGGCGCAGGGCGGCAGGCGGGGGCTAAGCTCTCCGTGATCATTCCGGCGCGGAATGAGGAGAAGAATCTGGCTTTTCTCCTGGAATCGCTCGGGGCTCAAAGCTTACAGCCGCATGAGATCATTGTCGTCGACGACGGCTCGCAGGACCGGACCCGGGACGTCGCCGCGAGCTTCGGGGTGACCATCGTGCAGAATCCGCCGCTTCCTCCCGGATGGACGGGAAAAACATGGGCCGTGTGGAACGGCTATCTTCATGCTTCCGGGGATACGTTCGTTTTTCTGGATGCCGACATCCGCTTGTCACCGCATGCGCTGGATTCGCTTCTGCAGCTTCGCTCCCGTACCGGTGGCGTCATTTCCGTCGTCCCCTTTCACCACACCGAGAAATTTTACGAACGCCTTGCACTCATTCCGAATATTTTGGGCGTATTTGCGTTTACCTCCCCTTTTGAACGCCGCAATCTCCGGAAAGGACTTTACGGCTCCTGCATTTTGACAACAAGGCAAGATTATGAGCAGGTCGGCGGCCACAGCAGCATCCGGTCGGAAATACTGGATGATTTAAACCTGGGCGCCAAGTACATGGAAGCCGGGATCGACGTAACGAATTTTATCGGCCGGGGGATGGTATCGTTCCGCATGTACCCGCACGGTATTAAAAGCGAGCTGCAGGGATTCGGCAAAGGGGCGGTGCTGAGCACGGCCAAGCTGAGTCCATGGACGATCGTGCTGATTGCGCTCTGGTTTATCGGATTGGTCTGCTCCACAGGGGTGTTCTTTCTATGGAACACGCCATGGGGAATCCCCTTGTTCGCGGGCTACTTGCTGTATATGGCGCACATCGGCTATCTGATCAAAAATGTAGGCAAATTCGGCTTCGTGATGCCTGTTCTTCAAATTTTATCCACGATCTTTTTCCTGGTGGTGATGCTGTATTCCGCTTATCAGGTCATGTTTCTGGGGCATGTCATGTGGAAGGACAGGGCCGTGGATGTTGGGGGTCATAGGGAACCATGATGATTCTGCTGCTGACGGCTGTGGAATTTCTGTGCGGCTCGCTGATGTTCTCGTATTGGCTGGGCCGGGCGGCGCACAAGGATTTGAAGGCGGTGGGAGACGGGAACCCGGGTGCGTTCAACCTCTGGAGCGCTGCGGGGTATAAGCTGGGTCTGGCGGGGGTAGCGCTGGACTTTTTGAAGGGATATGTGCCCCTGGTATGGATCGCCGGCAGCGGCACTGTGCACGGGTATGGTATGGTGGCTGTCGCCGCGGCCCCGGTTGCGGGGCATGCCTTCTCGCCGTTTCTGAAATTCAAGGGAGGCAAGGCAATCGCCGTCACCTTCGGGGTATGGAGCGCCTTGACCCGGTTTGAGGTATCGCTGGCGCTGGCCGTCATTCTGGCGCTGCTGCTGATCGGCTCCAAGCTGATGAGCCGGCGGCCCTTATCCACGGAAGCGAGCGGCTTCCAGGTGGTGGCCGGCTTCATGCTCGTCTCCGTCTATCTGATCGCCCGGGGCTTCCCGGGACCATATTTGTGCATATGGCTCGTAAATCTGCTGATTCTCGTCTATACGAATAAAAGGAAGCTGGAAGTATTTTTAAAAAGGTACAGCGGGCGGCGAGGAGGTTAACATTGTGTGCTGCCTATGCAGGGTAAATTGAAACGCGGGTGGGCAGGAGGCAAGGGCGGACGCTAAATGCGGGCTTGCCTTTTAGGCAGCGGCATCGAGCTTTCGCATCCGCGGCTCAGGCTTAAGCCTGGAGGTCAAAGCGGCTGGTCGCCCGCGCCTTTTTCGCTTAGCACCTGCTCCACTTTGGTGATATGGGCCTCCATCCGGGCCAGGGCCTCCTTGGCATCCTGAGTCCGGATCGCCTCGTAGATGGACGCATGCTCCTGCAGCAGCCGCTCGGCGGAGGAGCGCTCGGCATAGAACCACAAGGCGCGCATATCCTTCATGTTTTCATGCAGCTTGTTCGATAACGATTCCATCAAATCCAGCAGCAGCGGATTGTGCGTTGCCGCGGCGATTTGCTGATGGAATTTCACGTCCGCCTGCTCGCTGACCTGCTCATCGGCGGCGTTCTCCATTTCGCGCAGTATTTCCTCAAAAGCCGCCAGATCCGCCTCACTGCGATTCGATGCGGCAACGGAGGCGCAGCCGGTCTCCAGCACGCGCCGGACCTCAAGCAGATGGCGCAGCGAAGCCGCGCGTCCCTCCCACAGGTCCGCGTAGAGCTGTCCGGGATGTACCGGCAGCGGATCGGCGGGCGGTGTACGCACAAACGTGCCTCCGCCCTGGCGGATATCCAGCAGCCCCATCGCTTTCAGAGCGCTGAGCGCCTCGCGGATGGTCGATCTGCCCACATTGTACTGGAGCGCCAGGTCCACGACCGAGGAGAGGCGGTCCCCCGGCTGAAGTGAGCCCTCGTCCATCTGCCGCTTCAAATCATTCATTACCCACTCATATTGTTTCAACGGCCGCTGCGAATTCATCGTTCAAGCGTCCCTCCGTTTAAAGTTTTTACTAGTCATTCCTTGATCTACGGGGAATAATTGTGTCTAAAATGTGACTTTCTTGAATTCAATCTATATAGATTCATTTATTTTAGTGTATACTTGATCACAATAAAAGTCATCAGATGACCTGACTAATTTATACGCACTGATATCGATTATGGAATGTAAAGGAGTGTTTTCCTTGCTGCAGGAAGACGTAAAACGCGAGCTTGTCGCCATTTTGGGCAGCTCTTATGTAAAGGATGATCCCCAGTCGCTGGTCACGCATTCGTATGACGGCACGCCGATGCTGCAGTCGCTGCCGGATGCAGTCGTATACCCGGAAAATACCAGCCAGGTCTCCGAAGTCATGAAGGTGCTGAGCCGGCATAAAATCCCTGTCGTCGGCCGGGGTTCGGGAACGAACCTGTGCGGCGGCACGGTGCCCGTTCAAGGCGGCGTCGTCATGGTCATGCACCGGATGAACCGGATCCTCGAGATCGATATGGAAAATTTAACGGCGATCGTTCAGCCCGGGCTAAATACGAAACAGTTTATTACGCATGTGGAGGAGCTCGGCCTGTTCTACCCGCCGGATCCGAGCAGCATGTCGATCTCGACCCTCGGCGGCAATATCGCCGAATGCTCGGGCGGCCTGCGCGGGCTGAAATACGGAACGACCAAGGATTATGTGATCGGGCTGGAGGCCGTCCTGGCGAGCGGCGACATCATTCGAACCGGCGGCAAGCTGATGAAGGATGTGGCCGGTTACGATCTGACGAAGCTGCTGGTCGGTTCGGAGGGAACGCTGGCCATCATCACGGAGGCGACGCTGAAGCTGATTCCGCCGCCGAAGTACAAGAAGACGATGCTGGCGATGTACAAGGATTTGTATGGCGCGGCCCGTACGGTATCCAAAATCATCGAGAACCGGATCATTCCGGCTACCCTGGAAATTCTCGACCGCTCCACGATCCGGGTTGTGGACGATTATGCGAAGCTGGGGCTGCCGCTCGACATGGAAGCGATCCTGCTGATCGAACAGGACGGCGACATGGAAACCGTGGAGCGGGATATTGCGCTTATCACGGAGATCTGCCGAAGCGAGCAAGCCGATCAGGTGAGTATCGCGGCGAGCGCGGAGGAGGCCGAGAGGCTGCTGACCGCCCGGCGCAGCGCGTTTACCGCGCTGGCAAGACTGAAGCCGACGACGATTCTTGAGGACGCGACGGTGCCGCGTTCCAAGATTGCGGATATGGTGCTTGAGATCAACCGCATCGCGAAGAAATATGACGTCCAGATCTGCACCTTCGGCCATGCGGGAGACGGCAACCTTCATCCGACGGCAACAACCGATGCGCGCAATCAGGAGGAAATTCACCGGGTGGACGAAGCGTTCGAGGAAATCTTCGAAGCAGCGATCCGGCTCGGGGGAACGATTACCGGCGAGCACGGGGTCGGATTGGTTAAATCGCCGTTCCTCGAATGGAAAGTCGGGGCAGCGGGGATGGAAGTCATGAAGGCGATCAAGCAGTCCTTTGATCCGCATAACCTGCTGAATCCGGGGAAAATGTTCGCAAAAGAAACGAGAAAACGGGTGGTGATCGATCGTGGGTAACGCGGTGAACGTGAAGGAGCGGGCGAATCCGCTCGCCGAGACGCTCCGGCTGCGCCTCGATGAGGATCAGCTGACCAACTGCATGCGGTGCGGCTTCTGCCTTCCGGCGTGTCCGACCTTTGCCGAGACGGGCATCGAGGCCGAGTCGCCGCGTGGCCGGATTGCCCTGATGAAGGCCGTCGCGGACGGCATTATGGAGCCGGATGGGGCGTTCGAGGAGCAGATGAACCACTGCCTCGGCTGCCGCGCCTGCGAGCCGGCCTGTCCGGCGGGCGTCAAATACGGGCAGCTTATTGAACAGGCAAGGGACGCGATCGAGGATCACAAGCAGCATAAACCGCTGGTGAAGGCTGCCCGTCATGCGGCGTTCAAAACGGTTTTTCCGCATCAGAAGCGGATGAAGCTCGTGGGCCGAGGCCTCGAGCTGTACCAGAAGTCGGGGCTGCGGAAGGTAGCGCGGTCCACCGGCATCATGAAGCTGTTTCCGAAGCATATCAGCGATATGGAGAAAATATTGCCCGAAGCTTCGCGCAAGGGCGTGCTGGAGAAGATCGGCGCGTATCACCCGGCAAAAGGCGA
Organism: Paenibacillus sp. S28; assembly: GCF_016624415.1. Lineage (NCBI taxonomy): Bacteria > Bacillati > Bacillota > Bacilli > Caryophanales > Paenibacillaceae > Paenibacillus > Paenibacillus sp. S28. The sequence goes on along the minus strand of NZ_JACVTM010000009.1, from coordinate 136,990 downwards.
GAAAATCGCAACTGCAGCGCTCTTCAGAGGCTGCATTATGGATGTGCTGTTCACGGACACGAACATTCATACCGTGGATCTGCTTACCGCAGCCGGCTTCGATGTAGTGATTCCGGCGGCGCAGAACTGCTGCGGCGCCCTGCATGCGCACAGCGGCGAGGCGGAAGGAGCGCGGGAGCTCGCCCGCAGCAACATCCGCGCCTTCAAGGAGGCGAATGTGGACTATATCGTCTCCAATGCGGGCGGCTGTGGGGCGATCCTGACCGAATACGACCATCTGCTGCATGAAGATCCGCAGTGGCGGGAGGATGCAGCCTGGTTCGCCGGGCGTGTCGTCGACGTCAGCGAGCTGCTTGTCCGTGCGGGCCGAAGCTTAAACTTCGGCGTTCCTTCGGCAGGACCTGCTCCAGAAGGGGACCCGAAGGTGAGAATCACCTATCAGGATTCCTGCCATCTGCGCAACGTGATGAAATCGGCGGACGCCCCCCGCGTTTTAATGCGCCAAGTGGAGGGCGCCGAGTTTATCGAAATGAAAAACGCCGATCGCTGCTGCGGCTCAGCCGGCGTCTACAACGTGACGCAACCGGAAATGGCCGGTAGCATTCTGGATCACAAGATGGAGCATGTGGAAGTGACGCATGCCCAGTATCTGCTGACCAGCAATCCCGGCTGCCTGCTCCAGATGAAGCACGGCATCGAGAAGGAAGGCCTCAGCGGCAGCATGAAGGCCGTCCATATCGTCGATTTTCTGCATGAGCGGCTGCAGGAGCGGACCGAATAGGCAGAAGGAATCGCAAGGGGAACCGGATCCGGTAGATCGAAATTGAAATCAGAGAAATGGATCATTGAAGATTCGAATCATATCAGAATCGATATTTTAAATCATGCTGCAATGGATTTGAGAGCGACGATGATATTTCGCAATCAAATCGGAATCAGCAGCGCAATTGATACAGCATATGGGCTAGGGGGATATCACGATGAATCAGGAACGGAAGATCGATCAGCTGATCAAGAGCATGAGTCTGCGGCAAAAAATCGGGCAGATGTTCGTTTGCGGCTTTTGGGGGACGGAAATCAGCGAGGAGCTGCGGCAGTTCATCAGCACGCATCAGATCGGCGGCGTCATTTATTTCGCCCGCAATGTGAAGACGACAGAGCAGGTGGGCAGGCTGAGCCGGGATCTGCAGCAGGCGGCCGCTGCGTCGGGGACGCTGCCGTTGTGGATTTCCATTGATCAGGAAGGCGGAATGGTCGCCCGGATCACGGAAGGCGTCGCTCTGATGCCGGGAAATATGGCACTGGCCGCCGCGGGCTCGGCGGACTGGGTGTACGAGTCCGCGCGCGTCAGCGGGGAGGAACTGCGTTCCCTCGGCATCAACCTGAACTTTGCGCCGGTGCTCGATGTGAACAACAATCCGCTGAATCCGGTCATCGGCGTCCGTTCCTACGGGGAGTCCCCGGAAGCGGTGGCGGAGTACGGGACGCTTGCTTTCCGCGGCCTGCAGGACGCGGGCGTCGCGGCCACGGCAAAGCATTTTCCGGGTCACGGGGATACAGCCGTGGACTCCCATCTGGACCTGCCGACGATTACACACGACCGGGAGCGGATGGATGAGGTGGAGCTCGTTCCGTTCAGAAAGGCGTTCGCCGAAGGCATCGACGCGGTCATGTCGGCGCATATTTATTTTCCGGCGCTAGAGCCGTCCAAGCTGCCGGTAACGCTGTCGCATGCCGTGCTGACCGGCCTGCTGCGCGAGGAGCTCGGCTACGATGGTGTGGTCATGACCGACTGCATGGAAATGAAAGCGATCGCCGAGCATTACGGCACCGTCAAGGCTGCGGTGATGGCGGTCGAAGCGGGAGCGGACACCGTCCTGATCAGCCAGACCCCGCAGCTGCAGGTGGAGGCGATGGAGGCACTGGAGCAGGCGGTCCGCTCCGGCCGGATCGCGGAGAGCCGGATCGACGCCTCCGTGCGGAGGCTGCTTGCGCTGAAGGCGAAGCGCGGACTGCTCGGCAGCCCGGCGGAGCTGGGGACGCTGCGGCTGGAGCTGGACGGGAAAGTAGTCGAAGACTCGCATGGGCTGCAGGACGAGCTGGCCGAAAATGGCAATCAGGCAGCGCCCGGACTGCGGGACAAGCTCCCCGGGAACGAAGCCCACATGGATCTGGCCCGCCGGATCAGCGAGGCAAGCATTACGCTGGTGCAAGCAAGGGATGGCATCCTGCCGCTGGAACGGCAGCGCACGCTGGTCATCTCGGTCGCGGCTGCCGCGCTGACGATCGCCGACGAAGCGATCGCGAGGACGGAAAGCCTGGGCAGCGCCCTGGCCGCACAGGGGATCGACGTGAGCGACCGTCAGGTGCCGCTGGCCGAAGTGGCGGAGCAGGCAGGCCGCCTTATGGAGGAAGCCGGAGGCGGGGAGGTGCGGCAGATCGTCGTGGGCACGTACAATGCGCAGTTTGACCCGGCGCAGATCAAGCTGGTCCAGGATTTGCTCGCGCTTGGCAAACCGGTCGTGGTGGCCGCGCTTCGCAATCCGTACGACCTGATGTGTTTTCCGGAAGCGTCTGCACTGGTTGCGGCCTACGAGAGCCGTCCGCTGGCGCTTGTGAGCACCGCCAAGGCGATCGCCGGTGCTATCCCTTTCAAAGGGCGTCTGCCGGTATCGCTCGGCGCATCGTACCCCGCCGGTTGGGGATTGCAGACGGAAACGTGAGAAGCAGGGACAAAGGCATTTTAAGACGGCGTCAGCCGTCTTTTTTGTGTTCAAGCACGCCTAGTCGGGTATAGCCAGGAAAGTCGGATAACACGGGTGAAAACTTTACTTTCAAGTCAAATCATTACTATAATGATCCTGTTACGCTTATAAGCGTAAGTAGCATGAGGCATGAATCACAATGGAGGGAACACCGATATGGAACTGTTTAGCGCAATGGAACAGTACGATTATGAGCAGCTGCTTTTTTGTCAGGACAAGTCGTCCGGACTCAAAGCGATCATTGCGATTCACGATACGACGCTCGGGCCGGCACTGGGCGGGACCCGGATGTGGACTTACGCTTCCGAGGAAGCCGCAATCGAAGACGCATTGCGTCTGGCTAAGGGCATGACCTATAAGAACGCCATTTCAGGACTGAACCTGGGCGGAGGCAAGACCGTCATCATCGGCGATCCGAAAAAGGACAAGAACGAAGCGATGTTCCGGGCTTTCGGAAGATACATACAAGGATTGAACGGCCGCTATATTACGGCAGAGGATGTCGGCACAACGGTGGCCGACATGGATATCATTCATCAGGAGACGGATTTTGTGACCGGGATCTCCCCGACCTACGGCTCGTCCGGCAATCCGTCGCCAGCGACGGCGTACGGCGTATATCAAGGTATGAAAGCCGCCGCCAAAGAAGCTTTCGGTTCCGATTCGCTGGAAGGCCGGACGATTGCGGTGCAGGGCGTCGGCAGCGTGGCGTTCCACCTGTGCGAGTATTTACATCAGGAAGGCGCCAGGCTGATCGTGACGGATATCAACGAGGAGGCGGTCAGCCGCGCGGTGGAGAAGTATAACGCCACCGCGGTGGCGCCGGGGGATATTATCGGCGTTGATTGCGATATTTTCTCCCCCTGTGCGCTGGGCGCCATCATCAATGATGAGAGCATTCCGAAGCTGAAGGCAAAGGTTATTGCCGGCTCGGCCAACAACCAGCTGAAGGAAGCCCGGCACGGAGACCTGATTCACGAACTGGGCATCGTCTACGCGCCGGATTACGTCATTAACGCCGGCGGCGTCATCAATATTGCCGACGAGCTGAACGGCTATAACAAGGACCGCGCCGGGAAGCAAATCAGCGGGATTTATAGCAGCATCTCCCGCATCTTCGACATCTCCCGGGAAGCGGGGATCCCGACGTATGCCGCCGCGGACCGGCTTGCGATCGAGCGCATCGAAACGCTTAAAAATACGCGTAGCCCGTTCCTGCAAAATCCGCATCATGTGCTGAGCCGCCGCTTTGGGCATTAAGCGAGAGGGCCCGCTGGAAACTAAGCAGGGAACCGCTCAGGTTAGTGGGGAAACACATCAAACCTGCAGGCACTAAGAGGCATACCGACGGGGACACACCCGTAATAAACACCAAAAAGCGTACCGCACGGACTTAAACCGTACGGTACGCTTTTTAACATTTCTTAAACCTCCGGTGGCCGGGAAATCAAGCGGGCTGCTGCCCGCCCCAATCAGCCCTCCAGCTTGAAGCGGTCGATTTTCTCCTGCATGTCCACCGCCATCTTCGACAGGCTGTTCGCCGAAGATGAGATTTCTTCCATGGACGCCAGCTGCTCCTGGTTCGCGGCGCTCACGCGCTCGAACGACGCGACCGTGTTGCGCGAAATGCTGGCCACTTCCTGCACGGAGGCGGACACTTCTTCGCTGCTCGCGGACATCTGCTCGGTGACGGCGGAAATGTCCTGGATCTGGTCGGTAATCTGCTTGGCGGATTTTTCGATATTGGCAAAAGCTTCGAGCGCCTCTGCCGTAACTTCCATCCCCTGATCCACATCGGACTGCACTTTATGACGCATCACGTTATACGCGTCAGTGATCAGCATCGTCATCTCCTGGATCGTGTGCTGGATTTCCTCCGCTGTGAGGTTCGACTGATCCGCCAGTTTGCGGACTTCCTCGGCGACGACGGCGAAGCCGCGTCCATGCTCGCCGGCCCGCGCCGCTTCGATCGCGGCGTTCAGGGAGAGCAGGTTGGTCTGCTTAGCCACTTCGGAGATCGCCGTGCTCATCGCGGCGATGCTTGCGCTGTGGTCGTTCAGCTTCTCGATCAGCGCAGCAGACTCGTGCGTGGACTTCTTGATCGTGTCCATTTGCGTGCTGACCAGCTGAACCTTCCGGCTGCCGGCGTGCACGTCTTCTTCCGTACGGCTCGACGAATCGACGATGGTGCTGGCCGATTCGGCAATACGCTGGATACCACTGGCCATTTCCTCCATCGTACGCGCGCTTTCCTGCGCGGCGATGGCCTGGTTGTTGGCCTCTTGGGCTGAATCCGTCATCAGATTGGAGACGAATTCGACGCTCTGCGCATTCTGCTCCGTACTGGCGGTCAGCTCTTCGCTCGAGGCCGCCAGCTGGCTGGAGGTTTCCGACATGTCCAGTACCATCCGGCGCAGCGAGTCGACCATGGCGTTGTAGTTATGCGCCAGGTCTCCGATTTCGTCTCGCCGCTTCGTCACGACGCGGTCGTTCAGATACCCTTCGCTTACGCGCTTCGCCGAACGGTTCAGCTGCTCGATCGGACGCGTCATGCTGCGGATGATGAAGAACATCACGATCAGCGCGGCAATAACGGCGATCACAAGAACGATGGCCGATGTCCAGAAGATCGGCGTCGTCGCCTTTGTATATTCACTCTCCGGAAGGATGCCGACGATTTTGAAGCCGGTCAGCTCGTTGGTCACGAAATAGCCGCGCTGGCCAACGCCATTGAGCGGGTTGGTGTAGTCGAGCAACCCTTCATTTTTACCCTGCATCGTTTTGAGCTGGTCGCCGACAAACTTGGAACCCACCTTCTCGGTCGGGTGCGACATCAAGAGGCCGTTGCGGTCCACTAAGTAGATGTAGCCCTCGTTGCCAAGGTGAACCTGCTTCACGATGTTGTTGATGTTCCCGATGCTCAGGCTGATGTTGATAACCCCTTTGCCGTCGGGTAGCGTTTTGGAAATGGCGACCGCATAGTTTTTCGTCGTGGCCGAAATCGCCGGATCGTCGACAACGGCCTGTCCCTTGTTGTTCATGGCCAGCTTGTACCAGTTGCGGGTCCGCGGATCGAACTGCTGCTGACCGGGGTCAGGAGATTTCATCCAGGACCCGTTGTCGGTGCCGATCGAGACGATTTCAATTTCCGGATGCTGCGCTTTAAAATCGTCAATCAGGATTCGGGTCTCCACCGAGTGGTTTTCGATGTCGGCATACGTAATCTGATTGCTGAGTTGTTTCACGTTGGACAGCTGCATTTCGACCATCGTGTTGATCAGTTTGTCGAGCAGCATGACGCTTGACTTCGTGGTGTCCTCCATTTTGTCCTGAAGCTGTGCTTTGGCGCTGTTCACGGCGAAGACGGCAAGCACAACGGTCGGGATAATGAGCATGAGACAGATGAAGAGCATCAGTCTGCTTCTGAGCTTTTTAATGTTGAAAAGCCCGGATATTTGCTTGAGTAGCTTGTTCAAACGAGATTCCCCCTGCAGTCGATATAGGTCTAAAGTTCCGGCAGCACCTGTGTGAACAGGCGCAGCGCTTAAAAGAGCAGCTCGGGGCGGGCCGTCTTTGCCGATCCGTGAGAATCCGTCAATAGGTATGTAATATATTTGAATGGATTCATCCGTTTCGGCGGACGGCATGCCTGAGCGGAAAGGATCCCGACCGGTTTTAGTTCCTATTCTATATTTCGACAAGTACCCCCGATATTTTCATATCTTTATTTCATAAACCGGCATTTTTTTCTGAAAAAATGAAAGGAAGAACCATTCATTTCCTGTTTTTTTTCCTAGATAGGTAGGACGAACTATGCGGGTTATACCGAAAATAGGATGCATGGGATTGGCTTTTATTGGATAACATTCGATTGTCCGATGGCGGATAGGGCTTGCGGCAGGAAGGGGCAGGGATGGAAGCCCCACGGAAACGGCTTGTCGATTTACGCGAAAAGATCATAAAAAATCAAACCCTTTTCGTCAAAATTCTCCGTTGTCAGAAGGCATCTGGTCCCCATATAATGATGGAAACAAATTATCGATAATCGATAATAGCGGGAGGGATGATGGAACGTAAGTCAGCGAAACTATCGACCGACCGTTTTGAAAACGGTTACTTGGCTGCCGTTGCGTATGTGTTGGTCAAATCTGCGGTCATGGATGATCGGCGAATGGAGACTGAGAGTCATGTCAAACAGCAGTTACATCCCTTTGGGGAATTCCATCAGCGAACAGATTTATTTGACGCTTAAGCGGGAAATTATCGCAGGCGAGCTGCAGCCGGGAACGCGGCTCATCGTCCTGGACATCGCGGGTAAATTTCAGGTCAGTCAGGCGCCTGTGCGCGAAGCGTTGGAGAGGATGAAGCAGGAAGGATTAATCAACGGCATTCCGAATAAAGGGTCGGTCGTTTCCAATATTACGTCGAAGGAGATCAGAGATATTTTCGTGCTCCGCGAAATTATTGAGGGTTACGCCGTGCGAACGTCTATGCCAACTTTATCGGAGGATGATTACGAGCAATTGGAAATGATTATCCGGTCGATGGAGGAAGCCGTCGAGCGCGATGACACGCTGGGCATCCTCGAGCTGGATATGGATTTTCACGGATTTTTCTACAAGCGCTGCGACAATCAGGCTATTCTGGAGCTCTGGAACCAAATGAGGACGAAGGTGATGCGCTTTATGGCCATCTCCAATCGTCATCACACGACGGATTTGCTGGCCGAGTGGCACCGGCGGCTGATCACCGTCCTCCAGACAGGGGACGGGGACGCGGTTGAGGAGGCTTTTATCGAGCATATGCATGCCTATAAATTTATCCATATGGACTAGAACCATGCCTCTCGTTCGTTATCCTTTCATAAAGGGGAAATGAAGCATGTTAAATGAACGTTTCTTGTTCGATGACCAGGATGTTATGACTTGGATGAGGGACCGCCTGCTAAGGCACCTCATTTCCGGCAAAGCGAATATGAAGGGGGAACTGAAGGAAAGCCTGTCCCGGCTTCGCCTGAACCCGTACTATACGTTTCCCGCCATTGCGTTATTGGAGCCGACCGCTCCTTATGACCATGAGCATGACCGCTTGGCATATCTTGAGAACATGCGCGCCGATCTTCAGGAGCGTGTGCCGGAAGGGAGCGTCGTCTTTCTGGACGAGGAAGGGAGGATCGGACTGCTGTTTTCCTGGGTATCCAAAGAGGTTTTGGTCCGGGTGCAATCCATGCTTCAACAGCGGTTCCCTCATCCGGTGAACATTGGAGTAGGTAAGCCATGCAGCCACTTGAGCGACATCCATCTCTCTTACCGGCAGGCTTCGACTGCACTGAATAACAAGTTTTACCGCGGGACGGGCCAGATCATCCATTACAGCGAAATCCGCCGGATGGAGCAGGTCGGGCGCTACCCGGCCGAGAAGGAGAGAAAGCTGTACGCCAGCTTCCGCTCGGCCGCTACGGAGGCGGAGATCGCAGAAGCGGTGGACCAGTTTTATGCCGCGCTGCTGGAGAAGGGCCCGATCGACGTGACGAGCATGTATGAGCTGACGATTCGGATGCTGGTCGGTATCGAAAAAAGGGTGATTGCCGACGAAGGGAATGGAGGCGCTTACAAGCCGTTTGAAGCGACGTCGCTGGTGAAGATCGGCACGCTGGATGAACTGAAGCGCTACGTCACCCGGTTTCTGACCGGCCTGTGGGAAGTCTTTTCGCCCACGCTCAAAGAGAGCCACCGCAGCCTTATTAAAAAGACCATCCATTACATGGAGCAGGAATGCCAGTATGCTTCGCTGCAGAGCGTCGCGCAGAAGGTGTTCATTACGCCGACTTATTTGAGCCTGCTCTTCAAGACGAACACCGGCAAGACGTTCATTGAGCACCTGACCGAAATCCGGATCGACAAGGCCAAGGATATGCTGCGGACCACCCATTACAAAAACTATGAGGTTGCCGAAAAGGTCGGATACCAGGATTCCCGCTATTTCAGCCAAATTTTCAAAAAGAAGGTCGGTGTCTCCCCCAGTGAGTACCGGGAGTCGATCTGCAAATAGGCAGCGAAAAAAAGGAAGCAGGCCATTCAGCCTGCTTCCTTTTTCCTTGTTGTGAGCCCGCTACAGCCGCACGTCGTTCCTCGGACCGTCGAGCTCATTTTTTCGGGCTTCCTCAAGCTCGGCCTCCCAGGTCAGATGCCGATACTCGGCGGCAGCCTCGTCGCTCTCAAACCACTGGGTGAAGTCCTCCCACAGCGTTGTGGTCCAGGAGGCGTCGATCTGCGCAGTGGAGTAGACGCCTTCCTTGAGACGGACGAAGCCAAAGATGTCCCGTACCTGCGATTTCTCCGCCTGCACGGCCGTCAGCTCGGCCAGATGGGGAGGGATGAAGATGACGCCGGCCGGCGTGCCCAGCACCACGTCGCCCGGCAGGCAGATCGCCTTGCCGATCCGGGTCGGCACGTTCATGCCTACCATGGTGACTTCACCGATGGCCGTCGGATCGCTTCCGCGGTAATAGACGTTAATGTTCTTGATTTCGGACACCTGCTGATTGTCGCGGATGCCGCCCCAGATCACGGCTCCGCCGCGCTTTGTGCGGGTGGAGATGGCCGTCGAGAGGTTGCCGCCGACATAGGTGCCGAGGTGGACCTTGTCGAACATATCGACCACGACGACGTCATCTTCAACGAGAGAATCGATGACCCACTGGTTGAAAAAGCCGCTGCGGCCTTCCTGTTCATGACCGTAGTTCAGCAGCGTCTCGTGCAGATCCGGCCGCTGCGGTACCATGACCGCGGTGACCGCGCGTCCCACCATGACCTGGTCGGGATGCACAATTTTGAAGGCGCCTTCAAACTGGAATTTGTAACCCCGGTGCCAGAGCGGCCCCCACGCTTCTTCCAGCGTAATTTTGCGGATTCTTCTCAGCACGTCTTCGGGCACCTTCGGCCGTCCGTTCTCGAACCGCTCGCCCTTCCACTGCGGCGTCAACTGAATGATATCTTCCGGATTGTCAAATTTCATTCCAAAATCCCTCCTCGATCAATGGATGCTTTCGAACCTAGTGCTTGATTCCATTGTTAAGGACGGATTCCGTTTTGTCGATGCGACTTTCTTAAGATGATCGAATTTATAAATTTTCAGCAGAGCTGAACCATTCGATCATCGCAAAGCTTATCTATGACACTTTCCAGATCTCAAGCCAAACGGCTTATCTATGACACTCTCCAGATCTTAAACCAATCAACTGCTCCCCGGTACTCCGCAAATCTCAAATCAATCGGTCTTTTCTCAGCACTGTCCATTTTGAAATAGTTCTCGTACATTCTCTGTCCTTGTCCGATGGACATATTCTTGTTTTGTTTTATAAAAGATGGACACGACACTATATACTTCTACGGGCGGCTAAAAAGCAGATATCTCTACATCTTGTATTAACATGTAGATTCTAACCGATATATGGGACGAAAACTGAGATCAAAGATAAGGTGCGTTTGTCCACCTTTTGAAAGACAAAATCGCAATCTGTTCGTTGCCAGTGAACAAACTCCTGGAACGATACACATCTAAGTTTTGTTCGTTATAAGTGAACCAACGCCATTGAAATTTAGTTGGCGTTTCGGAGCATATCTCATTTTTACCATCTGAAGTTGAAGGAGCGGAGTGAGGCGCAGACGGATTTTAAAAAAACAAACATTATCGTAAAATCGTCGCCTTTAATCATGAAACCGCTTTCGAATAAAGTAGTACTACAATCATTTTTATGATGATGGAATGCAAGAGGGGAGGAAATGAAAAGGATGGTTGCAGAAACGAAAACGACAGCCGAAGCGGAAAAGACCCGACGCGCCGTCCGAAAGCGCGCAAAGACCGGGGACACCCATTTGGCGGGTTACATCTTTATTTCCCCGTGGCTCATCGGCTTTTTGCTGCTTACGCTGTGGCCTATCGCCCAATCGTTTTATTTGTCCTTTACCGACTACTCGCTGCTGGAAGACCCGGTTTGGGTTGGAACCGAAAACTACGTCAACATTTTTACGAATGATTCGACCTTTACCAAATCGCTTAGCGTCACCTTTTTGTTCGTCCTGTTCTCCGTGCCGCTGAAGCTGTTCTTCTCGCTCCTCGTGGCTATGGCGCTGAACCAGAAGTTAAAAGGCATGAACCTGTACCGGACGGCCATCTATTTTCCTTCGCTGATCGGCGGAAGCATTGCGGTGGCAGCCCTGTGGCGCAACATGTTCGGCCTCGACGGCTATATCAACCAGGTGCTCGCCTGGTTCGGCATCCAGGGCGTAGGGTGGATTTCCAATCCCGACACTTCGCTTGGCACGCTCATTCTCCTGAACACCTGGCAGTTTGGCTCGACGATGGTTATCTTCCTGGCTGGCCTGAAGCAGATCCCGCAGGAGCTGTACGAATCCGCAGCCGTGGACGGCGCCGCGAAGATCCGCCGGTTCATCAGCATTACGCTGCCGATGCTGTCTCCCGTCATGTTTTTTAACCTGATCCTCGGTGTTATCGGCTCCTTCCAGACCTTTACCTCCGCGTTTATCATTACGAAGGGCGGTCCGGTCAACTCCACTTACGTGTATGCCTTGTATTTATACGAGAAGGCGTTCAAACATTACCAGATGGGATATGCATCGGCGCTGGCTTGGATCCTGCTCGCCATTGTCGCACTCCTGACCATTGTGAACTTCGCCGCATCCCGCTACTGGGTATTCTACGAATCGGAAGGAGGGGGAACGAAGTGAAGCTGAAGTCCAAGGTAACGAATCATCTGTTTCTCTCCTTGTTCTCGCTTCTTATGCTGTACCCGGTCATCTGGTGGGTCGGCGCCTCCCTGAAAAAAACCGAAGAACTCAGCCTGCCGACGATCTGGCCCAAGACGCCGATGTGGGAAAATTACAGCAAAGGCTGGCATTTCTCCAGCGAGTACACGTTCGCCCACTTCTTCGGCAATTCGCTTCTGATGGAGCTCGGAAACGTCATCGGAGGGGTGCTGACCGCCGCCATCGTTGCTTACGGCTTCGGCCGGCTGAGCTTCAAGCTGCGGGGCTTCTGGTTTTCCATCCTGCTGCTGACGATGATGCTGCCAGGACAGGTAACGATCGTTCCGCAGTACATCCTCTTTAACAAGCTGGGCCTTGTGGACAGCTACGTGCCGCTGGTGCTGCCGCATTTTTTCGGCGGCGGGGCGTTCTTCATCTTCCTGCTGGTCCAGTTTATCCGGGGCATTCCCCGGGACCTCGACGAGGCGGCGAAAATCGACGGCGCGTCGGTGTACGGCATCTTCCTCCGGATCATTTTCCCGCTGATCAAGCCGGCGCTCATGACGGTCGCGATATTTACCTTTATCTGGAGCTGGGACGATTTCTTCGCGCAGGTGCTGTACATCAGCTCGGTCGAAAAGTTTACGGTAGGCCTGGCACTGCGGATGTTCATCGACCAGTTCGATATCCAATGGGGACAGCTGCTCGCCATGTCGCTGTTGTCCGTCCTCCCGTCCATGCTTATCTTTTTGTTTGCGCAAAAGCATTTTGTCGAGGGGATTGCGACGACCGGCCTCAAAGGGTAGCTTGGCTGCGTAATAAGATTCCACGAAAAAATGGCTGATATAAAACGAAAGGGGAAACGGAAGATGATGAACATGAGACGAATGAGCCTTGTCTCTCTCCTGCTGGCGCTGCTCTTCGCGATCACGGCCTGCAGCGGCGGCGGAAAAGGAAGCGGCAGCGGAAAGACGCTGAGCATCATGTGGTGGGGAACGGACGAACGGCACGAAGCGACCAAAAAAGCGCTGGACCTGTACACGCAGCAGCATCCGGACGTAAAATTCAAGCCGGAATACATGGCTTGGGACGCCTACTGGCAAAAGCTGCCGACACTGGCGGCATCGAAATCGATTACCGATGTCCTTCAGATGGACGCCGCCTATTTGCAGGAGTACGTTAGCCGGGGGCAGCTGGAGGATTTGTCCGATATCGACCTGACCGGCATCGTGGATCCCGGCGTCATCGAGAATTTGAAAATCGGCGGCAAGCTGTACGGCATACCGCTCAGCCAGAACGCGCAGGGGATCGCCTTCAACAAGGAGGATCTGGCGAAATACGGCATCCCGCTGCCGCATAAAGACTGGACGTACGACGAGTATTTCCAATGGGCAAAGGACGCCCGCGCCAAGCTGCCGGAAGGGAAGTATCCGATCGGCGACACGACGTCATGGGACGGCTTCAACTACTACCAGACGTCGATGGGCAAGCCGCCGATCATGGCTGACGGAGGCAAGACGTTCACGCTGGATAAAGACCTGTTCATGAAGTTCTACCAAACCTATGAACAGTTCCGCAAGGACAAAATCGTGCCTCCGGCGGACCAGGCGGCCTCGTTCCTGGAGAACGACCCGCAGGCGGACCCGATGGCTTCCGGCGTCGTCATGACCCGGGGTGCAACGACCGGCTCGGTCAGCGCGCTGGAGCAGCTGATGCCGGGTAAAGTGGGTGTCGTCAATATGCCGACCGGTCCGGCCGGCGGGGGCTGGGCACAGTCGACTATTTTCCTCAGCGTCAGCGCCAATTCGAAGAACAAGGAAGAGGCAAAAAATTTCGTCAAATGGTTCGTGACGGATAAGGATGCGGGAAAAACACTCGGACTGACCCGCGGCATTCCGATCAATCCGGAAATTTACAAGGAGCTCGAGCCGAATTTGGAAGCGAAGGATAAGCTCGGCAAGGAAATTTACGATCAGTCCGTCGACAAAGCGCTGCCGTTTTACTCGCCGGCTCCCGGATTCACGGAATGGGTGGACGCCTACAAGAAAGAGATGGACGCGGTCACGTTCGGCCAGCAGAGCCTGGAGCAGGCCTTCGACAAAATCGACAAGCTCGGCAAGGAGCTGGCAGCCAAAGCAGGAAGCTGAGCCGGGGAATTAGTGCCTTTCGGGAAATGGAGCTCCCGAAAGGCGACCCCTGTGACGAATCTTCCTAATGTTCCGTTGAACCGGAAGCAGCACGGGGCGGTGGCAATATCAATCGGCGGGGACAGCGTATGAAAAAGCTTCTCTGTTCGTGAGACGGTGCTGCTGTTATCCTGAATTGATAACCTAATTTTTATGAGTAAGCTAATGAGAAAGAGGTGTTCATTCCATGCAATTGGCGGAATTTTTCTCTTCGCAGCCGAACCGGCTGTGGCATTTGGCGAAGCAGATGAACGTGAACTATGCGGTTGGCGGCCTGCCTTGGGAAGAGAAGTCGGAGAAGCCGTGGGATCTGATGCCGCTGATCCGAATGAAGCAGCGGTACGCCGACTTCGGACTGACGCTGTCCGTCATCGAATCGATGCCGCCGAGCAACAACATCAAGCTCGGGACGCCCGGCCGCGACGAGGAGATCGAGATTTTTCAGCAGTTCATCGTCAACATGGGTGCCGCCGGCATTCCTGTGCTCTGCTACAACTTCATGGCGCAGTTTAACTGGTTCCGCACCTCGACGACAACCCGCACGCGCGGCGGGGCGCTCGTATCAAGCTACGACCACAGCCTGATGGCGGATGCCCCGCTGACGGAGGCCGGCATCGTCACTGAGGCGCAGCTGTGGGAGAACCTGCACTATTTCCTGGAAAAAATCGTGCCCGTCGCCGAATCCGCGCAGGTGAAGCTGGCGCTCCATCCGGACGATCCGCCGATCTCGCCGATCCGCGGCGTGTCGCGGATTCTGACGAGCGCGGCCGCGCTGCAGCGGGCGATCGATCTGGTGCCGAGCGCATACAGCGGCATGACGATGTGCCAAGGAACGCTGGCGACGGCGGGCGAGGACATTCCGGCGGTCATCCGCCAGTTCGCCGGCCAGAAGAAGCTGTTCTTCGTCCACTTCCGTGACGTGAAGGGCACGCCGGAGAAGTTCGAGGAGACCTTCCACGACGACGGCAAGACGGATATGCTCGAAGCGATGAAGACCTATTACGAGGTCGGCTTCGACGGGCCGGCGAGACCGGACCATGTCCCGACGATGGAAGGCGAGGACAATACGAACCCGGGATATGAGCTGCTCGGCCGCCTGTACGGCGTCGGCTATATCACCGGACTGATGGAAGCGGCGGCCAAGATGAGCCGGGCTTCGGTGACGTCTTAAGCTTCGTTCATTTCCAAACAGAAAGATCAATCATTATCAAGGTACGGATCCCTCCGATCCGTGCCTTTTCGTTTTGACGAGGCATGCCTTTCGTCGCCAAAGGGGGATCAAAAGAAAGGGAGGTCGGGGATCAGCGTCCTTTCACGCGTCAACCTGTCGTCATCCATACGAGAAAAAACCACCCGCACAGCGTTCCTCCGTGCGGGTGGTTCGTATTGCCGCCAGCCGTCAGCTCCACAGCCGGTCGTTGGAATAAAACTTGTTCCACTGGTCGGTCGATTCCCAGATTCCGCCGATCTCCGGGTGGACATGTTCGGCTAGCACTTCGTCGTTCAAATCGTCGATGCCGAGACCGGGTGCGTCCGTCAGCGTAATGTAGCCGTTCTGGACGAGTTTATCCGGCAGCTTGCTGCCGATGACGATGTCGTCCCACCAATCTACCTCGCAGGAATGGTATTCGAGCGCAAGGAAGTTTTCGGTCGCGGCAGCGACATGGGCGGCCGCAAGGCAGGCGATCGGACTCTCCGCCATATGGATCGCCATTGCGACGCCGTAGTCCTGGGCCATGTCGCCGATTTTCTTCGTTTCCAGAATGCCGCCGGTAGTCAGGACGTCGGGATGGATGACGGAGACGCCGCCCGCTTCGAGCAGCGGCTTGAAATTCTCCTTCAGATAGATATCCTCGCCCGTGCAGATCGGAGTGGTGACGGCCCGGGACAGCTGGGCGTACTGCTGCGTGTACTGCCAAGGAATCATGTCTTCCATCCAGGCCAGGTTGAACTTGTCGATGCGCCGGCCCAGCTTGATGCAGTCCTGAAGCCCAATATGGCCGAAATGGTCGATGGCGAGCGGCACCTGATAGCCGATGACGGAGCGGACGTCCGCGACGTACTGCTCGAGCATGTCGAGTCCTTTTTCCGTGACATGAATGCCGGTTAAGGGGTGGGGGATGTTGTAGATATCGTAGTGGCGGTTCGTAATTTCCCGCAGCTCGTCTTCCGACAAACCGTCGAAGTTCTGATTGTAGCGGCGCTTCGATTTTTCCCTCATCTCCTCCAGGAAGCCGAGCGGAGCGCTCAGCGTACCTGGCTCATTGATGATCTGTCCGATGCCGAGGTCCATCTTCAGAAAGGTAAAGCCGGCGTCCATCCGTTTCTTCAGCGCTTCGCCCATCGCCTTGCCAGTATCCTTGCCGACGACCTCCGTATCGCAGTACATGCGGATTTTATCGCGGAATTTGCCGCCAAGCATTTGATAGACCGGCACCCCGTAGGCTTTGCCGGCCAGGTCCCACAGCGCGAGCTCGATTCCGCTGACGCCGCCGCCCTGGCGGGCATGGCCGCCGAACTGCTTGATCCGCCGGAACAGCTTGTCGATGTTGCAGGGATTTTCGCCGAGCAGGCGGCTCTTCAGCATGAGGGCGTACACTTTGTCCGCACCGTCGCGGACCTCCCCGAAGCCGACGAGCCCCTGGTTGGTATACACCTTGATCAGGCTGCTGTGAAAAGGCCCCCCGACGATATCGGTGAAGCGGATGTCCGTAATTTTCAGCTCCGAGGGTCTCGAAGCGGTGCTTACATGGGCCAGCGTTTGCTCGTAAGATTCTTTGTTAATCATGAAATCACTCCCCCTATTGGATGGTTCCGTTACAGCAGCATGCTCCCGCCGTCCAGACGGATGGCGGAGCCCGTCAAGTATTCGCTTTCCTCTGAGGCGATGAAGGCCGCCAGCCTGGCGACATCGAGCGGGACGCCGACACGTCCCATCGGGAATTTGACCAGCTGGCGCTTGCGCCGCTCCTCCATCTTCTTCTGGGCATCGGGATCGTCCGCTAGAATGCGCTCATATTTGCCGACGTCGACGGCTCCCGGCTCGATCATGTTCACCGTGATGCCGTACGGGGCCAGCTCGATGGCGCTCTCCCTTCCCAGCATCCGGATCGCGCCTTTGGTCATCGCGTAGACGGGATCGAAATCAGTCGGCCGCTTCGCATGCACCGAAGAGATGAGAATGATGCGGCCGGCGCCTTTCTGCTTCATGGCCGGAACGACGGCCTGGATGCACTGCCAGTAACCCTTCACGTTCGTATTCATCATGCGGCTGAACGTCTTTTCATCGTGCTTGAACAGGTCGTAGTTCAACTGCACGGCGGCATTGTTCACCAGGATGTCGATGCCCCCGCCGCGCTGCTCGACCTCCCTTACCATCGCAATAATCTCGTCCTGCCTGGCGACGTCCGCCTGCACGATGAAACAGTCACCGCCGGCCTCGTCGATCTGCCGCTTCGTTTCAAGAGCGCCGGCTTCGCTGCGGTTATAGTGGACCGCTACGCTTGCGCCTCTGCGTGCGAATTCCAGCGCAATCCCCTGGCCGATGCCGGTTCCCGCTCCCGTTACCAGGGCGACCTTGCCTGCCATGCTCATGGCGAATCGCCTCCCTTTGGCCGTTTCATTTTATGGTCCATATAGTGCAGCAGGAAACCGCCGTCCAGCCGGAGATCCGCGCCGTTCAAGTAGCGGGCTTCCGCAGAGGCGAGAAAGCCTGCGGCATGGGCGATATCCTCAGCGCTTCCCAGCTGCCCGCTAGGCACCTTGGTTTCGTAGCTGTGATAGAGCGTCGTAAGCCTGCTGCGGAAGCGTTCATCATCGCCTTCTACCGGCCCCGCCTCAATCGTATTGACGCGGATGCCGTGCCGGCCGAGCTCCAGTGCCGCTTCCTTCGCCAGCATTTTGACGGCTCCCTTGGACGCGCTGTAGACAAAGGAAGATCCGGTCGGCTTCTCGGCATGGATCGACGAAACAAAGACGATGCAGCCCGACTGCCGGGATGCCATCGCCTTTCCTGCGGCTTGTGCGCACAGAAAGGCGGACTTCGCATTCGCATGCATCACTTCTTGAAACAGCGCCTCCGAACAGGTCTCGACGGAAGCGGGGGCGAGCAGATCGTTATTGTGGACCAGGACGTCCAGTCCGCCGAGCTCCCGCTCCGCGGTCTCGACCAGCTGGTTCGCGTTGGCTCCGACGCTCAGGTCGAGGCTCGCCACGATGACGTTCGAGCCTGCGGCCCGGGCTGCAGCGATATCAGCTGCCGCCTCGGCGCCGCGGGATGCGCTGTTCAGCACGAGATGGGCGCCGCCGGCCGAAAAAATCCGGATCATGGCTCTGCCAACAGGAGTGTCTGCGTCCGTGATCAGGACGACTTGTGCAGAATGATTCATAAATCACCTCCGGATAGAGCGGTACTTATGGCTGTCGGTACGTTCAACTTCATCATAAAAGGTTGGCGCTGCCGGCTTCGAGATGTGAATCTTACGATTTTGTTTGATTTCTTTCAAAAGGGGAGGGAAGAGAGGATTGCGAAGCAGACTGAGCGGCAGTTCTAAACCGGAAGCATGAAAAAAGCAGCTTCCGGAGCGAATGCTGCCCTGTACGGGAAGCCTACGCAAGCCGGATGCCGCTTGTTCGGACCATGCTTTTAGTTTAGTCTATTGCCTAATTTGGGGAGGCGTCACGCTTCTATTACACCGGTTACTTATACCGGCTGCTGCTGTTGTTGCTGCTCCTTGCGCCATTCCTGGACCGCCTGGTAAAGACGCTTCATCGCTTCCTCGACCAGAGAGCGGGAGCAGGCAATGTTCAGGCGCATGAAGCCTTCGCCTTCCTTGCCAAAAGCAGAACCCTTGTTCAGGGCAAGCTTGGCTTTGTTCAGCAGAAATTGTTCCAGATCGTCGGGTGACATCTGCAGCGCGCGGAAATCGAGCCACATCAAGTACGTTGCTTCAGGTACCCGGGTTTTGATTTCCGGAATATGTTCACCCAAATATTGACTCACATACTCCATGTTCGCTTTCATGTACACCAGCGCTTCGTCCAGCCAAGCCTTGCCGTCATTGTAGGCGGCTTGGGTGGCTGCGCTGCCGAGCGAGCTGATCGAATTGACATGATAGAGCTCAAGCGTCTTTTTGAACCGGCGCCGGATGGAATCGTTCGGAATGATGATATTCGAAGTATTCAGCCCGGCAATATTAAACGTTTTGCTCGGCGCAGTACAAATGATGCAGTTCTCCTGAATCTCCTCGGACAAGCTGGCGAACGGAATATGGGTTCCTTCTTCATAAACCAGGTCCGCATGGATTTCGTCGGACACCATCAGAATACCGCGCTCCATGCAGAGCTTCGCAACCGCCTCCAGCTCTTCGCGCCGCCATACTCTGCCGACCGGATTGTGCGGGCTGCACAGGATGAACAGCTTGACCTGATCGTCAAGGCTCTGCTCGAGCGCTTCGAGGTCCATCGTGTAATACCCGTCCTGCTCCTTCAGCGGGTTCTGCACCAGCTCCCGGCCGTGATCGGTGACGACGCTGTAAAAAGGAGGATACACCGGCGTCTGGATGGCTACCTTGTCTCCCGGCTCGGTAAAAGCCTGCACGATGAAGCTGAGGGCGGGCACGACGCCTGGGCAGAAGACGATCCATTCCTTGTCGATGGACCACCGGTGGCGGCTCTTCATCCAGTCCGCGACGGCTTGATTATACGCATCAGACTGCATCGTGTAGCCGAATACCCCGTGTTCAGCGCGGCTGTTCAGCGCGGAAATGACCGAGTCGGGTGCGGCAAAATCCATGTCAGCTACCCACATCGGAAGGACGTCGGACACGCCGAAGATCCGCTTCAGGTCGTCCCATTTAAAACTATCTGTATTTATACGTTCGATTGGTTGATGAAAGTTCAAGCTGTTCTCCTCCTTGGAAGGTCATTCAAAAGTTCGTCTATCCACGAATATAATCATAACAGATACGGCAAGTTTTTGGGTACACGTCAGCTTTGAAAACCATCCTGCATCTCAAGTACAATTAACGCATGAGGAATGACGCCTACGGGTTATCCGAAAGGAGGAAGGACATGCAGCTGATCGCCATGCTGACCATGCTGATCGATCATGCAGGGATCGTGTTTTTTCCGGATCAAATTTGGCTGAGGGTGATCGGAAGGATCGCATTTCCGATTTACGCCTATGCACTCGTACAGGGACATTATTTTACCCGAAGCCGGACCAAATATTTATTCAGGCTGTTTATACTGGCTCTACTCTCCCAAATTCCATACCAGCTGGCTCTGGACCCGGACGGGCTGAACGTGGTCGTCACGCTGTTCGTGGCAGCCGCCGTCCTGCAAATTCTGGAGTGCAATCTGTCCATGGCGGCCAAAGCCGGGATCGTTCTGGCCTTTTGCGTTCTGATGGAAGGGTTCCCGTTTGATTACGGAGCATACGGCCTGCTGCTGGTGCTTGCCTTCCGGTATGCTTCCTCCGAGAAACTGCTGGGTGCCCATCTGCTGCTGAACATCCTGTATTTGATAGCATTCGGAGCAGGGGCTGTTCTGCAGATGCTGAGCATCGTACCTACCCTGGTGATTGTATATGGGCCTTATTTATGGAAAAAAATCGAGCAGGCCAGAGTTAGGGCATGGGTGTGGCGGTCGTTTTATCCGCTGCATCTGACCGTGCTGGCTGTGCTGCAGCGGCTGGATGCTTAATGCACCAGCCTTTTTTTCGTTGGAAATATTTACAGTTATTCTATTTACAAACCGATGGTCGGTATTTATAATGGAGCTAACAAAACCAGGGAAAAGGTGATGAAATGGCTCCTTTGATTGGATTGATCGTTTCGCTGTTAGGGTTTCGCTTGATAGGATGGCTGGGCTGGGAGTATATGAATGACTGGATCATCAGTCTGCGCTTTGCGGTAGCCGTCATGTTTTTGCTGACCGCGTCGGCCCATTGGGGCAAACGCCGCGCGGAGCTGGTCGCCATGGTACCGCCGCGGTTTGCGCAGCCGGGCGCGTTGGTTACGCTGACGGGTTGGCTGGAAATCGCCGGCGCCGTCGGCATGATGATTCCGATCATGGCCGAGGCGGCATCCACCGGGCTCGCTCTGATGCTGCTGGCCATGTTTCCGGCCAACGTATACGCGGCGAATAACCGTCTGACTCTGGACGGCAGAGCGGTGATGCCGCTTGTCCCGCGAACCGTGCTGCAGGTCGTTTTTTTGGCTGCCGTGCTCGCTGCAGGCTGGCTCCCGCCGGGAGCATGGGCATGACGGATTGGAACTGAATCAGGAGGAGGATGGAAATGAAACAGGAAGAAAGACGCGAGCAGACGATGAAACTGCTGCTGGATACAACCGAGGAGCTCATTTTGGAGAAGGGCTGCACCAAGACGACGCTCAGCGATATTATGGCAAGAACCGGCTTGTCCAAGGGTGCCATATTCCACTACGTATCCGGCAAGGATGAACTGTTCGTGAAGGTGCTCGAGGCTAAGCTGGAGGAGACGAATACGAGCTTCATGGATGCCGTAGATGCCCCTGCCGTGAAGGAATTCGACGGACCGATGAATGCGATCGCGCAGAGCCTGCCCAAGCTGGAGAGCCGGAAAGACGTGAGCAACCTCATCATGATGTATTTGATCGGGAAAAGCGATCAGCCGGAAGCGGCCGGCATCGTCGCGGACTTTTACCGGCAGGCGGTCGCCACGTCCAAGAGGTGGATCGTCACAGGCCAGGAGTCCGGAGTCATTCCTTCATCGGTTAATGCCGACCAAGCGGCGGAGCTGTTTGAGCTGCTCTCCTTCGGGCTGCGGATGCGCAGCCTGATCGGAGTTCGCAGCACGGGGTTCGGCATTCAGGAGTTTTCGGAGCTGATTATGCGGACGCTGCGGCCGGACCGTCAAGGAGGTGCTCCGACGTCATGACGCTGCTCCTGTTTCTGCATATTGCCGGAAGCGTGCTTTTCTTGGGCAACATCATTACGGCTGCTTTTTGGAAAGTCCGCGCCGACGTCCGGGGCGATGCCGCGGAGATTCACCGCACCGTGAACAACGTGATGCTCGCCGATTATGCGTTTACGCTGCCCGGGCTGCTGCTCTTGATCGTCACCGGGAGCCTGATGGCCGCCAAAGGCGGCTATTCGCTGGCAGGTCTGAACTGGCTCACGGCTTCGCTAATCCTGTTCGGGATCACCGGCGTGCTGTGGCTGGCCGTACTGATCCCGCTGCAGCGGGGAATGATCCGGCTCAGCCGGCAGGCGCTCGAAAACGGGACGATCTCCGCAGCTTACAAGAAGTTGTCGGCGTATTGGGCGGTTTTCGGCATTCTTGCCACCTTGCTGCCGCTTTTTATATTGTACTTCATGGTCAGCAAGCCTTTTTAAAATGAGGCGCAAACGACCGGCCGTTATGTATAACGGCCGGTTTTTGGTTTGCCGATAAGGGGAGACAAGAGGCCGTCGCCTGCAGCTGCAGGGTCCGCAAAAATGAGGGTATAGGTGCGGTTTTTATGGAAAGAAATAGAGCATACCTTAAATAAAACGCCAAAATGGCTGGGCAGAACCCAAAGCGCAGTGTCTGGGCATTTTCCGGTTCAAAGATGTACAATAAGGGAAGTGCGGATCAGACCGGAAAGATTCCTTCGACTTGATTCAGGGGAAATAAAATTCGGGATGGCGATTTCCCTTTGGCCTGCACCTCGATGAAGTCGGAACCGATGAGCACCAGCTTCATGTTGGAAAAGGCTTTGCCGGACTGGAATACCGTCCGGATCCCGACGCGGCGGAATACCGCCGGCGGCTTGACGTCAAAGACGCGGATGGTCTGCAGACTGAGCGGAACGAACAGCTCCCCCTGAACGCGGATAAAGCTGCTTTTATACACATGCTGCAGCCGCCCCGGCTCCAGACCCAGGCCAGCGCCGTTGATTTCCACCAGATGCCCGGTGAATTTGGCGAGACGCTCCTGCAGGGTTATATTTCTTTTAAACTTCATGAGCAGCACTTGGATCCCTCCGATGAACGTTTACTGCATTGTATGCCCTGAACTGGGCGGGTGCTTCGATTTTTTGAAGAGAATCACAGGTCGTTTTACGCAGGTACAGCAAAGACGGCTTTAGATTTGCGAAAGGAGGAACCATGAACGAGAGCAGGGTGTTATCAAGACCATGGGCGCTGGAAGGGCCCAGCATTCAAATCGACCCGCTGTTTCCTTATTATGCGGACCGCTCTGCCGAGAGCATCGCCGAAGAGATCGAGCTGTCCGGCTACCGGACGGTGCATTATTTTGTCGTGAACGAGAGCAGGGTCCGAACGGACATCATTGAGGCTTTTCACGCCCGGGATATTGCCGTATGGGCGCTTGTAATCGGGAACGGAACGTTCGCCACTGAACATCTCCCACGGGAATGGCGTTCCTGGCGGATGGGGCTGCTGAAGGAGCTCAATGACGGCTTTGAGCGGTTTTCTCCGTTCTCGGCATCTTACGTGGAATGGAAAAAGGAGGCGGTCGCCCGGGTCGTTCTGGACCATCCGTTTGACGGCATTGAGATCGCCGAGCCCTATTTTCCGGAATGGGACGGCATCCGCAGAGGGGTATACGGCGACGTCGGCCCCCATGCAAAGAAAGCGTTCCGGGACAAGTACGGCCATGATATTCCCGAATTTCTGAACAAACGGGCGGCTAACTATTATAAAAAGGTGCCCGACATCTACGGCAAATGGATTACTTTCCGCGTGGACGCCGTGAACGGACTCATCGATGAAATTATTAACGGCAGCGGGGGCGCAAGAAGTGTCCGCCCGGATATTGCCGTGGCGACCTGGTCGCTGGCGGTTGACGGCGGAGCGGTATCCACTCTCCGGCTGAAGGAATGGCAGGGGCTGGATGCGATTTCGATGATCGGGAAGGTCCGGCCGGATATGCACGTGCTTCAAACCCACTGGCCGGACTGGATGAAACGCCATTTGCCGCCGCAGTACGCGGGCGGATACGAAAGCTTCGCCGCACCGATCCGGGCCGCTTATCCCGGACTTCCCCTTGGCATTCAGGCTGACATCGGATCCCGGAGCAGCATGGTGAAGAACCGGCGCTGGCTCAATGACTTCCAGAACACGGTTTACGAGCTCGGCTACGATACGTGGACGGCGTACGAATACCATCTCGGCGGGTATATGTATGACGAACCGCCTGTCCCTGTGAAAGCGGTCATGCGCAGAGAACAAGAGCTGACGGTTTCGTTCAACAAACGGATTGATCCGGATACGCTGGGAACGGTGCTGTTCTTTGCGGAGGAGAACACGGAGGCTGGGCCGCTGGCCGGCATCACCATCGAGCAGAGGGCCGTCGACGGCAACCGTTTATGGCTGCGGGTAAACGGGCTTCCCCGGCGGCCTGTACTGGTCGAAGTCAGCGGGATGCGGGATACGCCGGGACTATGGCATGTGAAAGGCAAAAAGTCGGGTGAAACCCCGATCGGCCAAAGGCTAAAAGTAGAGCAGGATCGTGGGTAAGAGAGTTAGCTGAGCATAAAAAAAGCGTCCCGGCGGCAGTGATGCCGCCAGGGCGCTTCTTTTATACTTGCCGCAGGCATTATTGGGCGGTGTATCCGCCGTCTACCATCAGGCTCGTTCCGACCACGAACGAAGAGTCGTCGCTGGCCAGGAACAGGACGGATTTGGCCACCTCTTCCGCGGTGCCGAGCCGGCCGATCGGGTGCAGCTCCACGAGCTGCTGCTTGGCTTCTGGCGGAAGCGCCTTTAGCAGAGGCGTATCGATATAACCCGGGCAGACGGCATTCACCCGGATGCCGTGTTTGGCGTATTCAATGCCGAGCGTCTGGGTGAGCATGACGACGCCGCCTTTGGCCGAGCCGTAAGCGGTAACTCCCGCCTTGGCCGCATGGCCGTGGATCGAAGCGGAGTTGATGATGGCACCCCCGGTGCCCTGTCTCAGCATTTGGACCACGGCGTGTTTATCCGACAGGAAGACGCCTGTCAGATTGACGTCGATCGTGCGCTGCCATTTGTCCAGCGACAGCTGATCGGCCGGCTCATCGTTGGCCACGCCCGCATTGGCAAACATAATGTCCAGTTTTCCGTATTCCTTCACGGTCCGTTCCACCAGTGCCTGGACTTCCTCCTCCTTGGTCACATCCACCCGGACGTAAATCGAGTCGTACCCTTTTTCTTTCAAATGGTCGGACACTTCCTGGCCCGCTTCCGAGCGGTCGGCCACGACGACCTTGGCGCCTTCCTGGGCAAACAGGCGTGCGGTGGCTTGTCCGATCCCGCTGGCACCGCCCGTAATGATCGCTACTTTACCGGAAAGTTTCATACCTCGCGTCACTCCTTCTCACAGCAATTGTCCGTATCCGTCACCGGAATCGGGTTCATCTTTGTTAATTTACCCAATTTTCTGAAAATATTAGCCGACGCTTTGGAGATACCCTGAGAATAAAATGCCGCGAACGGAGCAAAAAGAGCTTGCTTTCCGGAAAAGATGGTGGTACATTCAATATATAAATTGTGTACAATTTAATTTTATAAAATACAATTAAAGTGGAGGATGGGACCATGAGTATTTATTCTTTTACAGCAAACAGCATTCGCGGCGCGGAAAAGGAACTTTCGGAATATAAGGGAGACGTGCTTCTCATTGTCAACACGGCGAGCAAATGCGGGTTCACCCCGCAGTATGCCGACCTGCAGAAGCTATACGAGAAATACGGAGACAAGGGATTCAAAGTGCTCGGTTTTCCAAGCAATCAGTTCGCCGAACAGGAGCCCGGAAGCAATGAGGAAGTGAATACGTTTTGTCAAATTAATTATGGGGTGAGCTTCCCGCTGTTTGAGAAGGTGGACGTGCGTGGAGAAGACAAGCATCCGCTGTTTGCTTACTTGACGGAGCAGGCTCCGTTTAAGGGGATTAGCACGGACAATTCCGAAGGGAAAATGCTGCAATCGTTCCTTGAGAAGGAGCAGCCGGAGCTTTTGGAAGGCGACGATATTAAATGGAACTTCACCAAGTTCCTGATCGACCGGGAAGGACGGGTGGTGGAGCGGTTTGAGACACCGGTCGGTCCGCTGGAGCTGGAATCGGCTATAGAGGCGCTGATCTAAGACACGATGGTATGGATAGTGGCTATTCATGCCAGGGCCGCGTCAAACAGCCATTTGGATAGAATTGCCTTGAATTTTAATGTATTCTGAAGGTAATTTTCAGGTGTTTTTAAGAAAACTCTCATATAATGCACTCATACCCCTTTTATATATGAATTGACCCTAGGCACGGGACTAGGGTCTATTTTTTTGTCCATTTTTCGTATAAGGCTTTATCCGGAACGGATGAACGCTGCTTGTCGCCTGGCATATTACTTTTGCCGTATATCGCGGGTATCTTATAGTTAATCAGTTTGTTAAGCCCCATCCTCGCACAAACGCCCAGCAGCCCGGCCCCGGACTTACGGTTTCTGGCGCCGCCTGCGCAGCTGAAGCTGCTGTAGATTGCGCCAGGAGATCTGCCGGATGCCCTGGCTTCGCATCACTTCGCGGATCCAGGGATCGCGGAAAACCTGCAGCTCCATGCCGCGCTTCAGCCACTCATGATGGATGGCCATCAGCTCATCCGTAATGACGGCCGGATGGATATACAGCTCGCTGACTCCGGCCTGGAGCGAGCACAGCATAGCCGCTACGCTTTCCCTGAAGGCTTCGTATGTTTCTCCCGGGCGCAGTGAAAAGGGCAGCTGGATTAAGTGATCTGGAATGACGACCCCGAGCGAGTCCGCTTCACGAACCCGCGCTTTATGGATGCGCCGGGCGGCGGAAGGGAGCTGAAGCGAAGCGGGAATATGCCTTGGCAGCCGAAACGGAAGGCCGTTCTCCGCGCAGACGCCAAGGACGAGGGAGAGGAAATCCCGCCCCGTTTCCAGCCCGTACAGGCTCCCCATATGATTATCGAGATGGGTCGGATTCAGCCCCATGCGCCGGGCGAGCCGGATTTGGCCGATGATTTCGGCGTGCACCTCGGCTGCCTGGGCTCTGGTCTCCACTGTGCGGCAGTCGCGGGGAAAGTACCCCTCATTCGTAATGAGAGAGGACACCGTCTGCCGGCGGGTGACCGGTCCCCAGCGGAAGGTGTCCCACTCGCTGGTAAAGGTCAAGTGGACACCGACGTCCACGTCCGGGCGCGCGGCCGCCCATTGGGCAGCCTCTTTGGCCCACGGGCACGGCATCATGATCGTTGCCGAGGAAATGGCCCCTTCGGCAAGCAGCAGCTGGATGCCCGCGTTGGCCGAGTGGCACATGCCATAGTCATCCGCATTGATGATCAGCAGCCGCGCATCCGGCGGGAAGCCCAAAGCTTGAGCGAGGTTCAAGGGACGTCGCCTCCTAATTGAATAACGTATTTCCATGCAGGGAGAGGATCATTATCGAACGAAGAGGGAACCGGTGGTTCCAGTTTAGGAGAATCAAGGTCGAGGGATTCGAATCACAATAAATAACAACGAAGAAAAGAATAGAAACTGTGAAATTTTAACCGCCAGTTTCATTTCTTCACCTAAGTCTGCTAATCCAAATAAAATATGAACTACGGACACTAAACCGGTAATGATTAAAATAATCCATGCGAGTAAATACACGATTTCCCCTCTTTTTAAATGATATGGACAATGGCTCAATGGCGACGAATCCTGTAGATCACGCACGCCATCAAGCATTTTGGCAAAGGCGTTAAAACACTTATATTATCAATGATGTATTTTTATTTGTAAATATATGTAATATTATACGAATGGCAAGATTAAGCTCGGCAACGAAAGAATTATCCTATGAATTATCGAAACTTCAGAAACGAAAACAGACCCTTTGCGGTGCTACCGCAAAGGGTCTGTTTCATCTTGCTATTTCTATTCGTTTGTTTTTATCGGCTTATGATCATCGGCTGTTCTTATTTGACTCATTCCCCCAGGCCTTTGCCCATGCCTTTCAGAAACCGCAACCCGAAACCGATCGCCCGGTTCACGTCAGGATCCTTCAGCGCATTCATGAGGGAGAAGACTGTCACTTTTTTATCCTGCGGCTGATTGGCCTCCTCCAGGCCCTTGGCCACACTGCCGAGCAACTTCGCTGTCTGCTCCGGATCGATAGCGGCGAGGGCGCCGGCGGCGGCCATGCCGTTGTTGATCATGTTTGTCACTTCCGGCCGGGTGGCCTGGCCCAGGACGATTTCGGCCACTTTGGCTTTGGCCTTCAGCAGCGACTCAGCCGCTTCCAGAATGCCGCTGTCGTGCAGCTCGCTGAGCACCCCGATGGCTTTTTCTAGCGCCTGCTCATGCTCGGCGATCGAATCCGTCAGCTGCTCCAGCGACTGCTGCTTCAGCTCTTCTTCCGTCAGCTCGCGTTTTTTGATGTATGAAATCGGTTGTGCCATATAGATTCCACCTTTCCTTTAATCGACGAGCGATACATAATCCGGCCGGCTCCATTTCCGGTGCACCTCGACGCCTTCCTGCGGATAGCGCTTCTTGTTGCGCGGATTGGTCAGCGGCAGCGGATTGGTACCCTTCACGTTCAGAATCTGCATCCGCACGCGCGTCTGCTTATAGGCCGGCGTGTGCGTGCGCACATCGACCGCATTGCCGGTGAGCAGGTTGACCGCGTTTTCGTGGCTGACCGAGTGCATCGGCACGTACAGCTCGTTGCGGTGGACGCGGTCGGTAATGACCGCCTTCAGCTTGATCGCGCCATAAGGCGATTCGAGCCGCACCAAGGATCCGTTCTCGACGCCCCGTTCGGCGGCCAGCTCAGGCGATACTTCCACGAACACTTCCGGCAGCTTCAGATTGATTCCGTGCGATTTGTTGGTCAGATTGCCTTCATGGAACTGCTCCAGCAGGCGTCCGTTGTTCAGGACGAGATCGAATTCGGCCGGGTATTCCACCGGTGGAATGTAGCCGACCAGCGAGAAGCGCGCCTTTTTGTCGGGGAAGAAGAAGCCGTCCGTATAGAGCAGCGGTGTATGTTCCCCGCTCGCCGAGCCCCAGATGAAGCTGCCCCAGCCTTCCAGCACGTCATAGCTGCACTGGGAGAAGAACGGGGTCAGGCTGGCCATTTCGGCGAAAATTTCGCTCGGGTGGGTATAGCCCCAGTCATACCCGAGACGCTTGGCGATCTGGGTCGTGATCCACCAGTCCGGCTTGGAGTCGCCGAGCGGCTCCAGCACCTGATACAGGCGCTGAACGCGCCGCTCCGTATTGGTGAAGGTGCCTTCCTTCTCCAGTGACGGCGCGGCAGGCAGAATGACGTCGGCGAACTGGGCCGTCTGTGACAGAAATACGTCCTGCACGACGAAGAAGTCGAGCTTCGCCAGCACCTCGTGCACGTGGTTGGCGTTGGAGTCGACCCAGGCCATATCCTCGCCGACGAGGTACATCGCCTTCATGTCACCGCGGTCGATCGCATCGATCATCTGGATATTGTCCATACCCGGCTGCGGCGAAATCGCCACGCCGTAAGCTTTTTCAAACCGCGTCCGCGCTTCGTCGTTTGAGACATGCTGGTATCCCGGCAGCCACGGCGGCAGCGTGCCCATGTCGCAGGCGCCCTGCACGTTGTTATGTCCGCGCAGCGGGTAGGCTCCGGCGCCGGGACGCATGTAGTTGCCTGTAGCGAGCAGCAGGTTGGAGATGGCCGCCGACGTGTGCGAGCCGGCGATGTTTTGGGTGACGCCCATGCCCCAGCAGATGACGGTGCCGTCGGCGTCGCGGATCATCTCGGCGATCGAGATGAGCGTCTCCTTGGCAATGCCGGTTTCCTGCTCGGCGTACTCGAGCGTGAAGGTGTCCAGCAGCTGCTGGTATTCGGCAAACTGATTGACATACTGGTCGATAAACGCCTGCTGGTGCCATCCCTGGTCAATCATGTATTTCGTGACCGCCGTCAGCCATACGAAGTCCGTACCCTGCTTCGGACGGATGAACAGGTCCGAGCGCTCGGCCATCTCATGCTTGCGCAGGTCGGCGACGATCAGCTTCTGGCCGTGCAGCTTGTGCGCCCGCTTGATCCGGGTCGCCAGGACCGGATGGCCTTCGGCCGGCGCGCAGCCGATCAAGATGACGAGGCCGGCTGCCGCGATGTCCTGGATCGTGCCGGCGTCGCCGCCGATGCCGACCGTCGACATCAGTCCGTCCGATGCCGGAGACTGGCAGTAGCGGGAGCAGTTGTCCACGTCGTTCGTTTCAAACACCTGGCGGGCCAGCTTTTGGATCACATAGTTTTCTTCGTTCGTAATTTTCGAGGAAGAAATAAAGCCGACCGAATGGTTGCCGTACTCCTTACGGATGCCTCCGAGGCGTTCGGCAACCAGGTTCAGCGCCTCATCCCAGGTAGCTTCTACGAAGGCGTCTCCCTGCCGGATCAGCGGGGTCGTAATCCGCTCTTCGCTGTTGACGAAATCCCAGCCGAATTTGCCTTTGACACAGGTGGAGATCGCGTTGACCGGCGCATCGTGGGAAGGCTGTACCTTCAAAATTTTCCGGCCTTTGGTCCACACCTCGAAGGAGCAACCGACGCCGCAGAACGTGCATACCGTTTTGGTCTTGCGCGTGCGTGTGTCCCGCATCGCCGCTTCGATCTCCGAAACGGCGAAGATGCCGCTGTATCCCGGCTCCACTTCCTTGACGAGGTCGATCAGCGGATTCAATACTTCCTCGTTGATGCCTGTCATGAAGCCGGCCTCACCCAGCATCGATTTTTCCATGAGGGCGTTGCACGGGCAGATGGTGACGCATTGGCCGCAGCTGACGCAGGACGAGTCGTTGATATCGACCCCGTTGTCCCACTTGACCCGCGGGATGTCTGCTTCCCAATCGATGGAAAGGGTTTCATTCACCTGCAGATTTTGGCAGACCTCAACACACTGTCCGCAGGCAATGCATTGATTCGGGTCATAACGGTAGAACGGATGGGACATATCGACTTCCGAAGGTTCGACCTTCGGCCGGTACGGGTACTTCTGGTGTTCGATTTCCATCATTTCGGCGGTATTGTGCAGCTTGCAGTTGCCGTTGTTGTTGTCGCATACGGTGCAGTAGAGCAGATGGTTTTCGAGGATCCGGTCCATCGCTTCCGTCTGTGCAGCCTTGGCGGATGCGGAAGACAGCTTGACGTTCATTCCCGAAACGGCAATGGTCGAGCAGGCGCGCGCAAGCTTCCCGTCGATTTCTACAATACATGTGTCGCACGTCTGGATCGGGTCTACCTCAGGAACATAACAAATTTGCGGATGCGACAGGCCGGCAAGGTTGATCGCCTCGAGCACGGTCATGCCCGATGTGACTTCCACCGCCTGTCCGTCGAGCGTAATGTTAACAAAATTTTGGTTCACGAACATAAAACCCCTTTTCACCCCAATGTTAAATGGAGCCGCCAAGCGTCCCGGTGTTTGCAGCGCTTAGGCGGGTGTCCATAAGCTAAAGAGCAGGCCATAAAAACAAAAAAACTCCACTAAACCCGTCTCCGCTAATCATTGTGCGCGGCAGGTTGTAGTGGAGTAACCGATTAGCATTGGCCTACTAATGGATCATTCCGGCGCCTGTATGGCATAAATGTATTCTCGTCATGATTATACTACGCCCGGGCAGAAAAACAAGGTTGAATTATTCTGTACAATCCTACTAAGATTTAGTATAGTGTTAAACTTGTGATGAGGTGAGAATGGGATGAAGAAGGAAGTTGCGTTTAACGATATCATTCGCAAAGTGAGGAAAGATACGTTCGGAAAAGGTCCGGAACGCATTCATACCACGTTTGTCGAGAACATGGCGATCACCCGGATGCACGGCAATTTCACACCTACTGAAAAGTTTATCGCACAGTCCGAAGACGGCAAGAAGATGGTGCACAGCGCGAGAACACACATGATCAAGGAACTGTACAAATCCCAGGTTCCGGAAGGGCTGGAGGAGCTGTGCGGATCGAAGCTGATCCATCTGTTTACGGATATCAAGGTGGAAGAAGACATGGCCGTTTCGGTCTTTATGTTCGAGAAAAATATAGAGCAGGGATGAAGCGATGATGGAGGCTGTGACGAGCAGGCCGGGCATGATCCGGTATGAACAGGGAAAGATGGAGGAAAAGACCGACTTGGTCGTGAACGAGCATCCGGTAACGATCAAAATCAACGGCGAGGAATTTGCGACTCTCGTCTGTACGCCCGAATACATTGAAGATATGGCTGTCGGTTATCTCGCATCGGAAGGCGTCATTTCAAGCATTGAGGAAATCAAGGACTTATGGGTTCAGGAAGAGGAGGGGTTCGTCCACGCGTCTGTAAGCAAGTGGAGTCCACTCCATCGCCAGCTGTACAGCAAAAGGTACGTCACGTCCTGCTGCGGCGCCAGCCGGCAGGGCTTTGTGTTTTTCAATGACGCGAAAACGGCCAAGGTGCTGGATCAGGCTCCGGTGGAGCTGTCCTTTGACGATTGCTTCCGGCTCGTGCGGGAGATGCAGGAGGGAGCCGAGACGTTTAACCGTACGGGCGGCGTGCATAACGCCGCTTTGTGCGACCGGAACGGGATTCTTCTGTCGAGGATGGATATAGGACGGCATAACGCGCTGGATAAAATTTATGGTTACTGCCTGAAAAACGACATCGCGGTGGATGATAAAATTATCGTATTCAGCGGCAGAATTTCCTCGGAAATATTGCTGAAGGTGGCGAAAATCGGCTGTGCCGTCATCCTGTCCAAATCGGCGCCAACGGAGCTTGCGCTTGAGCTGGCGGACAATTTGGGCATTACCGCCGTCGGTTTTATCCGCGGCCAATCCTGCAACGTGTATACCCACCCGCACCGCATTGTGGAGTGCAGGCCGCAATCCTGAGCGGCCCCAGGCGTACCTGCTGCAGCAGCACGAATTGTTTCGGGCACCAGCCCACATCAAGGGAATTTGCAGCTTCAAATGAAGGAGGGATCATCATGGAAACCCATGATCAATACAACCGTATACTCAGAGATTTGAGGCTTTCCGTGACGGACCGCTGCAATTTCCGCTGCCGGTATTGCATGCCCGAGGAAATCTTCGGCAAGGATTACGCTTTTTTGTCCAGGGAATATATTCTTAGCGTCGAGGAAACGGTGCGGATTACGCGGATTTTCACCCGTCTCGGGGCCCGCAAAATCCGCATCACCGGCGGCGAACCGCTGCTGCGCAAGGAGCTTCCGGATATTATTCGGGAGGTGTCCCGGATCCCTGGCGTGGAGGACGTTGCCTTGACGACGAACGGCAGCCTGCTCGCCCGGCACGCCCGGACGCTGCGTGAGGCGGGCTTGATGCGCGTCGCCGTCAGCTTGGATGCGCTCGATGACGACACTTTTTTGGCGATGAACGGCGGAAAGGCCAAGGTGGCGCAGGTGCTGAAGGGCATTGACGCCGCCGCCGAAGCAGGTCTGGCCTTGAAGGTTAACATGGTGGTGCAGAAGGGCGTCAACGAGCATGCCCTGCTGCCTATGGTCCGCTATTTCCGCGAGCGGGGCCATATTTTGCGCATGATCGAATATATGGATGTCGGCAATACGAACGGTTGGAACTGGGATCAGGTCGTCAGCAAGCGTGAGATGCTGGAGCGGATTCACGCCGAATTTCCGCTGGCGCCTGCCGATCCCAACTATGAGGGAGAGGTGGCTTCCCGCTTCCGGTTTCTTGACGGCCAAGGCGAAATTGGCGTCATTTCATCCGTCAGCGACGCCTTCTGCTCCACCTGTACGCGGGGCCGATTATCGGCGGACGGCATGTTCTACACCTGCCTGTTCGCGACGAAGGGGCATGACCTGAGGGAATGGCTGCGTTCAGGCGCAACCGACGACGAGATCGCGGATCATATCATAGCCATTTGGGAAGGACGGCATGACCGGTATTCGCTGGACCGCGGTAAAGCCGGCACGGGTACGGGCCGGGAAGCCAAGGTGGAAATGTCCCGGATCGGCGGATGACGGCTTGTTCCGCTCTGGCTTCCTAGAATGTACATCGATCAACGTTTTCTTTAAAATTGTTGACAAATTTATGAACCGGTGTTTATCATATGTATGAAATGTCATAGACAAATGGGGTGGATGTAGGGAATGCACCTGCCCTATTCGTTACGTGTCATGTGTGTTTGATCTCCCTATAGGAATCGGGTAGGGGAATTAACCGCTGTCAATCAACTTTCGGCTGCAGGGCCGGGGTTTGATTTGTGGCGGTTTTTTTGTTGTTGGAATGAACAAGGGAAAGTGGATCTTTTTGCGAATCACAGGCTTTTATCGAAGAAAGTTATGAAGGAAAATGGAAGGAATGGTTCGATGTCGTCTTTTTATTCACCGCAGCAAATTCGTGATATTGCCATTGAAACAGGGGAGAAGAAAGCCAAACTGCCGCTGCCCGCGGTCCTCATTCTCGGCTTCCTGGCGGGTGCGTTTATTGCGCTTGGTTTTCTGCTGGATATCCGTGTCATCGGAACGGCTCCGAAGGAATGGGGCTCGGTCGCCGGATTTCTGGGTGCAGCCGTCTTCCCGGTAGGGCTGATCCTGACCGTCCTGGCCGGAGGGGAACTATTGACGGGGAACATGATGACGCTTCCAATGGCGTGGTTTTCCCGTAAAATCGGCTTTGGCGCCGTCCTCAAAAACTGGATTCTCGTTACGGTCGCCAACTTTATCGGGGCGGTGTTCGTCGCCTATTTCTTCGGGCATGTCGCCGGGCTGACGGAAGGAGCGTTTCTGGCCAAAACAGTAGCTGTGGCCGAAGCAAAGGTGCATGATTCGTTCCTGCAGGCTTTCGTATCGGCCATCGGCTGCAATTGGCTCGTCTGCCTGGCGGTCTGGCTCGGTTACGGCGCAAAGGATGTTACCGGAAAAATCTTCGGGATCTGGTTTCCGGTCATGGCGTTTGTCGCCATCGGCTTTCAGCACGTAGTCGCGAACATGTTCGTCATTCCGGCCGCGATCTTTGCCGGACAGATGAGCTGGAGTCAATACTTCCCGAACTTCGCGGCGGTGTTCCTGGGCAACCTCATCGGCGGAGCGGTCTTTGTGGCCCTTGCATATTTCGCCGCTTACCGCCAGCCCGCCGGCTCCATGCTGCCTTTGGCCGAGAAGGCGAATCATAAATCGGCGTAATGCCGCTTGGCGTACTGCTCCAAAATATGCACGAATTTGAGAAGCGCCATGCCGGCCGGCTGATCTTTGCCCTGAACCATCAGCAGGTCCCGGCCGAGCTTCATTCCTTTCAGCTTGACCTCGCACAGCTCGCCGCTGCCAAGCTCCTTGCGGACGACCCAGCGGGACAGGACAGCGATGCCAAGGCCCGCGGCGGCCGCTTCCTTGACACCCTGGCTGCTGCTGAAGACGAAGCTCCGCTTGACCGCAAGTCCTCCCTCCTCAATCAGCCGGTCGCTGTAGGCCCGCGTGCCCGAACCGCTTTCGCGCAAGACCCACACCTGGTCCTGCAGCATGCCGGGATCAATCGATTTGTAGGCGGCGAGGGGATGGTCAGGCGACATCACCAGCACCATTTCGTCCTCCATGAACGTGGTCAGCTGCACGTCCCTGGCGGTCGTGCTGCCTTCAACCAGACCGATATGAAACCGCCCTTCGCGGATATCGTGCACGATGTTGTCGGTGTTGCTGATATGAACCTGCACGTCCACTTCGGGGTATTGGTGCGCATATTCGGCGAGAACGGCCGGAAGGATGTATTCGCCGATCGTAAAGCTTGCACCGATGCTCAAGGAGCCGGTCACGACATCCCGCAGCAGATGGATCTCCTGCTGGGCCTCCTCGTACAGCGCTAGCATCTGCTTGGCCTTCCGGAACAAGATTTCGCCGGCCTCGGTCAGTCTGACCTGCTTCGGGGACCGGAGCATCAGCTTCGTGCCCAGCTCATCCTCCAAGTTCCGGATGTGCAGGCTTACCCCCGGCTGGGACAGATGGAGCAGCTTGGCGGCGCGGGAGAAATTGCGCTCTTCGGCGACAGTGACGAAGACCTTGAGTGTGTCTGTGATCATGGCGTGGACTCCTGTTTATCATTTCTTCAGCGGCAAGCGAGGCTAAGGCTAAGGCGGTGCTGAAGATTACACTCAGTGTAACGTGGGGGAGGGCCGCAATCAATCATAAGTTATCCTGATGATCGGGATAGCAAATCGGTATTTCCCTTCCGGAGCAGGACATTCTATAGTGAGCGTATCGATAGCCGCTTGAATGACCAGGCTACGGACGGGAGGAATGAATCATGATTGCATCTCAGGGATCGGCCCTGCCGCGCAAAAAGCGCAATTTGAACGCTTATATGCTGGGGCTCTGCCTCACGTTTGTATTATCACTGCTGGCCAAGGGGCTGGCGCTGCTGCCTTTTCTCGGCATCATGGGGCAGCTGGTGCTGGCCATCCTGCTTGGCATGGTTTACCGCGCATTCGCCGGCGTGCCGGAGTACGCGATGCCCGGCATCGCCTTTTCCAATAAAAAGCTGCTCAGGCTGGGCATTATTTTGCTCGGCATGCGGCTGAACCTGGCGGACATCGTTCATGCCGGGCCAAAGGTTCTGCTGCTGGCCGCGGTCAATATCAGCGTGACGCTGCTCGCGGTATACGGCATCGCCCGGCTGATGAAGGTCGATCCGGTTATGTCGCTGCTGGCCGCCTGCGGTTCGGCCATTTGCGGGGCGGCGGCTGTGGCCGCCATCGCGCCGCAGGTTCGGGCGAACGAGCAGGAGACGGCGGTCAGCGCCGCGGTAGTTGCCCTGCTCGGCACCTTGTTTACGCTGCTGTACATCGGCCTGTATCCGCTGCTCGGCCTGTCGCCGGCCGGATACGGCGTGTTTGCGGGCGGCACGCTCCATGAAGTCGCCCATGCCATCGCGGCAGCAGCACCAGGGGGCAAGGAGGCCGAAGATATGGCCGTCATCGTCAAGCTGACACGGGTGGCGCTGCTTGTGCCCGTCGCCGTTCTCGTCGGCCTCTGGAGCAACCGCAAGGGCGGGCGCACCGCACCGGGGGAAAGAAGCCGCATACCCATCCCATGGTTTGTGCTTGGCTTTCTTGTGATGAGCGGCATCCATACGCTGGGCATCCTGCCGGAATCGGCTGCCTCGCAGATCGTCACGGCAGCTTATATGCTGATGGCCATGGCCATGGCCGGTCTTGGCCTGAACGTCGACTTTGCCGTGTTCGGGCGCAAAGGGGGCCGGCCGTTCGCCGCAGCGCTGCTCGGCTCCTGCCTGCTTGCCGGCGTTGGATATGTGCTGGTCAAGGCGTTGGGATTAGCATAAACGCCGGAACGTACCGGCCAACACCTAAAGAAGGACTCCGGCCGGGAACGGCGGAGTCCTCCTCTTTTTTTACAATCTTAAATGAACGTATCCGCTACAGTTCTTCGGAATCATCACCGTCATATCCATTGATCAGGTCCGTTCCGTGCATATCCTCCACCATGGCGATCGCGGAAGGATCGACCGGACTGTTCGCCGAAATGTCGTCCGCATCCGGAACATCCGGCAGCTCTTCGTCCTCCGTCAGTTCATTCACGGCCGAGGATTCACCGGCGTACGCGCCGGACGTCCCGGCAGAGGCTGGAGCCGAGTCCCGGCCCCCAAGCTCGGGACTCATGTCGGACCGGACATAGAATTCCACGTCCTCCGCTTCCGGCTCACGGCTGATGCTTTGCTTGGTGTATGTTCCCGTATCCTTGAAGTCATCCCGGGGCAGCTCAAACTCGGGCGGAAGCTCGCGCTGCTGGTCGTACCGTTCATAGGTCAAATCGGCATCGCTTTTAATATTCTTATTATAATCATCAGCCATGTCATCCATCTCCTTTGGCGTATTTTCTTTCCTTACCGTTACCCGAATTGAGCCCGTATATCCGCTCCCGGATTAAAACTTAGGAAATACGTATCGGATCAAGAAGTAGAGGAAACCGAAAAAAATGATAATGTACGCGGCATATTTGATAAAAGTGGCTGCTACAAGACTGGAATCGGACTTCTGCTGAACTTCCTTATGCTCAACCTCAACGTTGTTCCGGCGGAATTCACTCATGGGTAATCCTCCTTTCAGCGCAGAGCGGGAAGTCTCTGTCGTTTGCTACTTTAATAAACGTACCCGCCCAAGGTGAAACATCGTTACCATACTTAGGAAAAAGTGGTATGATTAAATAAGTCCCGGCCTGTGTAACCCCGAAGGCAGTTGCGCTCAGGTTGAAGTCAATCCGGGGATCCTTATGTTTTCAAATGCATAAATATAATAATGTAGCCAGTATACTCGATATTATATGTATATTTATGCAAATGATATATTTTTTGACGATGACCGAAAGAACAGGAAGGAGTGGACGATGATGATAGCGAATCTACATAACAGTTTAAAATTTACAAATATTAACTTTTGAGGTGTTTTATGAAGGGTTTCCCCAAATCCGTAATCACTAAGCTCGCTCTGATCGCTTGCCTGACGCTGGTGTTTGTGACGGTACCGGTATTTGCTGGGGCGATGCAGACGGGTGGAGAGCGTTGGATTACCGAGTGGGAGGTCAAATGGGCGGACAGCCCGGATCTTGCGGCAGTTCCCGGATCCGTAACGGCAAGCGAAGGCTGGAGCCCGAATCAATCCGGCATGGCTTTGCCGAAGAGGCCCGGAACATCATCGACATTATGGATCAGAACGAAGCTCCCTGCTTTGAACTGGGACATCCCCTCCATGCTTATCCCTAAGATATACGGACAGAACATTGCAATTTTTATCGGCACGACCCCCATCTACGAATCAAACCGCGACTATATTTACGATAACAACAAAGTGTTAACTCCCCTTCAGAGAAATGATTCCGATAAAATACTGTACATAGGCGTTCAATCCGCCAAGGACCGCATCGGACTGCGCCACGGCATTGAACTGGGCAACTATCCGGAATTGCTGGACAACTACGTCAAGAGAGACCTGATCGATATCATACTGGGCTGCGCGTTTGTCTTTATTGCGCTCGTCATGCTCATTTGCTCGGTTTTTTTGAAAAAGGAGCAGAACGCCTCCTGGATTTCACTGAGTCTGGTGATCGCCTCCGCCGGAGTGCTGGTCATCACGTATTCCCCGTTTCTTTATACCTTTTACAAGGATTACGGCAAGCTCTACACCCGCCTATGGGATGTCGCGCTGTTCGTGCTGCTTCCGTCACTAACCTATTTTATCGAACGGATCTTCGGCAGCGGGTACCGGTCGGTGATCAAGAAGCTGTTGTATTTTCAAATCGGATATTCGGCATTCTGCCTGCTCTTCATGCTGGCAAACATCGTGCTGAACGACAAACTGTTCGGTATCCATTATTTTCTGTCGGTCCGTGTTCTGGGAATCGTTATGATCGTACAAGCCGTGCTGCTCGTCAGCAATTCGATCATCCATGCCGTGAAAGGGAACCGGAGCGCCGAGATTCTCACCGTCGGTTTTGCGTTGTTCGGCTTGACGGTCATTGGCGAAATGGTCTGGTTCTATTTGAAGGATGGCAATTATGACCTGTTTCTGTGGAAGTGGGGGGCGGCTGTATTTATCATTTCCCTGATGCTGATCCTCGGCCGGAACTATACCATCAATCACGAACAGATTGTAAAATATTCAAGAGAGCTGGAAATGTTCAACAACGAGCTGCAGCGCTCCGAGAAAATGGCCATCATCAGCGAATTGGCGGCATCCGTCGCCCATGAGGTCCGGAACCCGCTTCAGGTGACGCGCGGGTTCCTGCAAGTGCTGACCAAGAAGTACAGAAACCAGGATAAAATCTATATGACGATGGCTCTGGAGGAGCTGGACCGGGCCGCAGGCATCATCACCGACTTCCTGACCTTTGCCAAGCCGCAGTTTGAACGGATTTCCGTCCTGAACGTCAAAGAGGAGCTGGGGCATGTGGAGGGC
The DNA here is from genome assembly GCF_016624415.1 of Paenibacillus sp. S28. Taxonomy (NCBI): domain Bacteria; kingdom Bacillati; phylum Bacillota; class Bacilli; order Caryophanales; family Paenibacillaceae; genus Paenibacillus; species Paenibacillus sp. S28. Next base: position 97,344 of record NZ_JACVTM010000009.1, on the reverse strand, counting down.
GTCATCGTACCGCTTGCGAACCTTCAGGGCGCCCAGATCGACATGCGTATTCCGGACCATCTGCAGGTGAAAGGGAACTCTTCGAAATTTAAGCAGGCTTTTATCAATATGGTGAAGAACAGCATCGAGGCGCTTAACGGAGACGGTCAGATTAACGTATGGGCTTACGAGATGGACGAGCGGGTTGTAATCCATATTCAGGACAATGGGGAAGGGATGAGCAAGGAGGAGCTTGCCCGGCTGGGTGAGCCGTATTTCTCCAACAAGACGAAAGGGACCGGGCTTGGTCTTATGGTTACGTTCCGGATCGTGGAAGCCATGGGGGGAAGTCTTGAATTCAAAAGCGAAAAAGGGGTGGGAACCGAAGCGGTCGTCTCCTTTCCATCAGCGGCTGTATAAGCCGCTTGACGGTAAGGTGGCGAACTTCGCTGTTCCCAACCCTTTCAAGATTTATGTAATATTCAAGATGAGGTGTGTAATCTCAATTACCAGGAGTATTTCGGCGCCGCGGCCGCTCTGACCGTTTCTGTTGGACTTGGGGGAAGCACGAGATAAAACTCGTTGGATGATTCCTCCACTGTCTTTACTTTGATGTGTTCAGGTAAAATAATACCGAGCACTTCTTTGATTGCGGCCTTAGGGTCGGCCAGGAGTCTTTCCTTGAAACTTGGGTCTTCCCAGGCTTTTTGAATAACTTGGTTGTGAAGGATAGCTTCTGCTGTCATTAGAATCACCCTTTCAACTAAATGGTTAATATTACCTTTATGAGTATACCATGGAATAAATTATAAATCTATCATTATTTGATATGATTTAACATCCACAAACTTAATCCGCCTTTTTGCAAGGCGTTTCTCTCTTCTTCGATCCGGTTCGCGTCGTCCTGAATCGACATCAGAATATGCTGGTGAAAAGAAAGCAGCTGTGGAATGCTCAATGGGGTCTGCTTGATGTGCTCATGGTTGGCTTCCGCTACGGCGGTGTATGAGCGCAGAATGCCGTGAACGGCAATATAATGCTCGACACGATCGGCAGTGAGCGGTTCGTCGGGGGCAAACTGCGACCGGATCAGCGAGAGCAGGCTGTTATAGCTGCCTTCCTCAAGATCTTCCCGCCAGTCTGCCCAATCGTCCGCCATTTGCAGTGTAGCCAATACGTGTTCGAGCAAGTCGGTCACGGCCGGAATTTGTTCCTCCCTGTTCGACAAGAGCAGCGCTCCGGTGCTCGACAGCTTCAGCGGCGCAGCCTTGCGCGCGATGAACAGCGGATTCACTCGGAAATAGTCGGCCGTGTGCTCATTGGTAACGGCTTCCGCCCATTCATGCAGGTACTGCCTGAAATAGGACCAGAACCGGGACGCTGAGGGGAAGTAGCCGCGGTAGATGTCGAGAAACTGCAGGTACAGCAAATTTCCCAGCGGCAGCTGCTCCTTGTCCTGGGGCGAGGAGGAATCCATGCAATCGTCCTGAATGAAAAAGTAGAGCATGGCGCAAACGTTGCCGACCGACAGCTTCCGGGCGTCTTCGGCCGAAAGTCCTGCCGTTTCTATCAGCCAGAAGGGCAGCAAATAGCAGATATAGTTTTTGGCGCTGTTTTCTTCGAGCGGGTTAAAATGGCTTAAATAGGAAAGGCCTTTCGTGTTCAACGGAGAGGGGAACGATGCAATGATGCACTCGGTTTCGCGAAATACATACGACAAATCGGCTTCATAACGCTCTAACCATTCCATAAAATCACCTTTTTTAGATAGGATTGTTGTTCCAAGCGGCGGTATCCGATGCTGAAGACATCATTGAGCCGTTGACTGGTTATGAGTGGGAGGTTGTGTGTATGTTGTTATATGAAATTTAGTTGAGGTTTTTATTAGTTTAGCATATATTTCCAATTTATGAAATCCGTAATTGAAAGAACCGGATGCGAGGCTGCAGACTGCTGGTTCCGGTACACTAACATTCGGTAGAGGTGCACATATGAAAGCTTCGAGAAAATACGGCATCATCGCGGCGGCGATATGTATAGTCATCCAGCTTGTGCTTGCCGCCTCCTGTTACGGCAGTTCCGAACCGGCTCTAAAGCCGCTGACGGACTGGCGGTTCACATGGGAGGGCGGAGGTACAGGCAGCCGCAGCACGGACGGCATCGGGCCGGCTTCCGGGTGGGAGCCGTACCGGATGAAGCAGCCGCTGCAGCTAAGCACCGGGGAAGAGAAGGCGGGATGGTTCGAAACGAAGCTGCCGGCGCTCATCTGGAATACGCCTGCCATTTTGCTCAAACCGGTTTATGGAATCAAAATCGACATCTACGTCGGTCAAGAGAAACGATACGAAATCGATCGGGATTACCAGTATGATGTTCATCATATCCTGCTTCCGCTGAGCCGTGAAGACGCCGGTCAAACGCTGCTCATGAAAATTCAGGGGGGAACCGGCCGGATCGGCATGGACGGTCCCGTGTGGGCCGGCGATTACCAGACGCTGCTGACCAAGCTGATCAAGGCTAATCTGGGTGATATCGTTTTGGGAAGCTCGTTTATATTCATTGCGCTGATTATGCTGATTTCGGCTGTACTCCTGAACCGGAGTGAGCGGAACAGCTGGCTGTCGCTGACGGTAGTCATTTTGTCGATCGGGCTCATGATCCTGACTTATTCTCCTTTTGTGTACAGTCTGTTCGGAAGCTATGGAGAATTGTTTCAGGTCGTTTTTGACCTTGGCCTGCTGTCGCTCTTACCGGCGATAACCTATTATTTTGAAAGAACCATTGGCCCCGGCTACATGCTGATCATCCGGATTTGCCGTAAATTCCAGGCAGGGTACTCGCTCTTTTGCCTCGGGTTTATGGTCATCAACCTGCTTAGCGGCAGCCGTTTCTCCGATATTTATTATTTCTTTTCCGTCAAGGTGCTCGGCTGCATTATGATTGTTCTGCTGATGATTTTGGCGGCCAGCGCGATATCCTACGCCGCCAAAGGAAACAGGGATGCGGCTGTGTTTGCTTCGGGATTTGCCTTGTTTGCCATCCCGGCGCTGGGTGAACTTGTCTGGTTCTATGTACGCCAGGGGGACTACGTGCTGTTCTGGTGGAAATGGGGAGTCCTTGGCTTCGTGATCAGCCTCATCATGATCCTTGGCCGGAAGTTCGCCCATAATCATCGGCAGATTGTCGTGTATTCCGGGGAGCTTGAAATGTTTAACAGCGAGCTGCAGCGGTCGGAGAAAATGGAAGTCATCAGCGAGCTGGCCGCCTCGGTTGCACACGAGGTGAGAAACCCGCTTCAAGTCACCCGTGGCTTTCTGCAGCTGCTGCAGGAGAAGTCAAGGGACCGGGAGAAGGAGTATCTCCGGCTGGCGCTTGAGGAATTGGACCGGGCATCGGGGATTATTACGGATTTTCTTACGTTTGCCAAGCCGGAGGCGGAGAAGGTCGCCTTGCTCAATGTGGGGCATGAATTCCGGCATATCGAGGGCATCTTGATCCCCCTGGCCAACCTTCAAGGCGGCCGAATGACGACGGATATTCCCCAAGACTTGTACGTCCACGGCAATTCGTCCAAGTTCAAACAGGCCTTTATCAATATGATCAAGAACAGCATTGAAGCGCTGCGGGAGGAAGGCCACATTCAAATCCGGGCTTACCGGGACAACGGCCAGGTTGTCATTCGCGTCGCCGACAATGGAGAGGGGATGGAGCCGTCAGAGGTGGCGAGGCTCGGCGAGCCATATTACTCCAACAAATCGAAAGGAACCGGGCTCGGGCTGATGGTCACGTTCCGCATCATTGAGGTGATGCAGGGAAAGATCGAGATTGAGAGCAAGAAAGGCGCCGGTACGGTGATGACCGTCCGTTTCCCGGCCGCCGCATCCGGCGAACAGGGAACGGAATGATCCCGTGATCCGCATACACTGGAACAAAAAAATGGCGCCTGCATCGGCGTCATTTTTTTGCGTTTAAAAGAGCATTTCAGGGGCGTTTCCTCCTTGAATGTCCCTCCAGGCCAGATATAAGCTGATCGCTGCGGCAATAAGGAACAGGAAAGCGGAAATAAAAGCAAGCTGCTTTCCGGTGCTTAGCGCACCCATATTCCCTCCTGCTCCCATTCCCGGGGTTGCGGAGGGGACCACTCCGCTGATTCGAACGGGCTTCGCCGGTTTTGATCTTGACTTAACCCGTTTCCCGGGCTTTGCCGATTTCACTGGTTTCACGGTAGACACTCCTTTGCGTGAGAATCCTTCATTAAGAACGATGGCAGGGGTACTTTAACGAACTCACAGTAAGTTATGTTACTGCAGTTCGGGTCGTTCCGAGGCCAAGAGAAAATAAACTGAGGAAAGAAACCGATGTATGTTTGATCATCAGAAATAGGTTTATACAGCTCGTAGCCGCAGCTGAAGCCAGAGGTCTTATTGCAGTGTATGATGGGGCGGCAGAGATGTTATCGCAGGAGCAAAAAAATAAGGTCCCGGCTTGACCTCGTGCCGTCCCTTCCCGGGTGATCCGAATATGTCGAAAACATCCGGCTGGTGAGAAAATGGGCATTTACTAGATTGTTAGTTTTGTTATAATAAATTATGCTAACTTTCTTTGGAGAATACGAGCAATGGCAGGAGGATATCATGGACAAAACGCAATGGAGCATCAGCAGCTGGAGCTTTAAGGCTTGCAAGGACCAGGAATGGATGGAGGCGAAGGTACCGGGCTGCGTACATACGGATCTGCTGGCCAACGGCAAAATTCCGGATCCGTTCTACGGAACGAATGAGAAGGAAGTGCAGTGGATCGACAAGCAGGATTGGGAATATGAAAGCCGGTTCGATTTGCCGGAGGAGCTGCTGTCCCTTCCGCATCTGGAGCTCGTCTTTAAAGGGCTTGACACCTATGCTGACGTCGCCGTGAACGGCAAACCTGTTCTTCAGGCAGATAATATGTTCCGTACATGGAAGGCCGATGTCAAGGATGTGCTGCAGCCGAAGGACAATACGGTCCATGTGCGTTTCCGCTCGCCGGTCCAGGAGGATCTTCCCAAGCTGGAGCGCCTCGGCTACGATTTGCCGGCAACGAATGACCAGTCGGATGTCGGAGGACTTGGAGACCGGAAAATCAGCGTATTCGCCCGCAAGGCGCCGTATCATTACGGATGGGACTGGGGTCCTCGATTCGTGACCAGCGGCATTTGGCGGGATGTCTATATTGAAGGATGGGATCACAGCCGGATTCAGGATGTATACATCGATCAGACGGAGGTTACGGCAGCGTCCGCCAAGTTAACGGCCGTGATCGAGCTGGAGTCAGACCTGGAAGGGGAAGCGCTGGTTCGCCTGAGCGCGGACGGTCAGACCTGGGACCAGAAGGTCCAGCTGTCACAAGGCACCCAGACGGTGGAACTCCCGCTGGTGATCGACAATCCGAAGCTGTGGTGGTGCCGTGGACTCGGTGAGGCGAATTTGTATGAGTTCCGTGCGGAGCTGATCGTTGACGGCGGCGTGACAGCCGAGAAAAGCATTAAAACGGGCCTGCGCTCGGTCAGGCTGGTCCGCGATAAAGACGAGGCCGGCTCCACCTTTTATATCGAGCTGAACGGAGTACCGGTGTTCGCCAAGGGTGCCAACCATATTCCGAACGACAGCTTTATTACCGAAGTAACCTACGAACGTTACCGTCATGAGATTGCCAGCGCAGCAGCCTCCAACATGAATATGCTTCGCGTCTGGGGCGGGGGGATTTACGAGCAGGACGCTTTCTACGAGCTGTGTGACGAATACGGCCTGATGGTATGGCAGGATTTCATGTTTGCCTGCAGTATGTACCCCGGCGACGAAGCATTTTTGGAAAATGTGCGGCTGGAAGCGGAGGAAAACGTCAGACGTCTGAGAAATCATCCTTCGATTGTTTTATGGTGCGGAAATAACGAAATTGATACCGCCTGGTCCCACTATTCCGAAAATACCGGCTGGGGCTGGAAGCAGCAGTATACTCCGGAGCTCCGCGAGCGCCTGTGGCAGGATTACGAGGCGATCTTCCACCGGATTTTGCCGGAAGCGATTTCCCGGTATGCGCCGCAGGCCGATTACTGGCCGTCTTCGCCGATGATCGAGCTGACCGGGGACATTCGTCAGCATGCGACGAACAACTCCACCGGCGGGGATATCCATTACTGGGGCGTATGGCACAATGTGGAGCCGTTTGAAAATTATAACGTGTACATCGGGCGTTTCATGAGCGAATACGGTTTTCAGTCGTTTCCGGAATACAAATCGGTTCGCCGTTATGCCGAAGAGCATGATTTGGCCCTGGAATCGGAAGTGATGCTGGCCCACCAGAAGAACGGGCAGGGCAACCGTCTGATCAAGCAGTATATGGATATGTACATGAACGAGCCGAAGGATTTTCCGTCCTTCCTGTATATGAGCCAGGTGCTGCAGGCAGAGGCCATGAAGATGGCGATTGAGGCGCATCGCCGCAAGAAGCCTTACTGCATGGGGACGCTGTATTGGCAGATGAACGATTGCTGGCCGGTGGCTTCCTGGGCGGGAATGGATTATTTCGGCCGCTGGAAGGCGCTCCAGTATTACGCCAAACGAAGCTTCCGCGACATCGCCGTTTCCATCGACGGTACGAGCGGCGACGAATTGGACATTTACGTCCTTTCCGATGTGCTTCAGCCGCTGTCCGGAAATCTTCGCCTGCAGGTCATGGACCTGAAAGGGAACGTCCTGCAGGAAACGGCGGAGAGCTTCAGCATAAGCGCCAACACATCGGAAAAGGTGCATACCTGCTCCGTGGAGCAGCTGCTGGGCGGAAGCCGCCCTCAGGAAACGTTTCTGCTCGTCCAGCTTGAAGTGTCCGGACAGGTGGTGGACAGCAAGGAGCATTATTTTGTGCCGGCTAAGGAGTTTGCGTTCGCCAAAGCGAATATCACGGTACGGGAAGAAGAAGGCAGCCAGGGTCATACGCTGATCCTTACAACGGATACGCTGGCCAAACAAGTATGGATTTCCAGCGAGGCGGAGGGCAGCTTCAGCGACAATTTCTTCGATTTGATCCCGGGCAGGGAGCAGCGCGTACAGTTTTACGCCCGTTCGGAAGGGGAAGAGCCGTTCATCCCGGCCAGACCGGGCCGGATCGAAGTGAAATCGATGGCGGACTTTATCGTAAAGTAGGATATTTGCATACAAAGGAGCCGTCCGGGTACCGGGACGGCTCCTTTTATTTGGGGTGGACGCGTATGCACCAGCGCTGTAGTCGCTGCTGTTAAATATAATGCAGTCCGGATAAATAAGGCAGAGGTATCGTGCAGAAATCCTTCGGAGCCCCCGCCAGGTGGGGAGACTCGGGATCAAACAGCAGCGACAGCAAACCGCTGTCATCCAGCACGAGTTCCTGTCCCTTGTTTGTGACCGTATATGATCTGCCGCCGGCTTCATCGATGCGGATAAAGGATTTCCAGTCAACCTGGAGCAGCGGGGAACACTGCGTGAGCAGGCTTTGGGCGTCCGCGATCCATACGGTGCCGCTGTTCGGGCCGGATTGGACCGCGGCGCCGGCCTGCTGCAGCAGTTTCAGCAGGGCTTGCTCCTGCCAAGGCACCGGAACCTCCAAGCGCTGAATCTGGTGGCGCTGGAGCATTTCGGCCAGCAGCCGGGCAACGGCATGCGGATGGCCTCCCCACTCGACGGCCTTGGCCGGTTCGCCGGACGTCGAGGATTCAGGAGCCGTTGGCACGGCAGCGGCCAGAAAGGCTGTTATCGCGCCGTCTTTGCGAGCGGTGAGCGTCTCTTGGCGCATCATGGTGATGTCCGCGATGGCGCTGCTGCCCAGCAGCGTAAGCAGCTGTCCGGGGCCCTGCTCATAGGCCGGGGATGCGCCGGAGAGGATCGCGGAGATGCCAAAGGTATCCTCCGGCCGCATAGGGCTGATGCTCCATTCTTCTGTATCCGGTTGCAAAAGGGCTGCCGCGCTGCCGCTATCCAGCATGGCATAATGAACTCTGCCAAAATCGTAGCAGCCTGCCCGGCGGTACAGGGAACGGCCGCCGGATACGAATACGAGGGATGCCCCGGAGCGGCGTGCATGATCCATGCATTCCGCCAGAAGCGTGCTGGCTAGATTTTGCCCGCGGAAGTCGGGGTGTGTGCATACCGAACCGATGCTGAACACGTTCAGCCTGGCTTCCCCGATCCGCATCACGTCCGGCGCCAGTCCCATGAACGCCACCAGCTCGCCCTCATCGGTGAACGCGCCATATGAATGGCTGACGCCCGGATGAAACAGGGCCGGAAACGATTTGCCCATAGAAGGCTGGCCGGGCTTGCCAAATACAAGGTCTGACAGGTCTGCGGCCTGTTGTAATTCATTTGAATAAAGCAGCCGAATCTTCAAGTTATACATACCTCCTCATCCGTTATGCTTGTTGTCTAGGTCGAGAATAAGTATAGTCCTCTAACGGGATAAAGTGAAGACGGGCGAACCATTTCCTTTATTGAAAAAAACAAATGCCCGGAAAGCCGTTGTCTGCTCCAACGTTACAAAAAAGTGCTTAAATGACTTTGAAGTGCGTACTTCCCGACGGAGCCATCCGGGTGCACAATAGAGCCATCACCAAGCACAATATATAAAGGAGCTGACATTCCATGAATGATCATAAATCGGTTAAGGAAGAACGGAAAGTAGCATTGGTCGTCGGGGCCAATGGGGTGATTGGACGCAATCTCATCGACTATTTGCTGACGCTGCCGGAGTGGGAAGTGATCGGGGTATCCCGGAGGGGAGGGGAGGACAGGGAGCGGGTCCGCTATATCGCGGCGGATCTGCTGGACCCGGAAGATGCCCGGCGCCGTCTGGGCGCGCTTCCCGAGGTGACGCATCTTTTCTACGCCGCTTATCAGGACCGCCCGACCTGGGCCGAGCTGGTGGCGCCGAACTTGGCCATGCTGGTCAACAGCGTCGAGGCGGTCGAAGCGGGATCGCCGGGGCTGCGGCATGTCAGCCTGATGCAGGGGTACAAAGTGTACGGTGCGCATCTCGGCCCGTTCAAAACCCCGGCCAAGGAATCGGATGCCGGTCATATGCCGCCCGAGTTTAATGTGGATCAGCAGCAGTTTTTGGAGAAACGGCAGCAGGGAAAGGCTTGGACGTGGTCGGCCATTCGTCCTTCGGTAGTAGCGGGTTTTGCATTGGGCAATCCGATGAATCTGGCCATGGTTATCGCCGTATACGCGTCCATCTCCAAGGAACTGGGCATTCCGCTCCGTTTTCCGGGGAAACCGGGGGCCTATCATACGCTGATGGAGGTTACTGATGCCGGGCTTCTTGCCAAAGCCACCGTGTGGGCCGCAACCGATCCGCGGTGCGCGAATCAGGCGTTCAATATCAACAACGGGGATCTGTTCCGCTGGAACGAGATGTGGCCGAAGATCGCCGCTTACTTCGGAATGGAGACGGCGCCGCCCCTTCAGATGTCCCTGGACGTCGTTATGGCCGACAAGGAGCCGTTGTGGAATGACATGGTCCAGAAGCACGGGCTTGCCCCGCATTCTTATCAAGAGGTTTCTTCCTGGAGCTTCGGCGATTTCGTCTTCTCCTGGGATTACGATTTCTTCGCCGACGGGACCAAAGCCCGCCGCTTTGGCTTCCATGAGTACGTGGATACAGAAGAGATGTTCATGAGCATTTTCGATGATTTACGCCGGCGTAAGGTCATTCCGTAACGTGTAGGTTTGGCCGTTATGTCTATGATATCCTCAACGTATAAAAAAGAGAGGCTGCCCCTGATCTTGCAGGGATGCAGCCTCTTTGCTTATATATGCTTCTGATCCTTCCGAGTTATGCCGCAGGATATCTCTTGGCGCCGCCGGTGCCTTTCAAACGACTGATCTGCCGATGGCCGCCTGCCCTTGCAGCCGGTCAACCTGCTTGTTTACGGCGCAGACTTCAAGCGGGAGTTTTCTCTGATGGCCGCCGTTCCCTGGTACTTTTTATCGACATGCATTTCTCCCCATCGGCACATCATGTGCAGCAGCTCCTTCATGCTCCAGCCGTATTCGGTCAGTTCATACTCGACCTTGGGAGGAACCTCATTGTAGATGATGCGCTGAATGATGCCCTCGTCTTCCAGTTCGCGCAAGTGCTGGGTCAGCATTTTCTGGGTGATGGAAGGAATGAGATGAAGGAGCTCGTTGTTCCGCTTTTTGCCGAAGGTCAGATGAAACAGGATGACCGGCTTCCACTTGCCACCGATCACCTCCAGGGTTACTTCCACCGCCGTATTGTATATTTTCACCGGTTGATCCATACGTTTGCACCTCCGTAAGTAAGGGTCTGTTCGCCGCCGTCTTCAAGTCATCTCTACGGTATAGGATAACCTGGGGCCGCAGGGAGCGATAATCCGTCTGATTATTTCCAATATAGCATGACTGGTTGCGATCCGCATAACAGGCGACGGGAAATTGGAGGGCATTTTATTTTTATTCTTGAATTTAATATATGTATGCGATATATTGCATACATAAGATAAAGGAGTGAGCGATCATGCCGATCCCTAAAAGTTATTCCACGCCTGTGCGCATGACCGCTAAGGAGCGGGCCTTCAGCCAAATTCAGAGATGGATTATCGACGGCACCCTTCAACCGGGAGAAAAACTGGTGGATGCCGAGTTGGCGGAGGCCCTTGGGGTTTCCCGCACCCCCGTACGCGAGGCGCTGCAGCTGCTTGAAGTTCAAGGGCTGGTAGAAATGCATCCGGGAAGGGATACGCGCGTTCAGACGGTCGAGAAGGATGACATTCTGAAAATGTACGCTACCCTGGCTGCTTTGCATTCCCTGGCTGCTGAAACGGCTGCGACTCATATTTCGGCGGAGCAGATCGAACAGCTGAAGGGGCTTAACGCCGATTTCGCCACCGCGATCAAGCAGGGACAGCCGTACCAGGCGATGGAGCTTGACGAGCAGTTTCATAATCTGATCGTGGACGCCTCTGATAATGCCTACGCTGCATCCTTCAGCGCATCGCTGCAAATCCATATTCGGAGGTTCAAGTATGTTTTTCTGGCTCAGCCGGTGGCGGCAACCGCTGCCTCGGTAGAAGAGCATGCCCGCATCATTGAGGCGTTCGAGAAGAAGGATGCGGCGCTGGCCGCCTCGGTGATGAAGCAGAATTTGCTGAGACCGATGAAGGAGCTTTATGCATTCATTCAAAACCACTCGGAAGGAGACGATTCGAAATGACGAGTCAAGATCGACCTGATCTGCGGATTCGCAGCAAAGTCATCAGTGAGGGCGTAAACCGGGTCCCGAACCGGGCCATGCTCCGTGCGGTCGGGTTTAAAGATGAGGATTTCAAGAAGCCGATGATCGGCGTGGCCAGCACCTGGAGCGAAGTGACACCTTGCAATATGCATATCGATGAATTGGCCAGGGAAGCCAAGAAAGGCGCTCAGGCCGGCGGCGGGGCTCCGCTCATATTCAATACGATCACCGTTTCCGACGGGATATCGATGGGGCATGAAGGCATGCTATTTTCGCTGCCCAGCCGGGAAATTATTGCCGATTCGATCGAAACCGTCGTGAACGCCGAGCGTTTTGACGGCCTGGTAGCGATCGGCGGGTGCGACAAGAATACGCCGGCCTGCCTGATGGCCATCGGACGCATGAATCTTCCGGCTGTATACGTTTACGGAGGCACGATTCAGCCTGGATCGCTGAACGGCCGGGACGTAAATATCGTGACGGCCTTCGAAGCCGTCGGGCAGTATCATGACGGCAAAATGACTCCCGAGGAGCTCCATCAAATCGAATGTCACGTTTGTCCGGGTGCCGGAGCCTGCGGGGGGATGTACACCGCCAACACCATGGCTGCGGCCGCGGAAGCGATGGGCATGAGCCTGCCTGGTTCCTCATCGACGGCGGCCATCGCAAGCGGAAAAGCCGATGAATGTGCGAGGGCGGGAGAAACGGTGATTCAGCTTCTCGAAAAAGGGATTTATCCAAGAGACATTATGACGAAAAAGGCATTCGAGAACGCCATTACCGTCGTCATGGCGCTGGGGGGATCGACCAACGCCTTTCTGCATCTGCTGGCCATCGCCCATTCCGTTCAGGTCGATCTGACCATCGACGACTTCGAGCGGATTCGCAAGAAGGTGCCGCATCTTGCCGATCTGAAGCCGAGCGGCCGGTATATGATGCAGGATCTGAGCGATGCCGGGGGTGTCCCTGCGGTCATGAAGCTGCTGCTTGAAGCGGGCCTGCTTCACGGCGATTGCATCACCGTAACCGGGCATACGATCGCGGAAAATTTGGCAGCGGTGCCCCCGCTGCGGAGCGGCCAGAATGTCGTCAGACCGCTGGATCAGCCGCTGAAGCCTACAGGGCCGCTTGTTCTGTTAAAAGGTAATTTGGCCCCAGAAAGGGCCGTGGCCAAAATGTCCGGCCTGAGCAGGCTGTCCTTTACCGGGCCTGCCCGCGTATTTGACAGTGAAGAAGAAGCCACGGAAGCGATCGTGGGCGACCGGATCCGGAAGGGAGATGTCGTTGTCATCCGCTACTGCGGACCGAAAGGCGGTCCCGGCATGCCGGAAATGCTGTCCGTCACCGCCATGATTGTGGGCAAAGGACTGGGCGGTGACGTGGCGCTTCTGACCGACGGCCGGTTCTCCGGCGGCTCGCACGGTTTTGTGGTGGGACACGTGGCTCCGGAAGCTCAGGTCGGCGGTCCGATTGCCCTCCTTCGGGAAGGAGATATCATTACCATCGACAGCGAAACCCAGGAAATCAATATGCAGGTCAGCTCCGAGGAGCTGGAGGAGAGAGCAAAGCAGTGGTTCCCGCCGCAGCTGAAGCATTCCGCCGCCGTGCTGCGGAAGTATGCGCGGCTCGTATCCTCGGCATCCAAGGGAGCCGTCACGGATGAGGACGTTTAAATTGTAAGGAGGGGCACCGCGATAAAAGCGGTGCTCCCTTTTTTATTTACCATGACCCGCACATGTCCAATAACCCCGCATAATCGCGCCTTTATTTGGAAAATGTAGACCCATGATTCCCCTTTTCAGAGGGCTGTTCTCACCGCCAATTGACGGCCCTAAAGGGGGAGGGGACATACCGCTTTTGTTTGTAACGTTAGTTGCTTGGTTTATATATAACTAGGGCAATTTTCTTGTTCGCAACCGAAATCAAGGCGTGTTTACATTCCATTTTAAAGAGGCGAGGCTGTTTGGATTCCACAACACTGGTTAATTCACTTGTTCTATTAATGGCCGGCCTGCTGCTCGTCGGCGTACTGACCACCAAATTTTCCTCGAGATTCGGCATGCCGGCCCTTGTGCTGTTTATCATCGTCGGCATGCTGATTACGCGGTTCGTGTATTTCGATAACGTCCTCATCACCCAGATCGTCGGGATTTTGGCCCTGATTGTCATTTTGTTCGAAGGGGGCATGCAGACGAAGTTTGACGATATCAAGCCGGTCATCAAGCCTGCTCTGTCGCTGGCGACGGTGGGGGTGCTGCTGACGACCTTTATCGTCGGCGTCTGCGCCAAGTATATTTTGGGCGTGTCCTGGGTGGAAGGCTTTCTCTTCGGTGCCATCGTCGGATCGACGGATGCGGCCGCGGTGTTCTCGGTGCTTGGAGGGAAAAATATCAAAAAGCGTCTGACCTCCACCTTGGAAGCCGAGTCCGGCAGCAATGACCCGATGGCCGTCTTTCTTACCGTCTCCCTGATCGAATATTATCAGCATCCCGAGGCGGAAATCTTCCAAATGATCCTGTCGTTTTTCTGGGAAATGGGCATCGGCCTGGTCATGGGGCTGCTCATCGGCAGGCTGGCGGTTTACGTCATCAACAAGATCAATTTCGATTCGTCCGGACTGTATCCCGTGATGGCGCTCGGATTCGCCATTCTTGCGTACAGCGCTACTTCGGTGATCCATGGCAGCGGGCTCCTCGCCGTCTACGTGACGGCCATCGTCATGGGCAATTCCGATTTGGCCTATGGGCGTTCGATCATGCATTTTAACCAGGGATTCGGCTGGATGATGCAGATCGTCATGTTCGTGCTGCTCGGCCTGCTTGTCTTTCCAACCGAGCTGCCGGGTATCGTCGGGGAAGGTCTGCTGCTTTCTCTGATCCTGATGCTGATTGCAAGACCGGTGGGCGTCTTCCTCAGCACGCTCGGGATGAAGTATTCTTTCCGGGAAAAGCTGCTCATTTCCTGGGCCGGCCTGCGCGGAGCCGTACCGATCGTGCTGGCGACTTATCCGATGCTGGCGGAAATGGAGCACGGGCGGCTATTTTTTAACGTAGTGTTTTTCGTCGTACTGACTTCGGCTATTATCCAAGGGGCGACGATTTCCCCGTTTGCCGGGAAGCTGGGGCTGGCGGGAGAAATCAAACCGTCCAACCCTTCGCTCCTGGAGCTGACGGCCTTAGGCAAAGCCAAATCGGAAATCAACCACGTGGACGTCAACGAGACGATGGCGATCGCCGGCAAGGAAATTTCCGAGCTCGACCTGCCGGAGGACATTTTGTTTACGGCGATCATCCGCCACGAACAGATCATCGCTCCGCGCGGAAACACGAGGATCGAGTCCGGAGATACGGTGTATGTGCTGAGCCCGAAGGCGAAGCGGAAGCAGGTGAAGGCGATTCTGACTTCCCCGGCACTTCCGGTGGTTCATCTCAACGAGGTGAAGCAGAAGCCGGAAGAAGCCACCAACATCATACCGCCTAAAGACCCGGACGACCCTCCGGAACAGGAAACTTAACACAAAAGCCCTGCCTTCTTTGCAAAGAAGCAGGGCTTTTTGGAATGCCGGAGGTTCAGGCTTTTCCCAGGATAAAGCTGATGATCAGAATCAGGAGGACCAGGGTGGTAATCCCCGTATACAGCTTGTCGCCTTCGCGCACAAATACCCAGATGGAGATCGCGACGCGCAGTACGGGGGTCAGAATGAGCAGAATCAATCCAGCCGTGATGACGGCGTAGGGCTTGAATGACGCGATTCCGCTCACAACATCGGGGAGGCTGTGCGGGTAAGAGCTGCCGGGGTATCCGCTGCTTCCCTCCATAAAAAAGAGCACCAATCCCGCGATGATGACGGCTGCGCTCAGCACGACGCCGACCCGGAGCCAGCGGCTGACGGCCAGCTCCACCTCCAAAATATCTTTCTGCTGCCGCTCTTGACGTTGCTCGTTCGGTTCGCTCATTTCGTCAGTCCCACTCCTTCCCAAATCATCTGCAAGGCCACGTACGCCAGCACCGGAATGAACAGCAGGCGGATCGTCTTGCTCTTGAGGCGCTGCATAATTTGCGCACCGACGGTCGCTCCGGCCAGAACGCCGAGAGCCACCGGTCCGGCGATATGCGGGTCGATATCCCCGCGCAGCAGGTAGACTCCCGCGCTGGCCGCCCCGGTCACGCCCATCATGAAGTTGCTGGTAGCGGTCGAGACCTTCAAAGGAAGCTTCATGAACACGTCCATGGCCAGCACTTTGAAGCTGCCGCTGCCGATGCCGAGCAGGCCGGATACGATTCCCGCGCCGTACATGACGGAGAAGCCTCCGTAGACGTTTCCGGCATGGTAAGGGACGTCCTGCTTGATGGCTTTATCATAATAGCTTCCTTCAAGCCGGAGCTTCTTGGCAGCCGGGCTCATGCTGACCTCACCGGCGGCACCTTCGCTCTTCTTCTTGATCATATTAAACGCGGAGTAGATGAGCAGCAGCCCGAAGATGATATAGAGCAGATTAGGGGCGATGATGCCGCCGATAAACGCTCCGGTGATCGCCCCGATGGTCGTGGCGATTTCCAGAAACATCCCGACCCTCATATTGGTGATCCGGTCGCGGATGTATGCGATGGCGGAGCCGCTTGAAGTGGCGATGACGGATATGATGCTGGCGCCAATGGCATGCTCGATGCTGACCCCGAATAGAAGCGTCAGCGCCGGCGTGACGATAATGCCGCCTCCGAGCCCCAGCACCGATCCGACGATGCCTGCCAGAACGGAGATGAGCAGAATTTCCAAAGATAACGTAATCACATGAGTACACCTGCCTGTGTCAGAAAATAAGAGTCCGGATTGCGCTCTTCCGCCGTGTCCCTGTACACTAAAAACACGGGGCTTATCGCATCCGGATGCCGTGGAACGGATTCATTATACACCGTTTGTATAATATTAACCATACAAACGGACGATATTAATGCATTATATTTTTACAATGTAAAATACAACGAAGCAATGAAGCTTATGCCGGGAGAGGAAGAATGCCATGAAATTCAAACACTTGGACGAAAAAGACAATATGATTCTGGATCATCTGCTAGATAACGGCAGGCTCAGCCATGCCGAGCTCGGCCGTTTTGTGAACCTGACGCGGGCTGCCGTGCGGGAACGGGTCAATGGCCTCATGGAGCAGGGAATCATCGATAAATTTACGGTGATTGTCAACCCGCTGAAGGCCGGAAAAAGCATGTCGGTGTACTTCTTGATCGAAGTGGAGTGGAACCTGCTTGAGACCGTTGCCGAAACGCTGCTTGCGGATGATGAGATCACGAGCGTCTACCAGATGAGCGGCGGCCCGCACCTGCATGTCCATGCGCTGATGGATGACCAAGAGCATGTGGAAAAATATTTGCGGAAGCTCCAGACGGTGGAAGGCATCACGAACGTGCACAGCGAGTTTCTGATCCGCCGGTTCAAAGAGCGGGAAGGCATACAGATTTAAGATGTCCTTCATGCAGCTGCATCCATGCGCTCTTTCTCGTTTATCATGCCTATCTATGTATGTGGGTAACCGGATCGCGGGGAAGGCGTATCGGGCGTGTTAGATGAACAACCAATTTTGGGAGGTGTCTGGACAGATGGAGACCAAAGATCAGCTAGAGCAGGAATTAAGGCGGATTGAAAAATGGGAGAAGGATCAGAAAAGCGCGTGGTTTTGGGAAAAATGGAGCCGGCTGCCGTTTATGCTGCTGGACCGGCTGACGCCGAAAGTGATTCAGGATAAGCTGGCCGAAGGGCTTGGCGAGGTCGGACGGTTTCTGCAGACCGGCGGGCAGTATTTGGTGCAACGCAGATCCATTCTCAAGCGGCTTGAGCGGACGCATTCGCTTATGGGAAGCGGTCCGGAGGGAAGCAGAGCGCCGGAACCGGCGGATGGGCATGACGGCGGG
Organism: Paenibacillus sp. S28; assembly: GCF_016624415.1. Classification (NCBI taxonomy): domain Bacteria; kingdom Bacillati; phylum Bacillota; class Bacilli; order Caryophanales; family Paenibacillaceae; genus Paenibacillus; species Paenibacillus sp. S28. Next base: position 80,178 of record NZ_JACVTM010000009.1, on the reverse strand, counting down.
GATGGAGCCGGTCTGACGCTCGCCGAGGCGGCGGATCTGCCGCTTGCGGTCATGGACAGCGTGGCGGATGAGCTCACCGCGAGCCGCGCCAAGCTTGCTGCTGCCCAAGGGGCGACAACGGGCATCGGCGGCGTATTGACGCTGGCCATCGACATCCCTGCGGTGCTGGGCCTCTCTTTGAAGGTGCTGCAGGAGATCGCCGTTTGCTACGGATACGATCCGAGGGATGAGAAAGAGCGCCTGTTTATCGTCAAGTGCCTGCAGTTCGCATCGGCCGACATCGTCGGCAAAAAGGCGGTGCTGGACGAGCTTGGGCAGTTTGACGGAGAGCACGCGCCGGCCCAAGTCATGTCGCAGATTCAGGGCTGGCGGGAAGTGGTGCAGACGTACCGTGACAGCTTCGGATGGAAAAAGCTGTTCCAGCTCGTGCCGATTGCCGGGATTTTCTTCGGCTCCATCAGCAACAAGGGCACGATTGAGGATGTGGCCGAAGCCGGAAAAATGCTGTACAGGAAGCGCCGGATTGTGACCAAGCTGCGCTCGGAGCAGCCGGACGGTGAGGCATAGGGCCGGCAACTTAAAAGGACCGCCACCAGGCATATTATAAAGCCCAGGGCAGTCCTTTTTTTCGGATCGATCGCTTTGACGCACAACAACTCTGATCAGGCTTCCGTTCCTTCGGACCACCGGTTCAGCAGCTTGTCGGAAGGAAGCAGATAAGTCAGAATGCCAAGCAGCGGCAGGAAGCTGCATATCTGCATGACGGTCGTAATGTCTACGATATCGGTCCATTTACCCAGCACAAGTGCGCCAAGGCCCCCCATCCCGAAAGCCAGGCCGGTAATGAGGCCGGAGACGGTTCCGATTTTGCCGGGGAACAGCATTTGCGCATACACGACCGTCACCGAGAAGCTGGAGAAGACGATCAGGCCGATGATCGCCAGCAGCACGCCGGACCAGAACAGATTCGCATAAGGCAGAAGGATGGCCAGCGGAGCAGCAAGGATCATCGAACAGAAGATCATGTTCCGTTTGCCGAACCGGTCGGCCAGTGGACCGCCAAAGAACGTGCCGACGGCGCCTGCTGCAAGGAACAGGAAAATGTAAACCTGTGCGTCGCTCACGGAAAGGTGGAAATTCTCCATGAGATAAAATGAAAAAAACGTGCTGATGGACGAGCTGTACCAGGAACGGACGAACACGAGCAGCACCAGCAGCACGATCGCGAAACGGACGCGGGAGCGCACCTCCGGACGCAGCTGGCGCGCCTGCGTTTTCTTCTTCTGGTACGCCCCGGTGCGCAGGCGGTTGCCGTACCATCTGGCGATAAAGATTTGGACCGCAATGCCGGCCGCGGCGACGATGGTAAACCAGATCGAGCCGAACAGGCCGAGCGGGATGAAAATCCACATCGTCAGCACGGGAGCCAGGGACTGCCCGGCGTTGCCGCCGACCTGGAAGATCGACTGGGCCAGCCCGCGGCGCGTTCCGGAGGCCATGTGGGATACCCTCGAGCCTTCCGGATGAAAGGCGGCCGAGCCCAGGCCCACAAATACGACGGCCAGCAGCACGGCCGGATAGGTTGTGGCGAAGGCCATCAGCAGCATCCCAGTGAAGGTGAAGCCCATCCCGATCGGGAGCAGCGCGGGCGTCGGCTTGCGGTCGGCGAACCATCCGACCACCGGCTGCATGAGGGAGGACGTAAAGTTGATCGCAAAAGAAATGACCCCGATCTGCGTATAGGTCAGGTGCATGGACGACTTCAGAATCGGGAAGATCGCCGGGATGACCGATTGGATCGAGTCATTAAACAGATGCACGAGGCTGATGGCGATGAGGATCCGGTAGACCGTGGCCGACATATCCGGCTGCGTCAGCGGCTGCTGTCCACTTGGCGGAGAAGTCTTGGTCATCGTTTGAACGGACATGTTACCTCCTTGTGTTTGAACTTAAGACGGATCGGCTATGTACATGTCAGGTCCTCTTTCGTTCGGAATATTTAAGGAGATTATATGTCAGATCCAGGCAAACCGTATACCCCTTACTTGATGAAAACTCCCCCGAACGGAATGATCTCCCGCAGCACCCGCTTGATCAGCCCGTCGTTGTTCATTTCCTTCTCCAGGTGGCTGCTCCGGTGTCCGGCCTGAAACAGCACCGTTCCCACACCCGTCATTTTAAAATGATAATTCATGTGCTGGCTGGCCAGCGTATTGCCGTAAACCGTCAGGTCGAGCTTGGCATTCTCGGGATAAGCGATCACGCTTCCCGCGTCAACGTACAGCGGCTCGTCCGGATGAAGCTCGGCTTCCAGGACCATGCCTTCGGTCAGGACGCCGATCGTGCCCGTCCCGGCAAATTTCACCTTGATGGCGTCACGGGTAATCAGCATATTTTTCGCGCTCAGAATCCGCGTTTTCATGGTGATGCCGGAGCTGTAAAAAAATAAATGCCGCAGGTCGTACAGCAAATCGCTGCCGCCGGCAAGCTCAATCGGCTTGACGCTGTAGCCGGGAGGCAGCGCTGCGGTAAAACTGCAGCTCCCCCGCATATCCGCCTGAATCAGCTTTTTCTTCCGGTACATCCCCTTGATGTTCATCAGCCGGTCGCTCCGCCCGTCGGACGGTCCCCTGTAGGCGATGATCTGCTCCGGATGCAGAAAATGCATCTCTTCCCCTTGTTCCAGCAGGAAGGTCACGGCTTGTCCGCTGTCCGGGCTTGCATGTTCCTGTATCGACAGATTCAATGGCAATTCCTCCTACTTCGGACTCCGGGATTTGTCGCTAAATCCGGTTGGCTCTGCGCATGAAGTACCGCATAATGCGGATAAAAACAAAATACCCGGCGGCCAGAGCAACCACTGTGACCAGCATGACTTTCAGCTTATGCTCCCTGGCTGCCCTGGCCTGATTGGTTTCCTGCAGCGCCTGAACGGTTTCGGACAGCTCCTTGTTCTGCGCCATCAGCTCGGCGTTCTGCTCCTGGTACTGCTTCGCGTCGGCTTGAGCCCGGTCGAGGTCGTCCAAAGTTTCCCGGTAGCTCTCCTTCAGCCGGTTGACTTCGCTGGGGAGGCCGGAGAACGTCTCCACCCCTTTATAAAAATCGTCGAAATAATTCGCTTTGGCGGAAGTCTTGAACAGCATCGTGCCGCATATGACAATCATCACCGCGCATAATAGGCGGATCAGCGATAAGTTCCGGTTCATAAAGCAACAACCTCCTGCATAGAGTTATAGAAAGTGAGGGTTGTCCATCACGCAGGACAGGCCGGAGCCGTCCATAGAATATACTCGAAAACCGGCGGATAAGTTCCACTTTCGTCCATTTTTGCCGGACCGGTTTCAAATGGCGCCCAAAGCGGGTAAATGAAAAAGGAAGCCGGATGACGTACCAAAAGGCGGACAGAAGAGCCAGTCGCAGGAATAGAAGAAGCCCTCTCAAATATACGAATATATACGACATGAAAAGGAGCAATGAATGATGCGTGAAACAGAACAACAATATAAAAAGATTATGATTACCGTTAACGGCGAGCCTTTGGGCAAGGAGCTGTGGATTGACAAAGTTACGTATGCACCGGTCCAAATCCGCGAAACGGCCGGTCCAACCGAAACCAAAATGAATGCAATTGTCAGTTAATGTCTAAATAATACCATATTTCAAAACACAAAAGACCTGGAATCCTTCGAGATTCTGGGTCTTTTTTCGCACGGGCGAAATTTATGCCGATAAAAAAAGTTTGCCGCTTCGAATCTACACTACACGTTTCGACATTTATTTCAATTTCGTTCTTTTATACTAGTTTAGGACAAATCGTAGGACTTTTTACATAAAGATGCATTGAAGTGAAAAAGCCGCGATAAAGGGAGTGGTTTACTCGAAAAAAAGGAAGAATCAGGTAGAAAATAGTGGAATGTTGTGATATTATTTACAAATATATGAATGCGAACGTATGTTCCGTGACAAGATGCTGTCAGCCAACATTGGTACGATATAAAGATGATGAATTAAGATAGGGGTGAACATCCATGCAGTCAGGTATACAGGATCAATTTACATGGAACCGCAATCATATTTTTGCCAGCGGAATGAATAAGGCTATTCTACTAGTCGAGTGGTACGGAGGGACGCTGCGTCCTGCCCGGAGGCGAACCTCCCCTAAGCTTATCGCCCGGGATGTGGAGCTGCACTTGTGGCTGGAACCGCATGTGACCTTGCTGCGTATTTACGGGGCAAAGGCAAGAAGAGGACTGAATCATTCATTGATCGTGCCGCTTGGGCATCTGCAGGACGGAGTCAAGCAGTTCTTTGCGATCGAGCTTGCCCTTGAGCCGCAAAGCCCAGGTCTTCACGGCGTTATCTCGGCCCAGTGGCGTTACAAGGAGCGGAACAAGGAGCGGATCAAGGAGCTCCCCGTCAAAGAACTTTATATGAATTACACGTATCACATGGGGCTTTTGCGTCAGCAGGAGGATTTCCACGTCCATAAGCATGTGAAACTTCTGGAAACACCGGGAGTAGTCAAGGAAGCCATCAGGCTGTTCGAATTCGGCGATATTGAGCATGGGGAATGGGTGCTCCGCCGCAAGGGGGACGAGCTGCTGATCAACGCGGCCCGGAACGCGGACGGCCGTTTACTGGCCGAGGCCGACATGCTGTACCAGCTTAGTGAGCACTATGTAGGAACTTACATGAATAGGAATACTTCTTTGGTCAGAAACGGGTAAGGAGTCGCATGTATACCCTGCCATTTCAAGTACATATTTTTCAAGAAAAAATAGCAAAAACGAAGGGGATGGTCTTTGGAACATGAAAGCAGGATTCACTTTGCTACAAGTCGAATGGACTACTTCGGAAGTTGAGATATGAGTCTAATTTACTATACGAGCTAGGAGAATCCACATGACAGACAGACTGATCCGACTAATGCGCATTATCACCCTGGTTCAGGCCAAGCCCGGCATTCTGGCGAGGGAGCTTGCGGAGCGCTGCGGGACCAGCGAGCGGACGATATATCGCGATATGGATGCCCTGAGCGCCATGCACATTCCGATTACCCATCAGGGGCATGGCAAGGGGTACAGGTTCATCGGGGATTTTGCCTTGTATCCGCTGGATTGGACGGAAGAGGAAACGTCCGCTTTCGCGGCGCTTCCTTCCATTATGAATCAGATTAAACCAATCCTGCCCGCGGCGTTTGAAAGTGCATATGAGAAAGTCATGGCGGCGAACCATAAGCGCAGAGCAGATTCCGCGGTAACAGAGCAGCAAGAAGCAATGACATCGGCGGACAAGTCTGCGGCAGCGATACGGGATCAGCCGCCGTTTCTCATCCCGATCCTCATGGCCACCCTGTCCCAGCATACGATCCAGGCGGAATACGTTCTTTCTGACCGCCGGGAGCGAAAGTCCGGAAGAATCGATCCTTACTGGCTCGTACCTTGGAAGCAGCGCTTTTATCTGGTCGGCCGGAGTCATTCGGAAGGGAATATCCAAATTTACCCTCTTAGCAATTTTCAGCAGGTAGAAGTTTTAGATGACGTATTCGTCAAAGTACATATGCATGTTCAGCAAGAGTTGTTGGATCCTTATCATGAGCAGCACGAGCAAGACCAAATACAGTTTAAAATCAGGATCTCCCCCCGGATGGCGAATATGTTCAAAACTGAGGCGTTTATTCCCCCGATGCGAATGGCGGAGAGCCTGGACGGCAGTCTGATTGTGGAGTTATGTGTGACCAACGTGGTTGAATTTATAAGCTGGCTGTCCCAGTATGGGGCTGAAGCCGAAATCATGGAGCCTGTATTTTACAGGGAGATGATGAAACGAAATTTGCGCAAATGGCTTGCTTTATACAAATGATACAGGATCCCCGCGCTTTATTGCTCACCCTGCAACAGGGAAATGCCAGCAGTTGACATCCCCCTTCCCGATGGATGCTGGCCCTGTCTTTTCAATACCTCCACATGCTTGGCAGCGACTTCAGATTTGATATCCCGCCCCATTTGAGAATCCGAACGACGAAAGGCCGACTTCGCTTGAGTCATAACGATATATTCAAGGAAATCGTATATTTATCATTTTCCTATCATTCTCCTCACTGTCAAGATATGTTAAAATTGTAGGGAGTGTTTTCCAGTTAGAGATCAGTGCTAGGAAGTGGGGAGATCGGTGAACAATTTTTTGGGAAGGAACGTGAAGGGCGACAAGGACAATGAGCCTAAGTCCGGGCTTAACTTACGGGTGAATTTGTTTTTTTTCAGCACCTTCGTCATATTTTGCGTCATTATTATCCGGTTGGCCGTCATACAATTCGTCGAAGCGGATACGCTGACGGAGAAGGAAACAGGGCAAAACACGAAAAATATTCCGCTCCCGCCTGCCCGTGGAGATATTTTGGACGCGACCGGAACCAAACTGGCTTTTTCTACGCCGGTACAGTCACTGTACATAACCCTTCAGAAGGATTACAGCAACGCGACGGAAAAAAGCAGGAAGAACCGCAAGGAAGCGGAGCAATTGGCACAAAAAATAGCGGATGTCTTTAACGGATTGGGGGACCCGATCAAGAAGGAAGACATCATCGAAGCGATGGACCTGGATTCCAAGAAAGAGCACGGGTATTATCCGCGCCGGATCAAGATGGATTTATCACAGCGGGAGATCGCCTATTTCATGGAGCGGAAATCCGAATTTCCGGGGATCGAAATTATTGAGGAATCAAAGCGGACATATAACCCGAATACGATCGCGGTGCAAACGGTCGGATATATTAAGAGCTTCAAGCATACGGAGTCGTTAAAAGAGTATGATGAGGCGCGCAAAGACCAGAAGGATTCCGGACTCGTCTATACACCGGATGAGCTGGTCGGGGTCGACGGTGTCGAGATGTCCTTTCAAAAAGAGTTGCGGGGCAAAAACGGGTATAAAGTAGTCTCGGTAACGCCGGGCAACATCGTCGACGGCGTTGAGGAGATCGTCCCGCCCGAGAAGGGAAACGACGTCTGGCTGACGATCAACAAGCAGGTGCAGCAGACGGCGGAGCAGGCGATCATGGACCAGCTGGACTGGGTGCATCACAATCCCGTGTCTGGTGAAACGCATCCCAATGCGCTGACGGGTTACGCCGTTGCCATGGAGGTGGATACCGGCAAGATTGTGGCCATGGCCAGCATGCCGGATTATGACACAAATGTATGGGCGGACGGGGGGATCTCCGATAAGGATTATGAAAAGATCAAGTTCAATTACCAGAATGGGACCATTACCCCCATTTCCTCAGGTAAATCAGGCCACAATATGGAGTCTACGCTGCTGCTCGGTTCCACGATGAAGCCGCTCAGCGTGCTGGTCGGCCTGAAGGAGCACTTGTTCTCGACGACGACACCATATAACGATGTCGGCATTGCGTATTTCGGCAAAGAGAAGAAAGCTGTACGCAACTCGCAGAACCATGCTTACGGATACCTCCGCACCCCCGCCGAGGCCATCGAGCATTCGTCAAATACCTTTATGGTCGAAATGGTCGGTGACAGGCTGTATTCAAAATATAAAAACAAGGGCGGTACATACAACAAGGGCATCGACGTCTGGGACAACTATATGAAGCAGTTCGGTTTAGGGGTATCAACGGGGATCGATCTCCCCAATGAATTTCTGGGCAGAAGGGAGTATATGCCCGACAAAAACGGCAAATTTCCGCAAACAGGCAGCGCCCAGGGTTCTCTCGTCTATGCTTCCTTCGGCCAGGAAGGCAAGTATACAACCCTCCAGCTCGCTCAATATACCGCCACACTAGCCAACGAAGGGGAACGCATCAAGCCGCAGATCGTCAGCAAGATTACCGACCAGAACGGCAAGGTGATCAAAACCTTTAAGCGTGAGGTGCTGAACAAGACCGACGAGTTTGACAAATCGTATTGGAATCTTGTGCGGCGAGGGATGAACACCGACGTAAAGTCGGCGTTTGCAGGCTTCCCATATGATTTTGCCAGAAAAACAGGCACCTCTGAGCAGTGGGCAGATGGAAAAAACCGGGATAACGGTGTCTTTATCGCCTATGCCCCGCGGAACAATCCGAAGCTGGCCGTCGCCGTCGTCATTCCGGAAGGGGGCTTTGGCGCATACAGCGCAGCTCCGATCGCCCGCAAAATTTTCGATGCGTATGACCAGGAATACGGACTCGACGGGGTACCGAAGAAAAACAAGCAGGCTGTGAACCCCTAAAACCGTTCGAAAACAACGGCCATTCGGCTTAGCAGCTTCCCTGGATGTCCGCTCCGTTAGAATCATGCTTTCATATGTATATATTGGATGAAGACCGACCCGATTTTCCGGGCGGTCTTTTTCTGTTGTTCTTAAAAAAGCAACAGCATCCTTATGTCCCAACCCAGGGGAAGAGCGAAAGATGTCGAATGCATGCCTTTTATGCTAGAATAATAAAGGTCGTTTTACATAGGTCAGACAGGAAGGAGGAATGCTGGTGAGCGACTATACGACGGACCATGCGCAGGAAGGTCCGAAGAAGGGGAAAAACAGCTTTAACCTGCGGATTAACCTGTTCTTTTTCAGTACGTTTATTATTTTCTGTGTCATCATTATCCGGCTCGCCATTTTGCAGTTTGTGGAGGGGCCGACGCTGACGGAGAAGGAGTCCAGCAACATCGTCAAGGATGTGCCGTTGCCTCCGGTCCGGGGAACAATTTACGACGCTTCGGGCGTGAAGCTGGCCTATTCCACGCCGACCCAGTCGCTGTATCTTACCTTGATGAAGGATTACAGCGAGAAGAACGGGAAGAAGAACCGTCCGGAAGCCGAAAAGATGGCGGAGGATCTGCTGGAAGTGTTCAATCAATACGGCGATCCGAACGGCGAGAAAATGACCAAGCAGGATATCATAGATGCAATGGATCTGGATTACAAGAAATACTCGGGTTATTCACCGCGCCGGATCAAGATGGATTTGTCGGACAAGGAAATCGCCTACTTCTCGGAGCATAAGTCCGATTTCCCGGGTATCGCGATCGAAGAGGAAAGCATCCGGCATTATGACCCCGACACCGTGGCGGTGCAGACGATCGGGTACATCCGGACTTTTAAGGGTTCCAAAAGTTTGACCAAGTACAAGACGATCGACGAGCAGCAGCGCAGCGGCGATGCTCAGACCGACCCGGGCCTGATTTATACTGAACCCGAGTTTGTCGGTTACGATGGCCTGGAGCTGATGTATCAGGACGATCTGCGCGGCAAGAACGGATACAAGAAGGTGCCGATCGATCCCCGCAACATGCCGGAGGGCGTGGAGGACATCGTGCCTCCGGAGAAAGGGCATAACGTCTACAGCACGATCAACAAGGAGATTCAGCTGCAGACGGAGCAGGCCATTACCGACCAGCTGAGCTGGCTCCATACGCATCCGGTTTCGGGCAAGCTGCATCCGAACGCGACGACGGGATTTGCCGTCGCGATGGAAGTGAAGACGGGCAACATCGTCGCCATGGCCAGCATGCCGGACTACGATACGAACGTATGGCAGTCGGGCAGCATCTCGCCGGAGAACTGGGATAAAATCCAGAACATTTACCAGAACGGCACGATCCGTTCCTTTAATCCGGGTAAATCCGGCAGCCATCCGGAATCGGTCGTGCTGCTCGGTTCCACGATGAAGCCACTTAGCGTCCTGATCGGACTGAAGGAAGGCTTGATTCGAACAAACACCTACTATAACGATACGGGTGCGGCATACTTCGGTAAAGAAGGCCACCAGACCCGCGTACAGAACTCCCAAGGCCACGTGTACGGCGGGATGGATCCGGCGCGTGCGATCGAAAAATCGTCCAACGCGTTTATGGTCGACGAAATTGGGAAAAAGCTGTATGAAAAATACGGCTCCAAAGCCATCCAAGTATGGGACGGCTACATGACTTCGTTTGGCCTCGGGGTCAGCACGGGCAGTGGTTTGCCAGGTGAATGGGAAGGCCGCAAGGAGTATATGGATGTAAAAGCAGCCGGTTCAGCCCAGGCGGCCATGGCCTATGCTTCCTTCGGGCAGCAGGGGAAATACACGACGCTGCAGCTCGCCCAATACGCCGCCATGCTGGCTAACGAAGGCAAGCGGCTGAAGCCGCAGCTCGTCAGCAAGATCACCGACGACAAAGGCAACATCCTTAAGACGTTCAAGCCGGAAGTGCTGAACACCGTCAATTTCAGCCAGTCGTACTGGGATGAAATCAAGCGCGGGATGAAGAGTGACGTCTCCTCCTTTGAAGGCTTCCCTTACAGCTTTGCCCGGAAGACGGGGACATCGACCCAGAGCGTCGGCGGCAAGCTGATCGATAACGGGGTGTTTATCGCTTTTGCTCCGAAGGAAAATCCGGTTCTGGCCATTGCGGTTATGATCCCGGAAGGGGGCTTCGGCTCGCAGAGCGCCGCGCCGATCGCGCGTAAAATTTTCGACGCGTACGACGAGGTGTACGGACTGGACGGCGTTCCGAAAGGCAAGAAGGAAACGACTGATGGTCAAAGCAACCCATAATAAATTCAGGCAGTGCCTGCAAGGCCGTGGATTCCATCGGTGCTTGCGGTAAACTGGCTGATCTAGGCAGGCAGTGACACGGGACTTTCCCCGGCTGCCTGCTTTTTTAATGATAGGCCTGTCCAGCAATGTAAGTGCCGCTGTAAATCCTTTTTGTGAGGTCCCGGTCCTTGTGGTAAAATGTCCGTATGTCTGTGTCAAAACGGAAAGAAAAGCGCTGGAACAAGGACAGGGGGAAACGGCATGAGTACGAAATACAAGTTACTCGCACTGGATATGGACGGAACGCTGCTGACCGATGAGCAGAACATTTCGAAGGAAACGGCGCAGTGGATCCGCAAGGCGTCGAAGCACGGCGTGCATGTGTGCCTGTCGACAGGACGCGCATTTATGAGCGCCCTGCCTTATGGGGAAGAGCTCGGTCTGACCACGCCCATGATTACGGTAAACGGCAGCGAAGTATGGCGTGCCCCGCATGAGCTTCACCTGCGCTCATTGATGGATGTGGAGCTGGTGAAGGCGATGCACGACATCGCGGTGGAGGAGGACTGCTGGTACTGGGCCTATTCCGTTGAGCAGCTGTACAATAAGGATCATTGGACGGATGACGTCGAAGGCAAGGAATGGCTCAAATTCGGCTATCATACAGAGGATGACGAAGCGAGACACCGTATACTCATGAAGCTGCAGGATATGGGCGGCCTTGAAATCACCAACTCCTCGCCGTTTAATCTGGAGATCAACCCGGAAGGCGTGAACAAGGCTGCGGGCATTGCGGAAGTGTGCAAGCTGCTGGGCCTGACGATGTCTGAAGTCATTGCGGTCGGAGACAGCATGAACGATCTGGCGGCGATCCAGCAGGCCGGGCTCGGCGTAGCTATGGGCAACGCGCAGCAGGTCGTGAAAGATACAGCCGATTATATTACGTCAAGCAACAACGATGACGGAATCGCTGAGGTTATCCAAAAATTCATTTTTGACGAGGAGTGAGCATAGGCGATGGCTGTGCTTGGCTGGATTTTGGTCATTGCGCTGTTCGCAATCGGCTTGGCCGGCGCCGTGTACCCGATACTGCCGGGGGCGCTGGCTATCTTTTTTGCCTTTTTTGTGTATGGCTGGTTTTTTACGTTTTCCCATTTCAACACCTGGTTCTGGATCATCCAGGGCCTCATCATCGTGGTGCTGTTCGTAGCCGACTATGCCGTCGGCGCCTGGGGAACGAAGAAATTCGGCGGCTCCAGGCTGTCGGTCATTCTAAGCACTATCGGGGCTATCATCGGGCCGTTTGTCATTCCGGCCTTCGGACTTGTGATCGGACCATTTGTAGGCGCGTTTGTGGGAGAGCTCATCAACGGATCGTCGCCGTCAAAAGCGGTGAAAGTGGGCTTCGGGACGCTTGTCGGCCTGTTCAGCAGCATGGTGATGAAAGTGATCCTGCAAATCGTCATGATCATCGTATTTTTCGTTTGGATCGTGTTTTTCTAATGAGAAGATAACGCATGGGCGGTCACCCGTCCGGGGTTGTGCTTGCTGGGGAAAGAAGGGGAATAGGGTTTGGCGAAGAAAGAATCATTTATTAGAGGCACGCTCATTCTGGCTGCCGCTGCGCTGGTGGCGCGCGTGCTCGGACTGGTGCAGCGGGTTCCGCTGGATCACCTGTTTAATGACATAGGCAAGGCCTCGTTTACGATTTCGAACAACGTCTATTTGCTGCTGCTGACCGTGGCAACGGCAGGCATTCCGAGTACGCTGAGCAAAATGGTATCCGAGCGTTATGCGCTGAAGAAGCCGGCGGAAGCGCAGCGCGTGTACCACGCAGCGCTTATTTTCGCCGCGGCGGCGGGCGTCATCATCACCATTCTGCTGTATGTGCTCGCACCGTATTATGCGACCTACGTTTCCAAGGTGCCGGAAGCGTCGCTCGCCATCCGCGCGCTGGCGCCGGCGCTGCTGCTGTTTCCGGCGATCGCGATGATGCGCGGATACTTCCAGGGTCGCGGCAACATGACCGCGGGCGGCATTTCGCAAATCGTCGAGCAGTTCGCCCGGGTCGGCACTGCAATCCTGCTGGCTTATATTCTGCTGAAGAGCGGATACGAGGACAGCTGGGTGGCGGCCGGCGCTTCTTTCGGGGGCGTGCTCGGCAGCATCGGCGCGTTTGCCGTCATGCTGTATTACACCGTCAAGATTCGCAAGCAGGACCGGGCGCTGATGCTGGAAGCCGGTCCGGATTCGCATCTGCCGATGGGACAGATTTACAAGGATATTTTTACGATCTCGATTCCGATCGTCCTGTCATCGATGACCGTGCCGGTGGTCAACTTTATCGACTCGTCGATCGTCAATCCGCTCCTGATCGGCCGGATCGGCGAAGCGAAAGCGACGCAGCTGCTCGGGATTCTCGGACAGCGCGCGCAGAGCGTGGCCGGCATTCCGCCGATTCTGGCCATCGCGCTCAGCACCTCGCTGATTCCGGTCATTTCGGCCGCCTTCGCCCGGAAGGACGAAGCGCATCTGAAGCAGCAAATCACGCTTGCGCTGCGCATCTCGATCCTGACCGGCATGCCAATCGTCATCGCCCTCTGCGTGGCGTCGTATTCGATCAACGGCCTGCTGTTCAGCAGCCTGGACGGCAGCGGACTGATTATGCTGCTGACGTTTGGTACGATCTTCCAGATTACGATGATGACGACCAACTCGATCCTGCTGGGTGTCGGCAAAGCGTACCTGACGGTCATCAGCGTGATGATGGGCATTATCATCAAGCTCCTTGGAAGCCTTATTCTCGCTCCATGGCTTGGCATATACGGCATCATCGCCGCGACGGGACTCTGCTTCCTCGTCATTACGTGGCTGAACCTGCGTGTCATGAAAAAAATCGTGCCGTTCTCCATTCTGGGGAAACGCTGGCGTGGTTTTCTCATTACCGTGATCGTCACCGGTGCCGTTGGATACGGGCTTAACGCCGCGGGCGATCAGCTCGTCCACATTTTGCCGGACAGGCTGGCGTTCCTGATCACCTGCCTGGTGGTTGGCGTCGTAGTCGTGGTGCTGTATCTTGCACTGCTGGTCATGCTCGGCGTGCTGCGCCAGCAGGAGCTGTCCAGCTATCCGCGTATCCTGCAGAAGGCGCTGCGTCCGCTGATGCGCCTGCAGCCGTCCCGGTTGAAATCGCAGGAACGGGGTTAATACGGTCCGTGCCGCATCAGTTTATAGACAAGCTAATACGTTGAAGTCACAGCCCTCCCGACATCGTGCGTGAGGGCTGTTTTTTGCAGCGCGTTCCGGTGGGCATGCGTCATTTCGATCATAAAGGGCCGTCTCGGCCGGCTTACGTAATGAATCGCATCCTCGTTTTTGAACCAGTCATATCGCGGGATCGGTTCGCTGTACAGGTCGTGCCACACGTCGTGCAGGAGCGGGCTGTACAGGCGCCGGCCTCCGGGGAGCCATTCCTGCTTCATCAGCTCGACACTTTCCAGCGGGGAGTTCAGCGCGTTTTTCTTGTCATGGGTAAACAGCTGCGGCCAATATTCGCTCCGTGAACCGCGGTGCTCGACGACTGAGGCGAACGAGTGCACGCCGGACAATACATCCTCGTAACCGAACAGAGTGGCGTAAAGCGCTTTGCCGAAGGCAATCCTCTCGTTCAGGCTGGAGAACTGCTCCAGAATAAGTCCGACCATGGAATCGGCGGCGTAGCCGGCCGACTCGCGGATCCGGGACTTTTCTTCGGGGGTATGGAACACGTCGGCTTCGAGCTCCGGGATATGCGGCAGCATCGGGAAGACGACTTGATTCATCTGAAACTTGCTGTGCAGGGAAAATGCCTTTTTACGGAGAATCCGGCTTTGATAATAACCGTTCTGCACAACGCGGCCCTCAATATAATTTTGTTCATTGATGATCAGCCCGACGGCAAGCAGGGCGCTGTCCCGTTCGATCCAGAAGCGGTCCCAGAAGGGGCTCATGAACGCCGACACGCCAAAGCTCGGGAGCAGGTGAAACAAGCTCCGTCCAAGGCGCCGGCTGTGACTGTACAGCAGAAGCTGGGGGTAGGCGTCCTGAAAAATGAGCGCGTTGCACCGCTCCAGCATCCGGTACAGGTCTTCCCGGGCGGAAGGCTCCATCAGATCGGACATGAGTCCGCCCTTCAGGTCGCTCATATTCCAGCCGGCGTTCCGCGACACCATGTGGGCCAAAAAGGACCAATGGAGCTCGGGATACTCCCGGTAGCAATCGTAATAGGCCTTCGTCCGCGTAATGTTGCTGCGGTTCGCCTCCCGGGTGCGGGTCCGGATCGTATGAAGAATGTCCTGCTCTTCCTGGGAGCGGGCATTCGTATGCCGGGGATAAGCCAGGTGGTGGCGCATTTCCCGCATCCGGCCGATGTCGCTGGCCATCCGGTCCAGTTGGTCGCGGATACTCTGGGCGGAGGTCTCCTTCCAGTCGAGCGGCCGGCGGCGGCGGGTCAGCTGCCGGGAGGCTTTCCAGCCGGCGGCTTTGCCGCGAGCGATCTCGGCGGCCGTCTTCGGCAGGGCCGACATGATCCGGATCCAGGCGGGTACAAGGGTGCGCTGCGCAGATGTTACCGGCATGTCCGCATCCTCCTTTCTTGGAAATCTCTCATTACCTTCAGTATGGCTAAAAAATTTGACTTCCACTCGGTATTTTGATTCACTAAGAGAAGAAATGGACAAGAATTGGACAAGATATGGGATAGAAAGGGCGGATATCCATGCAAAAAATTACTTCTCAAGCCGAATTTCAAGTCGCAATCCAGTCTCCGAGACTGACCGTAGCCGTATTTAAAGCGGATTGGTGCTCGGACTGCAAATTTATGGACCCGTTTATGCCGGACGTGGAAACGAAATTTTCGAACGATCTGACGCTTGTCGAAGTGGACGTGGATCAAGTCGGCGACCTCAGCCAGGAACTGAACATTTTGGGCATACCGAGCTTTGTGGCCTTTTCGGACGGCCGGGAGCTGGTGCGGCTGGTAAACAAGCTTCGCAAATCGCGCGAAGAAATCGAGGGATTCCTGAATACGGCGCTGGACGTATACAGAACGATTCATAAATAAGCTAATTCGCACCGCTCTTGCCGCACAGAGGCATTTGAGGCGGTGCTTTTCTCTTTAAAGAGCAGCTTCATGGCATGGCTGTACGGAACCGAAGGTATTCGGGTTTCACCACCATTTGGCCGAACCGGCAGCGAAGCAAAGCCCCACTTCGTGGGGCTGTTTCATTTCTCCGACATTTCTCCGACATTTTGTCACAAAGTGGCCGTGATGTATGTCAAGGAATCAGGTATAATAGATGAGATTGGTAAAATATTGAGGTACCTGTCTTCAGTGGTAAAGTTTTTATTATGAGCAGCAGGTGAGAGAATTTTGAATACCAGACAATTGAAATGGCTCAGTTATTTAACGTTTGTCGTGATGTTTTTTGCGACGTTCGGCGGAACCGTGGTCACCAAGACCGATTCCGGACTCGGATGCGGGCATGAATGGCCGCTGTGTCACGGTGAGTTCGTTCCGGCGCATACCATCGCCTCATTAATTGAATATTCGCACCGGCTGGTCAGCGGGCTGGCAGGACTTACAGCGGTCGCGGTGGTGGTCGCCTTCCATCTGTTCGCCAAGAACCGGCGCGACCTGCGCACGTATTCGGTGTTGACCCTTATTTTCGTATTGGTTCAGGCTGTCATGGGGGCAATGGCTGTCGTGTATGACCAGTCCTCGGCCGTGCTTGCCTTCCACTTCGGTTTCTCGCTGATCGCGTTTGCCAGCTCGCTGATGCTGGCCTTAGGCGCCCGCAGGATGGACAAACTGGGCGAGGCTTCGTACCCGTCCGGCGGTACGTCGCGCGTCAGCGCGACCTTCCGCGGCTATACATGGGCCGTGACCATCTACTCCTATATCGTCGTTTATATCGGAGCATATGTCAGCCACACCAACTCGGCGGGAGGCTGCCTGGGATGGCCGCTGTGCAACGGGAAGTTCATTCCCGAGCTGTCCGGAGGGGTGACTATCGCGTTTGTCCACCGGATCGCGGCACTGCTGCTGTTGATCGCGATCGCCGTACTGGCCGTCTGCGGCTACCGGCTGAACCGGGGGAACCGGGAGCTGCAGGGCCTCGGCATCGCCGCGGTAACGCTGTGCCTGATGCAGGTGTTCAGCGGGGCGGCGATCGTGTCGACGCTGAACAAGCCGGAGGTTTACATCTTTTCCGCGCTGCTGCACAATCTGCTGATTTCGTCTCTGTTCGGCGTGCTCTGTTATTTGAGCGTCCGTGTCTGGCAGACCGGAAGGGCGACGCTTCAGCAGCCGAAGTCCGCTTCGGCCGCCCGGGGAATCGGCTTTGAGCCGCAGGGCGGCAAACGATGAACTGAATACCGCTGCACATCCAAAGTCCGCGAAGTGATTCGAGGGCTTTGTTTGTAAGTTTATTTATTATTTTTTGGCTTATTCTGGAGAGGAATGATCGTGTGAGCTATCAAAATTTACGCCAATGGCTCGAAGCCTTGCGCAAGGAAAATGACCTGAAAGTGATCGAGGCTCCCGTGGATCCGTACCTGGAGCTGGCGGAGATCCACCGCCGGGTCATCGACGAACAGGGGCCGGCGCTGCTGTTCACGAATGTACAGGGGACTCCGTTTCCCGTGGCTACGAATTTGTTCGGTACCAGCCGGCGCGTAGATATGGCGTTCGGACCGCGTCCGGAGGAGCTGATGAAGTCCCTGGTGGGTGCGCTCGATACGATGCTTCCGCCGACGCTGTCGGCGCTGTGGAATGAACGCGGCCTGATCAAGGACATTCTAAAGGTAGGCATGAAAACCGTTCCGATGGGCGATGCTCCTGTGCTCGGCGTCTCCCGCAGCGACCAGCCGCTGAAAGACCTGCCGCGGGTCACAAGCTGGCAGGAAGACGGCGGCCCGTTCATTACGCTGCCCCTCGTTTATACGGAGAACCCATCGCGGCCCAAGGACCACAATCTGGGCATGTACCGCATGCAGATTTATGACAACCAGACGACCGGTATTCACTGGCAGATCCATAAGGGCGGAGGCTTCCATTACCACGAAGCCGAGCAGCGCGGCGAAGCGCTGCGCATGACGACGTTCCTTGGCGGACCGCCGGCCCTGATCGCGTCGGCGATTGCGCCGGGCCCGGAAATGCTGCCCGAGCTGCTGCTCACGTCCATGATTCTCGGCGAAAAGCTGCCGATGGTGGAAAATCCGCTCGGCGGGCACCGGATTCCGGCGGAAGCCGAGTTTGCGATCAGCGGCCTCGTCCCGCCGTTCGAACGGCGTCCGGAAGGTCCGTTCGGGGACCATTACGGGTATTACTCCCTTCTGCATGACTTTCCGGTCTTTCACGTCAACCATATGTGGCACCGCAAGGACGCCATTTATCCGGCGACGATCGTAGGCAAGCCGCGGCAGGAGGACTATTTCATGGGCGAATTTCTGCAGCGTCTGCTGTCGCCGGCCTTCCCGCTCGTCATGCCTTCGATCAAATCGCTGTGGACATATGCCGAGACGGGATTCCATGCCCTTGCTTCGGCTATTGTCCGCGTCAGTTACTCCCGCGAAGCGCTCGTATCCGCCTTCCGGATGCTGGGCGAAGGTCAGCTGTCCCTCACCAAATTCCTGATCCTGACCGACCAGCCGGTCGATCTCGAGAACGCCAGCGAGCTGCTGGAAACGGTGCTTGCGCGGTTTAACCCGACCGTCGATCTGTTTATATTTAATAAGACATCCCACGATACGCTCGATTACACCGGACGCAAGCTGAACCACGGCAGCAAAGCCGTGCTGATGGGGATCGGGGAGCCGGTCCGCGAGCTGCCGCGTGCTTATGAGGAGGGGCCGATCGCGGAGATCGAACAGATTGTTCCTTACTGCGGAGGCTGCCTCCTTGTCTCAGGCGCAGGGTACGAGGACGAACCGGAGCTGCCGGAGCGCCTGCTGCAGCGGCTGCAGGAGAAGGGAACCGAATGGCCGCTCGTCCTTCTGGTGGACGATGCCCGCCAGACGGCAGCCGACCAGACGTCCTTCCTGTGGACGGTGTTTACGCGCTTCAACCCGGCCACGGACATCTATGCGGGTGCCGAAGTACGGAATCACCATCTGTCGTACCGACTGCCGATTGTAGTGGATGCACGCATGAAAACCGGGTATCCGGACGAACTGATTCCGCGGGAGGATATCGTCAAGAAGGTGGATGAACGCTGGAACAGTTATTTTGCGTAAATACTGATCAGGGAGAGAATGCCGATGCTGCGAACGCTGCTTGGAGAGATGCCCCGCCAAAATAACGGGCTGCTCGAAGATGCCATCGAAACGATGGTGGAGACGATCCATTTGCTCCAGAACGAGATCGAAAAGAATGAGGATCCCAGCCATGATTACCGTAAACTGGAGATATGGACACGCGGTTTGGTGTCTTCCCTGGATGAATTGGAGCAGAGCTGGTATGCCGCTTCCTTTTTCCGTCAATCGGTCAAGGCCGGTTATGTGGATGACATGACGATTGAGGAGCAGGCCGAGTACGCCAGGTACGTATACTTCTATAAAAACGGGTTTATCCGCGTGTTTTCCGTTCTGGACAAACTCGGTACGGTGCTCAATGATCTGTTTGATCTGAACACGCAGAAGACCAAACCGCATTTTTCCTATTTTACGGTGCTCCGGCAGTTTCACTACATGAAAACCCATGAAGGCCTGGCCGGGCAGCTGTCGAAGATTAAGGACGAATACAAGAGCGCCCTGAACGTGCTGCGCAAACGGCGCAATGCGGAGGTTCATTACATGAACTCCGAGATGCAGGATGACTTGTGGCAGCGGCACCAAGGTCTTAAGGATAAGGTCGAGCTGGAGGATCTGGACCAGCATTTGAGCGAGCTGAAGCAGGGGCTGGACATGGTATGCAAGTCGCTCTCGGCTTCCTTTCATTACGCCAACAAGCTGTGGAAAAAGGAAGGCATGCATCCATAAAGGGATACAACAAATTTCCTTTTGACAAAGTGGGCAAATATATCTATACTGTAAAAATGAAAACACGTCATCATTAATTTCATAATCTTTTCTTATCGAGAGAGGCGGAGGGACAGGCCCGATGAAGCCCGGCAACCGATTTGAGCACGGCATCCGCCGTTACTCGAATGTCATGGTGCTAATTCCTACAAGCTGCAGCTTGAGCTGCAGGTTGGCAGATGAGAAGGCAGCGACTTTTACAAATAAGGGAGCCCCTTTTCTGATTCTGTCAGAGGGGCTTTTTATTTTGCCTGGATTCAATAGAATAGACTGGTCATTTAGATAGATTATGCGAACCCTATCCGGGTAGGATAGGGGGAAGAGAGGGGGCCCTTCGGTTGATCGAACTGAAGCAGCTGACGAAAAGGTACGGCCAAGGGGCAAAGGCGACGGAGGCTTTGTCCGGGCTGAACCTCAGCATTAATAAAGGAGAAATTTTCGGCGTGATCGGCCACTCGGGCGCAGGGAAGAGCACCTTGATCCGGTGCATGAACCTGCTGGAACGCCCGACCTCCGGAGAGGTATGGGTAGGCGGCGTTAATCTGACGGGCCTGAGCAAGCAGCGGCTGCAGAACGAACGGCGGAAGATCGGGATGATTTTTCAGCATTTCAATCTGCTTAGCTCGGCGACAGTGTATGACAACATTGCTTTTCCGCTCCGGTTAGCCCGTAAGGGCAAAGCGGAGGTGGAGGCTAAGGTTAACGAGCTGATCGCGCTGGTCGGGCTGGAAGCCCACCGCAATAAATATCCGGCCCAGTTGTCGGGAGGCCAGAAGCAGAGAGTGGGCATCGCCCGCGCGCTGGCCAGCGATCCGCAGGTGCTGCTGTGCGACGAAGCGACTTCGGCGCTCGATCCGCAGACGACGGATTCGATCCTGAAGCTTCTGCTGGACATTAACCAGAGGTTTAATCTGACGATCGTCCTGATCACCCATGAGATGCACGTCATCCAGAGCATCTGCGACCGGGTGGCCGTGATCCATCAAGGCGGCATCGTTGAAGAAGGCGCGGTAACGGACGTATTCCTGAAGCCGCAGCACCCCGTGACCAAGGATTTTGTCCGCGGGGAGCAGAGCCAGGGCGAACCGCTTGAGCTGGCTGCCCAGGCTTCCGGAACGGGTTCGGCGCAGGCTGTGAAAATTACGTTTCTCGGCAGCAAAACGTACGAGTCCATCTTGTCCCGGACCGTGCGCGAGACGGGGGCGGATTTCGCCATCCTGCAGGGCACCATTTCCACCATTAAAGATACCCCGTACGGGCAGCTGATTGTCCGCTTTGAGGGCGGACGGGATCAGATCGATGCGACGCTCGCGAAGCTGAGCGAGCAAGGGCTTGACGTGGAGGTGATGAACTGATGTGGGGTTTGGATTTTTCCTCGGTTGACTGGAACGAGATCGGCGTAGCCACCCTGGATACGCTGAAAATGCTCGGGGCTTCCGCGGTGTTCACCTTTGTCCTCGGTCTTCCGATCGGCATCGTGCTGTTTATGGCATCGCGCTCGACGACGGGCTGGGTGCGTGCCGTCTATGCGGTCATTTCCTTTATCGTGAACATCCTCCGTTCGGTCCCGTTTATCATCCTGATCGTCGCCCTGATCCCGGTCACGAAAGCGATCGTCGGCGTCACCTTCGGGGTGCTGGGAACGATTCCGCCGCTGGTGATCGGTGCTGCGCCGTTCTTCGCCAGACTGGTCGAAACATCGCTGCGCGAAGTGGACCGCGGCGTAATCGAGGCGGCGCATTCGATGGGCGCTTCGACCTGGCAGGTCATCACGCGGGTGCTGCTGCCCGAAGCAAGACCAGGCCTGCTGGCCGGAATTACGATTACGGTCGTGACACTCGTATCCTATACGGCGATGTCGGGGATGGTTGGCGGAGGCGGTCTCGGCGATTTGGCGATCCGCTACGGTTATTACCGCTATGAAACGACCGTCATGATTATATCCGTCATCTTCATGATCGTGCTGGTGCAGCTGCTGCAAATGGCGGGCGACCGGCTGGTGCGTCACTTTACCAGAAAGTAAGGCGTACAACGTGTTTGGCTCACAGTCATGCATCCGGATCACCGGATTTGACCTGGAAAGGCAAGGCAGGTAACATCAAAGCACTGCCTTTCTAATATAAATCATATTATTCTTATGAATTTAAGGGGGATTTATCCAATGAAAAAATGGCTCGTTTCTTTTCTGACCCTGGCCCTGGTTGTCGTGCTCGCCGCGTGCGGCAGCAAGCCGAATAACAGCAGCAGCGATGCTGCGGGCGAATCCGGGGACAAACCGGCTGCAGCCGAAACGGTTACACTGACGGTTGGCGCGACGGCGAAGCCTCATGCCGAAATTTTGAAGCATATCCAGCCTGCGCTTGAAAAAGAGGGCGTGAAGCTCGTCATCAAAGAGTTTTCCGATTATGTGCAGCCGAACGTGCAGACGTTCCAGAAACAGCTCGACGCCAACTTTTTCCAGCATCAGCCTTACCTCGACAATGAAAACAAACAGCGTAAGATGGACCTTGTTCCGGTCGTAGGCGTTCACCTGGAGCCGCTTGGTGCTTATTCCAAAAAGGTGAAGAGCGCTGACGAAGTTCCGGACGGCGCAACCGTCGGCATTCCGAACGATGCAACAAACGGCGGACGCGCGCTCAGCCTGCTGGCCAAGCAAGGCTTGATTACTTTGAAAGATCCGAACAAAGTCGAATCCACGGTGAAGGACATTACCGCGAATCCGAAAAACCTGAAAATCAAGGAAGTCGATGCTGCAATGCTGCCGCGTCAGCTGAGCGAATTCGACCTGGCCGTCATCAACACCAACTACGCCCTGGAAGCCAGCCTTGATCCAACGAAAGACGCGCTCTTCATCGAAGGCAAAGACAGCCCTTATGTTAACATTCTGGTGGCCCGTCCGGATAACAAGGACTCCGATGCCATCAAGAAGCTGGCTGCTGCTCTGACTTCCGACGACGTGAAGAAGTTCATCGAAGACACGTATAAAGGTGCCGTTATCCCGGCATTCTAAAGCCTGTGCAATGCGCAGCACAGCCGCAAGGGGTTCATCCCCTGCGGCTTTTTTATTTGCATCTGCGTCGGGCAAACATTTTTTATTTGGCTCGCTTTTCCCCGCTGCCCGGTGTACTGGGTTTCCAAGTTGCGGCGGTGCCGTGAAATCTTTTATACTATACAGGGTCAATGATCTTGCGTGAGGTTTGTACATACATACACCATTATATTTTTAATAGGAATGATGTGTCTCGAATGGTTAAAAGGATGGGAAGCTCGGATAGCAGAAAGGAGGGTGGCATTTTGAGGGGAAAGGTTGCCCTGATCACAGGCAGTGCCAAGGGACTTGGCAAAATGACGGCGCTCACGCTGGCACGTTCCGGCTGCGACGTCGCGCTTAACTATGTCCACAGCCGCCGCGAAGCGGAGGAACTGCAGGCGGTCATCGAGGGACTGGGCGTGCGCAGTATCGCCGTGCAAGCTGATGTCTCCGACACGGGCCAGCTGGAGCATTTGGTGGCTCGCGTCGAGTCCGAGCTCGGCAGTCCGGACATCGTCGTGAACAACGCAGGCCCTTTTATCCGCGAGCGTAAACGGTTCTCCGATTATACCCAGGCGGAAATTTTGTCGCTCATCCAGGGCAATCTGGTCGGCACGATGCTGTTGGACCATTTGGTGCTGCCTGGGATGCGGACTAAGCGCTGGGGAAGAATCGTCCACTTCGGCTTCGGCCATGCGGCGGAATCGAGAGCGTGGCCGCACCGGGCGGTGTACGCCGCCGCCAAGACCGGACTGGTTTCTTTTACGAAGACGCTGGCGGTCGAGGAGGCCCCGTACGGCATTACGGTGAATATGGTGTGTCCCGGGGACATCCGAGGGGATAACAAAGAGAAGACCATTGCCGAGGTCGCCGGATTGCAGGACGGCGAGACGCCGCGGGGCAGACCCGGCAGCGGCGAGGATATCGCGCGCGTGATCGAGTACTTGTGCCGCGACGCTTCCGACTTTATCACCGGCAACATTATGGACATCTCCGGCGGGCTGGATCCGATCCGTCCCTGGATTGGTCCGGCAGATCACGGGATGTGACTGCCAGAGATGGCGTCCCACGCCACAAAAAAAGAAGAGACCCGTCTTCGATGAAGTCAGGTCTCTTCTTGCTATTGAATGGGATTAGAATACTTGAATAACGTCGTTGATTCCTTCAACTTCCTCAACGAGGGCGCGTTCGATCCCGGCTTTCAATGTAATGGTGGAGCTTGGGCAGCTGCCGCAGGCACCCATCAGTTTCAACTTCACGATGCCGTCTTCCACGTCAACCAATTCGACGTCGCCGCCATCGCGTTGAAGGAACGGGCGAAGCTTATCAAGCACTTCTGCTACATCATCATACATGGTGCTCTGTGCGTTTTCGCTCATTGATTTCAACTCCTTTCCTGTAATTCTTATTATATTACAAACCGAGACAAAATAAAATGGCTATATATGCTGCATCGGACAAGACCGTTGATATTATCTGCTTCACCCGGTAAACTAAGATAAGGCCTACCTAAGAATCAATACCTAAAGCAGGTGATATCATTGAGACCCATCATTGAGTTTTGCACCAACAACATGCATTTCGGAACCGATGAAGTCATGGAGAAGCTGGAGGAGAATCCGGATTACGACGTTATCGAATACGGATGCCTGAGCAATTGCGGCCAATGCGCCATGATGCCCTTCGCCATGGTGAACGGTGAGATTATAGATGCTGACAGCGCCGATGAGCTGTATGAGGCCATTATGGCCAAAATAAAAGAACTCGAGGCTTGGGACAGCCTCGAGCTGGATTAGCCGAAATGGCGTCTGGACTTCCAGAGTACCCCGCTTTTTAACAGGCGGGGTACTCTTCCTTTTACCGAAGTTTTCCCCATTAGGCCAAAGCCTGCCTTGCTGCCAAGCGATCCCAGGGTTCCACGAAGGTGGATCTTGTGGATTTTCGGCGTCTCTCCTTTCCAGAGCGCATGAATCACGTCGGCCACTTGCTTGGCCTGAGCTCCTGCCGCCTGGGCGCTGGGAGCGAACGGAATGCTGGCGCAGTCCCCCACAACATACACTTCCGGGTAATCCGGAATTTGGGAATACGTGTTGACCACGACCCGGCCCCCCGGATCCTTCGGCACGTTCAAATCCTGAACGACCTTCACCGGCTGAATGCCGCCCGTCCAAACCGCGGCGTCGGTGTAGATTGCTTCATCCCCGTTATAGACGATACCGTCTTCCACCCGGCACACGGATATGTGGGAGCGCGTATTCACTTCATGATCCATGAACCACTGCTCCACGTACAAGGAAACCGTCTGCGGGAAGGAGGAGAGCACCCGGCTGCCCCGGTCCAGAATCGTGATGTTAAGATCCGGACGGCTCTCCCGCAGCTCCGCAGCCGTTTCAACGCCGCTGAGGCCGCCGCCGATAATATGTACGTTTCCGTACGGCTTGACATCATTCAAGCGCTGATAGGTTTGGCGAGTGCTTGAGAACGTCTGGATGCTGTTCGTGAATTGATCCGCGCCAGGTATGCCGTGATAACGGTCGGTACAGCCCAAGGCGATCGTCAGGTAGTCGTATTCGATCGGGTCGTCGCCTTCGAGGTGTACCCGCTTGCCTTCCAGATCGATGGATGTGACTTCGCCGTATTTTTTCGTGAGCTGGGGATGGTTCGGAAACTGGATGCGCAGATCATAGTCGCTTGCCGTCCCTGCCGCAAGCGCGTAATACTCGGTTTTAATGCCTTGGAAAGGCATGCGGTCAATCAAAATCAGCTCCATATCTTGGGGGAAGTGGTTGTTCAGGAGACCTTGAATCAATGCAAGGCCTCCGTAACCTCCACCCAGGATGACGAATTTTCTCATATGTCCGTCTTTCCTTTCTCATACGTCGGCTTTGAGGTAAGGTATAAAATTCCTCTTACTTATTCATAAACTTTTATTTCATTATAAAACGTGTCGCGTTCCACTGGAATGCGTCCGGCGCCTTTGACTAGCCAGATCAGCTCATCGCGGGTGAGGCCTTCCGGAGTGAGCGCGCCTGCGGCGTGGCTGATGCGTTCCTTAAGGATGGTGCCATGGACGTCGGATGCGCCGAAGCTCAGCGCAACCTGGGTCAGCTGCGGCCCGATATTAATGAAGTAAGCCTTCACGTGGTCGATGTTGTCCAGCATCAGACGGCTGATGGCAATGGTCTTCAGATCCTCGTAGGCGGAGTTACGGCGCATGATGCCGGCATTTTTATTTCTTGGCTGCATGGAAAGAGGAATAAATACCATAAATCCGTTCGTTTCGTCCTGAAGATCGCGAATCTGCATCATGTGGCGGATCCGGTCTTCATGGGACTCGATCGATCCGTACAGCATGGTAGTATGCGTCTTCATGCCCAGGTTATGCGCCGTCCGGTGCACCTCGAGGTATTGCTCAACGTTAGCCTTTTCCACCCGCATTTTTTTGCGGTATTGGTCGGACAAAATTTCCGCACCGCCGCCGGTCAGCGATTTCAGTCCAGCTTTTTGCAGCTCCTGCAGCACTTCCTTGATGCTGAGGCCGCTGATGCGGGTGAAGAAGTCGATTTCGGCCGCTGTATAGGCTTTTAGCGTTACGTCCGGGAAGCGGTCGGTCAGCGCCTGCAAGGAATCCACATAGTATTGGAAAGGCACGTGCGGGTTATGTCCGCCAACGATATGGAATTCCCGGACGCCCGGATGAATGTGCTGCTCAATGTATTCGACCATTTCAGGACCGGAATACGTATAGGAGCCTTCATCACCAAGGTCTTTGCGGAAGTTGCAGAACGCGCAGTGCGCTTCGCAGACATTGGTAAAGTACAGGCTCATGTTTTCGATGAAATATACTTTTTTGCCGTTCTTGCGTAGGTTGGCTTCGTTCGCCAGCTGCCCCAGCGTCAGCAGATCATCGGTTTCATACAGAAATACTCCATCCTCGAGGTTCAGCCGCTCACCCTGGCGGACCTTCTCGATGATTTCCTGCATGCGTCTTTCGGTGTTCGATGTTACAATAGTGGACATTTCCATTCCTCCTGTTCGCATTTTGGTCGTGCGGAAGACACGCCCTTTGCAGGACGCAAGAGTCAACCCGCAGCGCCTGGAAGGAGTCCGGCGTTCAACCCGTCCAGTCGATTTGCCAATTTTATCGGTCAGCGTCTTCCATGTACCGCAGAGGATATGTATTCAGCGGATCATCCAAGCCGTAAGGCCAGACGCTTTGGTAAGCACTCCGGAGAGGCTTTTGGCCGGTAAAGAAAAAGTAGGGGGCCCGCCTTTTTTAGATTATAGAATGTATAAATTTTTCAACGAAGCCGAAGAATTCTATAATCGCAAGACAAACATCCGCTAAGCGCGGCCTGTCTTCTGTGAATGAATCGATAGACTTTTTTATGTGAAAAAAGTTACAACCCAGAGTGACAGACCGTTGTCTTTTCCATGACAAAATACCGACACTTGCTCCCTCATTACCCACCTATTATAAACCGCCTATCCGGGGTCCGCAATACAGTTATACAGAATCGGCATGCGAAGATCCGGAAATCATACCATCTTTAAGGATCCTGCGAAGGGGGCAAATGTGTTATAAATCCTCCGGATTAAGCCTGATTATACCTTTTGGAGGCGCGAATACGGCGTTCCGACCGCCTTTCTGGTACATCATGGGAACGGAGGAGGGGATGTTGCCGGGCGGAACCTCTCTTGAGGGGAACAACGTTGTGGAGTATACTAAAGGTAAGTGCAATGTACTCACAGAGCGGGACTTTTGCTCGGCCGCCTTTCAGGTGCGCTGCTGAAGCCCTGCAATGAATAAATTCACATCAGTTAACCAAGGAGGGTTACCTATGATCAACATTAGCGATTCTGCTTCCGATAAGCTGAAAGAAATGCTCGCCGAACAGGAAATTCCGGGGATGTTCCTCCGTCTTGGGGTACAGGCCGGCGGATGCAGCGGATTTTCTTACGCCATGGGCTTCGACGATGCCGAAACCGAAGACGATGTATACATGGACGTTAACGACATGAAGGTGGTCGTGGATAAAGAAAGCCTCCGCCTGATTGACGGGCTGGAAATCGACTTTGAGGAGTCCGGCATGAGCGGCGGATTCACCATGAACAATCCGAACGCTACGGCGACCTGCGGATGCGGCGCTTCGTTCCGTACAGCGCTCGATGCAGGCAAACCGGCTCCGGAGGAGTGCTAACGGGCACGCACTGCGGATGAATAAGACAAAAGGCTCACACCTTCTTCGTCCAGAAGCAGGTTGTGAGCCTTTTTTTGTTCGTTAGGAGAGCCCGGGAACGATAAACGTTTTGTTCACCATCATGACGAGCATGGCCGCCGCCACGATTGAAAAGGCGATGCAGCAGGTGCCGAGCCCTTTGCGTCTGTCTTTCAGAAATTTAAAGCCCAAAGCAAAGATTAAAACGGTTGTCACGACCAGAGCAAGGGACATGCCGATCATGCCGACCCAGTATAATACCCCGAAAAATTGAGCCACAGCTGTTATCCTCCTTCGCAGGATATTCCAAATTTACACACTTCATTTCATTATATCCGATTTAGACAGGCACGCCAAGGCTCCGCTATCCCCCGTTTTTATGCGTTTATCCTTTTCTATGCACAAACATACAGGAGGGAACCTGTAGATACGAGTATGTTAATAACATAGGAGCATAGAAAGGAGGCGACAACATGGGGGGAAGACAGCTGGCAAGCAAATGGCTGAAGACCGAAGCGCTGCTGACGGATCCGGATGTTGCCCCATATATTCCGCAGACCCGGTCTATGAGCCGGGAGAATCTCCAGCAAATGCTGGGGATGTATGACTTTGTCGTCGTAAAACCGGTCGTCGGCGGAGGCGGTTACGGTGTCATGAAAATATCCCGTACCGGCAGCGGTTATAGTATAACCCGCTTCTCTCAAACCTATTATTTTGACAGCTTCTCCGGCATGTACAGCGGTTTTCGGAAGCTAAAGGTGAGAAGGACCTATTTAATTCAGCAGGGGATTAAATTGGCCAAGGTCGATGGGCGTCCGATCGATTACCGTGTCAAATACGTCAAAGTGGACGATCGTTGGGTCATTACCGCAATGGTGGGACGAGTCGCGCGCAGCGGACTATTCGTAACCAATCTGTGCAAGGGCGGTTTTTTGCTGAAAGGCCGCGTTGGCCTGAGCCGTTCCCTGCCGCAGATTTCTTCCAAAGCAAAGCTTAAAGAGATGCGTTCCCTTACCCGGCGCTGTACGGCAATTCTGGAGCGGCGTTTTCCCGGCATCGGCGAGCTCGGCTTTGACTACGGCCTGGACGACAGCGGGAGAATTTGGATTTTTGAAGTAAATACGCGCCCACAATAAACCAAACTGGCAATGTTTGGGAGATTATAGACGGGGTAATATCATTATATAAGACTATGAAAATGTAAAAATATTTTTAAAGCCGGGTCGTATGCACAGCACCTGTGTATAACGTTTATCCCCAAAATCCACTGCATTTTTATTGGTATTCCGACACTTGCTAACAAATTATACACAGGATTTCCACAACAGGTTGTGGATAAAGCGAACGCTTGTTCTCTTATGCGATGTTTGATATGATAGGTTTGAGGAAAATTAAGGAAAGGATGTGAAGATAATGGCTATGTTGTCGGATGAATTGCTGCTCGATTCTTATCATATGGCCGTGGAACTCATGCTGGATCATGATTTCATCGCTTTACTCCTGGCCGAAATCCACAAGAGGAATCTAGAGACTTCATCAGAGAGTTTAGTTCATTAGGACACATCCCGGTACACATCCACAAATGCTGTTGTACTATAAGCTGCATATGACGTGGAAGTTATGGAAGGTGTGGAGGTGTAACATCTATTTTCCAGATTGGCAGCATCGCAACAAAATGAGGGTATCCTATCTGAATCATGATTCCATGACGATCAGATCAGGATACCCTCTTTTTTTGTGGCCCAATTTGCGCGTTAATTCGGGCTAGAGTTTCATATTGCTGCTGTGGCCGGGAGACAGCTTAGCTTCCGGATCAATGTATACCTTCGCGTTGTTGACCGCGGTCGGCGCCTCGCCGAATCCTACGGCGATAAGCTTCAGTTTGCCCGGATACGTGGTGATGTCTCCGGCGGCGAATACGCCGGGAATGTTCGTCTCCATGCGGGAATCCACCACGATGGAGTTGCTCTCGATCTGAATGCCCCAATCGGAGATCGGGCCAAGGGAGGATACGAAGCCAAAGTTCACGATGACGTCGTCGACTTCGATCTCCTGCGTTTCTTTGGTTTTCACATGGGACAAGGTCACCTTGGTAATCGTGTCTTCCCCGTGCAGGGCGGTGATTTCCGTCGGCGTCACGACCTGAACCTTGGAAGCCATCAAATTCTCGACGCTGTGCTCATGCGCACGGAATTTGTCGCGGCGGTGAATCAGTGTGACTTGCTCGGCGATCGGCTCCAGCATGAGCGCCCAGTCTACTGCGGAGTCTCCGCCGCCGCTGATCAGCACCTTTTTCCCCTTGAAGCGGTTTAAGTCATTCACAAAGTAGTGCAGATTCGTTTTCTCAAATTTCCTAGCGTCTTCAAGCTCCAGTCTGCGGGGTTCAAAGGCTCCGACCCCGGCCGTAATGATGACGGCTTTGGAGTGGTATTCGCCTTTATCGGTCGTCACCACAAAATGGCGCTCGTCCTGCTTAACGAGGGAAGTAACCTTTTCCTCCAGTCGTACGTTCGGCTGGAACAGGTCCATCTGCTTTTGCAGATTGTCGACCAGCTCCTGTGCCGTTACTTTAGGGAATCCGGCCACGTCATAAATGTATTTCTCGGGATATAAGGCTGCAAGCTGCCCGCCAAGCTGGGGCATACTTTCAATGAGTGTGACTGATGCCTGGCGCATCCCGCAATAGAAAGAAGCGAACATGCCTGCAGGACCTCCTCCGATAATGAGCAGGTCGGTTATGTCAGCCGGCTGCGATGTCATTAGTGTAAGCACCTCCAACAAATATAAATAAGAACGCTAGCGAAATTAAACACGCTGTATATTCTTCAAATTCCATCTCATTATAATACATCCGGGCTTCGGCTGAAAAGTTTACATCCTATTTTGCAAATTCCCCGTTTGGATAAGAGAATAAACTTGCCTGAAAACTGGAATGAAAAGGAAAATGAAAACAGCATGGATGCTCACTTGGAGGGCCAAATAATACTTGATCTTTTATGGGAAAGTGGCTATCATTTTAGTTATGTGCGGGCAGGTTTTGGTAGTATTCCCGCTGTTTTTTTTCTTACACAGGCTGCCTGTGATAAAAAGATTCATTGAAGTTCAAACTAATGTGTAATATTTCACAATAACATTTGTAATGGTTCACAAATATATATAGAGACCGACATTTTGGAAGGAGCAAGATGATGAGCAACATTCCCAAGATAGTAATCCTTGGTGCGGGTTACGGCGGCATCCTGACAGCACAGCGCCTTCAAAAGGAATTGAATTATAATGAAGCGGACGTAACGCTTGTTAACCGTCACGATTACCACTATATTACGACCCATTTGCATATGCCCGCTGCCGGTACGGACAGCGTCGAGAATACACGGGTACCGATTTCGAAGCTGATTGACGAATTCAAGATCGATCTGGTCAAATCCTCCGTTCAGGAAATCCGCCCGCATGAGAAGAAGGTCATCCTGGAGGACGGGACGCTCTCCTACGATTTCCTGGTCATTGCCCTCGGCGGGGAATCCGAAACCTTCGGCATTCCGGGGATGGCCGAATATGCGATGACGATCCGCAGCATCAACTCGGTGCGGCTGATCCGCAAGCATATCGAGTACCAGTTCGCGCTGTATAAAAATGAACGCAGTCCGCAGGAAAGAATCAATTTTGTCGTCGGTGGAGCGGGCTTCAGCGGCATTGAGTTTGTTGCCGAGCTGGCCGACCGCATTCCGGCACTGTGCAAGGAATACGATGTCGATCCGAATCTTGTGAATGTCTACAATGTGGAAGCGGCGCCAACGGCGCTGCCTGGTTTTGCTCCGGAGCTCGTGGAGTATGCCATGGAGGTGCTCCGCAAGAAAGGCGTAACCTTCAAAATCGGCGTGGCCATCAAAGAATGCAAGCCGGACGGCGTAGTGCTTGCGACCGGTGAAGAGATCAAGGCGGCTACAGTGGTGTGGACCGGAGGAATCCGCGGCAACCATATGATTGAAGCGGCCGGCTTTGAAACGGCAAGAGGACGGGTGAAGGTTGACGAGTACTTGCGGGCGCCTGGTAGCGACCACATCTATGTCATCGGGGACAACGCCCTGATTATGAATCCGGAAGGGCGTCCGTATCCTCCGACGGCGCAGATCGCGATGCAGCAGGGCGTGTGCTGCGCTCATAACATCGTCACGGCAATCCGCGGCCAGCAGCCGAAAAAGTTCGAATTCAGCAACAAGGGCACCGTCGCTTCCCTGGGTAAAGGCGAAGGTATCGCAGTAGTAGGCGACAAGCATATAAAGGGCTGGCGGGCAGCTCAATTGAAGAAGATCGTAGATATGCGCTACCTATTTATTATCGGCGGCATTCCGCTGGTATTGAAGAAAGGAAAATTCCTGTAATGAGGCACTGCAGTGTTCAAGTCCGCGCATTGTTGACCCGGGACGAACTGGACCGTTATAACGCCTTGATGGAAGTGGGATCCTTCCTCGAGGACCAGAACCGGTACGATCTGTCGTACACGGTCCAAAAGGAAGTGGACATCCTCATCCTGCCGGCCATTGAAAGGCTGAAGGAAAAGGGAAGGGACCGCGACCGGGCGACCGCCGAATTTTTGGAGTCGATGAAATCGCAGCAGGATGAACAACAGGAAGAGGACTAAGGAAACAGCAAAAAGGTTTGCCCTGAATTTACTCGGGGCAAACCTTTTTAATATATGAAAGTATTCTAAATTTTCAGCATGTCCTCAAAAGATTCCTGCGTCAGAATCGCTCCGACGAAGAAGCCGCCGAATTCGGCATAACGGGCGCTGACTTCATCAAAGCGCATTTCATAGACCAGCTTCTTGAATTGAAGCGCGTCCTCGGCGAACAGGGTAACTCCCCATTCCCAATCGTCGAACCCGATGGAGCCGGTAATGATCTGCTTCACCTTGCCTGCATAGCTGCGGCCGATCAGCCCGTGGCTGCGCATCATGTTGCGGCGATCGTCCATGTCAAGCATGTACCAGTTGTCGGCCTGATCGCGCTTTTTGTTCATCGGGTAGAAGCAGATGTATTTCGTCTTCGGCAGGATTGGCTTCAGACGGGCAACGACATGCGGATTTTCCATCGGGTCACCTTCGCCGGAACCGGCGAGATAGTTGCTGAGCTCGACGACGCTGACGTAGGAATAGGATTTTGTCGTATATTGCGCAAACAGCGTTTTGTTAAACGCAGTCTCGATGGCGTTCAGGTCTTCAAGCGTTTCGCGCAGGTGCATGAACACAAAATCGGCCTTCTGTCCGATGATGCTGTACACTGCTGTGCTGCCCTGCTTGCTGGATTCCACCTCGGACCATTCGTTCAGGAACGCCTGGAGCTCGTCCAGCGCCATGGCGCGGTCTTCGTCGTCGGCGGCCTTCCATGCGGCCCAGTTCATGGAACGGAAATCGTGGAGAGCGTACCAGCCCTCCAGAGTTGATGCTGCTTCATTCATCTATGAATCACTCCTATAAATAGTTGCCTGTAAGCGGATCCCAAGGTTACTTGCTGGACCCGAGTATCAGGGTCGTTGACGTTTTTCTTCATTGTAGCTCAACCGCAAGCGCAAGAGCAAATGAAGTCACAATCTATTCACCGATTGTTCGTTGATTCGTGACCGTTTTTTTAGTAAACTAACTACTAGTCCACAAAACGTGGCAAGACTGTGAACGGCCTGTTTGTATCCGTTTTAGCGGGGCGAAACAAAAGAAGAGGTGACTTGGCTGAGATGCAATTTATACCCGTTCTCGTGCTGATGGTGTTATTTTTTGTCATGATGTTCGGCATCGGCTTTATTTTGAATATGTTAATGAAAACGACCTGGTTCCCTTGCTATTTGTTTGTCATCGTTATTTTACCGGTGGTCGTATACTCTTTATGGGACCGCAGCCAAATGTCGCTGCTCAGTCACTTGGAGTCTTTTCGCGTAGTCGACTATTTAACGGGGGTAGCCGGACTGGCAGGCGCGGTTATCAGCGGCTGGTCCATCCAGAAGCTTCGCAGAAGCGGATTTAAAATGTTCTAGGCCGCAAATCGGCCGATTTCGAAACAGCTCTCCACCCGGGGGGCTGTTTTGCGCTATCCCGGCGCTGAAGGGTTGAATGATGGGGGGACGGATGGATGTGGAGAAAAGCATTGGGTCTGGTGCTTGCCGCCGGGCTGATGGCGGGAGGTTCGTTACCAAACGGGATGGCGGCCTCCGCAGGAGAGCAGACTATGATTCCGCTCCGGATTGCGGCCGAGGCGCTTGGCGCCAAGGTGCTGTGGGACGGGACGGACAAGCGGGTTCAGGTCTCGCTCGGCAAAACCCGCTGGAAAATCTCGCCCGGCAGCAAGCAGTCCTTATTGGACCAAGCGCCGTATGAACTTGCGCGTACCGCGGTGACGGACGGCGGAGGAGCGCTGCTCGTGCCACTCCAATCGTTTACCGGGGCTTTGGGCATCCGGGGAACTTGGGCGGACCATCGCTGGTCCCTCGATCCGGATGACTGGAAGGGGCGGGCGATCTACTGGATGACCCTGCTGCGCCAGGGGAAGTGGGAAGAGGCGGGATGGATGATGGATGCGTCCTTATCGGAGGCGTATCCGCCTTCGTCGCTTTCCAAGTACGAAGATCGGCTGGAAAAGCTGTACGGCCTCGACTGGAGCCTGCTGCATGCCGAAGCCTATACGGATTCCGTACGCAGCAACGCCCGCCTGGTCTATCAGACGCCAAAAGGAGAGACGTTCGGCATGGAGCTCCGGTTCAGCCCTGAGGGGCTGCTGAACGATATCGCCTGGATCGAAAATGTCACAAGCAGCTATCGGGCACCCGCCTATGACCACCCGGAAAAGTACACGGAGGAAGAAGTGCAGGTCGGCCAGAGCCCTCTGCTCCTTCCAGGCACGCTGACGCTCCCCCGGAACGTTCAGGAGAAGGTTCCCGCGCTTGTGCTCGTCCACGGCTCCGGCCCCAATGACCGGGACGAGTCTTCCGGCGGAGGCAAGCTGTTCAGGGACCTGGCGGTGGGGCTGGCCGGCGAAGGGATTGCGGTGCTCCGCTACGAAAAGCGGACGCGGGAATACCCGCTTCGTTCCGCCACCCCGTCCTTTACCGTCCAGGAGGAGACGGTCGACGATGCCGTCAGCGCCGCTGCCCTGCTGGCCGCCGATCCAAGGATCGACCCGCAGCAGATTTACGTGCTCGGCCACAGCCAAGGCGGAATGCTTGTCCCGCGCATCATCGCTTCGGATGCGGGAAAGCATATCGCCGGCGCGGTCGTGATGTCCGCCCCATCCGGACCGCTGGAGGACCTGATGCTGATGCAGTACCGGGGAATATTAGGGCGGGCGGAAGAAGAGGGAGCTTCGGATGAGAAGCTGGCCCGTCTGCAAAAGCAGGTGGACACATGGGAAAAAGCCGTCGCGCTGCTGAAGGACCCCGGTTATTCGAAGGAGCATCTGCCGGAACATTTTCCGCTGCCGAACGCGTATTGGTGGTTCGATTTCAGAAACTACAGCGGGCCGCTGCTCGCCAGAAATCAGAACGTCCCGATGTACATCCTCCAGGGGGAGAATGACGTGCAGGTCCCTCCGCCGAGCCTCAAGGTGTGGAGAAGTGCGCTTAGCCAACGAAAAGACGTAGCCTTTAAGTCATATCCGGGACTTAATCATATGTATATATATTATAGTAAGAACTCGACAGGCGAGGAGTACAAGCTGCCCGGCAATGTACCCGAGGAGGTCATCACCGATGTCGCAAGCTGGATTCATTTGGGGATGAAAGACTTGTCGAAAAACGGAGAAGAAGCGGACCCTTTTGTGATAGAATAGAGAAAGTCTACGAATCGATGGGAGGGAGCATAGATTATGCATATGAAGAGCCTGCTGCATTTTACCGAAAACCACCGGTACTGCGTGTTCCGCGATTTTGGTTTAAGCAGCCTCGACAACCGAATGCTCAGCTCCGTATACCAGCCCATGGTCGGGGCATTTGCCATCAGCTTATACCACCTGCTGTTTCAGCATATCCCGGCAGAGAAGCTGGGCTACTCCCGGGTTGAACAGCAGCGGCGCATTTTCCTGTCGCTTGGCCTTGAGCCGAGCGAAAAGGGACGCAAATATCTGATTGAGCAGGCTTCCCGTCTGGAAGCGGTAGGGCTGCTGCAATCCTGCCGGATTTACGTGCCCGAGCAGGAAGATTACATGTACGAATACGAGCTCCAGGCACCGCTCTCGCCGTCGGAGTTCTTTAATACACAGCATTTGACGCTGCTGCTGCGCGATAAGATCGGCAAATTTGCCGTCCTGTCGCTGCGCGAGGAGCTGTGGTCGAAGGAACCGGAAGAGTATGCCGGATCATCGTCCGTCCATAAAGAAAATATTTCATTGGCCTTTTACGATATTTTTGAACTGAACACCCATGTGATCGATTACGAGCTGGAACAGGCGTTGTCTGAGGTATCCACGTCAAGACAGCCTGGACTTCGGGTTCTCGATGAAGAAGGGGCGCTGAATTATTCCGATATCATCCTGCGCTTCCCGCGGGATTCCGCCAACCGCCGGCATGTGGAGGGGCTGCGCTTCAACCATGAGCAGATGGGCGTCATCAATTTTGTCGGACGCAAATACGATCTCAGCGTCCAGGACATTTGCCGCCTGCTCGATGAGGACGGCATCTTTGGACCTGACGGGGACATTCTGCTCGACGAGTTCCAGCATAAGGCCAGCCTACAGTTCCGCCAGGACAAGCGGCGCCAGGAACAGCGGGACGTGTACGCGGGGAAAGTCATTTCCTTCCGGCAGGCAGAAACGGAAGAAGAGCAGGCTCCGCTGGAGCATGCCGTGCAGATGGAATATTACGTCGACGTTCCGGTTCAGTTCCAATCCAAATGCGACATTCACCAGTATAATATGATGCTTCGGAATGAGCCGTATACGAAGCTGCTCAGAACTTATTTTCCGGGCTCGGTGCCGGACAATTTTATCGATATATTCGAGAAGATCGACCTCAGCTACAAGCTGCCGGGTGAAGTCATCAATGTGCTGATCCACTACTTGATGTCCCTGTTGACCGAAGGCGGGAACGACCAGCGGATCAACCGCAATTTTGTCGAGGCCATCGCCTCCAACATGCTGCTGAAGCAGGTCAACTCCTATGAGAAAGCCGTGGAGTACATCCGCGACCAGTCCAAGGTCAAAGGCAAGCAGGCCGCAGGAGCCGGCGGCGCAAGAACCCGTACATACGGCGGCAAAACGGTGAAGATGAAGCCGGATATCCCGCTGGCCCAGGAAGACGGGCAGGTCGGCGATGTCAGCGAGGAAGAGTTTGAGGAAATGCTGCGTATGGCAGCTGAAATGCAGGCAAGCAAGAAAAAGGGCGGCATATAGAACCGCCTGAAGAGAGGGGAGGACAACCGGCATGGATTCTTTGGGGCAGCTGCTGAAGCAGATGAGAGGGCCATCCTTTATACAGCGGTCGCAGGAGATCGCGGACGAACTGTTAAGGGATCCGGCGGTACGGGAGCTTCGGCAGGAGTATCCGGAGCTGGAAGAATCGCTGCTGCGGATGAACGTGACCCGACTGTACCAGTTTGCAACCGACCGGCGGCACTGTGACCGCTGCCCGGGGCTCGAGCGGTGCCCGAACGATTTTCAGGGGCATTACAGCAAGCTGGAGGTGGAGGTCGTCAACGGGATTACGGAGCTGGTGGAACGCAAGGTTCCCTGCAACCTGCAGACGGCCAAGCAGCAAGAGGACCAGATCAAGAAGCGGATCCGCAGCTTTTACGTGGACGAGCGTGCATTGAGCGAAGGATATAACGAGGTCGAAATTATGGGCAAGGACCGGAACCGGGCTCCGGCGGTGAACCAGGTATTCCGGTATATCCGGGACGTACGCGAGAACGGACTGCCGAACAAGGGATTGTATCTGTACGGATCGTTCGGGACCGGCAAAACGTTCCTGATGAGCTATCTCCTCCATGAGCTGGCAATTACCGGTCATACCGGGGTTATCGTGTACATGCCTGATTTTGTGGAGGATCTGAAGGGGATGCTTAGCGATAACGTGAAGCTGAAGGAGACCGTGGAGCTGATGAAGGCGTGCGATCTGCTCATTTTTGACGATATCGGCGCCGAAAATTTGAGTCCCTGGGTACGCGACCACGTGCTGGGCTCCATCCTGAATTACCGGATGAACCGCAAACCAACCTTCTATACGTCGAATTATGCTCTGGACGGCCTGGAAAGGCATCTGAGCTTCACGAACAAAGATGGCGAAGAAGGGCATAAGGGGCAGCGGCTGATGGACCGCATTGCGCCGTTCGTCGATGTCGTGCATTTGCACGGGGAGAATCAGCGCCGCAGACAGGAATAAAGGGCCATTTCAACAGGACCCGGGCCAAGCGGCATTTTGCATCACATTACCAAATTCACTGTTTATAAGCCAAAAAAACCTGGCCAACCTGTCCAAAAGACAGGCGAAGCCAGGTTTTCTTGTAAGCCCTATGGGGCTAATTAGCCGGAAATAACAAATTTAATGATCACCATGACTGCAAACAGAACGGTCATAAACAGCGCCATTCCGCCAAAGCCATTCATCAGATCCATTAAATCATTGCGCGGCTCTTCGTTCACGTGTTTCCGCGGATCGTTAGCGTGCACGTTTGCATCCATTTGAACAAATGCCTCCTCATCATGGTTTCAGCCTGATGTCAATGAGCCTTCTCATGAACAGAGAAACCCGAGTTAACATTAGTATACCCAAACTTCAAAGAATTTGTAAAGAATATATGGTGAATACTTATAGGGGCAGGGAAGGGTGGCTGAACGGTTAAGGGGCCCGAATTTCGTTTAATCTGTAATTAAGGGTTTCACATTTCTTGACGGAATGTGTTATACTTAAACTGTCCACAAAGACATATCAGTTTAGACGTCCATTTGCGCTCTTGCGATTACGGGGGATACCAAGCCGGATGGCCGTTTTTTCATCCCTTGCGTACAGCCGCTAAACATGGTCTGTCTTCTGTGAAGCAGAATACACCGAATTTTTTCTTATAAGGAGGAAACCTATTATGGCAATTGTGAATGTATCCGACCAATCCTTTAACGCTGAAATCGAAGGTCAAGGTACGGTTCTGGTAGATTTTTGGGCACCATGGTGCGGTCCTTGCAAAATGATCGCTCCGATTCTGGAAGACCTGGCTAACGAGCTCGGAGACTCCGTGAAAATTGCCAAACTGAACGTGGATGACAATCCGGAAACGGCGTCCCGTTTCGGCGTGATGAGTATCCCGACTTTGATTTTCTTCAAGGACGGTCAACCGGTTGATAAAGTGGTCGGCCTGAACTCCAAAGAAAACCTGAAAAACATCATCGCTAAACACCAATAATTGGTGCATGGCCGATGACAGGCGCCTCCGGATGATTCCGGGGGCGCTTTATTCGTATGCAGGTACGGATGCCTGCCGGATGACCGAAAACAGGCTGTCGGGATTTTTTGTATATTTACATGCAGTGGCGGGATGCCCCGAAGGTAACCGAATAGGCTATCTTGACGAAACCCCGACTTTTGCCGGGTTATATTGCTGTATTCAGCCGTTTTCTCCTATAATATAAGTACCGGGAGGTGAGCCGATACGGCATGGACGATTTTGCAAAGCAATTACAGGAACAGGAAAAAGCACTGGAGAAGATCCGCAACAAGCTGGCTTTGCTGCCCGATCTGCCCGGTTGTTATTTGATGAAGAATGCCGATGGCAAGATTATTTATGTAGGTAAAGCCAAGGTGCTGAAGAACCGGGTCCGCTCCTATTTTACCGGCAGCCATGACGGCAAGACGCAGCGCCTGGTGGCGGATATCCGGGATTTTGAATATATCGTGACCGGAAGCAACATTGAAGCACTCATTCTCGAATGTAATCTGATCAAAACGCATCAGCCGCGATATAACGTCCTGCTGAAGGACGATAAGACGTTTCCTTATATTAAAATTACCAATGAGCCGCATCCCCGCCTTGAGGTGACCCGCCGCGTGCTCAAGGACAAAGCCAAGTATTTCGGCCCTTATCCGAACGCTTACGCCGCGCAGCAGACGAAAAAGCTGCTGGACCGAATGTACCCGCTGCGCAAATGCGGGGTCATGCCGAAAGAGGTATGCCTGTACTACCATATGGGCCAATGCCTGGCACCTTGCGAGAAGGAAGTCCCTCAGGAGGAGTATGACCGTATTACCCAGGAAATTAATTCTTTTCTGAGCGGCGGACACGAAGAGATTAAGAAGGAGCTCCAGCGCAAGATGCAGGAGGCGGCGGAAGAACTGTATTTTGAACGGGCAAAGGAACTGCGCGACCAGATCCTCAATATTGAAGCGATCATGGAGAAGCAGAAGATTACGACGACGGACACGAAGGACCGCGACGTATTGGGCTTTGCCGTGGATAAAGGCTGGATGTGCGTGCAGATTCTGTATATGCGCCAGGGGAAAATGATTCAGCGTCACGCGTCTGTTTTTCCGTTTTATGGGGAGGCGTACAGCGATTTTATGTCCTTCGTGACGCAGTATTACAGCGACAATCCGGCGCTGCCGAAAGAAATTTTGCTGCCTGACATGCCAAAAGGGGAAGAGGCGGAAGACAGCAGCCGGCCAGAGGATGCCGCGGAATCGATCGATGCCGGCGGCGGCGCAGCATCCCTGCAGGAATGGCTCGGCATCAAGGTGCTGGTGCCCCAGCGGGGGACGAAGCGCCAGCTCGTGGCCATGGCGGAAGAGAATGCCAAGGTCTCACTGGACGAGAAGTTCCGCCTGATCGAACGGGATGAGGAGCGGACGTCCAAGGCCGCCGCGAACCTCGGCCAGTATATCGGCATTGAGTCGCTGCACCGGATCGAGGCGTTCGACAACTCCAACATCCAGGGAACGAATCCGGTATCGGCGATGGTCGTGTTTATCGACGGCAAGCCCGACAAAAAGGAATACCGGAAGTACAAAATCCGTTCGGTTCAGGGACCGGACGATTACGATACGATGCGGGAGGTCGTCCGCAGACGCTACGAGCGCGTGCTGAAGGAAAACTTGGAGCTGCCCGACCTGATTGTCGTGGACGGCGGCAAAGGGCAAATTTCCGCCGCGATCGACGTGCTGCAGAACGAGCTGGGCCTGTTCATTCCGGTGTGCGGTCTGGTCAAGGACGTCAAGCACCGGACCGCGCAGCTGATGGTGGGCGATCCGCCCGAGCCGATTTCGCTGCCGCGCGACAGCCAGGAGTTCTACCTGCTCCAGCGCATCCAGGATGAGGTGCACCGGTTCGCCATCACCTTCCACCGCGAGCAGCGCGGCAAGTCGATGGTGGCATCCAAGCTCGACGCCATCCCGGGCATCGGCGAGAAGCGGCGCAAGCTGCTGCTGAAGCATTTTGGCTCGCTTAAAAAAATAAAAGAGGCCCGGATTGAAGACTTCCGGCCTCTCTCGATCGGCGACAAGCTCGCCGGACAAATTATAGCAGCCCTTCAGGAGGAGGAGTCGTAACATACGGCTTCTCCTTCTTTTTGCCGTAAAACAGGTAAATGACCCAGGCGACGATAAACGGCATGACGCAGGTGACCACGCCCGCCAAAATGTTCGTCAGATCCCCCATGCTGAACAAGCTGAAGCTCATCAGGATGCTGTCGAACACGACGTGGGCGAACATGACCGCGATATAGCCGTGACGCAGGAAGATCAAGCTGAACAGGAGACCGATGAACAGGAGCTCAATCGGACGAGTGTATATCGGGTAGATCGGGTACAGCGTATGGCCGAAGGCCCAAATCAGCGTCGGAATGACGCAGGCGACAAAGGTGTTCCTTACAATTTTCTTCAGCATCGGTATGCCGAAAAGGCGGTACACGGCTTCCTCGGAGATGCCGGCCATCCAGGCCATGATCGGCAGCATCCACGGGTACAGCATGTTATACGGGGACTGCGAGGCGTCCGTCGTGGACCAGCTGTGGATCGTCCGGTCCAGGACGAGATAGATCACCGACTGCGCCCCCATCAGGATAAACGCCCACAAATACCCGGTGAACATGCTGTGGAGCACGTAACGCCCGTATCCTGGCTCTTTGGCGCGGGCCCAGGCGTTGTAACCGGCTTTGCGCCACAGTCCGTCCCCGCCGACCAGGGAGAAATACAGGAGCACCGTCATCGCTATGCTCAGGATCACCTGAACGACCATGGCCACGATCAGCCCGAACTGGGAGAAGCCTTCCGCTTCCAGCACCGGCAGCATGTTATAAGTCGTCAGCAATGAGACAACAAAATAAAACAAGGACAAAAACAGCCCGCGGGCAAAGGATGTGTACCGCCGTGTCAGCGCACTGTAAATGATGGCGAGAATGCCTAGCACGATCGTAAACAGTCCGTATCCCAGCATGGTCAGCATCGTGGCGCTATTGGTCTGCTTCTCTACATAAGCCGTATGAGCGGATGGGACCGAAAATCCAGGGAGGAAGGAGTGGAGCTCCCCATCTTCAAAGGCAAACTTGAATTCCAGCTGCGATTGCCCAATGTGGGAGGAGGAGTCGGTATAGATCAAGCCGGGCTCATCCTTGCCGCTCGATACTTTCAGGGAGCCGGTGTTATAGCCCAGCTTCTGCAGCCAGGACGAGGCGATTTCCTCTTTATCCTCCAGCGTCATGTTCCCTTCCACAATTCTCAGTTTCTGCTTGCGCATCGTTTCGTTCGTTTCGGCCAT
This sequence comes from Paenibacillus sp. S28, assembly GCF_016624415.1. Taxonomy (NCBI): domain Bacteria; kingdom Bacillati; phylum Bacillota; class Bacilli; order Caryophanales; family Paenibacillaceae; genus Paenibacillus; species Paenibacillus sp. S28. The sequence continues at coordinate 37,639 of NZ_JACVTM010000009.1, read as the reverse complement.
CGCGGCCGCATACTTGGAATACGGAGGCGTGATGGAGAACCCGACCACCTTGCCCGTGTTCATATGTACGTCTACATTGATATATCCCTGATCGCTCGACTCGGGCAGCCGGACCCGGAACACGTCATAAGGATACTTCGGTTCGTATTTCTTGTTATATTCGGTAAGAAGCTTCTCTTTGGATAAATAACCGTAAAGGTCCGATTCCGACTGGTACGTGACAAGCGGCTTATCTGCAATCCCCGTTTGAATATTCAACCGGTCTGAGGCAAACGCTTTGGCGGCTGCTTCTGCCTCCGATTTGCTGATGACCTTGGTCGTTTGCCCCTCCAGCGTCTCCGAGCTCGTCTGCGGAAACACTTGTACGAAAAAGAATAAAATAAGGCCGATGACTCCCAAAATGCCCAGCCATTTATAATTGGCCCTGATTTCCAGCGGCTGGTTTAACCGGTCCATGAAATCCCCCCTTGAATGTGATAAAGATACCATTCCCCCCAATACAGTACGGTAAACATAACATAGAAGATTCGCCCAAAACCAGTATACCCTGAAAATAGTGGTGAAAAAACGATGAAAATCAAGGAAAGCTATCGAAAAGAGAAGATAACCGCAGGCCGTGTCCACCTGCATTGCGAATCAGGCTGTTTTCCATCCAATTTATCAGAAAAAGGCCTTTGTGATGTCCTACAATAAAGATTATAATTTTGATGCAAATGAATAAGAACGCCGAATTTCTCATTGAAAACGGGGGAACCATTTTTTTGGGGTGAATTTCGTTGGATGGTTTAGTCGTCCACGAATAGGGCAACCTGTGCATGCCCGAATCCGTCAGCTAACCTCGTAGGCGTCGTGCATGCAGGAGCCAAACCGAAAGGCATTGGATTTCCGATGCTTTTTTCTTTTGACTTTTTTAAAGAGGTGAATGTATTGATTGGTAAATGGAAGTGGTTCCGGCTGGCCCCTCCACAAATATTAACTCTGGGTTTTGCGGCCATTATTTTGATCGGAGCCATACTGCTCACCTTACCGATTTCGAACACGACAGGAAAACCGCTAAGTTTTATTGATGCCTTGTTTACGGCAACCTCGGCGACCTGCGTGACCGGTTTGGTTGTCAAAGATACGGGGCTATACTTCAGCACGTTCGGCCAAGTGGTCATCATGCTGCTGATTCAAGTCGGGGGACTCGGCTTTATGACGATGGCCACCCTGGTCGCCTTGGCTTTCAAGCGCCGGATTTCACTTCGGGACCGGCTCCTGCTGCAGGAAGCGATGAACCAGAATACGATGGAGGGCATCGTCCGCCTGATTCGGAAAGTGATATTTTTTTCGTTATCGATCGAAGGCTGCGGAGCGTTACTGCTCGCCATCCGGTGGTCGTTCGATATGCCTCTTGGAAAAGCGATCTTTTATGGAATATTTCATGGCGTGTCCATGTTCAATAATGCGGGATTCGACCTGTTCGGCCATTTTAACAGCCTGACGGGATTTGTATACGATCCGCTCGTCAATTTTGTCGTGATGTTTCTCATTGTATCGGGCGGCATCGGCTTTATCGTCATGTCCGATCTGGTGGATTACCAGGTACACCGGAAGCTGTCGCTCCACACGAAAGTGGTGCTGTCCATGACCGGCGCCCTGATCGTGATCGGAGCGGTCGTCATCTTTATCTTTGAATTCACGAATCCCAAGACGCTCGGTTCGCTGAACTGGGGCGGCAAAATTCTCGCCTCGCTGTTCCAGTCGGTTACGCCGCGAACGGCCGGGGCGAATACGCTGAACTTGGCAGATATGCGTCAGGCATCGCAATTTTTTACGATCATTCTGATGTTTATCGGTGCGTCGCCGGGCTCCACGGGGGGCGGGATTAAGACCACGACGTTCACCATCCTCGTCGGTGCGGTGATCGCGATGATCCGCGGCCGCGACGATATTGTGCTGTACCGTTACCGTTTGCCCCAGGAACGGATTTTCAAAGCGTTGACCATTACGTTCCTGGCCCTGTTCCTGGTCGTCGGCGTGTCGATGGTTCTGTCCACGACGGAAGACAGCAGCTTCTTGATGATCCTGTACGAGACGACGTCGGCTTTTGGCACGGTAGGTTTATCGCTCGGGCTGACGCCGCATTTGTCCTTGATCGGGAAAATCCTGATCTGTCTGACGATGTTTGCCGGGCGCCTTGGACCCCTGACCTTCGCTTATGCGCTCGGTCCGAAGAAGGGCAAGGAGCTGTACCGCCATCCCGAAGGCAAAATCATTATCGGGTAACCATGGCTTGGATGAATCAACGTTTCCATCTTGTCAAAGTCATCATATATAAAATCAACATTAAGGGATAAGGAGCTACTGGGGAGAAATGAAAACACAGCAGTTTGTCGTCATCGGTTTGGGGCGGTTCGGCTCAAGCCTGGCCATGGAGCTTATGGATTTGGGGTATGAGGTGCTTGGGGTGGACATCAATGAAGAAGTGGTAGATGATATGAGCGAGCATCTGACCCACGCCGTGGTGGCGGATGCAACCGATGAGGAGGTTCTTAAATCGCTCGGGATCCGTAACTTTGACTGCGGGATCGTGGCGATTGGGGACGATATCCAGATGAGTATCTTGGCTGCGATCCTGCTGAAGGAACTGGGCGTTCAGACCGTGGTAGCCAAGGCGATTTCCATACTGCACGGCAAAGCGTTGTCCAAGCTGGGCGTGGACCGGGTGATCTACCCGGAGCGGGACATGGGCATCCGGGTGGCACACCAGCTCGTGACCCCCAATTTGCTGGACTACATCGAGCTGTCCAAAGATTACAGCATCGTGGAGATGACCGTACCGCAATGCCTGAACGGAAAGACGCTCAGCGAAGTCAATACGAGAGCACGGTACGGATGCAGCATTGTTGCGCTCCACCGTACCGAGGGAGTCATCGTTGCGCCGACGGCGATGGACCAGCTGCATACGGGCGACATCATGGTCATCATCGGCTCCAACAGCAATATCGACCGCTTCGAGAGCGAAGCGGTGAACGTCAAATCGTAATCTGGAAGTGAGAAATCCATGGAAACTCCGACGACCGAAATTATTCATCACATTTTAATACTGCTGCTGTTTATCATTGCCGTCGGCATGATGTCCGGAAGACTGGCCTCCTGGCTCAGGCTTCCGGACGTTGCTGTGTTTATCGTGGCAGGCATGCTGCTTGGGCAGGGGCTGCATCTGATCAACGAGGCAAGCAGCTCGCTTATCAACCAGCTGATCCTCTCCGTCGGCTCGGCACTCATTCTGTTTGACGGCGGCCGTAACCTGAAGCTGAGTGGGCTGCGGAAGGTATGGATCACGCTCTCCATGCTGAGCGTTCCCGGCGTCATCGTCACGACCTTGATCGTCGGAACGGTCGTGCATTACCTGTTCGGCCTGGACTGGCTCGTAGCCTTCCTGGCCGCCGCCGTCATCGCCTCGACCGACCCCGCTTCGATCATTCCTGTGTTCAAGCAGGTAAAGATCAAGGAAAGGGTCCGGGAGACGGTGGAGAGCGAGTCTGCCTTCAACGACGCGACCGGCTCGATTCTGACCTTTGCCCTGCTGGCCGCGGTGACGGGCAGCGGTTCCTTACATATCGGGACGATGGCCTGGGATTTCGTAAAAACCGCCGTCGGCGGCATTCTCGTCGGCGCCGTCGTATCTATGATTCTTACGTACCTCGTTGCCCATTTCCGGCTTGGCGTCCTGAAGGATTACACGACGATCACGATGATCGTCGTCGCACTTTCTTCTTATTTAATAGGGGACCTGATTCATGTCAGCGGATTTATGGCGACCTTTGTGGCCGGGCTGATCTGGGGGAACGCGGATACGTTCGGGCTGTCAATGGACGATAAGCTGGAGGAGACCGCATCGTTTGCGGACAATACAAGCGTCATGATGCGGATGCTGATTTTCATCCTGCTCGGCAGCCAGGTCAACTTCCGGGTGCTTGGCGATTACTTCTGGCCAAGCCTGGCGGCGGTCCTGGTGCTGATGGTCATCGCCCGGCCCATCACGATTCTGCTCTGCGCCCTGCCCGACCGAAAGGTCAAATGGTCCTGGCGCGAGCTGCTGTTCATGATGTGGGTCCGGGAGACCGGGGTCATTCCCGCCGCCCTTTCGGGCATGATCGCCGGCATGGGCGTAGCCCACGCTGATGTCATCTCGGCCGTGACGTTCATGGCGATCATGCTGACGATTCTGCTGCAGGCCAGCACCACGGGTCTTGTCGCCCGCAAGCTGGGCCTTGAGGTCAAGACAGAGCCGGCGGCTTCCAGGTCCATGGGGAAGAAATAGCCTGTAACATGATACGAGCCGTCAGGAACGGGGGAATCCCATCTAGACGGCTCGTCATTTGCCGGCACCGCGTCATTCATCCCGGGTGCGGCCGAAAATCTTTTTCGTTTCTTCAATCCAGCGGCGTGCCCCGGCGCTCAGTCCCCCGTTTTCGGAGTAGACAAGCGAGGTGGTGCGCCGTGTTTCCTGCAGATCGGGAATATGAAGAATCGCCAGGTCGTTGTCGTCCAGCAGCTGACTGCGCAAATACGACTTGGGCAGCAGTGCCGCCGCCCTGCAGGCGGGCAGAAGCCGGACGATCGCTTCAAATGAATCCATTTCCATCCGGATGTCTGGCACGACGCCGGCCCGGTGGAACAATTCGTCGGTCAATTTCCGGTACCACGTTCCGGTTGAGAAAATAATCATCGGTAGGCCGTGAAGCATGTCCATGCTCACGTTATCCTGACCGCACAACCTGTGATTGCGGGGAAGCACCAGCTCCAGGTGGTCGTCGAACAGCGGTGTGCAGCGCAGGCCGGGCTCTTCGATTGAAGAGGCGACGATGCCTGCGTCCAGCTTCTTGTCGCGGACGGCCGACACGATTTCGTGCGTTTTCCCGGTGACCAGCTTCAGCTCAGCGGAAGGGTGCTTCTCCATAAACGCGTTCACCAAAGGCGGCAGCGTCGTCTGAAGCGTGGTCAGGCTGGCTCCGAGCGTCACCGAAATTTGATCGTCCCCTTTGTACTTGGCGATCATCTGCATGAACTTCTGCTGCTGCTGCCGCTGCTCCAGGGCAAAGGTATAGGCCGACTGGCCGAAGGCCGTCAGCTCAAGGCGCTTGCCGCGGCGGTTGAACAGCTGCACGCCGAGCTCGTCCTCCAGCTTGGTAATTTTACGCGAGAGGGCGGGCTGGGACAAATTCAGCAGCTTCGAGGCCTTGTTCAGGCTCGACTGCTCCACCACCGTGGCGAATACATCAAGATCTTCAAACATATCATTCATCTCCAAGGAACTTTTGGATTGCGGCTGCTTGGGGTAAGATGGTTATAGGTGCGATCTGTCTTCTGTGAAGTTACATCGACAATTGATTTGCTTTAGATATAAGAACGAATAAGCTACAGGGACTGAACACCATTATATCGCAAGAAAATCTACCGCTAAGTGCGGTCTGTCTTCTTAGAATTTACTTCGATAAGTGATTTTGTTTAGATATAAGAACGAATAAGCTTCAGAGACTAAACATCATTATATCGCAAGAAAAACTACCACTAAACGCGGTCTGTCTTCTGTGAAGTTACATCGACAATTGATTTTGTTATGCATTTACATTATAACGTTTAATAATTATATTGCAATTCCATTATAAGAAAAAAAAGAGTAACATGAAAAGTGCCACAAGTTGTTCACAGGTTAGAAAAAGGGTGGCAGAATGATGTCGAATAATGAATTATGAAAACGTTGTACTATGAAGAAAGGGGCACGTCAATTTATGAAAGGTTACTATGCCAGAAAGCTTCATTCGCTTCTTGGGGTCATTCCGCTCGCCTTGTTTTTCATCGAGCATGCCCTGACGAATTTTGGCGCATTTGAAGGAGGTCCTGAGCGGTTTAACGCTGGCGTCAAATTGCTGAACGACCTTCCGCTCATTTTCGTGCTGGAGTGGGTGCTGATTTATCTCCCGCTGATCTACCACGGCGTGTATGGGCTGTATATCGCGTATCAGGCGAAACCGAATAACGGACACTTCAATTATGAGCGCAACTGGCGTTATTTGCTGCAGCGGATTACCGGTGTCATTACGTTCGTATACATCATCTGGCACGTATTCGAAACCCGGTTCCAGATCACTCTCGGCAACGTGACCCACGAAGGGCTAGGCTCCCTTATGCATGATATCGTGACACAGCCGGTATTTTTCATCCTCTATCTGATCGGCGTCGTATCCGCGTCCTTCCACTTTGCGAACGGACTCTGGTCGTTCCTGGTCGCATGGGGAATCACGGTCGGGCCGCGCGCACAGCGGGTATCCTCGTATGTGTGCATGACGCTGTTCGTCTTGGTAGCACTGCTGTTTATTTTGTCCCTGGTCGCCTTCCGCAGAGCGGAGTTCCAGGAAGCTTCGGTATGGATTGATACCGTGAAGTCAGTTTTAAGTTAAGGAGAGTGAGCAGGCATGGCAACATCTAATATTATTATCGTGGGCGGCGGTCTGGCAGGTCTGATGGCCACCATCAAGGCAGCGGAAGCAGGCGTCCATGTTCACTTGTTTTCTTTGGTTCCGGTCAAAAGATCGCACTCCGTGTGCGCGCAGGGCGGCATCAACGGTGCCGTCAATACGAAGGGTGAGGGCGACTCGCCATGGGTTCACTTCGACGATACCGTGTACGGCGGGGACTTCCTGGCCAACCAGCCGCCGGTCAAAGCGATGTGCGAGGCGGCGCCTGGCATCATCCACTTGATGGACCGGATGGGCGTTATGTTCAACCGTACGCCGGAAGGACTGCTCGATTTCCGCCGTTTCGGGGGAACGAAACATCACCGTACGGCGTTTGCCGGTGCAACGACCGGACAGCAGCTGCTGTACGCGCTCGACGAGCAGGTGCGCCGCCACGAAACGGAAGGCCTCGTCACGAAGCATGAGCACTGGGAATTCCTGCAGGCGGTCATCGACGACGAAGGCATCTGTCGCGGCATCTGCGCGCAGGATTTGCGCACGATGGAGATTCATACATTCCAGGCTGACGCGGTTATTCTCGCCAGCGGCGGACCGGGGATCATTTTCGGCAAAACGACCAACTCGGTCATCAATACCGGCACCGCGGCCAGCGCCGTGTACCAGCAGGGCGTTCATTACGCGAATGGCGAATTCATCCAGATTCACCCGACAGCGATTCCGGGCGACGACAAGCTGCGCCTGATGTCCGAATCGGCCCGCGGTGAAGGCGGACGGATCTGGACGTACAAAGACGGCAAGCCTTGGTACTTCCTAGAAGAGAAGTATCCGGCCTACGGCAACCTGGTGCCGCGTGACATTGCGACCCGCGAAATTTTCGACGTGTGCGTCAATCAGGGGCTCGGCGTCAACGGGGAGAACATGGTGTACCTCGACCTGTCCCATAAAGATCCGAAAGAGCTGGACGTCAAGCTTGGCGGCATTATCGAAATCTATGAAAAATTCGTCGGCGACGATCCGCGCAAGCTTCCGATGAAGATCTTCCCGGCGGTTCACTATTCCATGGGCGGCATGTGGGTCGATTACAACCAAATGACCAACATTCCAGGCCTGTTCGCAGCCGGCGAATGCGATTACCAATACCATGGGGCCAACCGTCTTGGAGCCAACTCGCTCGTATCGGCGATCTTCGGCGGCATGGTGGCCGGACCGAAAGCCGTGGAATACATTAAGGGAATGAAAAAATCCTCAGCTGATGTATCTTCAAGCGTATACGAACGCTATAAGAAGCAGCAGACGGACAAATACGAAGGCATCCTGAAAATGAACGGCACGGAAAATGCGTACGGGCTGCATAAGGAGCTCGGCGATATCATGACCGCCAATATGACCGTGGTCCGTTACAATAAAAAGCTGGAAGAAACGATCGCCAAAATCAAGGAACTGAAGCAGCGCTACAAAAACATCAACGTCAACGACACGTCGCGCTGGAACAATCCGGGCGCTTCGTTTACCCGCCAGCTGTGGAACATGCTGGAGCTGGCCGAGGCGATGACGCTCGGGGCGCTGCTCCGCAACGAGAGCCGCGGGGCTCACTACAAGCCGGATTTCCCGGAACGCAACGACGAGGAGTTCCTCAAGACGACCAAAGCGACGTGGACACCGGATGGCCCGCAAATTTCTTATGAAGCAGTGGATGTATCGCTGATCCCTCCACGGATCCGCGACTACTCCAAAGACAAGTAAAGAAGGGGGATTTGACATGGCGGAAGCAACTGCATCTTCCAAAAAAGTGAAGTTTATGATAACCCGTCAGGACGGCCCGGACGCTGCTGCCTATACCGAGGAGTTCGAGCTTCCGTACCGCCCGGGGATGAACGTGATCAGCGCGCTGATGGAAATTCAGCGCAACCCGGTCAACGCCAAAGGCGAAAAGATCGCCCCGGTATGTTGGGAATCCAACTGTCTGGAAGAGGTGTGCGGCGCGTGCTCGATGGTGATCAACGGCAAGCCGCGCCAAGCGTGTGCGGCGCTGATCGATAAGCTGGAACAGCCGATCCGGATTCAACCGATGAAGACGTTCCCGGTCGTACGCGACCTTGTCATCGACCGCAGCCGGATGTTCACCGCGCTCAAGCGGGTGAAAGCCTGGATTCCGATCGACGGCACGTACGATCTCGGCCCTGGACCACGGATGCCGGAGAAGAAGCGTCAGTGGGCTTATGAGCTGTCCAAGTGCATGACCTGCGGCGTCTGCCTGGAGTCCTGCCCGAACGTAAACGACAAAACCGACTTTATCGGTCCGGCGGCGATTTCCCAGGTTCGCCTGTTCAACTCCCACCCAACGGGTGAGATGAACAAGGAAGAGCGCCTGGAAGCGCTGATGCAGGACGGCGGTATCGAAGGCTGCGGCAACTCGCAGAACTGCGTGCGCTCCTGTCCGAAAGGCATTCCGTTGACCACGTCGATCGCGGAAATGAACAAGCAAACCACCAAGCACATGTTCAAGCAGTGGCTGGGTGTATAAATCATCGTTAACCATCATCCCCTTGTCAGCGGACAGCTTTTCGCCGGCAAGGGGATTTTTGGTATACCTCGGGATGCGTCCAACCCTTGTGGCGGGGGTAATCTAACCATAAAGACTTCTAAAACTTTACAGGCAGAAGACGTGCAGGGAGAATGGAGGAGGATGGCTCATGTCTTGGTGGATGTGGGTGCTCAATATTTCCGGTTTGATTGTCCTGATTGCGGTGTTTTACGGGTTGGAGAAAAAATGGACGAGCAAGGCGATCCTGCTTGGGCCAATTCTCATTTATGTTCTGGTCTCCCTGGAAGACCTGATCGGCTGGATCGATCTTTCCCGGGTTGTCCCGGGAACAGGCGGGATGCGGGCCTTGATTCTGATCTTCTGCCTGAGCTCGGTCATCTTCTACGTGCTGTATATTTTCAACCGGATTGCCGAGTCGGCCCTGAAAAAGGAAGTGCAGCTCAAAACCGTCATTACGCGCATCAGCATGGCCACGTTAACGTGCATCCTCTTTTTTACCGTTATCTACACGTCGATTTACAAGCTCTTTGGCCATAACAGCTTCGACGGCAAAAATATCGGCAACGATTTGCTGAGCCAGCTGATTTCTTTCTTGTATTTTAGCGTCGCAACCTTTGCGACCGTCGGTTACGGGGATATCACGCCTGTCGATAACACCTCCAGAGGTGCCGTCGTGATGGAGATCGCCTTCAGTTTTATTACGGTTGCCTACGCAATGTCGTTGCTCAGCGTGTTCCGTAAAATTTTCAAAGAAGGCCCGGATGGCGCAGGTCAGGAGGAAGTGTAAACTATCCCCCGCACCATCCCCGGACTTCGCGCATAACCGTTCATTGTATCCTTTGAACAGCAGCGTTTGTCCCGGGCCAGCGCACCGCCTCCGGCGGAGTGATCCGCACTGCTGGAAGAGCGGCGGCCTGAAGGATATAATAGGGGAAAGTCCTATTCTATTCCAATACAGGAGGCCGCCTGCATGAAAAATACGCCGCATCCGGGAACGGGAAATCGGCAGGATGCAGCCCAGCCGGAGCTGCCCGGCAGCCGGCTCACTCGCAGGCAATTTTTGAAGCGCGGCGTCACCCTAGCGGCCGGAGCGGGATTGCTGACAGGCGCCTACGCCTCGTTATGGGAGCCGCAGCAGCTGGACACCGTGTACCAGACCCTGGTATGTCCGCGGCTGCCGGCGGCTTTTCACAACTTGAAAGTCGTCCATTTCAGCGATGCCCACCTCGGGTTTCACACCCGAAAGAAGCACATCGAGCATCTGATCGCGGCCATTCGCAGGGAAGCTCCCGAGCTGATCTGCTTTACCGGCGATATCATTGATTCGACTGCGGAGGCGATGAACGAATATATTCCGCTGCTCGCTTCGGTTGATGCCCCATTAGGCAAATTTGCGGTGCTGGGCAACCACGATTTTTGGGGAGGGAGCGGCAAGGATGTAAGCCACAAGCTGCAGGTGGCCGGCTTTCGGGTCCTGCAGAACAGTAGCCAGCTTCTGAACCGCGGCGGACAGTCCATCGCGGTGGTCGGCTTGGATGACTGGCTGCATGGATTTCCCGATCCGCAGAAGGGAAGATCCGGCATACCGGACGACATGTTCACTTTACTCTTGATGCATGAGCCGGATTACGCAGGTAACGCCGCCCTGTTTCCTTTCGATCTGCAGCTGTCCGGACACAGCCATGGCGGACAGGTGCGTCTGCCTCTGCTCGGTGCGCTGATGACGCCTCCGGGATCCAAACGGTACGTCATGGGCATGTACGAAGTGGGAGAACGCCGAATGCCGCTGTATGTCAACCGGGGGATCGGGGAGACCCACCTTCCCGTCCGCTTGTTATGCAAGCCGGAGCTAACCGTCTTCACCCTGCAGTCTGGCGCTCGTTAGACAAGCTGGTAACGATTCGAATCAAACCAAGGGAATCAAGCGAAGGAAGGGGAGAAGAGCGTGCTGAATGAGGACACACGAACGCCGACGCCCTTGCTTACGGGCAGCCGTCTGATGATGAAACCGATCGAACCGCAGGACGCGCCGAGGCTGCTGGATATCCTGGCAGACCCCCAGGTGATCAAATACGTGACCCAGAGCTCCTTCTTCAGCTTTGCCCGCTCGCGGCGCATCGCCTCAGAGCTGCTGAGCACCGGCCGCAGGGACTCGCTGCACATGGGCATTTGGCTTCATGGCGAGCGCGAGCTGGCCGGCGTGGTGTCGATGCAGCATTGGCGTGAGGAGAAGCGCGATGCCATGATCGGCTATATGCTCGCCAAAGCGTACTGGGGCAGGGGAATCGCCACCGAAGCGCTCGGCTTGATGCTGAACTATGCCTTCACCGAGCTGAAACTGCTGCACATCGAAGGCAGATGCCATGCGGTCAACACGGCGTCGGCCAGGGTTATGCAAAAAAACGGGATGCAGCTCAGCCGTACCTTTCAGCATAGACGCATGTTTTTCGCTGCACCGGTCGAGATGATGGTGTATGCTCATACCGACCGTACCTATGATGAATACCGGAAGGGGCTGCAGCTTCAGGTAAACCAGGAGAATGCGCCAAATCTGCAATCATATGAAATCAGGTAAGATTTGTAACATAAATGAAATATTGCTGTTATGGGACTCTAACAGAGACAGGGTAAACTTATTCACATGACCCCCTTTTTGAAAATATAAATGATGTTCTGGGACCCGGATCGTGCGGGTTCATTTTTTTTGCCCAAAAAAAGAGGCTCCCTCAGAGGGGAACCGCCTTTTTGTCTTTGCCCTTGTAATACACCCATTCCCTGAATCCGATATCCTTCAGGCGCCGGGCTACTTCGTCCCTCTCGTCTCCAACCCTTCCAGGAACATGAGCGTCCGAGCCGAAAGTGACGTCTACGCCGAAGTGGAGCGCCCGCTCAAGGATGGCGTCCGCCGGGTACCAGCCGCCGCTGAGTTTCGTTTTGCCCGATGTATTGATTTCGATCGCGATTCCACACTCGGCAATGGTCTGCAGCGTTTCGTCAATGATCTCATCGGCGGGGATGTCGGAGAAGGCAGGGAAGTTGCCTTTCATCGCGTCAATATGCCCAAGGATTTGGAACATGCCGCTTCGGGCGGAGCTCTGGATCAGCCGGTAATACTCCTCCTTTACGCGGATGCGCTCCTGTTCGGACAGCCCCTTCCAGCGGTTTTTGTTAAAGATGCTGACGCCGCCCACGCTATGTACCGAGCCGATGATGTAGTCAAACGGAACATCGGCAAGAACCTTTCTGTATGTTTCGGCATGCTCCGGAAAAAAGTCGGATTCGATGCCGAGCAGCACGTCGATGCGCCCCTCGTATTCCTTTTTCAAATCAAGCACTTCCCGCACATAATGCTGAAGCTCCGATTTGCCCATGGCGATGCGTGGGAACGCCCGGTCCTCTTTCTCGCCAAAATAAGGGGTGTGGTCCGAAATGCCGATGACTTGAAGTCCAGCCTCCAGCGCCGCTTCCACGTAATCCCGGATATTGCCGTCAGCGTGTCCGCAGCGGAAGTGATGGGTATGCAGATCGAATTTCATATCGTACTCCTCCTCGTCAATAATCGTTGGAATCAAAGGTCTGCGGCGGGTTTACTCCGAGCTGATGAAGTTCGTTTCCGGCATGCCTTTCAGGTCGCTCAAAAATTGCTGCATGGCCGAGTTCAGGTATTTGCCGGACTTGTAAATGACGCCGACGGGATGGCTCACTTCCAGTTCGGTCAGCGGTATGATCTTCAGTGTGCCGAGGCGGAGCTCGCTCGCGACCGACTGTTTGGACATGATCGCCGCGCCGAGGTCGATTTCGACCATCCGCTTGATTTCTTCACTGCTGGACAATTCCATGACGACATTGGGCTCGATTCCGTGCTTTTTTAAAATATCATCGGCAAACCGTCTGCCCACCGTATCGGGAGACAGCAGGATGAGGGGCGTTTCCCGGAGGACATCGATCGTGACGCCCGACTTTCGGGCAAGCGGATGGCGCGGGGAGACGATCAGCTCGAACGTGTCATAGTACAGAACCGACGTCATCAAATTGGGGTTGCGTTCGATCAGATAACCCAGGCCCACATCGATCTGTCCGTTCTCCACGCTGGTGTAAATCTGGGAAGAAGCCATGGACATGATGGAGGTTTTGATGAGTGGAAACTGGTTCTGGAAGTAAGAAAGGACTCTGGGTAAAATTTGTATGGCTATCGAAGTGGTGGTTCCGAGCACGATGTGTCCCTGGGGTGTTTGATCCAGGTCGTACAGGCGCTCCTTCAGCTCTTCCACAATCGCTAGAATCCGTTCGGCATGGCTGAGAAACACTTCTCCGCGGTCGGTCAGCGTGACGGGCTGATTCCGGTCCACAAGCACCGTCTTGAACTCGTCCTCCAGACTTTTGATCTGGGCAGACACAGCCGGCTGGGTTAAGTTGAGCAGCTCTCCGGCTTTGCGGAAGCTCATGGTTTTCGAGATGGTAATCAGGGTCTCCAATTGGCTAATGTTCATGCATTTCCTCCTTCGGCGTTAATGGCTGCCGTCAAGCAGATCAGTTCGAACAAGTGTATCCTTTCATTATATGGGATTCCAGAAGTCAGGGCAACGCGGGCTGATGCAGCCGGTGATTCGTTTATTTTTGGAAAAAGCAATCTACAAAATTCGCCACGGTCTTCAAAATTGCTCCGGAAGTACCGATATAGATAAAGGGAATCATCCCGGTTTTCTTTCTTAAATAGGAAAGCCGGTGGATATATAAGGGTATTTATACCCTGGATTGAAGACGTTTCATGAATTTTTCGTGATTTATTCCAGGGTTTAAAGTATAATTATTCCAATGGTAATGGGACTTTTGGGACATGTCCCAACCCGTTGTGAAAGGGGCAGTAATTACATATGAAGGCTGAAGTCATTAATCCTTTTCTGGAGTCCGCCCGGACCGTCATTGAACAAGTGATTCAGGTTACCCCTTCTACAGGCAGCCTCGGGGTGAAGAATATGGAGATCATCGAGGATCACATCTGGATTCAAATCGGGATGACAGGACAGCTTACCGGCAATATCGTGTTCGGAATTCAAGAGCATGTAGCGCTGCGGATGGTGTCCGTGATGATGGGCGGTTACATTCTGACGGAAATGGACGAAATGGGCCAGAGCGCCATCTCCGAACTTGGTAATATGATCAGCGGCAATGCCAGCACGATTTTGTCCAACCAAGGGGTCACAGTTGACATTACGCCTCCGAGAGTGATGAAGAGCGAGCATATCGTGTCGTTCCTTCCGCAAAAGGCGCTCAGCATTCCGCTGCTCATGGACGGAATCGGCGAACTGGATATTCAGGTCATGATATCTTAAAATATCAGCAAGGAATAACGGCAGGAAGCACAAGCGATACGTTTGCTGATCCCTGGGCATGATGCTGGTCCGCTGTGAGCATGCGGACGACGTTATCCTACAGAAGTGGGAAAGGGCGGGAACAAGCTCCGGACGGCGTTGCTGCGCTGATTCGGGGTGTTCCGGCTTGTTTTCCTATAGGAGGACGAGAAGCCATGTTAAAGGACAAAGTCGTCGTGATCACCGGGGCGTCGAGCGGGATCGGGGCCTTGACGGCGAAGCTGGCCGCAGCGGAAGGCGCGGTGACGGTGCTGACCGCCAGGTCGGAGCAGCGCCTGCAGGAAGCAGCTGAGGGCATGACGGGATCCTTCGAACTGCGGGCCATGGACGTGACCCGGGAGGACCAGGTGAGCACCACGATGCAAGACATTATACATAAGTACGGACATATTGACATTTTGCTGAACAATGCGGGCTACGGCAAGTTTGAGACGATTACGGACATGCCTGCCCGGGAGTTCGGACAAATGATGGACGTCAACTATATGGGCACGGTCCGGTGCACCAAGGCGGTGCTGCCGTCAATGCTTCAGCGCAAAGCGGGACAAATCATCAATGTGGCGTCGGTGGCGGGGAAAATCGGAACGGCCAAATCCACGGCGTACACAGCTACGAAGCATGCCGTTCTCGGCTTCAGCAACGCTCTCCGGCAGGAGCTGCGGGAATCGGGCATTCGGGTATCGACGATCAATCCAGGTCCGATCGATACGCCGTTTTTTGACATTGCAGACCCGTCGGGTGGATATGTCAGCAACGTGAAATGGCTGATGATGACGCCGGAACATGTAGCCCGCAAAATCGTCAAGGTGATGCATACCGGGAAGGAAGAAATGAACCTGCCGGGGAAAGCGGCGGTCGCCATGCGCCTGTATCAGATGTTTCCTAGACTGGCGGACCGGCTGACCTACCGGATCATGAACCGGAAGTGATACGCCTCCTGATCTCTATAAATAAGCCAGCTCCCATATGGGGCCGGCTTATTTTTTACGCCCGCAGAATTTTGCGGTGAGTCCGATACTTGCATTTGGTGGGATGGCGCTTTTGGCATATAATGATAAAGAATGACTTAAAACATAAAGGATGAACGATTTCATGAACCCGACTTCTTTTGAAGCAACAGGTATTGACCGAGTATGGATAGACAAGCTGGCCGAGTACGGCATAACGGAGCCTTCGCCGGTCCAGGCGCAGGCCATTCCTGCGGTGCTGCGCGGAGCGGATGTGCTCGCCCGCTCGCAGACGGGAACCGGCAAAACGCTGGCCTACCTTCTGCCCGTACTGCAGACCATCGATCCGGAGCTGAAGGCGACCCAGAAGCTTATTCTTGCGCCGACGCAGGAGCTGGCGATGCAGATTGTACGCGAAGGCGAAAAATACGGGGAAGCCCGCGAGATCGGCGTGCTTGGGCTGATCGGCGGGGCCGCGGTCAAGCGCCAGGTGGAGAAGCTGCGGCTGCATCCACAGCTTGTGGTCGGAACTCCCGGCAGAGTCCGCGAGCTGATCGAGATGCGCAAGCTGAAGATGCATCACGTCTCGACCATCGTGGTGGACGAGGTCGACCAGGTATTTCAGCTCGGCGGCGCCGGCGACGTCGACCGGATATTGAGCAGCGCACTGCGTGACCGGCAGTTGGTATTCCTGTCGGCCACGGTCAGCGAGAGCACGGCGGCGCTGGTCAAACGGGAAATGCGCAGCCCGGTCGAAATCGGCATCGACCCGGACCAGACGACCGCGCCGGGACTGGAGCATTTGTATGTGGTCGCCGAGGAACGCGACCGGGTCGAAATGCTGCGGCGCCTTATCCGCCAGTACAACCCGCAGCGGGCGATCGTCTTCGTCAATCAGACCGAATCGATCGCCGAGGTGGAGGCGAAGCTGACCCATTTGGGCATCGCGGCAGAGGGATTGTACGGAGACGCGGACAAACTGGCGCGCAGCCGGGTACTGGGCGGCTTCCGCCACGGCAGGTTCAAAGTGCTCGTGGCAAGCGATGTGGCGGCACGCGGGCTTGATATCGAAGGGCTCGAGCTCGTCATCAACTTCGACCCGGCGCCTGACGCCGAGCACTATGTGCACCGTGCCGGACGGACGGGCCGGATGGGGCGCAGCGGGCGCGTCATCTCGATTGTGACGGACCGCCAGACCTTTATTATGCGGAAGTTTGCAGGAGAGCTCGGCATCTCTCTCGAGCCGCGCGTGCTGTACGCCGGCAAAGTGCTGTCGCCGGAGCAGTTTGCGGCCCGGAAGGGGGAGCCGTCAGGCCAGCCCCATCAGCGCCAGGTTCGGCCATCCGGGAGCCAAGCAGGCATGGCGGAAGTGCGCGGCAGCCGGCAAGGAGACTCGAAGCCGGCCAAGGGGAGCATCCGCGGCTCATCCAGCCCGGGCGAACCGCGGGAAGGCGGAGGACGCCGCGACGGCCGGGAAACGACCCGGCAGGGCGGTGAGCCTTTCAAGGGCGGCAAACCGGCGGCCCGCCAGAGCCAAAGCGAACGGGAGCGCATCCGCAAGAACAAGGGCGCCCCGAAATGGTTGAAAAATAAACCTCCCCGGCCTTAATCGGCGAGCGGGGAGGCAAGTACGGATGGATTCTCCCGTGCGGACGCGCCCCTGGCTGTTCCGCCCGGGAATTGAATGAGGTGAAGAGTTGATGAGTGATACGGCTGTGCTGGATATTCAAGGCCTCATCGGTGGTTACAGCCTGAACCGCCCGGTGCTGCACGATATTTCGTTTCAGGTCGGGTCCGGCGAGATGGTCGGCCTGATCGGATTGAACGGGGCCGGCAAAAGCACGACAATGAAGCATATTCTCGGATTAATGCATCCGCAAAAGGGTGACATCCGCGTGAAGGGCAAGAAGCGGGAGGAAGACGCCGGGACCTACCACGGGGCGCTTGCCTTCGTTCCGGAATCTCCGCTGCTCTATGACGAGATGACCGTCAGGGAGCATTTGGAGTTTACCGCAAGAGCGTACGGCGTGGACCGCCAGGACTACGAAGAGCGGGCGGACCGGTTGTCACGCATCTTCCGGATGCAGGACAAGATGGACAGCTTGTCCACGCACTTATCTAAGGGGATGCGGCAGAAGGTCATGATTATGTGCGCGTTCGTGGCCCGGCCTTCCCTGTACATTATCGACGAGCCGTTCCTTGGCCTGGATCCGCTCGGCATCCGCTCCCTTCTTGATTTTATGGTCGAGCTCAAAGAAGGCGGGTCGTCGATCCTGCTGAGTTCCCATATTTTATCGACGATCGAAAATTACTGTGACCGCTTTATCGTTCTCCACCAGGGACGCGTGATCGCGCAGGGGACGCTGGAGGACATCGCCGCGCAGGCCGGCAGACCGGGACTGCCGCTGGAGGAGCTGTTCTATACTCTCGTGCAGGGCAGGGATTGAATGATGGACTTGAAAAAACTTCGGATGGAGCGGCGCGGCCGCTTCTGGGGGGAAGTCACCCCTTATCTCGGCTACGTGATCCAAAGCGGTGTGGCCGTGCTGCTGCTGTTTATGCTGATTGCTTTTGCAGCGTGGTACACGTCGCTCGTTCAGCATATTCCAGCCGGGCTGCCGATTCGCTGGATTATGCTGATCCTGTTCGTGCCGCTGACGGTAAACAGCAGCTTCCGGACGTACTTGCAGCCGGCGGACACGGTGTTTCTGCTGCCGCAGGAGTCCAGGATGAACGACTATTTCAAGGCAGGCTGGACCAGTGGCGTCGTTTATAAACTTATCGGCCTTGCCCTGGTCTTCATCCTGTCCTGGCCGCTGTATGTACGCAGTGATGCAGATCCCAGGTCCTTCTGGCCGTTCCTGCTCCTCCTGTTTGCCTTGAAGATTCTGGCTTCCTACGGCTGCTGGAAGGAGCTGCGGATGGTTTCCCGTCAGGCATCGGCAGGTTACCGTCTGCTGCGTTACGTCGTGCTGATTCTTGCGGTTGCCGCCTGGCTGTGGCAGCCGGAGTGGCGGAGCCTTCTGTTTATCGTGCTGCTGGCGCTGACCTATATCGCCGCCCTGCGCATTCCGGCCAAGCACTTGGTGGCCTGGGAGCGGTTGATTGCCGCGGAGAAAACCCACAGCGCCCGCGTTATGCAGATCCTCGGCTGGTTCGTCAACGTTCCAGGCAGGCAGCAGCGCGTCTATCCGCGCAGGTGGATGTCCTGGGCGGGGAACCGGGTTCCCTGGAAGCCAGAGGCAGCGTACCGCTATTTAATTACGAAGAGCTTTGTCCGCAGTGATGTATTCAGCATCGTGATCCGGGCAGGCATCCTCGCAGCGCTCCTCGTTTGGTGGACCCGGCAGGGGCTGCTCGGCAGCGGGATTTACCTGTTTTTCGTATTCGTGATCGGCGTTCAGCTGTCCTCGCTGCTGCGCTACCACCAGGAATCTTTCTGGCTGCACATTTATCCGGTGCCGCCTGCATCACGCAAGCAGAACGCCGTTAACCTGGCGTTTCAAATTCAGCTGGTTGTAGCTGTATTGATCTGGCTGCCCATGCTGGGTGCGGGGAGCGGCCGAATCGGACCGATGCTGCTGACGCTGCTTGGCGGGGTCGTGATCAGCGTGCTGTTCCGTTATTTTCAGTCCCGGAAGGGCAAGAGTGATGACGATGACGATGAATAGCCAAGCGAAAAAAGACCGGGAATAAGGCTCCCGGTCTTTTTGTGCATCCAACAGAAACGCGTGATTGATCAGCGGTCTGCTTGAATGGATTGCTTTTTCGATTATAACCAGAAAGAACGAGTGATGATGACCAAGAGGATAAAGAGAACCAGGATGGCGCCTGTGTTGCCAAACATTCCGTGGCAATGTCCATATCCGTATCCATATCCGCCTCTTACTTCTTCGCTCATTGTGCATTCCCCTTTACAGTGGTTTGTTTTTCGTTACACCGTATCCTATGTCTAGGGGGGCGGCTGTGCTTGGGCATATCACCCGTTCTTCTCCAAAAAAATAGGTTGTTGATGATGCGTAACCCCCGGGCCTATTTCCGCTGCAAATCCCGGACGCCCTGATAGACTAAATCGAACAGGTCTTCGAGATATTCCTCGTCGATGCAGGAGAACGCGATGCGCAGGTCATGCTCGCCGAGGGCGATGGTGCCGACTCCGTATTGGTGGATCAAATGGCTGCGCAGCTCTTCGGCCGACACGTCTTTCAGCTTCAGGCACATGAAATATCCGGAGTTAAACGGATAATATTCCCACACGTCGCCGTATTTGCCGCTGTTCAGCAGCGATTTCACTTTGTTGGCGCGGCCTTTCATGATGTGGAACTTCTCTTCCTTCTGAGCCGCGAAATCAGGCGATTTCAGCGCATCGAGCACGAAAGTCTGGGAAGGATGAGGGCCGCTGGAAATCGTCGCGCGAATGATGCCCAGCGTCTTTTGCTCGAGGGCGGCGAGCACGTTGGTATCTTGGGAAGCGTAGGTGATGAAGCCGACCCGGAATCCCCAGACGAACTCCTCCTTGGTGGCGCCGTCGACTTTAACGGCCAGCACGCGCGGATGAATATCCGCCAATTTGCCGAACAGCGACTCTTTGAGGGAATCCTCAAAGAAAAGGCCGAAATAAGCGTCGTCCGTAACCGCCACGACATTGATGCCGGCTTCGGCAGCTTCCTTGATGGCAGCGACGATGGCTTCGCCTTCCGCCGGTCCCGGGGTATATCCCGTCGGATTGTTCGGGAAGTTGAGCAGCACGACGGCTTTGCCTTTGTCCTTCTGGGCCAGCAGGGCTTCGCGAAGTCCGTCACTGTTGAAGGTCATGTCCCCGGTGAACAGCGGATAATTGACCAGTTCGCCATGGCGGCGGATGCCGAAGGTCAGCTCGTAGTTCTCCCAGTTTTTGTCCGGATAAATCACGGCGTCCCCTTCGTCCACGAACAGATCGGCCACGATACTAAGCCCGTGGGTCAGGGCGTTCGTCACAATCGGGCTGCTAACCGTTTTGCCCGCGAGCGACGGGTTTTCTTCGATCATTTTTGCCAGCCAGGCAGCGCGCAAGTCGGGTTTGCCTGCGGGTGGTGCGTATGGGTACAGGTCCTTCGGCGCAAACGCGGACAGCTTCTCCTGGATAGCAGCCAGATGCATCGGGATGCCCTGTTCGGTCGCAATGCCGATCGTTGCGTTATATTTTTTGGCATGGCTTGTCGCTTCCGCGGATTGGCTCAGTATGCCTTCCTTCGGAAAATAGATTTCCTGGCCGAGCTTGGACAACATTTCGTACACATGCGCGTTGCCGTCTTTCAAACTTTCGTTCAACTGTGCAGCGAGTGGGTTTAACATGGTTTCCATCCTTCCAAATCTGTGTAATGATAGGCTTTTGCAAGGTATATGCCATTTTAACTGCCTAACATTATATCACCTGTGATGAGAGCCGTCACGGAAAAAGGAAAAGGATGGTTGTGCTGTGAAAAAGGCTCTCTAAGGCGCTTCCTGAGCGATGCCGCTTTACTCTTCTTCAGAATAGGGATCCGGGGCCAAGGTTTGCTGCATATGAGGGCAAGCGCTGCTGCGTATCAGCTCCATCGTCTCCCGATCCTTGCCGCGGCCTCTCGCGTCCAGACCCTGCAGCACCTGTTCCCTTTTGTCCTCCGTCAAATTTTGCCCAAACTTGAACTTCGCAGTGATTCGGTCGGGAACGATCCGCAGAACGGCGACCCCGCGCAGCCTGGAAGCGTATTTGGGGTTGGCCGCGTCAATGGGGGCGTATCCACCCTCGGGCTGGAGCTTGTTCATAAACAGGGTAAAGGCGGCTGCTTTCTCTTCCAGGTCCTGTACGATTTCGACCTGTCCCGATGCGGTCACGCTCTTGAAATACGAAGTGGCGGGGCAGGCCATCAGAGGGTCGGTAAAGTAGGAAGGAATGATCGCATATTCCTCCGCGACGCTGAAGCTCACCGCGGGATTGGCGGCGAGGTGGTCCATTTTTTCGCCGAAACGGCTGCCATGCATGTAGAACATGCCTTGATGATACACATAGTTAATCGGAGTCACCCGGGGATGTCCGTCTTCTCCGATGGTTCCCAGGAAGCCGAAGCTCATCTCCGATAAAAACGCCTCGATTTCTTCCTCACGCGTCACTTCAAATTCATTTCTTCTCATTGGTTTTCTCCTCCTTGATGCATCGCTTGCCGATCGGCGGTTATCGCTGCGGTGACAACAGCATAACGGGAATATTGACAAGGAAAAAGGTCCAATTTAGAGTATTTTTTATAGTCCATTTTGCTGGCGGTTGAGACGATAAGCGGTCACGGGAGGAAAAATAGTTTGTTGAATCTGGTTTTTCCACAGCAATGGAAGGGAGGACGGCATGGAGATATCCCTGCATCTGGAAACTTATATTGAGAAACACCGCTACAAGTACCTTGCGCTGTATCACGCTTTGAGGGACGCCATCATGGATGGGAGGCTGCCTGGAGGAACGAAGCTGCCTTCGACCCGCGAGCTGGCGGATCAATACGGCTTGTCGAGAGGATCGGCCGCCTTAGGCTACGATATGCTGGTGTCGGAAGGCTATGTCCACAGCGAAGTGGGCCGGGGGACCTTCGTGGCTCAAGCGGGACCTGCGCCGGCAGCAGGGGGGGATCTGGCAGCCGCTCCGCTTGCTCTTTCCCGCTGGGGAGAGCGGCTGCTTGAGCTCCCGCCAATCCCGAAATCCGGCGGCGGCAAGGGTACGGCCGGCATCGACTTGGGGGGAGGCGGGATGAGCATGGAGCTGTTTCCCTATGCGGAGTGGCGCAGCGCCATGACCTATGCAGGAGGCCGGGGCGGAGAGGATATGCAGCGCGGAGCTGATCCCGCCGGGGACCTTGGCCTGCGGCAGGCGCTCGCCGCCCACCTGCGCGTCACGCGGGGAATTCATACCGATCCGGAGCAAATCGTGCTCTTCAGCGGATCGATGCAGGGCATTACCCTGCTTTTTCAGCTGCTGCTGAATGAAGGCGAGGCGGCCGTGCTTGAAGATCCGTGCTATTCGGGAATCATCCGGGCGGCAGCTGCCTGCGGAGCGGAGGTGATTCCGGCTGAGGTCGATGTCCACGGCATCCGTCTGTCCGATTGGAACGCCCGCCTTGTACTGGTGACGCCGAGCCGCCAGTACCCGACCGGCGCCGTCCTGACGCTGGAGCGGCGCCGGCAGCTGCTGGACTGGGCGGAACGGCATCAGGCGGTCATCCTGGAAGACGATTACGACAGCGAGTTCCGCTTCGGCGGCAGGCCGATCGAGCCGCTGAAGACGCTGGATACGCGGGAGCGGGTCATTTATATCGGCTCCTTCTCGAAGACGATGTTTGCCGGGCTGCGCCTGGGTTACGCCATCGTCCCCCAATCGCTCGTGGATGCGGTGCTGCGGGCCAAAACGCTGTACGAGCCGCTGACGACAGGGCTGCTTGAACAGCGGGCGCTTGCCCGGTTTATGGCCCGCGGCGATTATGGCCGGCATCTCCGCCGGCTTACGCGGATCTATGGTGCCCGTCACCGCCATTTCTGCACCCGGATGCAGGAGAAGGCGGGGCATCTGTTCTCGCTGATGCCTGGGGATTCCGGCCTGCATGTGTATGCTTATTGGCTGCAACCGCCGGAAGCTTTTGCAGCCTTTACAGCCGCAGCAGCGGCTCGTGGCGTAACGTTCAGGGACGCGTCCGGCTACAGGATCCAGCCGGGACCGCCGGCCGCCTTTTTCAGCTATGCCCGATGGGATGAGCGGCAGCTGGAGGAGGGGGTTGACCGGCTGGCCGCGGCATGGGAGGATATCCGGCATGGTATGAACGGGTAGGCGAAGCAAGCATCGCAACCGCTTCGGTTATTTACTGTGCTGTGAGCATTGGGAGAAGGCGCGATTTTGGACAGGCCTACAGGGGCGGTAAAACCGGCGGAAGCTCAGGGGATATGGGCCGGATGTGCAAAAACCGCGCCGAAATAGTATCATAGGGAGGAAAGATATGAGTCTATGATATAGGGGGGAATGACGACATGCTGCACGCATCGCCGTCATCTTTTGAAATATTGCCGTCCCTCGCCAAAATTGTGTGCGAGCCTGGATGGAAATGGCAGAAGCGCGAGAAGGCGCTGGAAAATTACGATTTATTTTATGTATGGAGCGGGGAAGGGACCGTCATCCGGAATGACGAACCGTATGAGGTCGGCAAGGGGAGCTGCTTCCTGTTCAGGCCCGGCGACCACACGAGCGCCACGCACAACCCGCAGAAGCCGCTTGTTCTGACTTACAGCCACTTTCGGGTGTCCGAGCCTGTGACGGATATTCCGCTGCCGTACCGGAAGCTGACGGAAACCGTTGACTTTGAATACATGCTTGCCCGTTACGTCAGGCTGTTTCTTGTGAACACCTTTGCGGCCCAGGAAGAGGGGCAGCTCATCCTGAAGCAGCTGATGATCCATCTGCTCCGGCACGACCGGCAGCAGCCGGAGGAGAAGAAGGTCAGCAACCAGCTGACCGAAGTGATCCACGAGATCGCTAATTACATTCAGCAGCATCCCGGCTTACCGCACCGGGTCGAGGATCTGGCCGCCCGCGCCGGGTTGTCGCCGCGGTATTTCTCGATCAAATTCAAGGAGCTGATCGGCTCACCCGTTCAATCCTACATTATCCGGACGCGGATCGACCGGGCGCAGCATCTGCTCCTGCATGCCGGCATGAACGTCACGGAGGTGGCCGATGCGCTCGGATACCGCGACATTTTTTTCTTCAGCCGGCAATTCAAGCAGTATACGGGCAAGAATCCGTCCGAAATCCGGTAATTGTTTCCTGCTGTTTCGCGGTCTTCCCCTTTCGGGTAATAAGCTTCAAGCTTGCAAATGCACCGAATAAACGAAGGGAGGAAAGAGTCGGATGAGCAGACGGCGGATTCGCAGGCGTGACGGGTATGCCGCAGCTGCGGCGGCGCGGGGGAACTGCCGTAACCGGATGCGCCGGTTCAGACCGGTCAGCATCATGAGCGACGTATGGTTTTAACCCCACTCGTTAACCTTTTTTTATGAACTTCATCACACATGATATAAATGATGTCTAAGAGCAGCGCGGGATGCCAGCCCGCCGCTGCTTTTTTGTGCGCATCATTAGTTTGAAATGGTCTGTAGCACCGGTTACACGGAGAATGCGGTTCGCGGTTGCGCTCTCCCCCGGCCTGCCGGCTTATGGTATGCTGTGGGAGCAAGGTGTTAAGCAGAGGATGGAGGATAGCGAAATGAATGAAGCATTCGGAGCAAATTCGGAGGACAGCCTGCGCCTCCTGCTGGTTCAGGCAGAGCAGGTGCTGATGTCCGCCCTGGAGAAGTTTGGCATTAGGGAGGAGCAAGCGGAATTTATTCAAATATCAGACCATATTACGTACCGGGTGAGCGCGCGGTCCGGCGGCAAATTTTTGCTGCGGATCCATCCGGTGTCGGCCGACGTACCGGCCATCCGATCGGAAATGATGTGGCTGAATTGGCTTTCTTCCCAAGGCCTGCCGGTTCCGGAGGGCGTAGCGGATCAGGAAGGGAATACCGTGGCGATTTGCGAGGCGGACCGGAGTCAGGGCTGGCCGGTGACGCTGCTGCGCTGGATCGAAGGGGAGCAGGCGGAGGGCGGCCTCGATGACAGGCAGGTGTACCGGATGGGCGTGCTTATGGCCAGGCTCCACCAGGCTGCAGAGAGCTTTGTTCCGCCGGAAGGGTTCGTCAGACCCGAATGGGGGGCTGCGAGCCTGACTGAAGATATGCAGCGGCTGGAACGGCGGCACCGCGCCTTTCTGAGTTCCGATGAATGGGCGCTTTATGTACGGGCTGCGGACCTAATCAAAGGGCGGATCGCCGCATGGCCTCCGGGGCCTTCCCGGTACGGTATGATCCATGCGGATCTCCACGAAGGGAACGTTGTATTCAAGGACGGGGAAACTTGCCCTATCGATTTTGGCCGCTGCGGGTTCGGTTATTATGCATACGACTTGGCGCAGGCGCTCATCGGCCTGTACCCGGCACAGCGGAGCATGCTGCTGGACGGGTACGAAAGCATGCGACTTCTTCCGAAGGAGAGCGTGTCCATGCTGGAAACCTTTTTCCTGCAGGCGGTCCTGGAGAATCAGGCGTTTCACGCCGGCAATCCGCAGGAAATTCCGTCGCTGAAGGAACAGAAGGGGTATATTCTGTCCGCGATCCGCAGCTACTTGGCGGAAGAGCCGTTTTTGTTTCCGGCGAAATAACATCTGAACGGGAGTGGAGCGCAATTGGGAGGACATGATGAGCGGCCGGTCGTGCTGGTCACAGGTGGTTCCAGCGGCTTCGGGCTGCTGGCCAGCGTGGAGCTGGCTGCCTCCGGATACACGGTTTTTGCCGGCATGCGAAGGCCGGAGGCGAGCGGGGAGCTGATGGACGCTGCGCAGACGGCGGGGGTCAGAGAGCATATTCACGTGGTTAGGCTAGATGTGACGGACGGGGGACAGGTGCTTGAGGCGGTATCGGGCATCCTGAAATCCCACGGACGCATTGACGTGCTTGTGAACAATGCAGGCACCGCATACGGAGGAATGATCGAGGAGATTCCGATGGACGTGTGGAAGGCGCAGCTGGAAACGAATTTCTTCGGGATGGTTGCGGTCACCCAGGCCGTTCTTCCCGCGATGAGGGAGGCCCATCAGGGAACAATCATTCAGATCAGCAGCGTCAGCGGGGCTGTCGGATTTCCCGGCTTTGGCCCCTACGTCTCGTCAAAGTTTGCTGTAGAGGGATTTAGCGAATGCCTTGCCCTGGAAATGCGGCCATTCGGCGTCGATGTCGTGATAGTGGAGCCGGGTTCGTACGGAACGGCCATTTGGGACAAAGGATTTGCGCAGATGAGCGCCGCGGAGCGGTCACCCTACGAGCGGATGCTGAGCCAGGTGATGGCCTTTTCCCGTGACAACGCCGGCCAGCGCGGCGATCCGGCCGATGTGGCCCGGCTGATCGGGAGAATCGCGCGTATGAACAAGCCGGCATTCCGCTATGCGCTGCCTGCCGGCACACGCTGGACGATGAAGGCTAAGCAGCTGCTTCCGGGCCGGTGGTTTCAGCGGATTATGCTCGCGCTCCTAAGCAAAAAAGGCTGAGCCGGATTCGCTTCCGGTTCAGCCTTTAGGCGGGTGCAGCTGACCGAGCAGCTGGCCCATGCGGACATGATCTCCGGTCCGGAGGTCTGTCCGCGGGGTGAACGCGCCGTCCTGGATCAGCAGCACGACGGTTGAACCGAACTCAAAATAGGCGAGCGGATCGCCGTTATGCCAAGAATTGGCGGTTTCGTCGTCGTAGCGGATGCTGCTGACATTCATGGCGCCGACTTTGACGACCGCGACTTCTCCCAGGGCTCCCTTGATGTACGTTATCAACCTCTCGTTGCGGCACAGCACGGATTTCATCTGGGTCATGCCAAAATCATTGACCGGGTAGCATCGTCCCTTGATATGCTCGCTCTCCACCTTCACGCCTGTGATTGGAGAGTGGATCCGGTGGTAGTCGGTAGGGCTGAGGTACAGCACAAAGACATAGCCATGTTTATATAACTCCAGGTGGGGAGAGAAATTAAGCAGCTCCGCCACCGAATAATCCTGCCCTTTCACGTTCAGAATCGTGCCTGAGGTGATTTCACCCATTGCGGTGATCATGGCGTCGACGGGGCTCGTGAGTACGTGCTCGCCTTCGTGAACGGGACGCATGCCGGGCTTCAGCCGCCGGGAAAAAAATTCGTTGAGCGTGCGGTATTCATAGATTTCTTTCTCCGCTTCATGCGCCGGGATCTGATAGCTTTTGATAAAAGTAGGGATGACCCCTCTGCTGAACCGGCTGTGCGAGAAGCGTCCCATCATGGAAGAGAGCCACTTTCGCGAGGAGAGCTCTGTCATGAGCCGCAGTAATTTCTTTGTCATGCCTAATCTCCCTTCCATACGTGCCTGTAGCACTCTGAATATATTGACATAGAACGGCTATCAAATCAATATGCAACAAATGCTGGAAACCGCCCCGGAGAAAAATGGTATTGCCAATCCTTCGAGGATCATGTATTTTGGAATCAATACGGGCCCGATGCCGACTCATCGCGGCGAGGTGCCTGTTACACGGAATCGAACCCAAGCATCTCATCGCTTTGGACGGCGATGGCTTCGGGACCAGGAGCCGGCGATGCCGCGCCTTGCGTTCATCTGTGTACATATGGGAATACGGGAGCTCGAGCGAATCGGGCTGAGAGTGCAGCTAATGAACCGCTGCTGACCGGGAATCTGATCTGGATAATGCCAGCGTAGAGAATTCAAGTCCTTTTATGGGCTTATTTGACGATCTCCCTCGCTTATCCAGGGGGTTTTTTTATTGCCCAACTTTGGAAAAAGAAAGGATGTTGTCAAATGAACAGCAGTACGATGCAGATGGATCGGCCGAAGGGGCTGAAGCTCAGCGACCTGCTCGTGACGATTCTGCTCTCCCTCGTGATCGGGGTGGTGTACCATTTTTGGGGTTCGGTGAACGACTTGTTCAAGCCGCTGTTTTTCCAAGCGGATGAGCTGATGTACGGCATGTGGTTCCTCGCTTCGACGCTTGCCGCGCTGCTGATCCGCAAGCCCGGCGTAGCCCTCCTGGCCGAGGTTGCCGCGGCTCACGTAGAAATTCTGTTCGGCAGTGAATGGGGCCTTCAGCTGGCGATTTACGGCGTGGCGCAAGGTCTTGCCGCGGAGCTGATCTTCGCCCTGTTCCGCTACCGCAAATTCTCCATGGGGGTAGCGGCGCTGGCTGGTATGGCTTCGGGATTGGGATCATTCCTGGTGGATGTGTACTACGGCTACGTCACGGACTATACGACATGGATGATCGTGTTCAAGTACGTGATGCGGTTAATCAGCTCGGCGGTACTCGCAGGGTACCTGGCGTATGCCCTGACCAAAGCGCTGGAAGCAACCGGAGTAACCCAGCTGCTCCGGCCGGTGACAGCCAAGGATTATGAAGCGCTCGATCATGACTGAGACTAACCGGGGTGTCGTGACGATGCAGCATTCGGCGGTGCATGAGACGGGTCAAGTAGCGGATCAAAGGGCGGATCAAGGGAGCGGGCAAATTGCCGTTTCGGTAACGGACCTGCGCCTGAAGTTTCCGGGTGAGAAGGCGTTCGTGTTCAAGGATGTTTCCCTGTCCGTGCCGGCCGGGGAAAAAGTGCTTCTGCTCGGCCCAAGCGGATGCGGGAAATCGACGCTGCTGCAGGTGCTCGGCGGGTTGATTCCGGCGGTCATTGACGTTCCGCTCAAATATGCGGACATCCGGAAGCCCCGCTCGTGCGGGTATGTATTTCAGGACCCGGATACCCAGTTCTGCATGCCGTATGTCGATGAGGAGCTGGCGTTTGTGCTGGAGAACCGCCAAGTAGCCAGGGAGGATATGGTGCCGCGGATGCGGGAGGCGCTCGGCCGGGTCGGCCTGGACCTTGAAGAGCTGCACACTCCGATTGAACGGCTGTCCCTGGGGATGAAGCAGCGGCTCGCGCTCGCTTCGGTCCTTCTGCTGGAACCGGAGGTGCTCCTTCTGGATGAACCCTCGGCGCTGCTGGACCCCGAGGGGAGAAGGCAAATTTGGGAGGCTGTTCGCGGCGTATCGGCCGGACGGACCGTGCTGATCGTTGAGCACCGGATCGAAGAAATCGTGAATTGGGTCGACCGGATCGTTCTGTTCGCGCCGGACGGAAGCATTCTGGCCGACGGCAAGCCGGCCGAAATCTTCACGGCGTACCGCAGTGCCCTTCAGGAAAATGGCATTTGGTATCCCGGCGTTTGGGAGGATTATATCCGTCACGGGGATACATGGAACAGCGGCTTAGTGCAATCCCCGCAGCAAGGTGCGGACTTGGCGGCGCCGGTCCTCTCCTTGCGGGGGTTTGTCGGTCTCCGCGGAGATGCGCCGGCGATCATGGTGGAAGAGGCGGAGGTATATGCCGGCGATTTTGTCGCCGTTGTCGGTCCTAACGGAGCGGGGAAAAGCTCCTTGCTGCTGAGCCTAATGCAGCTTCTTCCGACAGCCGGCAGCTACGTGCTGGAAGGCAGGCTGCTGCAGGGAAGGGGCAGGAAGCGGACCTGCCCTTCGGACCGGATCGGGTTCGTGTTTCAGAACCCGGAGTTTCAGTTTGTGGCCCAGACAGTACTGGAGGAGACGGCCTTTTCCCTTCATATGCAGGGCGGCATGTCACGGGCTGAGGTGGAGCGTAGAGCCGAAGACTGCCTTAAGACGTTTCATTTGCACGGCTTGGAGAACCGGCACCCGTATCAGCTCTCGACCGGACAGAAACGCAGGCTGAGCGTTGCCACTGCGGCGGTGCGCCGCCAGGCGGTGCTGCTGCTGGATGAACCGACGTTCGGGCAGGATGCCCGCAACGCCTTTGCCATCCTGGAATACTGCGAAGCGCTGCGCCGCAGCGGCACGGCGATCATCATGGTGACGCATGAGCGAGAAATCGCTGAGCTGGCCGCTACCCAGGTATGGGAAATCCAAGGCGGAAGCCTGACGGCGATAAAGCCCGGGAGGCGGAGGCTTGAGGGAGAA
The DNA here is from genome assembly GCF_016624415.1 of Paenibacillus sp. S28. NCBI lineage: Bacteria > Bacillati > Bacillota > Bacilli > Caryophanales > Paenibacillaceae > Paenibacillus > Paenibacillus sp. S28. Next base: position 7,713 of record NZ_JACVTM010000009.1, on the reverse strand, counting down.
GGCGCAGCTTCGGATGCGCAGGAGGAGGTGAGCGGATGAACCGGTTTTTGAGTCCGAGCCGTCTTACCTGGCTTCACCGGGCGAATCCCTCGTTGAAGCTCGCCGTGCTGATCGTGTTGTTTATCGTTACGGTTCAGACGCGGAGCATTGATTTTGCCGTCTATCAGGCAGCGGTCTACATCGCCCTCCTGTTTCTGCTCAGCGGTTATCCGGCATGGAAGGTGGCGCTGCTCGTTCTCTCCTTCAGCCTCGTATTCGTCTCTTCATCCCTGACGATGATCCTATTCGGGAAAGGGGATCACGTCTGGTGGCAGTGGGGGCTGTTCCGCGTATCCGAGGAAAGCTTCTACCGCGGGCTGCACCTGGGATTCCGGGCGATTGCCTTTGCGGCAGAAGGGCTGCTCTTTGTCATGACCACGCCGTCCGTCAAACTGTTCTATTCGCTGATGCAAAATTTTCGCCTTCCCCCCAAATTCGCATACAGCTTCATGGCATCGATCCGGCTGCTGTCCATCGTTTGGGAGGAGTTTCTCATCCGCAGGCAGGCGCTGCGGATCCGCGGCGTGCGGACAGGGCGGGGGCTGAGTGGCCTCCTTGAGCATGTCCGGCTGTATGCGGTGCCGCTGCTGTCGCAGAGCATCCGCCGGGCGCACCGCGTTGCCGTGGCGATGGAAGCGAAGCAGTTCAGCGGGTCGGGGCGCAGAACGTACTATTATCCGTCGGCTTTCAGCAGATACGACGGGCTGGCGGTTCTCATGTTCATCATCGCCCTTGCGGCTGCATACTATGCGGCCGCTGCCGTTCCCTGGTTCGGCATCGAAGATGTCAGGTACCATGGACAAGGTTGAGCCGTATGATAGCTATTAGCCGATGCTGAAAAGACCGAAAAAGCGGCATGATGCATTTTCGGTCTTTCATTTAAGCATATTTTTGTTCAGCATCCGTTGTTTTCCCGGTTTCCCGTTTTGCGTTTCTACCTGCTATATCGGATTTCTCGGAGGATGCGCGCAATGAATGGCAGACTAACCCGAGATCCGGCTCAAAGTTCTATGCCGGTGTGCTGCCGGTTTACCAGGTACCGGGCATAGGCCATAGGCTCCCGATATGTTTTTTTCCAATACTGGGGCATATTAGCGTTTCGGAAACCGTAACGTTGATCCCGTCCGTTGCATTCAATAAAATACGGCTTGCCGCCCTTGGTGACGCCGATATCCAGGCCAAGGTCCGCCGCAAAAGGCAAGTGCTGCTCCAGCTGCCGGACCACGCCGAAGGCCAGCTGATGTACGCTATCCGAGATTCTGTCCGCAGATAACCCCGGCAGGCTTTCGGCCAGAATTCGTTCGGCCGGGAAGGCCTTGCCGCCTTGAGCGACATTGGAGACGAACATTCGGGATGCGGCGACTTTGGCGTACATTCCCGTCAGGCTCCAGCTGCCGCTGATGCCTCGCTGGATGGAGACGCGAAGGTCATAAGGCCGTTGTTTATATTCCGCCAGTGCGATGCGTTCCTGGACAAGGAAGGGCGCCTGGGAGATCCGGCGCAGCAGGATGCCCGGAAGTTGTTGTCTATTCAAGCGAACCGTCGTCCATCCCAGGGATCGCCCGGTTCGGGCATAAGTAAGATACCAATGCTGGCCGTGGGCGTGAAGGCGCATAATTCCTCTGCCGACGCTGCCGACGCAAGGCTTTAATATCAGATCACGATATCGCCGCATCATTTCCTGGACAGAGGAAGGGGCGGCGATCGTCGTATCGGGAAGATGCTGCGAAAGCAGCGGGTTACTTTCGAGCAAGTGATGAATTTCATCTTTCCCGTACCGATTGTTGGCGTTGAATATCATATATCTGCCGTCTATAAGACGTTGAATTCTATTTTTTGACCGTCCGTCAAAGTAGATGGCCCGGTTATGAATGACCCTTGGTAGCGGAAGCCTGGTGTAAACGTATTTCCCCTCTCTCAGAACAAACGCCGAACATTCATGGCGTTCAATATCGATATCCTGTAGTTTCATATAGCACGGCCTCAAGCCGAACATCCGGGCCGCCTCTTCATAATTGACGAGGGATTCCGCTCCCGTCTTTCCGCCGGGAATTCCCCGGTGCACCGCTGCATTCAGCAGAATTCCAACATCAGAAATCCACACGTTCATCCCTCCCTGGCATTCCGTCATCCCACTTTTTATATATCCTATGCCATAGATTGCTATAAGCAAGGGTCTTTGTCCGTAACGTGCCGCCTATTTTCTCAAACGGTGAAGGATGAATGCACAGAGTAGTTATTGGTGGGCAGGTGACACTCATGTACCTCAGGATGTCCCTCGATCATCCCCAGAACTTCAACCTTTTATCCCTGAATATTTGTGATCCCGTCCTCCCGGATTGTTCTGCCGGAAGCATCCATCCGATTGGCTAGTTCAAAATCGTTACAAAAACCGGGAAATCAGTGACAACGGCCTATTTGTTCGCATATGATGCCCAAGATGCATCCGGTCAGGAAGGAGCGAGGTCTTTTGAAGAAGAAAAATAAAAGCCGGACGGTTAAACAACCGAACAAGAACCTCTATTTCGTGGATAATCCTGAAATTCAGGAGTTGGAACTGATCCGTAAAAGCAAAGTAACGGCGCCAAAGACAAACCAACTTGATTCATATGCGGAAATCCGATCCATTGCCCCTGATGCAGTCCTTGAAAAGGAAGAAGTCCAGCAAACAACGACTTTGGACACAGTTGAACCGATACAAGAGCACCAAATGGAGGACACTGCAGAGAGCAAGCCTGAGGCAATAGAAGAGACCGAGGAGGAGGCGGTATCCGAGGAAGCGGTACCCGAGGAGCCTGTTATTGAAGAAGCTATACCTGAGGAGACGGTGCCGGTTCGGGACCGTGAGGAGCTGGAGGAGATCATTGAAGAAAAAAGGATGCCGAATTCCCCGGAGCCAATCATTTATACGGATGATCTGAGCGACGGTTCGGTCACGACGTCCAAAATTGCGCTCCGGGCCATTGACTCGTCCAGACTTCAGCCCGGCTCGGTAGGCAGCGAGGCCATTGCCGATTATGCTGTTTCTCATATTCACTTAGCCGACGGCTCCGTGGTCTCCTCCAAAATTGCCTCTGAGTCCATTTTGGAGGAGCATCTGACCGACGGCGCGATCAGCGGCAGCAAAATTCGGGATCGCTCCATCAGCGGGGAAAAAATCCGCGACGGAAGCATTACATCCGCCAAGCTGGGCGACCAGGTGATCGATTCCACCAAAATCGCCGACGGTTCCATCACGTCACGCCATTTGAGCAGTCTGGTCGTAAACACAGATCTGCTGCAAGACCAAGCCGTAACGGCAAGCAAAATTGCTGGGGCCAGCATCCAGTCCATGCATTTGACCAATGAAGTGATCGACACGTCGAAACTGGCCGAAGGCGCCGTTACCGGCTCGAAGATCCGGACCGGCGAAATTACGGGCGACAAGCTGAAGGAGCGCTCCATCGAAAGCGTTCATATACGGGAAGGATCACTGACCGGGGAACTTCTTCAGAACGGCTCCGTTGGCGGAAATCAAATCGCGACGGGGAGCGTGTCAAGCGAGCATGTCGCCAAAAAATCAGTCGGCACCCAACATCTGCAGGATGGAGCCGTGACCGGACCAATATTGGCACCCTTTGCAGTAACGTCTGCGCATTTGGCGGATGCGACCATTCGCGGCAAGCATATCGCCCCCGGCGAGATCACTGCAGCACACTTGGCCGACCACAGCGTCGGGGCGAACAAATTGGCGGAGCAGTCGGTCGGAACGGTGCATATTGTCGAGCAGACGGTCACCTCATCTAAAATTGCCGATCAAAGCATTCTGCCCCAGAAGATTGCAGACGAAGCCGTGCAGACCCGGCATCTGGCACAAGGTGCCGTCCAGAAAGCACAGATTGCGCCGAATTCCATTCAGACGTCCCACATTCAGCAGGGGGCTGTTAACGGCAGCCATATTGCGGCAAACGTCGTGGAAGGCTCTCATGTCAGACACGGGTCGATCACTACGGGACACATTACCCGCAGCGCCATTGTCGAGCAGCATATCTCGGATGGAGCGGTAGCTTCCCGTCATCTGCAGAACAAATCTGTCATTGGTGAAAAGCTCGCAGGCGGCAGCGTGACGAGCGGCATACTGGCAGACGGCGCGGTCGGCGGACGCAATATAGCCGAAGGCGGCATCAGCGCGGAGCATATCCGCCCGGCTTCGATTCAGGATCGGCATTTGTCCGACAAAAGCGTGCGGGCGTCCGCGATTCAGGATCAGGCCGTCACAACCCAGCATATAGCCAAAGGTTCGGTGAACGCAGATCATCTGACACCGGGAATCGTACACAACGCAATCATTAGGAATGAAGCGGTAACTGCAGAAAAGCTCTCGGCAGGAAGCGTTCAATCCGGTCATCTCAATCACGGCATTATCTATCCGGCTCACTTAGCGGACCATGCGGTCACCTCCCTGAAGCTTTCGCCCGAAAGCGTGGCGACCGACAAAATTCAGGATCTGGCGGTGACGTCGGCCAAACTGGCTGATGGGAGTGTGAGCAGCCCCAAGCTGGCCTCCGCGTCCGTAAGCAGTGAGCATTTGTCCGACAACGCCGTCACTTCCCGCTCGATCAACGTGGGTGCGGTAACCCAGCGGCATCTCTCGGAAGAATCAGTCGGCGGAGTACAGCTTCAGCCCGGCTCGGTTTCCAGCGTGCATTTGCACAGTGGAGCGGTCGAAGAAAAGCATCTGGCTGAAGGCATCGTCAGCGAGCGCCATCTCACGGCCGGCTCGGTCGGAGGAACCCAGCTTCAGGCCGATTCCGTCAACGGAGCGCACCTGCAAAACCATTCAGTAGAAGAGAAACATCTGGCCGAAGGTATCGTCAGTGAGCGCCACCTCACGGCCGGCTCGGTCGGAGGAACCCAGCTTCAGGCCGACTCTGTCTCCGGAATACACCTGCAAAACCAAGCGGTGGAAGAGAAGCATTTGGCTGACAATATCATCAGTGAGCGCCATCTTACAGCCGGTTCGGTCGGAGGAACCCAGCTTCAGGCCGACTCTGTCTCCGGAATACACCTGCAAAACCAAGCGGTGGAAGAGAAGCATCTGTCTGACAATATCATCAGTGAGCGTCACCTTACGTTCGGTTCGATCGGCGGAAATCAGCTTCAGGACGGTTCCGTCTCCGGGGTGCACCTGCAGAACCAAGCGGTGGAAGAGAAGCATCTGGCTGATAATATCATCAGTGAGCGTCATCTCACTGCAGACTCAGTCGGAGGGAATCAGCTCCAGGCCGGTTCTGTTTCCGGTGAGCACCTGCAAGACCGTACTGTCGAGGAAAGACATTTGGCTGAAGGCATTGTCGGCGAGCGTCATCTCACACCAGGCTCGGTCAGCGAAGGGCATCTGCAGTCCGCATTGATCCAGGAACGCCATTTGAGTCAGTTATCGGTTAACACAGAAGCCATCAAGGACGGCGCAATAACCGCATCGAAGCTCGGACCGGAATCGGTCGGCAGCGTCAATATCAAACAGGATGCCGTCCGCTCCATTCATCTCCATGAGAAAAGCGTACAGCAGCGGCATCTTGCTCCGGGGGCGGTCGGTTTCCGGCATCTTGCTCCGGATTCCGTGGGAGAAGAGCAGCTTCAGTCAGGCAGCATCAAGGCCCAGCATCTGGCCGAAGGTGCCGTATATTCGGAGGCACTGCAGGATGGTGCGGTGGGCGCCTCCAAGCTGGCACCGGCATCCGTCGACAGCGCCCATCTGAAACCGGCCTCCATTGGTTTCGAGCATCTTCAGGAGGGGATTATCCGCAACGGCCACCTGGGTGAAGAAGCTGTCGGCTCTAAGCAGTTAGCGCCGGCATCCGTCACAGCGACCCATCTGACGAACGGCAGCATACAATCCGGCCATCTTGCCCCGGATGCGGTATCCGAAGTTGCCCTCCAGGGCGGAGCGGTAACCGGTGACAAGATCGCGCCGAATTCGATCGGAACCGGCCATATCCAGGAGAAATCGATCGGCTCGGCTCAGCTTCAGGAAAAGAGCGTGGAGAAGCAGCACATTGCCCCGGGTGCGGTGGACTTCAGGCATTTAGCCCCTGAATCGGTTGGAGAGGAACAGCTGCAGGCAGGCAGTGTCGGTATACAGCATCTGGCCACAAGTTCGGTGCATACCGAAGCGCTGCATCCCGGTGCGGTCACAGCCGATAAGCTGGCGGACACGTCGATCGGAAGCCATCACATCCAGACAGGGGCCGTAACGGCGGAGCACCTGGCCTTTGGGGCTGTTCACGAGCATGCGCTGAAGGATGGATCCGTAAGCTCGGCTAAATTGGCCACGGGTGCGATAGGAAGTGTCCACATCCAGCCGGAATCGATCCTCCCGCTTCACCTTCAGGCCGAGAGCATCCAGGATTGGCATCTGCAGCCAGGACTCATTCAGGGCCAGCATCTTACAGAAGGGGCCGTCGGTCCAGATCAACTGGCCCCCGAATCGGTCACCTCGGATCATCTGCAGCGGAGCAGCATCCAGCCGCATCACCTGGATCGGAGTTCCGTTACGACTGATTCTCTGAAGAACGAAGCCGTTACGGGGAATAAAATCGCTCCAGGCTCGGTTAGCAGCAGCCATGTCCAGCCGGAATCGATTCAGCCGTCCCATCTGCAGCCCGGCCTCATTCATGGAGAACATCTTGCAGAGGGAGCGGTCGGCGCGGAACATCTGGCAGCTGAATCCGTAACCTCGGATCACCTGCAGCAGGGCAGCATCCAGCCACACCACCTGGCACGGAATTCGATCATGACGGATTCACTCGAAGACGAAGCAGTGACGGGGGATAAAATCGCTTCCAACGCGGTTGGCAGCAGCCATATTCAGCCGGAATCGGTTCAGCCGTCCCATCTGCAGCCCGGCCTCATTCATGGGGAACATCTGGCAGAAGGAGCGGTCGGCGCGGAACATCTGGCAGCCGAATCCGTCACCTCGGATCACCTGCAGCAGGGCAGCATCCAGCCGCATCACCTGGACCGGAATGCAGTCACGACAGATGCTCTGAAGAATGAAACCGTCACGGGAGATAAAATCGCTTCTCGCGCGGTAGGCAGCAGCCATATTCAGCCGGAATCGATCCAGCCGCACCATCTGCAGTCCGGCATTGTGCAGGAATGGCATCTGCAGCCGGGTATCGTCCAGGGCCAGCATCTTGCCGAAGGTACTATCGGTCCGGATCATCTGGCGGCCGATTCCGTCACCTCGAATCATCTGCAGTCGGGCAGCATCCAGCCGCATCACCTTGCGCCGGATTCGGTTACGACCGATTCACTGGAAGATGATGCAGTGACTGGGGATAAGATTGCCTCTAATACACTGGATGGCAGCCATATCCAGCCCAAGTCGATCCGTTCGTACCATCTGCAACCTGGCCTTATTCGGGGAGAACATCTTGCAGAAGGAGGGGTCGGTGCAGAACACCTGGCGTCCGGATCCGTCACCTCGGGTCATCTGCAGCCAGGCAGCATCCAACCGCATCACCTTGCGCCGGATACCGTCACGACCCAATCGTTGGAAGATGAGGCCGTTACGGGTGACAAGATTGCTCCTCATGCGGTCGACGGCAACCATATCCAGCCGGAATCGATTCAGCCGCACCATCTGCAGTCCGGCATTGTGCAGGAATGGCACCTGCAGCCCGGCCTCAT
>NZ_JACVTM010000008.1:0-342801 GCF_016624415.1 Paenibacillus sp. S28 | reverse complement strand
TAGGCTTAGGGCTGTTTCTTTTAAACCGTCCACAATCCGGGTCACAGTTCATTCCGGCGGGCAGCGGCTGTTTTTCATGCTTCAGCACGACTGCCAAGATTGTTCCGTTCCTAACTCTTTATGGCGTGATGATTTCCTGCACCCGACCGACCTGCCCGTCCGTCAGCCTGACCTTAATGCCGTGCGGATGCTGGGCGGAATTGGTCAGGATATCCTTCACGATGCCGCGTGTCCTTTTGCCTGTACGCTGGTCCTGCTTCAGTACGATATCGACCTCGAGTCCGGGCCTGATGTTTGCGCGAAGCTGTCCGTTCATATAGCCCCACTCTCCTTGAATTTCCGCTCTGCCGACAATCCGAGCTTGCGCAGAAGCTGAATCGCCTGCATCTTCTCTTCGCTGTCCAAATCTTCCACCGCGCGGACCAGAACCTGCTGATGCTGAGGAAAAATACTCTGGAAGAATGCTCTCCCCTCATCCGTCAGATCTGCAAATATGACCCGCCGGTCGTCCGGCGACGCCTTGCGGACAAGCAGATTCTTTTTCTGCAGCTTATCCGCCACGTACGTAATGTTCCCGCTGGATATCAATACCTTCTCCCCGATTTTTTGCAGTGGTTGGGGCCCTTTGTGATACAGCAGATCCAGGACTCCAAATTCCGTTGAATTCAAACCGTGGCTTTGAATATCACGAATGGAGTGGGCAACTACTGAATTATAGGCGCGGGCAAGGACAATAAATAAATCCAGGGACAATTCATCGTTGCTAGTTTTACCAGCCATGTAAAAACCTCCAAACGCGCTATCTTAATGCTAAGATAATCGAAAGACGCGATGATGTCAAACCTTTGTTCCTCTTTTTATGCCTATCCGTTCCCGCCAAATGCTGGAGATCAACCATCCGATCCACACGCCCGCCGTATTCAGGATCACGTCATCCACGTCAAAGCTGCCGACCCGCAGCAGCATCTGCGCCCATTCCACGACCAGGATGGACGAAACGAAGACGGCCGTAAGCACAAGCCACGACTGCAGCTTCTGGATCAGCAGCGGCAGCAGGAGGCCGAAAGGGACGAACACCGCCATATTGCCGAACAAATTGATGATCCATATTTTCGGGGACATGGTCCAGCCATACTGTATGTACAGCCGGATCGTCCGCAAAGGAATCACATTATAATGAAAGGATGAACCCGGGCTCCGTCCGAACCCCAGGAACATCCAATAGAGGAGAAGAAGCGTATAAACGACGATCAACACGGTCAGCAGATTTCGCCATGCAGCGGACAATACCAGTTGTTTCATGAAATGCGCTTGACCTACCGGTTTAACGGACGCTCCATGATTTTAACCGTTCCGTCGCTGCCGGCGATGACCGCCCGGTCCGCCATTCCAATGAACAACCCGTTGTCCACCACGCCCGGAATGTATAACAGCTGCTGATGCAGCTTCGCAGGGTCGGCAATCTCCCCGAAGCGGCAATCGGCGATATAGTTTCCGTTGTCGGTGACGTACAACTGGTCGTTATCGGTGCGCAGCTGCGGGCTGCATCCGAGCTTCTCCAGCGATGCCAGCGTCCATTCATGCGCAAACGGGATGATCTCCACCGGGAGGGGAAATGCGCCCAGCGTATTCACTACTTTGTGCTCATCGGCAATAATGATCAGCTGCTTGCTGTGGTAAGCAACGATTTTTTCCCGCAGCAGCGCTCCGCCCCCGCCTTTAATCAGGCTCAGTTCCGGATTGACTTCGTCTGCACCGTCAATAGTCAGGTCCAGCCCGTCCAATTGGTGAAAAGGCAACAGCGGAATCCCTTCCTCGGCCGCCAGCTTCTCCGAAGCCTTGGAAGTCGCCACGGCCTGTATCGTCATCCCTTCCCTGACGCGTTCACCGATTCTCTTGATCGCCCAGTAAGCGGTGGAGCCTGTCCCCAGACCGACACGCATGCCGTCCTCAACGTATTCAACCGCTTTTTCCGCAGCCATTTTCTTCAGATTCATATTCCTCATCATCTCCTTGGTATAGTGGATGGGCCGATTCGGTTATGGACCTGCCCTTCAAGACTGGTATAATCATCATGGTACCGTAACAACTGCACATGGAGGGTTATCAATGAGAACCGAAAACCAGATTAAATCCAAAATGAACGAACTGCTGATGCAAAAAAAGTCGCTGCTCTCCCGCATCGAATCGGCTGAACCAGACACGCCGGTCCACGCCTCGATGTCTGCCCAGCTGCTCCGCGTCGAAGACATGCTGACCATGCTGGAATGGGTCTTAAACGAACCCACAGGGAGCTATCATATGTAACTAATCGCCCGTCCGGTCGAATACATACACGATGGAATCCGCCGCCGGCTCGTAGCCGATATTCATGTAAATATGGTTGGACACCGGATTGCTGAGATCCGTGTACAGGCAGGTGAACTCGTAATCACTGCTTAGGAGCCGCCGGGTCAGTTCGGCTACGGATAAGCTTGCATAACCCCTGCCGCGCAGCTCGGGAGGCGTGTAAACCAGCGTGACCACGATTCCGCGTCGGGTCGGGCGCGATTTTTGGACCATGGAGACCGGTCCCCCATCATCCCAAATATAGAGGGAAGACAAGGTGACTCCCCTTCGGGCAATCCGCTCCGCGTCTTCCTGCGGGATCGGCTCCAGCGCTTCGCGGCTGAAGTCCAGCACCCACCTTGTAAGGAGCGGCAGATCATCTGGCCCAGCTTCCCTCAAGTGCCCCCCGCTTTCGGAAATAGGGTTTACTTTCGTGCAGCGGTATATCCGCTGATTCATTCCGACATGGTAGGAAATGCCGGTCTTGTCGCGCCACACCTCCGCAAACATTTCAGCGGTTGACGTTAACCCGATAATGCTGGGGATTTGGGATACCTCACCCTGACGGATGATATAGTCCACCGCCTCGCAGCAGCAAGTCCGAAGCTGTTCCGGGCCGCCGACTTCATCGCTTGCGTACAGAATCAGATGCGACAGCGTCTGGATGAGTATGAGCAGGGGCTGCTCTCCGTTCTGAACCGTCGCCAGAAACAGCCGGCTGCTTCCCTCCCCATGCCGCGGAATGCCGCCTTCTTCTTTCATCGTGTCTACCAACCGGTACAGAATGCCAAGCGGAAGATTGTTCAGCAGTTCATTCTCAAGCAGCACCGGCTCCGTATGCTCCAAAAATGCTTCCGGATCCTGAAATTGAACGACGTGCATTCGCCTTCCCTCCTTCGCCTCTTGTTTATCCTTTGCCCTGATTTAACCTGCCGATCAGCTCCGTCACTTGAAGCGGCGAGGTGAACCGATAATCGGGAACGGGAAGAAGATTGCTGCTCTGAATCGTTTCAAACCACATTGCACCGCCGATCCGGGTGCCTGCCGCCCGCCCGGCTGCCATATCAGCGTTGCTGTCCCCGATAAACAGCGTATCTTCCGGCATTACGCCGAGCAGGGCCATCGCCCTATCGAGGCCCTCCCGATCCGGCTTGGGACGGGTAAGCTCATCCCCGGCAAAGCCTACGGTGAAATAAGACCCCATAGCGAGCTTCGCTGAGGAAATGTCGAGCGACCTGCGACTTTTGCCTGTGATGATGCCCATCGGAATGGACATGTCCCGCAGCCGGTTCAGCATGCCGCGGATTTCTTCCGAAAGCGTGAGCATCCGGTCGTGATATGCGTCGTAGATCCGATAGTAGTCGTCAATAGCTTCCGGCAGTGACTCGTGAGATTTCAAAACCTGGCTGATAATGCCTTCCTCTGTCGGTCCAAACCAGGCCATGATCTCTTCGTTGCTGTACTCCTTCGCGGTATACTTGCGGAATACTTCCTGAAACGCGTAAAAAGACAATGGCAGCGTATCCGCCAGCGTGCCGTCGAAATCAAACAACACCGCCCGAATCGGCCGCTTTGTCAAGTCATCCACTGACCAGCCCCCCTGACGCGTTTAACTTGTGGTCCAAACGGGCGACAGCCTCCTTCTCCTCTTCGCCGATGACCGCTTCCATGACAGGAGACGCCGCCTTGAGCCGGCCCTTCGCGAGCACGTCCGCCAGCTTAGTCTCCATGATGCCGGTTGCTTCGGACAGCTTCAGCTCCCTTTCCCCGGTTACCCTGCTTAAGTACGCATACATCGTTCCTTGAGGATCCTCATACGAAATTCGATAAATCGGGGTGAAACGGCTGTTCTCCTCTTCATCTAAGCGGCTTGTCACCTGCACCGTATAGGTGTAGTGAATCGGTCTGGGGCCGGGCTGCTTCTTCTGTTCTGCGATAATTTTGGAATTTTTCCAAGCGAGCACGCCCGCCCCGATCATGATGAGAATCCCTATTCCGAATGCAAAATACACGAACACTGCCCGTTCACCTCTATTTCCTCTGTCTTACAGCTTCTTGAGCATATGAATGTCTTCCGGCTCCTGCTGATACAGCTCCTCATCCACTTCCTCGGTGAGGTTTCCGCCGTTGGCACGGTAGAAGCCGACCGCCGATTCCGTTTCCGTCGAGGATATGTATAAATAGCTCGCTCCGCGCTCCTTGGCCACGCGGCTCAGCTCGTTCATGATCCGGGTAGCCAGCCCTTGTCTCCGGTATGGCCGGCTGACATACATCAGATCCACCTGCAGCTGGTCTTGGTTGCGGCCTCTAAACCGGTGTCCGAGCACGCCAAAGCCGGCGAGCACTTCGCCGTCGAACGCCCCGTATGCCGTGCCTCCCTGCTCCAGCTCACACCGGAAGCGGTTGACCATTTCATCCGTGTGTTCCTCATCCCAGGTCGGACATTCATGTCCCATCGGAACGGTTTCAAGCTGCCCGCCGTTCATTTTGTAAATCCGGTCGATCTGTTCGGACCGGTCGATTTGGCGGATCTTGTCCGCCTCGTTCACATGCATTTGTCTGATAATCATAAGAAATTACCTCCATATTTTTAATGAAATCGAAGCTTTCTTTGATTACCCTAAACAGAAAATGCAGTCATTGCATGAATAATTGCAAATCAACCCCCTTCTTACTGATTCCATTATACAAAAAAAACAGCCTGCGGCTACGCGCCGAGGCTAAAATAAGAAGAGATGTCTACATGTTTACATTACCCTGTACCGTAATGCTTAATCTCGCAGCCCGTCAAAAAGCTAAAGATGTGCGGCGCTTTCCGGTCGTTCATATATCGGCGGGCTTTGCTTCCTTGAAAAGCGGATTTGCGGGATGGCGATGCCGATGAAAATAAGCACGATCCCGAGCCACTGCAGGCTGCTCACATGCTCGTGAACCAGCAGGACGGAAGCGACGACCGCCGCAGGCAATTCGGCAGCTCCCAGGATCGCCCCCGTGCCGGAACCCACCTTCGGCATACCGATCGCGAAAAAGAGCACCGGGATCAAGATGCCTAGAATGCCAAGAATCAGACCGTATTTCCATAACCCGGCCACCAAAGCCCCATCCCACAAAAAAGCGGGAGAGAAGACGGACAATACGATGACGCCCGAGCCCGTGGTCATGAAGAAGCTTTTATTAAAGGCAGGAACCGTCGTTCCGACGCGTCCGCTGACAAACATATATAGCGCAAACGTAAAAGCGGACAGCAGACCGTATACGACGCCTCTTGTGTCCAGCGGTCCGGTACTTTCGCCGATGACGCCTCCAGCGAGCAGGGTCCCCAGGATCAAAATCACGATCGAAATGATCTTGCTGCGGCTTGGAATGCGACGATCCGCGGCGGCTTCCATTAATACGCCGATCCATGTGAACTGGAACAGCAGCACAACGGCAATCGATGCGGGCAGCCGCTCAACGGCCTTGCCGTAAAAAACCGACGTGCCGCTCATGGTAATTCCCACCGCCAGCAATGCGAGCCACTGCTTCGGTGCAATCTTTTTCCGGGAAAAAATAAGCATCAGCACCAGCAGCAATGACCAACCGAAAATATATTGGCCACCAAGCATTTGGCTGACTGTAAAACCTTCCTTCATGCCGACCTTCATAATGGAGGAAAGCACGCCGTAGCTGCATGCACCGATCAGTATGAGCAGCGAGTATTTGAGCTTGTTCAAATGGATAACCTCCTGATGCCAGTACCCGCGCAACAACCAAAAGCCCCCTGTCGGTTAGGACAGGGGGCGAACGAAACCGATGACACTACGAAGTCTTCGTTAAAATTTCGCCACTCGCGAACGAATCGGAGTTTAAAAGCGGATGCTGCACGAACTTGATGTTGAAATGTTGAAATGTTGAAATGAACCTTTCGAAAAGAAATTCTAAATCATTATGCTGTGAGCGTCAATGAGTTACGGTAGCAGGATAAAGCAGATGGCCCGATCAAGTTTTGGAAAATATGCCGAACGCATCTTCCCAGTTCCCCACGCTTTGCTTCCGGATGCGCTGGTTGCGGCCCATTCAGCCATACATGGTCATGGTCGATATAAACAGAGGACCAGGCATAAAGCCAAGTTGAAAGCACAAGGACTCATGCGGATGTCCATGTATGGCACGAATCCGCAGCAGCGGCAGCCCCTGTTTTTTTAACATCGTCAGCGCTTTTTGCACCATTTGGGTCGCCAGCCCACGGCCTCTGTAAGCCTTCATGACGGTGAGCTCCTGAATCGTGGGACAGCCCGCCAACATCCCAATGATACAGACCCCGATCAATGCGCGGGTCGATGTATCATACAACAGGCTTGAAGCCATCGCTGTTTCCTCTGTCATATGCGCAGCATCGATCCTGAGCTTGGACAGCACGTCAGCAAATGAAGCGTCCTCAATCTTGCTTCCCCCTTCGTGCCATGCGTGCTTGAACAAAAACAAACCGATCTCCCGTTCAAGCACGAGCCTGCGTTCTCCGCCCTCATGTTGGATTTCTACGGATTGAAAAGCTGATCCGCCGTTTCCGTGGGAGGCATATTCGGCCGTTGGCCGCTGCATCCAGCGATGCCTATGAGGTGCCGGGAAAAAGCCTGCTCGCATATAGGCATCTTCCTGATCGGCAAAAACATCATAGGCCCGGATCGTACGCGTTCCCCCTCCTGCTTCCGTCTCCCGGATCGCCTCGACGACAGCAAGGATTAATCCGTTATCCACCTGATGGGGTGGAATCGTGAACAAATCCCTGATCGCGCTGCCCGAAAGAGCAGCACCGCCGATCACCTTTCCGTTTTTTTTCAACCAATAAGGCATGAAACCCGCAGGCAGAAATGAATCGGTATGATGCGGCAGCTTGAACCCTGCAGCCATCTGTTTATCATAAATGCGCAGGTACCACTCCCATTCCGCCGGCTCGGCCTCGCGAATGCTTACGGATTCAGGCGTCCCCCCATGTGGGCTTGCTACCAGCCGGTCTTCTCTGTTCATGCCAGACCTCCTTGGGCTCAGAGAGATAGATTTTCTATTAGTCTACGGTCCGGCCATCCGATTTCATGCCAGATCAGCCACGAAGAAATTCCCCGGAGCTTAGGGGTTACCGCATGCTTTATTTTTGACCTCCCCTATTCATGAGGCTGCTCATCACTTTCCTCCTCTTCCTATCCGATATAGGTTGCTTGCTTAAAAAAAAAGACCGCCCGAAGTAAGTTTTCACCTCGTTACGGCCTCTTGTTAGGAGAGCTGTTCTATTTGTGCCCGTTTGCTATGTAATTGTGGATCTGATTCATATGATGGCGGTCATGCCAGTAAAAATCGGCCAGATACTCGTCTACGGACAGCTTGCCGCTGCCGGTACTGTATTCGGTGGCATACTCATCTTCCGGTATCCGCTTCAGCTCTCCGATGATCTGCTCCCGCCAGTGCACCGTCTGATCGATCAGCTCCTGGCGTCCTTGGCTGCGCGCATACGCGGCCGCTTCCCGGTTGAATTCATCAAGCTCCACCTTTGGCATATCCATCGGTTCTTTGGCCGCCATCGGCCGGATCGCGTGCTCCATGAAATGCTTGTCCCACAGCATGATGTGCCCGATGATTTCCTGCGGCGACCACTTGCCTTCGGCAATCGCTCCCGTCCACTGATCTTCCGGAATATCCGCCAGTGCCTTCACCTCATCGATCAGTTCGCACATCGGCGCAAGTTTCTCCGGCATGTCGTTCATCCTCATCTCTCCCAACCCAAGTCAATCTGTCATGGCGCTGGCCATGCCACTCTATGATACCTGGGAATGGCATTTGAGACAAGAACAAACATTCGCCTTATTCCATTATTTAAGCACTCTGTACCAATAAGAGTAAACATTGCGATAATTCAGCTTGTCGTATAACCGGCATGCCGCCTCATTGGCCTGAACGACCTGAAGAAACGACGAATGCGCGCCCTGCTCCCGGCCCCATGCCAGCATGCGCTGGATCAGCTGGAATCCAAACCCCCGCTCCCGGAAATCAGGATGTGTCACGATATCGTACAGGCCCAGCCATCCCTCTTGAATGACGCCGAGCCCGGCGGCCACCGTCTCACTCCCTTGTTGTAACAGGAAAAATCCCTGCTTGAGCGGAGTCGAGGCCAGCGTGTGCGCCAGGACCGATTGTCCGTGGCCCGGTATTCCGTTCATGAGGGACATCTGCTCGAGCCAGCCTGTATCCAGCCGGTCCCGGAACACGACATGAAGCCCTGGGTCAGCCGCCGGTGCCGTTTCTCGCTGAAGATCCAGAATCCGCACGCTGGATAGATCCACCTGAACATACCCCCGCCCGGCGAGACATTCATCAAGATCGGACGGCATAACATAAGGAGTCATCTTGAAAATGACCTGCTGACCGGCATCCCGGTAAAACTGTTCGGCGGCGGCGATGCTGCCTTCCACGTCGCAGCCCGGGTCCAGGTAAATCGGACTGACGGAATTAGCCCGCTTCGTGTATCCGTCCGCATAACGGACCAGCCAGCCGTTCATCTGAGCGGAATACTTGGCCGGCCACGTGTTGATCGTGATTTCCTCCAAAAACTTATACATGTATATCGCTCCTTCAGTATCTTACGGATAAATATACATGTAAACTCATAAATATTCAATTCCCAAACAAAGCTGCATAGTTCTCCGTCACCTCTCGGTAAGCCTCCGGCGTCCCGATGTCATAACTCGTTCCCCGTGCCCTGTATGCAGCCATCTCCTTGCGCTGGCACAGCCACTCAGGGAAATATCCAGGTGCATCCGGCTGATTCCCTTCATTCAGATATTCGCCGATGAGAGGCAGTGTGTCTTTGCGGTAAATGTACACGGCGAGCACGCCGAGATTCGTCCGGGGATGCGCCGGCTTTTCCTCGAAAGACAGGACGGTGTCCCCCTCATCAAGCTGGACGACGCCAACCCGCTGCAATTCCTCCGTACGTTCCATCGGCTGCACGAGGATGCAGTCGCGCTGCCGTTTGTGATAAAAGTCGACATACTCCTGCAGGTCGAACGTAAACACGTTGTCCCCGGCCATGACCAGAAGGTCTTCTTCCATTCCCATTTCCTTTACGGCAAACGCCATGTCGCCGACCGCTCCGAGCCGGTTCCCTTCATGTGTGGAACCATCGTCGAGTACGCGCACCGGTACGCTACATTCGCGCGACTCGGCCCATGCCCGAAATGCGGAGGCAAACCTGTGGTTGCTGACCAGTACGATTTCCGAAATGCCGCTGACCCGCTCCACCTTACGGACGATATGGTCGAGGATGGTGCCGGGCCCGAGGGGGAGCAGGGCTTTGGGCACATCCCTCGTCAGCGGGTATAGCCTCGTGGCGTAGCCAGCCGCCAATATGAGTGCTTTCATCGTGACCTCCTTGATCGGTGTACCTGCTCCCCCTAGTATAGCTTGATTTACAGCGGCAGGCTTCTTTTCCGGAAAATAATCATGCCGGCGGCGAAAGCAGCGGCCCCCAGGCCGGCCAGAACCGCGACGGACACCGGCCAATCCGCCGTTTTGCCGACGATCTCGCCGGGATCAAATAAGGAAAAAACCGAAATATGCCGCATCCAGCTGAGCTGTCCGCTAATTTTGCCGATCAGGTTCAGGCTGAAAAATCCTATGGTGATCACGCCCGAAAGCGTCAGCGCCCGCTTCTCGTCATTGCAGCAGGCGGAAATCAAGTAAGAAATGCCTCCGATGCAGAAGAACAGCAGCAGGGCGCCTGCATTCAGCAGCACAAAGCCGGTGCCGTCGAAATCCCCCAGATCCCCGATAAACCAGGCGTACCCGGCAAACCCGGCCAGTGTCGTGACCGCGCAAATCAGCACCAGCCCGGAGAGCAGCACGGCCGCCTGGGTCAGAGCTACCTTCGTACGGGTGGTGGGCGCCGACAACAGGTACGCCATCGAGCCCTGGTCGACAAGCTTGGCGATCAGCTGCGTGGATACCAGAATGCAGAAGATGGACAGAATCAGCAGATACAACAGGCCGTAATACTCACCGGATATAAACGCGCCGATGCTGCCGAAGCCGTTTTCCAGGCCGAACGCCTTGCCCAAGCCCTCCGGCATCCCATCGATCAGCGAATTCAAGCTGCTGCTGTTTTTGGCGATTCCCGGATAAATCCAAAACATCAACAATATATAAAAGGCCGATCCGACGGCATAATTCATGAACATTTTGAGGTTAATCGCAAGCATTTGTCTGTACAGCGGCATATTCATGGCGTTTGACCCTCCCGATCGTAATAATCCATAAAAATGTCCTCCAGGTTCTGCGTGAACACATCGATATTGCGGACGTGAAAGCGGGCGGTTTCACGGATAAACCGGTCCACGTCGCCTTGAACGGCCACCCGCACGCGGTTTCCTTCCCGGGAATCGATCTTCAGGCCGCATTTCATGAAATCGTCCAGCTCCTGCTCCGTCTCAAACGTCACTTCGAACAGCTTACGCTGCATCGACTGCAGCTCATGGATATCCTTGACCGCAATAATCACGCCGTCCTTGATGATCGCCGCCCTGTCGCAGGTCCGTTCGATTTCCGGAAAATTATGCGAGGACATCAGGAAGGTCGTCCCCCTTGCCTTCTCTTCCAGCACGAGCTCGATGAACACTTTTTGCATGAGCGGATCCAGCCCTGACGTCGGCTCATCCAGGATAATGACCTCCGGCCGGTGCATGAAGGCGGCAACGATTCCGACCTTCTGCTTCATTCCCTTGGACATTTTTCGGATCGGCGTCCGGACGTCAAACTGCAGCCGGCGGATGAGCTCGTCGCGCCAAGCCGGATCGACGCCGCCCTGCATGCCTGCAATAAAATCCAGAAACGCCTTGCCGGTCATCCCCTCGATAAACGCGATTTCGCCGGGAAGGTAGCCGATATATTTTTGAAACCGCCCCTGTTCCTTCCACGTGTCATAGCCGCATACCTTTACGGAGCCTTGATCCGGCTTCAAAAAGCCCATGATATGCCGGATCGTCGTCGATTTGCCGGCTCCATTCGGTCCCAAGAAACCGAACACCTCGCCGCGGCGGACCGAAAAGGTGACGTCCCGGATGCCTCTCCCGTTCGGAAAAATTTTAGTTACATGTTCAACGCTCAGCATGCCAGCGCCTCCAATGCATATTTAAATTTATGAAATATTCTTGTTCCGATATTTCATAATCGGATCATACGCCTGCCGCTTTCCATCGTCAATACATTTTATGAAATATTATTGTGTTATAATTTCATTAATTAGATCGAACCGGCGAGAGCCGATATTCTTCGTTCATTCGATCAACCCGATGACCTATTTTAAAATAGTTAGGATGGTTCGTAAGAAATGAATGGATTTGAGAAGCGGGCAGTGCAGATTAAACAAAAGATCAAACAAACGGTATCGGAAATGCTGGGCGAATGGGAACCCCGGCAAATCCGTATCAAGGATATCGCAGCCAAGGCGGAAGTGTCGCAGGTCACCATATACAACTATTTTGGCAGCAAAGAAGCGCTGCTCCGCGAAGTGTTTAAGGAATTTGTCGCCATGCTGATGGAGGAGTATGAGAGCGTGCTGACGGGCGATGCGCCGCTGAAGGAAAAAATCGAATACATTATTTTTCAAAAAAGCCGGTTAAAGCTGCCCTTCACCCCATCCGCGCTCAAGCAGCTGATCGAAGCCGACCCGGAAATCAACCGGTTTATCCAGCAGCAGTATGAGGAACGTGCCATACCCTTGATCACCCATTTTGTGCAGAAGGGCAAGCAGCGGGGAGAAATTTCAGAGAAAGTGTCCGTCCAAATGGTGCTTCTATATGTGGGTATGATAACGGAGCAGTACGAAAAAATGCTGGATCTGGTCAATCAGAGTGAGGATCCCGAAGCGTTTACAGAGGATATGATTCATGTGTTCTTTTATGGCATTTGTGGTCCGCAATACCAAAAATGATTAACAGCGCGCTCTTTTTGTGTTAATTTAGTGTTCGCGGAATGTAAAATCGGGTTTAACATGACTATACTTGTAAATACCAACGAACACTGTAATGAAACAGAAAGGAGCAGGTATGATCGACTTCCGTTCCACTTATTCCAGACCGAAGACGCCCTTTATCGCCGTTTTCGTCGTCCTGCTGCTCAAGCTGCTGCTCCTCCGGTACTTTTTCTTCCATGATATTCTGTGGAGCCGGATCACCGCCGACGCCGCTGCGCTGCTGGTGCTGCTGTGCATCATTGAGCTGATTACCCCCGCGAAAGCGAAGGGATGGGTCTATTGGATTTTTAACGCCATTTTCTCGATTCTCATGTTTGCGTCGGCGCTGTATTTTCAGCATTTCAATTCGGTGCCGACCTATACGGCGCTGTCCGAGCTGAAGCAGGTGCTGCAGATCAAGGAAAGCGTTCAGTCAACGATCGAAACGGAGAACTATTTATTTTTTGCCGACGTCGTGATCGTCGCTCTCTTCTGGCTGATCGGCCGCTGGGTACCGCTGCGGTTTTCGCTGCGCACACGGCTTCGTAAAATTTGGCCGGCAGCCCTCGGCGTCATCGGCGTGATCGTCTCGGTGCTGTACATTCATGCTGACCGCTCCATCACCAATGAGCTGATGCAGGCGGAGCATCTCGGCTTCCTGGATTACCAGGTTGCCGCCGGGATCCGCGCCAGCGAGGAGAACAGCTTGATCGCCTCCGGCAATCTGGACGAGACCGTGCAAAAGGTCAGCCAGGCCGAGCAGTCATACCCGTACGCCGGTGAGACTGCACAAGACAAACCGGCGATGTTTGGAGCTGCCAAGGGCAAAAACGTCATCGTCATTCAAATGGAGGCGTTCCAGAACTTCCCGATCCATTTGTCGACGGGCGGCCAGGAGCTGACCCCCGTGCTGAACCAACTGGCTGACGGCGGCCTGTACTTTCCGCATGTCTTCCAGCAGATCGGGCAAGGCAATACGTCGGACGCCGAATTTATGAGCAATACGTCGATTTACCCGACCGGCACCGTTGCGATGTCGAGCGGCTTCGGCGACCGGGAGCTCCCGAGCATGCCGCGTCTGCTCGAGCAGCTCGGTTACACGGCCGATACGTTTCACGTTAACGACGTGAAATTCTGGGACCGGGACCAGCTCTACCCGGCGCTGAACTTTACGAATTATTACGACAAAAAGTCGTACAAGAACGATCACTTCAACGATTTTGGCGCTTCGGACGAGGAGCTGTACCGGGTCGGTCTGGACAAGCTGTCCGAGCTGCATGAGCAGGGCAAGCCGTTTTACGCCCAGTTCGTCACGGCTTCCAGCCATTTTCCGTTCAAGGTGCCGGAGGACCGCAAAAAAATCAAGGTCCCCGATTCCATTCAGGGAACCCAGTTGGGGGACTACCTGACGGCTGTGAATTACACCGACTATGCAATCGGCACCCTGATCGACGGTCTGAAAGCAAAAGGCATGTGGGACGACACCGTGCTTGTCATTTACGGCGACCATTTCGGGCTTCAGCCGCAGGACAACGATCCGGCGGTCATCAAGCAGGCGCTCGGCATCACCTATGACCAGCGGATTACCCGCTTCAACATCCCGCTGATCATGCATATTCCTGGCAAACAGGGCAAGGTCGTCGAACAGGTCGGCGGTCAGCTCGACATCATGCCGACGCTGGCGAACCTGCTGGGCATTTCGCTCAAGGACAAGCACTTTACCGCATTTGGCCACGACCTGCTCAACATCGACAAGAACGTCGTCGGTATGCGGTATTATCTGCCGACAGGCTCCTTCTTCAACAATGACATTTTGTTTGTGCCGGGCAAAGGCTTTGAGGATGGCACCGCCATCTCCCTGAAAACGATGCAGCCTGTCGCCGACTTCTCGAAATACCGAAAGGATTACGACTATATTTTGAACCTGATGAAGCTGTCGGACGAATACGTAAGGCTGCTTCCAAGACGGTAACGGCCAATGGCAAAAGCCGACTGCTTTCATTCCATACGGGATGGGAGCAGCCGGCTTTTGTTGCTGTGTCTTGTAGTTATATGTTCAAGAAACCCTTTAATTCGGGGCCGGCGAACCGCCTTTACCCGCGAGACCGATCAATACGCGCAAAATATCCGTTTTGGTGACCCGGCCGACCATCATGCTGTCTCCCTCGCCGGAAACGACCGGCAGGCAGTTCACCTGATGCTTCACCAGCTTGTCAGCCGCATCCAGCACGGTCTCCTCAGGCGTCAGGGCCGCCATGTGCGCCCGGCGGGTCATCGCCAGACCGACGGGAATCGTGCTCAAATCCGCATGCCCCATCGTCAGCTTCAGCACGTCCTTGCGGGAGACGACCCCTTTCAGCTCACCGGACTCTCCGGTCACCATCAGCGTGCCCGTATTCTCGCACAGCAGCTGCACTACGGCATCGTAGGCCGTCGCATGCTCGGATATGGTCACGGGAGTACTGTATATATCCTTCACGTATATTTGCTGCAATCTTTGTTCAAACTCACCTTGGGAGCTTGGCGTATCTCCGGGAAAATACCCCACCTTCGGCTTGGCGCTGATCAAGCCCAGCATCGTGAGCAGGGACAGGTCCGCGCGCAGGGTCGGGCGGCTGAGGCCGATCATCTCAGCGATCTGATCGCCTGTAACGGGAGCATGCTCCCGCACAAGTTCCACGATATCCAGCTGTCTCGGAGTTAGTTGAATGGGAATCCTCTCCTTTGAGAAAAATCACCTGAAGCTGCAATTTCATTGTTATATCACTGGCAGCATGGTTTAAATAATTATTGTGTCATAAATCAGTTATGATACACACTATTATAAATTTTATTTTAACCGATAGCCATATCTTTTCATAACCGAAGGAGGAAGTAGTGACATGAAGTTTTTCCTGGACACGGGCAACATCGACGAAATCAAACGAATCTCCCGCCTGGGACTGGTGGACGGGGTAACGACCAACCCTTCCCTGATCGCCAAAGAAGGCCGGGATTTCAAAGAGGTCATTCAGGAGATTTGCAGCATCGTCTCCGGCCCGGTCAGCGCCGAAGTCATCGGCACCAAAGCCGAGGACATGCTGAAGGAAGCGTACGAGATTGCCGAATGGGCGCCTAACGTCGTCATCAAGGTGCCGATGACCGAAGACGGCTTGTATGCATGTCATGAGCTGACCAAAAAGGGCATTAAAACGAATGTGACGCTGATCTTTTCCGCCGCGCAGGGCCTGATGGCCGCCAAAGCCGGGGCTACGTACGTCAGCCCGTTCGTCGGACGCCTGGACGATATCGGGGTCGAGGGCATGAAGCTGATTCGCGAGCTGAAGCAAATCCTCGAAAACTACGGCATGACGTCCGAAATCATCGCGGCCAGCATCCGCAACATCAAGCATGTGGAGGACGCGGCCATCGCCGGCGCCCACATCGCGACCATTCCGGGCTCGCTGCTGCCGTCCCTGTGGAAGCATCCGCTGACCGACAGCGGGATCGAGCGCTTCCTGGCCGACTGGGAGAAAGTGCCGCAAGCGGCCAAAAGCCAGGCGAAGGCCGGCGAGTAAGTAAGCAGCACACGAATAATCTGCAACAACCCGGCTGGGGTTTCCCGGCCGGGTTGTTTTTAATAGATGGGCCACAACGATCCGGTCTACGTCCGGCAGGTTATTCGGTGGGTCTCCCCCTGTTTCACCAGGACGGTAACAAATGCGATTTCCCGGCCGTCCGCGGTGATTTCCGTTCTCGGGGCGATCCGTTCGCCATTGTGATAAAAAGCCTCTGCGTTTCCTTGAAAAGCCGCTTTCCAGGTAAAGTCCTGCCCTTCTTGAAGCGTGACGCAAGTCTCTTCTCCCCGCTCATGCCGAACCTGGATCGTACGTCCAAGGACCGGAAGTTCCCCGATTTCCGCCCAAGCAAGCGAATCATCCAGCTGCGGCAGGGTGGAAATCTCGTCGGTTCCGTCAGCAGCGATTCCCATCAAGCCCGTCGCAACGGCACCTACGACGCAGAAGGAAACCTCCGGGTATTCCCGGCGCTCGAGCGCAGGATTCACCAATTCCTTCAGTTCACGGAATGCTTGCCGGGCAAGGCCGTACCGGTAATAAATATCCGGAAGGTAGGTTTTACCTTCCACATTCGGAGCGCCGTTTGTGTCCAAATCGTGCAGCGCTTTTTGAAGCTGATCGGAGCGGGTGACAGCCCCATAGTACAGCGGGAGAAAATTGCCTTCTGCACAGTACGGATCGGCGAAGGAGCGGTCCTGCAGCATCATGCCGTAAAAGCGCTGCTGGTTCTCGTTCCACCATGTGCTCCCATACATCCGCTCAAGCGAGTGTGCTTTCGCCGCGTACGTTTCGGAAGCCTGCGGGTTCCCCGTCAGCTCCGACATGCGTGCGGCGGCCCGGTTGGCGGCAATTTGCACGCCGACCATATCGCCGCCCGCCAAAGGATGCTGGCCGGCTTCATTATACGTCGCCAGTCCCCGACGCCCGTATTCGGGATAATACTCCAAAACGCCGTCCCTGTCCCTGTCCCACGTGTCAATATACTCCGTCAGGGTTACATTGTAAAAATAGCACAGCACCGGATCCTCGATATAATCCCGGTCGCCCGTCCACAAAAACTGCCGCCAGGCCGTTTCAATCAGGTCGAAATTGGCGGGAAGGTTATACCAAAAGTCCTGATCATTGTCATAATCCACCGCAGCAGGCAGATTATCTTTCGTGATTTCCCAAAAGGTGCACCAATCCCGCGATGCCGCAATATTCTCGGCAAAACGTTTAATCATGTTTTTCGTATGGGGGCTGAGCCCCAGAGCAGCAGCACCGGAGCTGTGGTGCATCACGTCCCGCATGCAGAACGCTTCCCTTTCGGGCAGGGCCGCCTCATACCATAATCCAACGGCATCCCCACCAAAATGGGCATAAGCCAATGCCTGACGCTTTGCCCAGGCAAATCCCTCATTCAATGCATCGTCGTCAGACCTGAACGTCACCGCCCCTGCCTTGGCGCGGATATCATGCACGTCATTCATCCTGCTTCACTCCTTCTTCTAACTCTCTTTTGATCCGGAGAACGTCAGTCCTTCCATGAAGGCCTTTTGCGCGCTGAAGAACAAAATAATGCACGGCAGCGTAATCACGATGGCTGCGGCCATCAACAGATTCGTATCCGTGGAATATGTCCCCTGAAAGCCGGCCAGACCCAGCGTAAGCGTCTTCCAACGGTCGCTGTTGATATAGATCAACGGACCCATGAAGTTGTTCCAGGCGCCCATAAACATCATGACCCCGACTCCCGTCAGAGCCGGCTTGGACAGCGGCAAAAAGATCGTCCGCCAAATTTTGAAATAACCGCAGCCGTCAATGACTGCCGCTTCCTCTAAACCCACAGGTAACCGCGAATAAAACTGGCGGAACAAAAAGATGTAGAACGGTGAGCCGAAGAACGCCGGCACGATAAGCGGATACAAGGTATCCAGCATACCGAGCTTTTTAAATAAAATGAACTGCGGAATCATCGTAACTTCACCAGGCAGCAGCATGGTTGATAATACAAGCAGGAACAGAAATCCGCTTCCTTTAACCCTTAAACGGGCAAAAGCATAACCGACCAAAGAACAGGAAAACACGGTACCAATGATAGGAAGAACGGTGGTGATCAACGTATTGACCAAATAGCGGCCAAAGGGGAACGCCGTCAACGCTTTCGCGTAATTTTCCCAGCGCCAGTGCTGCGGCCAAATGTTCATGCCGGAAACCGCGATTTCCTCCAGATTGCGGAGCGAAGCGGAAATCATCCACAAAAACGGATACAGGAACGCCGCTGCGCCCGCCAACAGCACCAGGTAACCCAGCCACCGGACTCCGGGGGATTTACGCTTCTTTTTTACGGACACGGCGCTTCCTCCCTCCCACTTCATTTTCGTAATACACCCATAATGCGCTGCTGCGGAACACCAGCAAGGTGAACAGCAAAATGATCACGAACAGCACCCAGGCCAACGCAGAGCCGTAGCCCATCTTGAACCACATAAACGCGTTTTGATACAAGTAATACGCATAGAACAGCAGCGAATTGTCCGGTCCTCCGTTGACAAGGAAGCCTTGCGTGAAGGTCTGGAACGCCCCGATCATGCTCGTGACGGCATTAAAAAACAGGATGGGCGAAATTTGCGGAAGCGTCACATGCCACAGCCTGCGAAGAACGGTTGCTCCGTCGATTTCGGCCTGCTCATAGAGCGATTGCGGAATATCCGACAATCCGGCCAAGTAAATGATCATATTGCCTCCGACCGTCCACAGGCTCATCAGAATGATGGCCGGCATCGACCAATGCGGATCGGACAGCCAGGCCGGACCGTGAATGCCCGCGAAACGCAGCACCGAATTGATCAGCCCAACGTTCGGGTTGAAAATCCAAATGAACAGCACCATTTGGGCAACCCCCTGCACGAGCGTGGGCAAATAATAAACGGTACGGAACACGTAAATGCCGCGCAGCTTCAAATTCATCAACAGGGCAATCCCGAAAGACAACACCACCTGGAGTGGAACACTGACCAACGTGTAGTAGAACGTCACGGCAAGCGATTTATAAAACATCGTATCCTTAAACAGCATTCGGTAATTGTCCGTCCCTGCCCATACCGGGTCGCTGACCACCTCCCACTGGGTAAAGCTGATATAGAAGGAGAAGACCATCGGCCCCAGCGTAAAGAGCAGGAAACCAAAGACCCATACCGACACGAACATGTAAAAGCTGGCTGTCTTCATATGGATCACTTTTTTGCGTACCAGAAACCGCGTGATTAGAAAAAGAAGGGCATACACCACGGCCATGACGGTCAGGAACGGGAGGAGCGGCAGCAACGCCGCTGGAACCCCCATCCCCTGAAAGAAGTTATATATGAGTTCAATAAGTCCGTTCATAGGCTTTCTCCCGTTATTTTTGTTTCAAAATGTTGTCGATTTTCTCCGCTACCTGAGGGAACACTTCCTTCACGGCCTTGCTGCCGATTCCGATGGGGGTTTGATCGTCGATCGCTTTCATTTCATTGCCGATCTCATTCGTCCGTTTTTGCGCTTCCTGCGGATGCTGTTTCTCGGACGCCAAAACAAAAGCTTTCAGGTTTTTGCCGGGATAAATTTGCTCAAACGCCCCGGTTGCGCTTGCCAAAACCGGTACTCCATACGCGCTTTTGTTGCCCCCTATAATTTTTTGCGCCTCCTCATCCTGGGTCAGATGCTGAATGAAGATCTTGGCTGCCTCAGCGTTTTTGCTGTCTTTGCTCAGAGCCAGGCCGTTCACTTCTTTGGAGCCGCCGCCACCCGGGAAAGGAACGATATCCCAGTCAAAGCCTTTGACATCCGCCAGCTGCGGGATATACCATGGGCCAAAATCGGTGTACATGCCGATGCGCCCGCTCAAGAACCAGTTCATCATGTTCTGTCCCTGCTTCTCGTTGTCGCTCGGTACGATGCCTTCCTGCTTGGCGGCGACGATATATTCTCCGGCCTTAATTGCTTCCGGAGATCCCAGAAGGGATTGGGCGTGATCGTCGGAGTAAAACGTACCGCCGAACGAATAAATCAGATTCGGCAAATACAACGGCTCCGAGCCGAAAACTTTGGAGCTGCCCTCACCGGCGGCCAGCTTCTTGGCCATTTCGTCGAACTGGTCCATCGTCATGGGCTCGGTTGGGCTGGGAAGAGGAATATTGTTTTTCTTGAAAAGATCGAGATTGATGGCCATGACCTTAGGTTTAATAATAAACGGTACGGCATAGGCCTTACCGTCGACTGACAGCGAATCCACCAGAGACGGCGAGCTGAAGGCGGATGGATCCACCTGCTGTTCCTGGAAAGCGCTTGCAAATCCAGGTAAATCCCCGCCCGAAATCAACATCACGTCAGGAGCCGTTCCTCCGGCAATCATGGTCTGCAGTTTCGTGAGATAATCCTGCTGAATCCATTGGCTCTCCACTTTAATATCGGGGTAGGACTTTTCAAAATCGGCAATCACTTGTTTGATGGCGTCGGCTTCCGTCTGCGCGCCCCAGTAAGCAAACGTAATCTTTCCTTTGGCGCCCGAGCCGGCGCTTTCGCCCGCGGCGCCGCCCTCGCTCTGCGTCGAGTCCGCCGTTCCGGAGTTTCCGGAACATGCGGTCATTCCGATGACAACGAATAAAGATACTACGAACAACAGCCATTTTTTCATCGTTTAATGCCCCCTAACGATTGTTTGTGCGGCTGCGGCTCTTTCGCTCCCCCTGTCTGTCCTATTTCTGGACAGCCGTTTTGGGAAATCGGCCAGCACCGCATGAGCTTCTTACGATTAACTTCGACGGTAGTACCACTTTAAGCGGAACCTCCCTGCCTCCAATCCTTTCCAGCAGCATTTTCACGGCGGTTTGACCCATCTGTTCGGTATAAATTTTGACCGTAGTCAGCGGCGGGTCCATATAAGCAGCCATCTCGATATCATCAATCCCGACGAGCGCCACATCCATCGGCACTTTTACGCCCGCCTCCTTTAGCGCTCTGCTTGCCGCGATGGCCATGGGATCCGATCCGATCAAGAAAGCTTCCGGCAGTTTCCCCTTTTTAATGGCGTCCTTCATCAGCTGATATCCGGTCGACATGGAGAAATTGCTGCCGATATGGACATGCTCCGGCATGTATAGATTTTTATTTTTCATGTAAGCTTCAAAACTGCTTTGGCGCTGGTCGATGGAATCAATCCCCGTCCTGGAACCGAACCGGTTGATAAAATCGCGGGAGCTGATCAGCCCGATTTTGGTATATCCAAGGCCTGTCAAGTGATCCAGCGCCGTCGTGGTCACTTTATTGAAATCGACAACGACGGAATCAAAGCGGTCCTCGTCCGGAGAATAATCCACGAACACGATATTTTGGATCCGGTTAAAGAACAAATTGTATGGGTCAAATTCAAATTTGCCGATCACGATCAGACCGTCGAGGCCGGACAGACTTTCATAAGATTCATGATTGACCCAGCGGATCGTCCGGGTAATATGCAGCCCCATCTGGTTGAATTCCTTCTCGATTTGCATCCGGATAGACAAATAGTATGGATCTTCACTTTCGAATTGCTCGGAACAAAAAGTAACCAGACCGATCTTGTAATCTTTTAACGGCATAGACTTGCTGACCGCACGTTTGGAAGCCATGTTATACTGCAGCTGTTCCGCCGCGGAGATGATTTTTCTTCTCGTTTCTTCCAGCACCGATAAAGACGGATCACCGTTTAACACGCGGGAAACCGTGGAAGGAGACACCCCTGCCAATCTTGCCACATCGCGAATATTTGCCAACACCAATCACCTTTTCCGTCACATTTTTTCGGGAAACACCCCTTACTGTTATTTTAGTACCTTACAGATCATTTGCCAAACAAAACGTCTTTTGTTTACTAAACAAAAACCTGAGATGTTTTTCGTTTTTCAATATAACAGAGAACCTCGGCCTTGACAATACTCTAATAAAAAAACATGAAACCGTAGTTTCTAAGGTATCTAAGTGCATATTCGCATTCCACATCTTACTGTTTGAATCTTTTTGTTTACTATACGTTTCGTAAATTTTATACTATTGTTGGAATGATACGACCAAATTCAGCTTGAATGTGCAGGAGGAGTTTATGAAAAATTTGATGAACGCTTCACCCCCGATCGTCACGTTTCATGATACGAGGCAATTTTTCGATGTCTCGCAGCAGATCGAAATCGTGGAAGACAGCGTATGGCTGATTCATTTGAAGCTGCGGGCTGCAGCTGGAACACAGACCCCCGCCTGTCGGCTGGAGTGGTCCCTGCCGGCCATAGATATTCACTCGATGTGGCACCCGGGAAGCGACCGGAACAAAGCTTTTCAGATCGACTGGGGCGAGGGATTTACATCAAGAAGCACCTCTTTGGCTCCCGTTGCCGCCCTGTTTAATGTGGAAGGAAGAAACCGGCTAACCTTTGCGTTTACCGATGCGCTGAATCATTTGACGGTCAAGGCAGGGATTCACGAAGAGGATTCGACATTCCTCTGCTCGATCACGCTGTTCGAAGAGCCGGTATTGATGAAGGGTGAGTATGAAGCCACGCTCCGGATTGACCGGCGTGACGTTCCTTATTACGAGGCTCTGGATGAGGTTGTCCAGTGGTGGGCTCGGCAACCTGGAATGACGCCTTCCCCGCCTCCGGCGGAGGCGATGGATCCTGTCTACTCCACCTGGTATGCCTATCATCAGGACATCACGGCAGATGCGCTGGAGGAGCAGGCCAGGCTGGCCAAAGAACTCGGATGCGATACGATCATCGTGGACGACGGCTGGCAAACCGAAGATAACAGCCGTGGGTATGCGTATACCGGCGACTGGGAAGTTTGCGCGGATAAATTCCCGGATATGGGGGCGCATGTCGCTGCTATTCAGGACCTGGGTATGAAGTACATGCTGTGGTACTCCGTCCCGTTTGTCGGAAAACACAGCAAAGTATGGGACCAATTTGCGGACAAGCTCCTCGGCATCGACGACAATCTGAATGCCGGGATTCTGGACCCCCGAATTCCAGAAGTGCGGGAGTATTTGATCCGGGTATACGAGCAAGCGGTATCCGACTGGAACATTGATGGGCTCAAGCTCGATTTCGTGGACAGTTTCCGCCTCACGGCGGGCTCGCCAGGTGTGTCCGCTCACGGAAACGGTCGGGATTACGCGTCCGTCCCCGAGGCCGTCGACCGCCTGCTGTCCGACGTCATGGGCCGGCTCAAAGCGCTCAAGCCCGATATTCTGATCGAATTCCGTCAAACGTATATCGGGCCGCTTATGCGAACCTACGGAAATATGTTCCGAGCGAATGATTGCCCGAACGATTTCATTCAGAACCGGGTCCGTACGCTAGATCTGCGTCTTCTTTCGGGCCACACGGCGGTCCATTCCGACATGATCATGTTCAATCCCCAGGATACGGCGGAAAATGCGGCGATGCAGATGATCCACGTCATGTTTGCCGTGCCCCAAATTTCGGTTCGCTTGGACCGGATCGGGGACCGGCATCTGGCCATGCTCCGGTTTTGGGTCGGCTTTTGCCGCGATCACCGGGATGTGCTGCTGCATGGAAAACTTCAGCCATTTCATCCGGAACTGCTGTATCCTATAGTTCAGGCCAGCAGCAGGAACAAAACGATCATCGCCGTATACTCCGAGACCGTCGTAGAGCTGGATCTCCCTTCCGAACGACTCATCATAGTAAATGGCACGCCAGGGGATCGATTGTACCTCTGTTTCTCCTGTTCATTCCCGGGAACCTATGCGATGGAGATCAAGGACTGCTGCGGGCAAACCGTGCGATCACAAACCGTAGAGCTGAATGAAGGTTTGCAAGAGTTGGTCGTCCCGTCGGCAGGAGTGGTCGATTTGGTGCTGAATCCACTGCATAGCGAGCTGGCATGATGAACAAAAAAGTACTTGCCCCCAACTAAAAAAACCTCCCGCGAAAGCTGTTTTCCAGCCTTCGCGGGAGGTTTCATCATATGCCGGGAAATGAATCCTCCCGCATTCTTAAATGGACGTCTGCCCCGCAATGATCAGCTCGATCGATTTCTCCCGGAGCAGCGATGCGTCCTTCTCGTCAACATGGCCGTCGGTGATCAGCACGTCCACCTCGGTCCAATCGGCCAGATGGGTGAACGCCTGCACACCGATTTTGCTCGCGTCGGCCAGGATGTACACCGTCTTCGCCTGCCGGATCATCCGGTGCTTGACCATCGCCTGCAGCTCGTTGGATTCGCTGATTCCGCGGTCCAAATGCACGCCTTTGCAGGAAATAAACGCCTTATCCACATAATAGGATTCCAGGCCGCGTTCGGCGAGCGGGCCGACGTAAGACAAGGAATGGGCTGCCAGCATGCCGCCCGTCGATATGACCTCGATCTTCTCCTTGGAGGACAGCTCCAGGGCAACCTTGATGGAATTGGTAACCACGGTCAAAGGAATGTCCGGCAGGATCGAAGCCATATACCACGCCGTCGAGCTGGCATCCAGGGCGATGCGGTCCCGCGGTTCGATCCGCCGCACTGCCTCTTCGGCAATTCGCCTCTTCTCGTCCTGATGGATGACCTCCCGCTCGAAATACGGGGTCTCCGCCTGGGTCTCTTTGACGCTGACGGCGCCGCCATGGCTCCGCCGCAGCTTACCCTGCTGCTCCAGCCGGTCAAGGTCGCGGCGGATCGTCTCTTCGGTCACACCGCACAGCTCGCTCAGCTCCGACACCCGGATGCTGCCTCGCTCATTGACCAGCCGCACGATGGTATCATAACGTTCCGCAACTAACATAGCTTCCCTCTTTCGTTCTATCGTACACCCATTATATAGATTTGCCCGTTCCCGGACAACGTGTCATCCCCATGCCTTTCTGAGCTGGGACATTCCCGAATCGGATTATCCGACAATCAAAGCGTAGGCGATCCCCGGTCCGTGAACGCCGATGGTCAGGTCGTTCTCGATGTCCGAGGAGCGGCTCGGCCCCGAGATAAAGTGCACCCCTGCCGGCAGCCCCTCCCCGGCGCTGCGGGACAGGCGGCCCATAACCTCGCCGAGCCGCGTCTTCATTCGTTCCGCCGGGACGATAGCGATCAGCAGATTGGGCAGGAGGGACACCGACCGTCCCTTCTCCGCCGATGATGTGACCACGAGCGAGCCGGTATACGCCACGGCGTCATCAACAAGCGCGATCCCGGCATCCGTATAGGCCGCAGTGGCCAGGGAGGCGTCCGGATCCTGCCCGTTCCACACCCGGTGCGCAAGCTCCGGCAAATGCTGTTCCAACCGGAGCCCGGCCAGCTCCGGAAGGTCCTGGCGGATCGTTGACTGTGCCCCGTGCTCATGCAGGATGCGGGTCACGACGCCGGACAGCTCCTCCCAGCCGGCCACCCGTTCGGTATGGCCGCCGGCGGCACGCCAGTTCCCCATAAAGCGCTCGATCCGCTCTTCATGCGTCAGCTCATAGCCGTTCCAAAAATCCGGCGCGCCCCGATACGGATGCTCCGGCTTGCGGGATTCAGAAGCGCCACCACGACCGAGACGGCTGGCGATATGGCCGATGAACCGCTTCTGCTGCTCCCGAGATTCCCGCTCCATTTTCTCCAAAAATGACGGATCGGATGTGCTCATCGCTTCATCCCCCTTTCCTTCCGGCCGGCGACGATGCTCTCCATGCGGGACTTCATCGCTTCCGGCATCGGCGGGAGGCTGGCCCCGACCTCGGCGTCCAGCTGCGGCCAGCGTTCCCTGAACGATTTATTAGGCAGCGCAGGAATGTGCCTGTACGCCGTCCAGCCCTTGAGCGGGCCGAATTGGGAACGGATATATCCGTCCCGGACCAGCAGCTTCTGGCCCGTCTGTCCAAGCTTCACCGCCTGCTTAAAGCGGCCGGAACTTTTCATCAGCATCTTGAAGCCTTTCATCGCCAGCTTTTCGCCGGCTGCGGTATAACCCCTCTCGACCTTCCGGTTGCGCAAATAGACAAGCATGTCGTGCAGCGGAATTTTGACCGGACAGGCTTCATAGCAGGCGCCGCATAGACTGGAGGCGTTAGCGATGTCCTGCCACTCCTCGGTATTCTTGTTCAGCGCCGGCGTCAGTACCGCACCGATCGGCCCGCTGTACGTTCCGGGGTACGAATGCCCCCCGATATGGCGGTACACCGGGCAGGCGTTCAGGCATGCCCCGCACCGGATGCAGTTCAAGAGCTCCTGGAAATCCGGGTCCCCGAGTTGCAGAGAGCGGCCGTTGTCGACGATGATGATATGCATCTCCTCCGGGCCGTCTCCATCCGCCGTCCGGCGCGGCCCCGTGATGCCCGACATGTACACGGTCAGCTTCTGGCCGGTCGCCGAGCGCGGCAGGAGCGTCGCCATCACTTCGAGGTCATCCCAGGTCGGAATAAGCCGCTCCATCCCCATCAGCGTAATTTGCGTTTTCGGCACCGTGCTCACCATGCGGGCGTTGCCCTCGTTTTCAAAAATGACGATCGATCCGCTCTCGGCAATGCCGAAGTTAGCCCCGGTTAGCCCGATGTCGGCTTCCAGAAACTTGTCGCGAAGCTTCCGCCGTGCAAATCCCGCCAAAATTTTCGTGTCCGGCGCCAGCGTTTCTCCCGCTTCCTTCGACAGCAGCTCGGCGATTTGATACCGGTTTTTGTGAATGGCCGGGATAATGATATGGGAAGGCGGTTCATTCGCCAGCTGAATGATGTACTCGCCCAGGTCGCTTTCAATCGATTCGATGCCGATGCCCTCAAACGCTTCGTTGATATGCACTTCCTCGGACACCATCGATTTGGACTTGACCACTGACTTAGCCTGCTTGTGCTTGGCAATCTCCACTGCGATTCGGGCGGCGTCCTTCGCTTCGGGAGCAAAATGCACATGCACGCCCTGCTCCCTGGCATTATTCACAAACTCGTTCAAATAGTAGTCGAGGTGGGCGATCGTATGGGCCCGGATCTGCCTTCCCCGCTCCCTCCATTCCTCCCAGTTGCCGTGTTCCGCCGTAGCCGCCTTCTTGCCGTTTTTCAGCTTTTCGGTCGTAAACTTGACGGCGTTAACGAGAAATTCGTCCTTAAGTGCGGTCTCCGCCCGCTCCTTTACGCTAGACCCCTGCGGTTTGCTCACGGTGCTTCACTCCCTCATACAGCAGTTCCGCCAGATGCATGACCCGGACCGGCTTGCCCTGATAATGCAGATTGCCGCCGATGTTCAGCAGGCAGCCCATATCCAGCCCGACCAGCACCTCGGCCTCCGTCTCCAGCACGTGCTGGGTTTTCTCTTCGACCATCGCGCCCGAGATGTCGCTCATCTTGATGGCGAACGTCCCGCCGAAGCCGCAGCAGTCTTCCGCATAAGGGAGCGGAATCAACTCCATGCCCTGGACGCTGGCCATCAGCTGCATCGGTTCGTCTTTGATGCCGAGCAGCCGTGAGCCGTGGCAGGATGGGTGATAGGTAACTCTATGGGGAAAAACGGCCCCCACATCCGTCACGCCCAGCACCTGGACGAGAAATTGGGTGAACTCGTACGTCTTCTCCTTCAGCGCCAGCGCTTTTTCCTGAAGCTGAGGCTCATGTTCAAACAGCTTGGGGTAATAATGATGGATCATGCCGGTGCAGGAGCCCGAAGGGGCGATCACAAAATCGCTGTCGTCAAACGCTTCCAAAATCGTCCGCGCCGAGGCTCTGGCTTCATCCCAATAGCCGCTGTTAAAGGCCGGCTGGCCGCAGCAGGTCTGCACCTGCGGAAAATCGAGCCGGACGCCGTACCGCGCCAGCAGGCGGGCCATCGCTTCGCCGATAGGCGGAAACAGCGCGTCGCTGATGCAGGTAATGAATAGCGAAACCTTCACGGTGTAATACCTCCTTTGCGGTTAACCTTAAAAGTCTGGCAGAGCGCCGGCAGCGAGCCGGTGTCTGCCGTGTGTTATGGCAAGAGAGGGAGCGCCTTCCGCCAAACATGCCTGTTCAGCTGGTACCTGCTCCCTTCTATCACTCCTGCAATCTGCGCCAGTTTCCCCTGTAAGACCGACTGCCTACCGGGTAAACGCCGCCGGTACGCCGCCGTCGATCGTCAGCATGCAACCGGTCGTCTTCTCCGACTTGGAGGAAGCGAAGTAGGCAATCCCTTCGGCCACGTCCTTCGGATAAATGTTGACCAGCAGCGTCGTTCTCTTGCGGTAATGCTCTTCCAGCTGATCCGGCTCGATGCCGTAGGCCGCAGCCCGCTCGTTCCGCCAGTTGGAGTTCCAGATGGCCGATCCCTGCAGGATCGCATCCGGTAAAATCGTGTTGACCCGGATGCCATATTCTCCGCCCTCAGCCGCGATGCAGCGGGCCAGGTGGGCTTCAAGCGCCTTGACGGAGCTGTAGGCCGTCACATTCTTGCCGGCATACACCGAATTTTTAGAGCCGACGAACACCATGCTGCCGCCGATCCCCTGCTCCTTCATCTGCTTGAACGCTTCTCTGGCTACCAGGAAGTAGCCCGTGCCGAGGACGTTCATGTTCAGATTCCATTCCTTCAGGGAGGTTTCGTCAAACGGACTCGAAGTGGCCAGCCCGGCATTGTTGACGATGATGTCCACGCCGCCATAGGTTAAAGCCGTTTCGGCCAAAGCGTCCCTGACCATGTCTTCCTGAGTTACGTCCATCTTGACGGCCTTGGCCCGGCCATCGCCGTATTTGGCATTGATCTCGGAGGCCACCTGTTCGGCGCCTTCCAGGTTCAGGTCGGCCAGGACGACGTGAGCTCCCTCCGACACGAAGCGGCGCGCCGTTTCGCTGCCGATGCCGCCTGCGCCGCCGGTAATAAAGGCGACCTTGCGGGAGAACTCCGCTTCCGCCGGAGCCAGGGACAGCTTGTAAAGCTCAAGCGGCCAATATTCCACGTTGTAGGATTCGTTCTCGCTTAAGGATACGAATTGTCCCAAGGCCGTAGAACCTTTCATCACCGCGATCGCCCGGTGGTACAGAGCTCCGCTGACCCCCGCCATATCCAGGCTCTTGCCGGTGTTGACCATGCCGATCCCCGGAATGAGGATGACGCGCGGAGCCGCCTCGGACATGATATCGCCCTCATTTTTGTTCCGTTCAAAATACGCCTTGTACTCTTCCTTATAGGCTTCGACGCCTTGACGTACCGCCGCTTTGAGGGAAACGGTATCACCGTTAGCCGGATCCCAGTCGATATACAGCGGAACCCGCTTCGTGTGCACCAGGTGATCCGGGCAGGCCGCTCCCACCTGGGAGAGCTCCTTCGCGTCACGGCTGTTGACGAACTGAAGCACGTCTTCGGCATCGTCGTAGGTGACGATCATTTTTTTACTGTCGCTAACCGCGCCGCGGATCACAGGCAGCACTTCGGCCAGAAGGGCTTTGCGCTTCTCAGGCGCCAGCGCCGCCGTCTTTTGCCCGCCAAACACCTTCTCTTCCTGTACTTTTGCGGCAATATACGCTTCCGCTTTTTGGATCATGGCGATCGTCTGGTTGTAAGATTCCTCGGACGTCTGTCCCCATGTCACCAGACCGTGCTTCTCCATCAGCACCAGCTGGGCATTCGGATTGTTCCGGACGCCTTCGGCGATCATTTTGGACAGCGTAAACCCGGGACGGATATACGGTACCCATACGAACGTATCCCCGTAGATTTCTTGGGCGATTTCTTTGCCGTTATCCGCGCAGCACAAGCTGATAATCGCATCCGGGTGGGTATGGTCGACGTGCGGATACGGAAGGAATGCATGCAGCAGCGTCTCGATCGACGCTCTCGGATGCTTGCTGTCGATCATGCAGTGGGACAGGTAAGCCACCATCTCCTCATCCGACATTTCATCACGCTCAATCAGCGGACGAATATCCTCAAGCCGCAGGCCGGTAAAATGCTGCGCTTTCATCGTCGCCAGGTCCGAACCGCTTCCTTTTACCCACATGACCTCCACATCACGGCCGCGAAAGTCCTGCTCCACCGTCTTCAGCGACGTGTTGCCGCCGCCCCAGTTGCAGACACTGCGGTCGCTGCCGATCAGGTTGGACCGGTACACCAGCTGGTCGACGCCGGCTTTCTGCCGGGAAGCTTCATCGGAATTCCATCGATTTTGTACCATTATAAGGACAACCTCCAATAAGTTCTTTTGTTTTTGTTTGTTTGTATTTGTATTGGTTTGATTATAGCAGACCTTGTTTTGTTTTTATACCCCTTTTCATCTGAAAAACAAATAAAAACGCAGCAGATCCGAAAAATGCAACATTTTCCGAACCTGCCGCGTTCATTGGGCTAGGCCTCATCCGTATTCATTTGTTATTCCAAGATCACCTCAGCGGGCACCAACCCGTCTGCTCAACCCGATTCCGCGCCGCCCCTTACTTCGGGAGCTGCGGCCCGAATCCTCCGGCTTGCTGCTGTTTTCCTTCGGCTTCACAGCCAGCAGGGTCAGCAGAACGCCAATCGCCGCTACCACAGCCATCGTACCAAACAGAATCCAGTGGGTGCTCTTCATGAGCAGGGATACTACCGGAGGGCCGAGAGATACCCCGATATACCTCATGCTGCTGTATAGAGAAGTGATCGTTCCGCGCTGCTTTTCCTCAATCCCTTCGGTGATCAGTGCGTCCATGCAGGGAAGGGTGGTGCCGATGCCTGCTCCGCAGACCGAGAAAAAGATCAGGAGAAACGTAATCTGGCTGCTGAATCCGGCAATAACCAGTCCGGCCGTCAGCAGCGCCATCCCTGCAAAGCCGGTCCATTTCATACGCTTTTTGTTTTTGCCGATGACTTTCCCGGCGATAAACGAGCACAGACATAACACTGCCAGCGGAATCGCCAGCACGAGGCCTTTTACGATCCCATGCATGCCGTATTTGGTTTCCAGCGTCTCGGATAAAAAAAACAGCACGCCGAACGTAATAAACATGCTGATCCCGCCAATGGCGAAAATGGCGTACAGCCATCGCCCTTTTTCACGCAAAATGTCCTTCGTGTCAGACAAAAATTCCTTGATTGACGTTTTGTTTTCGTTTTTCTTCTTAGGCGTTTTCACTAAACAAGCGACCATGATCAGCGAAATGATGCAGAGAACGGGAATCGCGAGAAAAGGCAAAAACCAAACCAGCAGAGCCAGTGCGGATCCGAGAATCGGACTGACCACTTTGCCGAACGTATTCGAAGTTTCGATGAGCCCCAAGCTTTTGCTGACATCGTCTTCATCATCAAACATATCGCCTACAAGCGGGAGCACGATCGGAAAAGCCCCAGCTGCACCGATACCCTGCAGGAATCTGCCCGCAAGAATAATCCAGTAAGCGGTGGCTCCGTCCGTCCACCAGGCGGCTGCCCCCGATATCGCTCCTCCCGCCGCGGCAATAATCAAGCTGGGGATAATGACGGTTTTGCGTCCGAACCGGTCCGATAAATAACCCGCAATCGGAATCAGCACGATCGCCACAACGCCAAACACCGTGATCAGCATGCTGACCTGAAAGGCGTTGACGTGCAGCTTTTGCGATATCTCGGGCAAAATGGGAATTAACATGGAATTGCCAAGCGTCATAATAAGCGGTATCGAGGCAAGTGCCACCAGATCCCATTTTTTGTCTTCCATGACAAGACCACCTTTACGTTCGATGATAAATCATGTTTTATTGTGGTTCTTTTCAGTCACGGATATGCATGCGCTCCCAGTTCAGGCTTGGGAATTACATCCCCTCGATTCGGCTTAAAACACCGCTAATGCTCTGATCTCTAAAAAACCGGACCGCAGCCATCTGCGGTCCGGTTCTATCCCTAAGCTGCCTCAGCAGCCCGTTACTTTAATGTGATTGTGACGGAAGAAGCGCCGGCCGCAGGTGTAATGACTGCACCGTGTTCGCCGCTTGCCGCCGTGCCCTGATCTACGGACGCCACTTCGCCGATACCGCGGAGCACGAGCGTCCAAGGCTTGCCGGCCCCGGAGGCCTTCACTTCGATGATATTGCCGCTGCGGGATGCGGTTACACTGAGCTGTTGTTCGGCCAGCGTATTCACGATGTCGGCCTGCGCCGAAGCGCCGTCGCCGAGCTCGAACAGATGCAGCGAGACGCCGTCGGCATAATCATAGTCCGGTCTGCTGTCTTCTTTACCCACCGCAAGGAGGGTGTTCGGCTTAATCATCATCGGCAGGGTCATGTATCCGTGGTTCTCGCTGTACCACCGGTTACCTTCCAGCACCTCGCCTGTCAGATAGTTCGTCCACTTGCCTTGCGGCAGATAATATTGGACGTCGCCTTCTTTATTGAAGATCGGCGCCACCAGAATCGAATCGCCCAACATGTACTGCGTATCCAGCGTAAAGCAGGTCGGATCCTGCGGATACTCCAGCACCATGGCTCTCATCATCGGCAGGCCGCGTTCCGTGGATTCCACCGCCGAGTTGTAGAGATAAGGCATGATGCTGCATTTCAGCTTCGTAAACTTGCGAACCACGTCGACCGCCTCTTCGTCAAACAGCCACGGCACCCGATACGATGTGCTGCCGTGCAGGCGGCTGTGGGACGAGAGCAGGCCGAACTGCACCCAGCGCTTGTAAATATCCGGCGGAGCCGTATTTTCGAAGCCGCTGATGTCATGGCTCCAGAAGCCGAAGCCGGACAGACCGAGCGACAGGCCGCCGCGGACCGTCTCTGCCATCGATTCGTACGTTGCGGAGCAGTCGCCTCCCCAGTGAACTGGGAACTGTTGGCCGCCGACCGTGGCCGAACGGGCGAACAAAGCGGCTTCCCCTTTACCCAGCTTGTCTTCCAGCACTTCAAATACCGCCTTGTTGTACAGGAAGGTGTAGTAGTTGTGCATTTTCACCGGATCGGATCCGTCGAAATACACGACGTTGGTTGGAATTCTTTCGCCGAAGTCGGTTTTGAAGCAGTCGACGCCCTGGTCGATCAGCACTTCGAGCTTGCTCTTGTACCATTTCACCGCATCGGGATTCGTGAAGTCCACCAGACCCATGCCGGCCTGCCACAAATCCCACTGCCATACAGAACCGTCCGGCGTTTTCACTAGGTACCCGTTCTCCATGCCTTCATCGAACAGGTGCGATTTTTCCGCGATGTACGGGTTGATCCAGGCACAGATCTTCAGCCCCTTGTCTTTCAGCCGTCTCAGCATGCCTTCAGGATCCGGGAACATATCCTTGTCCCACTCAAAATCGCACCACTGGTATTCCTTCATCCAGAAGCAGTCGAAGTGGAAGACGGAGAGCGGCAGATCGCGCTCGGCCATGCCGTCCACGAAGTGGTTGACGGTCGCTTCATCGTAATCCGTCGTAAAGGATGTCGTCAGCCATAATCCGAATGTCCAGGCTGGCGGAAGCGCAGGCTTGCCCGTCAGCTTCGTGTAGTTGTCCAGCACGTCCTTCGGCGTGGCGCCGCCGATAATGAAGTATTCCAGATATTCGCCTTCGACACTGAACTGAACTCTGGATACGTTTTCAGAAGCAATCTCATAAGATACCTTTTCCGGATGGTTGACGAACACGCCGTAGCCCTTGTTGGACAAATAAAACGGAATGTTTTTGTACGACTGCTCGCTGCTCGTGCCGCCGTCCTCGTTCCAGATTTCCACCACTTGGCCGTTCTTTACAAACGGGGTGAAGCGTTCACCGAGGCCGTAGATGTACTCTCCGACGCCCAGGTCAAGCTGCTCGCGGTAGTATGCTTTTTTATCCGGATCCTGGATATACGCAGGCGCTCTCCAGCCGCTGCCGGTAATCCGCTTGCCGGCATAGTTGAAATCGATGTTCCAGCCCTGCTTGCGGTTGACCTGCACGCTCAGCTGGCCGCTGGTCAGCACCGCGGTCTCTTCGTCCACCGAAATTTGCACGTCGGTATCGCTTGGGAACAATTCGAACGCAGGTCCTTTGTTTATTTTCCCTTTATGATGAAACAGCTTGACGCGGATCACATCCGGCATCGGGGAGCTAAAGTTGGCCTTGAGTAGCGTACCGTTCAGCGTGTCGCCCTTGGTCGCAATGATTTTTGTCGCCGCGAAAACCGTCATGGAGTCGCTTGTATAGGTAATATCGCGGATATCCGCAGGGTTTTGTACGTTGTAGCCTTCCCGGATCATCCAGTAACCGTCCGTGAATTTCATGTTTCGTCCCTCCTTGAGTTTATACTATAATAATATTGATCTAATGAAGAGATTTCTTACGTTATTTTGACCAAATATATTAATATATTGATATTTGCTAGGAATGGAAGTGACATCTTATGAATCGAGAAACGCTCAGGGAGAACCGCGTGCACGGACACCCTCTGTATCCCGTCAGCATCTACCCCAGAGTCGAACAGCTCAACGGGCAGAGCATTCTGGACTGCCACTGGCATGACGAAATGGAATTTATCGTGCTGCATCAAGGCAGCGCCGTGTTCCAACTCGATATGACGTATGTGGAGGTCCGCGCAGGCGAAGCATTATTCGTCAACAGCGGGGAAATTCACTCCGGGATGCTGGCCTCGGAAGAACCGTGCATCTTTTCAGCGGTCGTGTTCAGCGCCGATCTGCTCAGCAGCCCAGACTTTGACATCATTCAGGAGAAATATATCGATCCCTTAATGAAAAAAAGCTTGATGCCGCGCCAGCACATCACCGGAAACTCGGAATGGGAAAAGGACATTTTGGACGCGCTGCACCGGATTATCTGCGAAAACGAAGCCAAAGCACCGGCTTACGAGCTGTCGACGAAAGCGCATCTGCTCCGGATCTTCGCCCTGCTGTCGGCCCAGGCGCCGCTGGGTGAAAACAGCAAAAGCCGCCCCACCGGAAGCCATGATAAGGTGGAGCGGCTGAAGACCGCGCTTCATTATATACATGATCATTACGCCGAGCCGCTTAAGCTCAAAGAGCTGGCGGGACAGATCAACATGAGCGAAGGGCATTTCTGCCGCTTTTTCAAACAGATGACCCAGAAGAGCCCGGTGGAATACGTCAACCATTACCGGGTGCTCAAGGCATGTAAGCTGCTGGAGAACACCGACAAAAAAATCGTCGAGGTCGCCATGGATGTCGGCTTTGACAACCTCAGCTACTTCATTACCGTCTTCAAGCATCATAAAGGCTGTACCCCGTCCAAATACCGCAAGCCGTTCGAGGAACAAGCTTACGTGCTGACGGAACCCGTGTGAACCCGCCGGATTTGGCGGGACTACCGGTCCACGCCTGACTCTAGGCCAAAACGTATTTATCTTCCGCCACATCCGTGATGAAGCGGCTGGGCTCGCCCAGGCTGTATACATGGAGCTGGTGCATCGCCCGGGTACAGGCAGTATAGAACAGCTTCCGTTCGGACTCCCGGCTGTATTCGCCTTCCGACGCGTCATAGATGATGACCGCATCAAACTCGACCCCTTTTGCCAAGTAGGATGGAATGACCAGCGTCCCATTAGCGAAGGAAGGGGTCGTTTTCGTGATCTTTTTCAGCGGCAGGCGGTCCTTCAGCGCTTCGTAGACCGTCTCGGACTCCTCCGCCGTTTTGCAGATGATGGCCGTGTGCTCATAGCCTTTGGCGTTCAGCTCCATAATGT
This sequence comes from Paenibacillus sp. S28, assembly GCF_016624415.1. NCBI lineage: Bacteria > Bacillati > Bacillota > Bacilli > Caryophanales > Paenibacillaceae > Paenibacillus > Paenibacillus sp. S28. The sequence goes on along the minus strand of NZ_JACVTM010000008.1, from coordinate 307,384 downwards.
CCGTGACGATCCGGTCATGAAGCTCTTCCCGGTCCTGCTGAACCCGTACGAGCGGCTTCTCCCCGTTCCGGTTAAACGGCACGATCGCTTCCCCGCCCGGCATCATGCTCCGGGTAAAATCCACGATCTCATACGTCGAACGGTAGCTGCGGGTCAGCGAAATGACCTCCGTCTCTTCCGGGCCGTACAGCTCCTGCAGCGACGCCAAACTCCCGCCAAGCACACCGGTATGCGGGTAGATTCCCTGGTTCAGGTCGCCCAGCGCCGTCATGCGCGCCCGCGGGAACAGCCGTTTGAGGTATTCCAGCTGGAACGGTGAATAATCCTGAACTTCGTCGATGAACACGTGCCGGATCAGGCTGTTGACCTGAAAGCCTTTCATCAGCTCCTGCATGTACAGATATGGCGTCGCATCCTCGTAAGACAGCCTTCCTTCCATGAGATCCTGAACCGTCTGGGCGCCGATCTCATGATACCGCTCCGGCAGATCGCCTGTACCGCTGACCCGGGCAAACAGCTCCTCATTGACGAATAGCTCACGATACAGCGCCTTGACGTCGACGAACCGCTTTCGCTTGATCCATTTGCGAACCGGCTTCAGCCACTCGTTGACGATCATTTTGGCCAGCAGGTTCCGTTCGCGCTCGTGATCGTCGAAGGTGTCTTTTTTGGACGCAAGCTTTCTGCGGACATGGGTATACGCCTTTTGGTATTCCTCCGCGCTGAGCAGCTCAATCTGGTCATCGACCCAGGCAGCCTTCCGCTCCTGCTTTGCAAAGGCGGCAAGCTCCTTCTGAAGCCACTCCCGCATCAGCTCGATCCGGTTGGCCAGGCGAACCGCAGGTTCATAGCTGTAAAATTTCTCTTTCATCGCTTCAGCCGAAACGATAAGATGCCCCTTGAAGCGGATCGGCTTAAAGATCATGCCGTCATGCTCCAGATAATCCTTGTAGCTGCGGATGATATTCAGAAACGCCGGCGAGGCCTTGAAGGCAATCGACGCCTTTTTATTCTCTAACCATTCCCCTTCCTCCGCATTCAGAATCGACTCCATTTGCGAAAACACGTCTTCCAGGTCGTATTCCTTGCTGAGCCGGTGTTCCAGGTACGCCTGGAACGTCGTCTGCATCATGTTCTCCTCGCCCAGCTCCGGCAGGACGGTGGAGACATAGCTGTTAAACAGCGGGTTGGGGGAAAACAGAAGCACCTGGTCGGCCTTCAGAATTTCCCTGTATTTGTATAGCAAATAGGCGACACGCTGCAGGGCCGCAGACGTCTTGCCGCTCCCGGCCGCCCCCTGCACGACCAGCATCCGGATCTTGTCGTTGCGGATCACGGCGTTCTGCTCCTTCTGAATCGTCGCCACAATGCTTTTCATCTGGCTGTCGGAGCTGTGGCTGAGCACCTGCTGCAGCAGCTCGTCGCCGATGGTGACGCCGGTGTCGAACATGACGTCGATCCTGCCGTCCTTAATGACGAACTGACGCTTCAGTTCCATCGTCCCTTCAATTTCGCCGCCGGGTGTTTGGTAGGAAGCCGGCCCGGGCGCACCGTCGTAGTACAGGCTGGAGACGGAAGCCCGCCAGTCGTACACGAGGAAGGTCTCCTGGTCATCATCCAGGAACGAAGCGATGCCAAGGTAAATCTGTTCCGTCTGCTTCTGACCGTTTTCCGTAAAATCTATCCGGCCGAAATACGGCGATTTCTCCAGCAGCCGCAGCTTCTTCAAGGATTCAAAAGCCTGCAGATGACTGCGCTCGCGCTCCGACAGCACCTGGGACTGCTGCCGCAAACTGGTCGAGGTCTCTCCGAGGTCGTCGGCGCTGCTGAAGTTGACGCGAACCTCATCCCAGAAATCCTTTCTCAGCTCCACGACATCTCCCCGGACCGTTCCAACCTCCGCTTCAAGCGCTTTTTTGCGGCGGGCGATTTTCCCGGTGACCTGAGTTACCCGCTCCTGCTCCTGCTGCCAGTCCTGATCGTTTATATCCATGCCGATATCCATCCCCTTTTAAATGTTTGACAAACTCATCCCAATGTGATAAAATCCGTATAGGATTATTATTTTAATTTTTATCTTTTTAGAGTCACAAGTTCTATATTACCAACTTTTGAATTGTAAATCAATGCAGGATAAGGGGAGCCTCCGGCTCCCCTTTTTGGCGTACCTCGTCCTTCCAGGAGGGCTGTGGCATCGCCCCGATTTTCTTCGTGACTCAACCTGTATCTTATTATAATTCGCGGACGGCCCGTCCGTTTCCTTTTACTTCACCCAATCTTTGCCTACTAAAAAGACCGGCGGAGCCATATATGGCGCCCGCCGGTTCGGATGTTGTTGCACTCTTCAATTTCCTTGCTTAGCTCCGGAACAGCGGCACGATCTCAATGCCATCCGCCGAAATTCGGACCAGTCCTTTATCCGACAGTCGCAGCTCCGGAATGACGACCAGCGCCAGAAGCGACAGTGTCATGAACGCGTTGTTCAGCAGGCAGCCGGACTGAATCAGCGCCTGGCTGATCGCTTCGGACTGGCTCGCGACCGTTTCAAACGGCTGATCGGACATCAGGCCGCCGACCGGCAGCGGAAACTCCGTCCGACCTGTGCGCGTGAGCATCACGACGCCGCCCTGCATCTCAGCCACACGGTTTCCCGCCTGCGCCATCAGCCGGTCATCATTGCCGATGACCGTTACGTTATGGCTGTCATGGGCCACGGTCATTGCGATGGCTGCCGGTTCTTCAAAGCCGATCCCCGCCACGATGCCGAGCGCATGGCCTCCGCCTTGACCGTGGCGTTCAAATACCGCCATTTTGCAGAGGCCGCTCTCCGGCGTAACGCGAAGCGTCGAATCTTCCACCGGCACGTTCACCCACGTTTCCTTCGTCTCCACATGGTTCTCTACGACCCCAATTGCCCGGACCTCAACCGTTCCGCCCGTCTGCGGCGCGGCGATGACCAAATCCCGTTCTTCAATCGGACGCCCCAATTTGACGGTGCCGTACGCCTCTGCCGGTATGGCATATGGCTCCCACTCGGCGGTCATCCGGCCATCCTCCGCCACAACGTGTCCGGCCGCGATCGTCATCGTGACGTTCACGTCGGCCAAATTCCCGTCCAGCAAAATGATGTCCGCGCAGAGCCCGGGAGCGATCGCTCCGATATCTCTGGCCACCCCGAACCGTTCTGCCGTATTGATCGTAGCCATCTGGAAGGCCGTTACCGGCTTGACGCCCTGCGCAATGGCGTGGCGGACGACAAAATTCATATGCCCTTCGTTCATCAGCGACTCGGAGCTTCGGTCGTCCGTGACCAGAATCATGCGCCGGGTATCCAGGCCGCCTTCGGTATGCGCCTTGATGGTGGCCGCAACGTCGTGCCAGGCCGAGCCCTGCCGCATCTTGGCGTACATGCCGAGCCGGACGCGCTCGATGACATCCTCCGCGCTCACGCATTCATGGTCTCCGTTAATACCGCTTGCCGCATACACCGGAAGCCTCCAATCCCCGGAGCTCCATGTAAAGTGGCCGTCCGCGTATTTTCCGGCCCGCAGCGTCGCCTCGATCTCCCCGATCATTTTGTCGTCGCCGTATACGACGCCGGGAAAGTTCATCACTTCGCCCAATCCGATCATATCCGGCCCCCAGCTGAGCGCTTCCGCCACTTCTTCAGGACCGATGTAAGCTCCGGTGGTTTCCAGCCCGGGGTGGGTTGACGGCACGCAGGATGCGACCTGCATATAGGCGGCCAGAGGCGTCGTTCTGGCTTCCTCCAGCATGAAGCGAAGGCCCGGCAGTCCGAGGACGTTCGAAATTTCATGCGCATCGAAAAACCCGCCGGTCGTGCCCAGCGGAAGCACCGCTCTGGCGAATTCGGTTGCCGTAAGCTGCGTGCTCTCAATATGACAATGTCCGTCCAGCAGTCCGGGCGCTGCATATTTGCCTCCGGCATCAATAACCACGGTCCCTTCGCCGATGGTATGGCTCACGTCCTTGCCGACATAAGCGATCCGCGGCCCCTGCACCGCAATGGACATCTCCCGCACGATTTCGCCTGACAAGACGTTGACCAGTCTCACGTTCAGGATGACGAGGCTTGCTTTGCGGTCCCCGCGTGCGGTGGCGACCAAATCCCGGACACAGTCGGCCATCGGGAGTCTTTTCCAAGTGTTGTTGTGCATTGTAAACCCTCCAGTCTCTCTATCTCTCGATCGATATCTGTAACTTTATCCATGCTGCCGGACGGCATTAGGTTAGTCATATTATATATCCGAACAGGGACGAAAACTTTACATTTCTTAAGATTTTCTTGTAGGGCAATTAAAGTTTGATGGTTAGACTGGTAAAAGAATGAAAGGTATTCAAAACGGATAAACGAGGTATGGTGCAATGAAATCAAAGCAAAAGCAAAAAAGAAAACTGATTGCGCTGGCGCTGCTGTCGAGCTTGACGGTCGCCGCGGCCGTCAGCCTGATCCGGTTTCCCATGATTACGATCAAGGCGCAGGCAGCCGTTCTTATGGATGCGGAGAGCGGAAAGGTATATTATGAGCATAACGGGTCTCAATCACTCCCGCCGGCCAGCATGTCCAAAATGATGACGGAGCTAATCGTACTGGACAGCATCCATCAGGGGCAAAGCACCTGGGATGAGCCCGTCACCGCCAGCCGGTATGCCGCGAACGTGACGGGTTCCGAGATCGGACTCCGCGAAGGCGAGACGCTGACGCTGCGACAGCTGTTTGAAGCGATGGTCGTGCACTCCGCCAACGATGCGGCGGTGGCCATTTCCGAACATATCGGCGGCAGCGAGAAAGAATTCGTCAAACGGATGAACGCCAGGGCCAAGGACATCGGCCTGTCCCCCCAAGCCGTTTTCGCCAATGCGACCGGACTGACCTCAAGCGATCTGCGTCAGTTCAAGTCGGCGTCTTCGCGGGGAGAGACGATGCTGAACGCGCAGGATGTGGCCAAACTGGCGAAGTGCCTCATTGATTCCTACCCCGAAATTTTAAATATTACGCAGAAGGCCGATGTCAGCATCCCCGAGAAGCGAATTACGCTGCATACGACCAACGCGATGCTCCCCGGCGAGCCTTACGCCTATCCCGGTAACGACGGCTTCAAAACCGGGTATACGGAGCGGGCCGGGTACTGCTTTACCGGAACGACCGAAAAGGACGGCAAGCGGGTCATTGCCGTTGTCATGGGAGCGCCCGACACCGAGACCCGGTTCCAGGACGCCGCGGCCATGTTCGATTACGCCTTTGAGCATGCGGACAATCCTGCCCGCAGCTGGCTGACCCGAACGGTCCATGCCGTCTCGAACTTATAGACAAGCACTGATGGAGGTTTATGCATGCGCAACATTATGGTCGTCGACGACGACAAGGAAATCGCCAATCTGATTTCGATTTATTTGCAAAATGAAGGTTTTCACGTCATCTGCGCCTATCATGGCGAGGAGGCGCTCCAGCTGCTGAACGAGCATCCGGTCGACCTCATCGTACTGGACGTGATGATGCCCAAACTGAACGGCCTCGAGGTATGCCGCCAGGTTCGGGAGAACGAGTCGACCATTCCGATTCTGATGCTCAGCGCCAAGACCGAGGATATGGACAAAATCCTCGGCCTGATGACGGGGGCCGACGATTACATGATCAAGCCGTTTAATCCGCTGGAACTGACCGTGAGGGTCAAAACGCTCCTCCGGCGTTCTTTTCAATATAATGAACCGAGAGAACAGACGGATTCCACCCTTCGGATTCACGATGTGGAGATCAACCGGACTTCCCATAAGGTGACCGCCCGCGGGACCGACGTACAGCTCACCGGCCGTGAATTCGATATTCTCCATCTGCTCGCGTCCCATCCGGGAAGAGTGTTCAGCGCCGAGGAAATTTTCCAGCGGGTCTGGAAGGAAAAGTATTACGTCTCCAACAATACGGTCATGGTTCACATCAGCAACCTCCGGGACAAGCTGGAGAAAGAACTGGGCTACAAGCTGATCCAAACCATGTGGGGAGTTGGCTATAAAATCGATGCGTAGCATATTTAACAAGCTGCAGTGGAAAATCGTCACGTTATTTTTCCTCAGCGTCGCCCTGACATTCGCCACGCTGATGATCGTCAAGCCGATCCTGCAGGCGGTGTACGACAATCATTTCAAAGCGCTGTATCCCTTTGTGGAAGCGCTCATCCGGGTCAACCGGATTTTTGGGTTTTCCGTGTGGCAGGCCGTCGTCGTCATTATGCTGTTCATTTTTTACTGCATGATTCTAAGCTGGGGCACGACCCGGAATTTGACCAATATCATCCGCGGAGTTCAGCGCATGTCTTCCGGCAATACGGATGTCCAGATTCCGGTTCGCTCCAAGGATGAGCTCGGGCTGCTCGCCGGGCAGATCAACGCGCTGGTCTCCCAGCTGGAAGCCTCGAGGGAGGAGGAGCGTCTGGCGACCCAGGCCAAAAACGATCTGATCACCAACGTTTCCCACGATCTCCGCACGCCCCTGACGTCGATCATCGGCTATCTCCGGCTGATTGAGGAAGACAAATACAAGGACGAGGTGGAGCTGCGGTACTATGTCAATATCGCCTATGAGAAATCCAAACGGATGAATCGGCTCGTGAACGATCTGTTCGACTATACCCGGATGGGCTTCGGCCAAATTCCGCTGCACCGCACCCCTATCGATCTCGTGCAGCTGATCGGTCAGCTGACCGCGGAATTTTCGCTCCAGCTGCGCAACCAGGACATGGAGATCGTCTTCTCGCCGCCGCAGGAGAAGCTGATGATCCAGGCCGATGGCGACAAGATCATGCAGGCGTTTGAGAACCTCATTACCAATGCGATGCGCTATGGTAATGACGGGAAGCAGATCCGGGTCGAGGCGAAGAAGTCGGAGCAGGAGGCCGAGGTCCGGGTCATCAACTACGGACCGCCGATCCCGCCGATGGACCTCCCTTATATTTTCGAACGCTTCTACCGCGTCGAGAAATCGCGTTCCCTGGACACCGGCGGCGCCGGTTTGGGGCTGGCCATCGTCAAGAGCATCATCGAGCTTCATGACGGACAGATTTATGCTTCGAGCAACACGGCGGAAACGGCGTTTATCGTGAAGCTGCCGCTGATCGATCTGAAGGCTTAGCAACTTAAAACCCCGGTCAACTGCTTCTCTGCCGCAGATGACCGGGGTTTATGCATTCCTTTTATTTTTTAATCCACGATGCCCAAAATCCGGATTCATCGTCATCGGTTTTGTGATAATGCTCGACCAATCGGTTAAGCCGCTCCAGCTGATATCCGTAATCGTACATCGTGGCCCCCACGATGGATAAGCGCAGCCTGCCTTCGGGTTCCTCGATGGCCAGGCTCAGCACGCCCTGGATAAACGCGGTGTTTTCCTGGTCCAGCTGCGAAGCTTCCAGGCAGTTCGGCTTGAGCTTCTCCTCGAATTTGAGCAGGATGTGCTCGTGAAACTTGATCAGCCGCTCCAGCTGTTCGTCAAAGATCCGGTCGGTGCCGGCTTCCCGGTCCGACTGGAAATAATGCTCCTCCACCGCGTCCAGCACTTCGCGCCCTTTCCGCAGAGCATTCAGCATCTGCTTATAGACGACCAGCAGCCGGGTCTGGCTGAAGGAGGCCCGCTTCATCTTCTTCTGCTCCTCTTCAAACAGCTGATATTTGCTCGACAGCGATTTGATGGCATCCTCCAGCTCGCGCTTTTTGTCACGGAACACATTTTCCTTGATTTCGTCCGAAATGGCCGTTCGCATGAGCAGCGACATCCGGTCGAACGTATTTTGGATCTGCCCGATAAACTGCTGCTTGGGCTTCGGCGGAAACAGCAAAATATTAATCAAAAAGGCCGAAACGATGCCGATCAAGCTGAGTGAGAACCGGGTCAGCGCAAACTGCCATTGCCCGGAGGCCTCCATCACGGCAATGACCGTCACCAGCGTCAGGCCGATCGTATCGCCCATCTTCAGCTTAAGGCATATCATGATGACCAAGATGCACACCAGACCGACGGCAATCGGCTCGTTCGAGAACACCTGGCCTGCCAGCAGTGCCAGAACGGCTCCCAGGGTATTGGTCTGGAGCTGGTCCAGAAAGTACCGCCATGAGCGGTAAATCGACGGCTGCATGGCAAAGATGGCCGCCACAGCCGCCATCACCGGCGAAGACAAATTAAGCCAAATGCTGATATATAAAGCGAGGGTAACCGCGATTCCCGTCTTTAACATCCTCGCGCCAAAAGTCACGCTCACCCCTCCTAATTCCATCGTTGTATAGATTGAGCTAAAGTTTTCTTTTTTCGATATAGTACATATTGTATCGTCTTCCCGAATTAATTACCCGGTGAAGCCCTTTGTGATACCAAACCAAATATTACAGCCCAGCCCGAGGGCCCAGCATCTTTGAATATACATGTATGTTTTTCCAAATCAGGCGCATAATAGGACAGAAAAAATAAAGCATGACCCAATTCAACCAAGAGGTGAACTGACATGAATCCAATCAAAAATGCGCTGCTGGCCGGTGCGCTGACCTGCATCGTGTTCGCCGGATCCCACGGCATCGCATTCGCCGACCCGGCGCCTGTTACTCCCCAAACGGACGACTCCCCATCTGCCCATATAGCTACGCCGGATCAGGACCGGAAGGAGAACGGCCATCACATCCGCCATGGACATCACGGCCGCAAGTACATCCTGCTTAAAGACGCTGCGGATCTGCTCGGCATGAGCGTCCAGGATCTCAGCAAGGAATGGAAGCAGGGCAAAACGCTGCAGCAGATCGCCAAGGAGAAAAAAGGCTGGAGCGGCGACGAGCTCGTCAAGAAGATGACAGCCGTCCAAAGCTCCAAAATCGATGCTGCCGTCAAAGCCGGCAAAATGACTCAGGAGCGTGCCGATCAGCTCAAGCAGAAGCTGCCCGCTTCCTTGAAGCGGTTTACCGAGCGGACGTACCGCCCGCACTCGGACCGCACTCAGCCAGGTTCCTACTCGCATATCTAACGCAAGGATATCCGCACAATAAAATCCTAACTTCAACCGTTAGGATTTTTTGTGTGGTATTTTTTTGTTCTTCCTTGCGGCTCCAGCGGGTTCATCTTTCGGCCCGTTGACCGGCACCTCCAGCAGATCCAGCAGGAACATGAACACCGGCACGCCGAGAATAAGTCCCCACACCCCAAAGAAGTGCTCGGAGATGATCAGTACAGCAAACGTATAAAATATCGGCAGATGCGTTTTATCCGACATAAACTTCGGATTCATGACGTACGCCTCGAACGCGTGCAGGACGGCCACCATGATCAGGACGTAAACGACCTTCATCACTCCGCCGATGCTGAACGCGATGGCACACAGCGGCACCAGTGAGACGATCACCCCCATGACCGGCACGAGGCCGAGCAGGAAGATCATCAGCCCGAGGGCGAACAGGTTCGGAAATCCGAGGATCCACAGAAACAGCGTGGAAGCCGTTGCGTTAATAATGGAAATCAAAAACTGGACCTCGATCACTTTTCCGAAAGAAAACGTAAATTTTTTCCCGAAATAAGCTAATTCATCATAAAAGTAGGCGAATTTGCTGCTTCTGAACTTATCCGTGAAATGGGTCACTTTCTCTTTCTCCAGCATAAAGAACAAGCTCATGATGATCGCGATGGCAAAATTGATACCGACCTTGCCGATGTTGGAGATCGTTCCGGTCAGCAGGTTGTAACCCTGCTTGACGTACTGCGAAATATCAATCTTATGGATGTACTCCAGCACGTAGTCGATGACTTTATTGTCGGTAAGCTCCAGCGGCTTGCTGTAGAACGAAATAACCTGGTTGATCAGCACGTTCAGTTCACCCAGCAGCTTCGGAGCGTATTGATAGGTTCCGATCGACAGGGCTCCAAGAAAGACAGCATAAATGATTAGTACGGCGATCTTCTTGCTGATTCCCATTCGGTTCGTAAACCGCCGGGTGAGCGACGAATGAATCCGGTTCACCAGGTACGTAATGATGAAGGTAATCAGAATGAGGTTCATCATGCTCCGGAAGACATACAAAAACAGCACGAGCAAAATGAGGACCATCACTTTTTTAACGGCAGGCAGTTGAACAAAATCTCTTAGCGACGTCATCGGACCGAAGCCATACACCCTTTCCTTTAAAAAGATCTTTATGCAATCATATTACGCGAGCGAGGCGTTTTCATGCAAGTTTCTGCCGCCTGATGTACGGTTTTCATTTCCTGGCGCCTATGGCCTTGGCTTCCAGTACTTTTCAAAGATATAAATGGACAGCATCAGCCACGTTGCGCTCGCCAAATACCCGCCGAAGACGTCGCTCGGATAATGCACCCCGAGATAGATCCGGCTGATCCCGATCAGCAGCGTCAGGGCCACCCCGATAACGATCATCGCAATTCTTCCGGCCAGCGCGGGAATATGCCTCCACAGCAAGTAGGTCAGCGTCCCGTACAGGGCGAACGCAGCCATCGAGTGCCCGCTCGGAAAGCTGAATCCGCTGATTTCGATCAGCCGGTGCGTGTTGGGGCGCTGCCGCTGCATCCAATTTTTGATGATGATATTCCAAATTTCCGATCCTCCCACTGACAAGAGAAACATCAGCAGCTCCTTGCGGTGCCGCAAAACCAGCCACAGAAACAGGAACGCGATCACGCTCAGCAGCGTCGCCACGAGCGATGACCCAAGAAAGGTGAAGCCCCTCATGATTCGGGTCAACCCCTCATTCTCCATCCCCTGAACTGCATCGATGATCGATTGGTCAAACCAGGCGATCCGGTCCGCTCCGACCAGGACCATCATGATCACGAACAGCACGCCCAGCACCAGGCTCATAACTAACAGCTTATTCAGCCGTCCTTGATTTGCTCTCATATCTATATGTACTCCTCTCTCTATAAACCCCCGCTTCTGCCATGCGGTATGACTTTAATATTATCCATGAAGACCCGGCCTTTGTCACGCTTATCCGGAAGCAGAATTTGTCAGCTGCAGCATAAGCAAAAAGCACCGGCAAAACCGGTGCTTAAGGCAAAACGTTATTGGATTGGAGCGGTATGGCCTGATATGGGGGATCAATTAAAGAATTAGAATCCTTTATATTGAGGCTCCTCGTTTTCAAGCTGTTGTACCCGGCTTTCCACCTGCTGCACGATTTGCTGGGTTTGCTGGGCAGCTTGAGAAAACAGGTTTTTGGCTTCCTGGTTTTGCGTGCTGAGAGCAAACGTCTCCAAGCTGGCTTGGGCGCTTTTCAGGGATGCAAGTGTCGTTTTGACTTGGGATGCAACGGTCATTGTTACTTTCACCTCCTTTACAGGATAAGTACGAATCATAATCTAACCTGCCTGAAATCAAAAAATTCATAAAACGAGAAGATGCTGCAAATAATTTTGTTATTCGCGTTTAAAGCAAAGATCTGGAATGGAGGAATTTATAGATATGCCGGATTGGATAGAGGTTATCGTTCGGACTTTGGCTTCTGTGGTCTTTCTGTTTGCCTTGACCCGTCTCTTGGGCAAAAGGCAAATCTCCCAGCTGTCCTTCTTCGAGTACATTACGGGGATCACGATCGGTGACCTGGCGGCCTCCATCTCGCTTGATTTGAAAGCCACCTGGTACCTTGGCGTCATTTCCCTCGCCGTGTGGGTAGCCGTTTCGCTCATGATTGAATTTTTGCAGTTAAAGAGCAAGAAAGCCCGGGATTTCATTGACAGTACCAGTACCGTACTGATCAAGGACGGCAAGATCATGGAGGACAATCTGAAGAAGGAGCGGCTGACGAACGAAGAGCTTATGGAGCAGCTCCGCGGGAAAAACGCCTTTAAAACGGCGGAGGTCGAGTTTGCGATCATGGAGCCGAACGGACAGATCAACGTGCTGATGAAAAAAGAAAATCAACCGCTGACCCCCACCCATCTCGGCATCAAGGTCGGGCCGGAGAGCGAGCCGCAGACGGTCATTCTGGACGGCAAAATCATGGACGAGCCGCTGGCTACCCGAGGCCTGAACCGGCGCTGGGTACATACCGAGCTCGAGAAGCTGGGCGTCTCGCTGGACAACGTCTTTATCGGGCAGGTGGATGCGTACGGACAGCTGTACGTCGACCTCTTCGACGATCAGATCAAGGTTCCCGAGCCGCAGCAGAAAGCGATGCTGTATGCGGATCTCAAAAAATGCCAGGCGGACCTGGAGATGTACGGACTTTCGACCAAAAACGAGCAGAACAAGGCGATGTACGAGCAGGTGTCCGCCCAACTGGAGCACGTTATCTCGGACGTCAAGCCATTATTAACCCGTTAGGAGTGAAGCATCATGGTCAGCAAAAAGAAGAAGAAACTGACGCCTGTCCAGCAGGAATACCAGGAATTGGCCAAAAAGCGCGAGCCCAGCAAGTTTACGTTCAAAAATTTGTACAGGGCTTTTCTCGTCGGCGGTCTCATCTGTCTGCTCGGGCAGGCGGTGCAGCAGATGTTTATCCACTGGTGGGGCTTTGAGGAAAAGGCAGCCTCGAATCCGACCGTGGGCGTTATGATCATCATCTCCGTCATTCTCACCAGCTTGGGGGTATATGACAAAATTGCCCAGTGGGCGGGCGCTGGAACCGCCGTCCCGGTCACCGGCTTCGCCAACGCCATGGCTTCCGCGGCGATCGAGTACCGCAGGGAAGGGCTCGTGCTCGGCCTCGGCGGCAGCATCTTCAAGGTGGCCGGACCCGTGATCGTGTTCGGTTCGCTCGCAGCCTTTTGCGTCGGCATCGCCTACATCATTTTTGATCCTAATATTGTAGGGGGGTAAGGATTCATATGCTGAAAGGCCATCAAAGCTGGGTGTTCGAGAACAAGCCTTCCATCAAGTCGAAAGCGGCGATCGTCGGGCCGTTTGAGGGTCAGGGTCCGCTCGCCGACGACTTCGATATCATCCACGGCGACATGTATTTGGGGCAGGACAGCTGGGAAAAAGCCGAAAAGGCCTTAATGGAAGAAACGGCAAAAATGGCGGTACAGCACGCCGGACTGACCGAGGGGCAAATTCAGTTTTTTCTCGCCGGCGACCTGATGAACCAGATTATCAGCAGCAGCTTTTCCGCGAGAACGCTGGCCATCCCATATCTCGGCCTGTTCGGCGCATGCTCCACGTCGATGGAGAGCCTCGCGCTGGCCTCTTATATCGTCAATTCGGGCGGGGCAAAATACGTGCTCTCTGGGACGTGCAGCCATAATGCCAGCGTGGAGAAGCAGTTCCGGTATCCGACCGAGTACGGCTCCCAAAAGCCCCCCACGGCTCAGTTTACGGTGACCGGGGCCGGCGCGGTCGTCCTGTCGCAGGACGGGGACGGGCCATACGTCACTTCCGCCACGATCGGCCGGGTGGTCGACATGGGCATCAGCGACCCGTTCAATATGGGCGCGGCAATGGCGCCGGCAGCGGTAGACACAATGGAAGCGCATTTCCGCGACCTGCAGATCGAGCCGGGTTACTACGACCTGATCGTTACCGGCGACCTGTCCAAAGTCGGGTATCAAATCGCCAACGACCTGCTGAAGAAGCATAACATTCCGATTCATCAGACGACCTATTCGGACTGCGGCATGATGATTTACGATTACGGTAAACAGAATGTTCAGGCCGGAGCCAGCGGCTGCGGCTGCTCGGCGGTCGTGACGTACGGCCACCTGCTGAACCGGATGCAGCGCGGCGAGCTGAACCGCATCCTCGTCGTGGCGACGGGTGCCCTGCTCTCCCCCCTCTCCTATCAGCAGAAGGAGAGCATTCCTTGTATTGCGCACGCTGTATCGATCGAACGGCAAAAATAAGGCATATAGCTATGGCCGCTCCCGGGGTATTCCCGTCCGGAGCGGTCTTTTATTTGGACACATCGTCTGCTTCCTGATTAAAACCGCCGCAAACAGCCGAATCTTAAAACAGGATTAAAAAAAATCTGTCACAATTTATGTCTTCTTAAGGATTATTTACGGCAAATCTGGTAAAGTGAACCCATAAGCGTTTTGCATACATTAAAGGAGGACAAGATTTAATGACAGACAAAGAAAGAGAATCGTTAAACAACGAAGAGCTGAACAATACCGAAACAACGGGGGAATCATCTGAACGGACCAGCAAACCGGCAGCCCCTTCCGAGAGCGGCGCACCGGTCCTCAGCGAAATGAAGCGCGACGGCGAGACGCCGGCCAAGCCGAATAAAGAGAAGACGCCTGCTCCCAAAGCGTCTGCTGCGGCGTCCGGTCCTGCTCCGAAAGCATGGTCCGGCGGAACTGGCAAGGTATGGATGGCCGTATCGCTCGTGCTTGCCGTCATTCTCGTCATTGTGCTGATCAAGCCTCCTTTTAATTCGGGTAGCAACCCGACGGTAGCGACGGTCAACGGCACGGACATTAAAAAGGACAAGCTTTATGACGCACTGGTGGAAGCCGGCGGCAAACAGACGCTGGACAGCCTCATCACGGAAGAGCTGGTCAACCAGGAAGCGAGCAAAAAAGGCATTAAAGTAACCGATGCCGATGTCACCAAAGAAATGGACGATATCAAGAAGGGCTTCAGCAGCGAAGAGGAATTCCAGATGGCTCTGCAGCAGTCGGGCATGTCGGTGGAAGACCTGAAGAAGCAAATGAACATGCAGGTGCAAATCCGCAAGCTGCTCGAACCGGATGTAAAAGTGACCGACGACGATATCAAGAAATATTTTGATGAAAATAAAGCATCCTTCAACACGCCGGAAGAAGTCAAAGCTTCCCACATTCTGGTGAAGACGAAGGAAGAAGCCGAAGGCATCCTGACGCAGCTCAAGGGAGGCGCCGATTTCGCCACGCTGGCAAAAGAGAAATCGATCGACCCAGGCTCCAAGGACAACGGCGGCGACCTAGGCTTCTTTGCCAAAGGTGTGATGGAAGCACCGTTTGAAGAAGCGGCGTTCAAGCTGCAAAAAGGCGAAATGAGCGGCATCGTGCAGTCCAGCAACGGCTACCATATCATCAAGGTTACCGATCGCAAAGCGGCTCACACGGCAACGCTTGACGAGAAGAAGGCTGACATCAAGGAAACGCTTATCACGCAAGGCATTTCTTCCAAAGCGTCGACCTGGATTGCCGACCTCAAGTCTAAAGCCAAAATTACCAACTCGCTGGACGATTCGGCTAACGCGGCAACCGATACGGCTGCAGGCGCAGGCGCAGCCGATACAGCGGCAAATACAACGAAATAACAGCTTTGTTATTGAAGAAGCCCGAGGGTAATCACCTCGGGCTTCTTCTTTATTTTTGATTGGCGGCTTGCATGAGATCTTGGTCGGAGCTCTGCCTGGTGCATTTCCCGGATGTTGGGGCAGCGCCCAGTCACCGCGCGTTTTCGGCCGCTCCTCCGGTTAGAGCCGGAGCGATACATACTTGACCTCGAGGTATTCCTCGATGCCGAAATGACCGCCTTCCCGTCCGAGTCCGCTCTGCTTGAATCCGCCGAACGGAGCCTGCGCCGTGGAAGGCAGCGGATCGTTTACACCGACGATTCCGTATTCGAGGGCTTCGGCGGCGTACAGCGCCTCCTGGATCCGCTCCGTGAAGACGTAAGCAGCCAGCCCGTAAGGACTGCGGTTGGCCCGCTGCACGGCTTCCTCCAGCGTACGGAAGGTCGTAATCGGAGCAAGCGGTCCAAACGTTTCGTGTACCATGCATTCCATGTCGTCCGTCGCCTGTTCAATCACGGTTGGCTGCACGAAGTGTCCGCCGGAATGCTGAAGCGCCTCGCCGCCCGTCACGATGATCCCGCCCTTAGCTTTGGCGTCCTCAATTTGCCGCAGCACTTTGTCCACCGCTTTGGCATTGATGAGCGGACCGATATCCACGCCTTCCTCCATGCCGTTGCCTACCTGAAGCGCGGCTGTTCGTTCCGCCGCTTTGCGGGTGAACTCGCCGGCGATCCGTTCATCCACATACACCCGGTTGGTGCAGACGCAGGTCTGGCCGCCGTTGCGGAACTTGGACTTGATCAGCCCGTCCACCGCTTTGTCCAGATCCGCCGCGGCGGTCACGATAAACGGGGCGTGTCCGCCCAGCTCCAAGGAAATCTTCTTGACGGTTTCGGCTGCTCCCTTCATCAGCTCCTTGCCTACGGCGGTCGAGCCGGTGAAGGAAATTTTGCGCACCCGCTCGTCCTGCTGCCAGCGGCCGGCGATCGCTGCCGCCTCGCCAGTCACCACGTTGATCACGCCGGCCGGAAGTCCGGCCTGGTGTGCGAGTTCAGCGAGCTTCAAGGCCGTGTACGGCGTCTCCTCGGACGGCTTGATAACGACGGTGCAGCCGGCGGCCAGCGCCGGCGCAACCTTGCGGGTAATCATCGACGCCGGGAAGTTCCATGGCGTGATCGCCGCCACGACGCCGACCGGCTGCTTCTGCACCCAGATCCGCTGCGAAGCGGACGAGGCCGGTATGCTCTGCCCATAGACGCGCTTGCCCTCCTCCGCGTACCAGGAAATAAAGCTGTTCGCGTAGCCGATTTCGCCGGCGGCTTCCTTCAGCGGCTTGCCCTGCTCCGTCGTCATAATCCGGGCGAGCTCGTCCGTATGCTCGGCGATCAGTCCGTGCCATTTCATCAGCAGCGCCCCCCGCTCGTCCGCCGTCAGCGCGGACCATGCCGGGAACGCTTCATAAGCGGCATCCGCGGCTTCGCCAGCCTCCTTCGCGCCGCCGTTCGGTACGGTGCCGATCACGTCACCGGTGGCCGGGTTCAGGACGTCGATGTGCTCCGCGGCATCCTTCCAGGCGCCATTTATATACATTTGGTTGATAAACATAAATGATTCCTCCCTGCTCCTAAATTCACCTCTACTTATTCATTATACCCCCGAATGGAAGGTTCACGCGATAAGACGGACTTTGGTTTGGGGCTTGAGGCCTTGCTTTATCGTTGCCTGGGTGCCTTCGTTTGGCGATTGTGAGGACGCTCCACGCTCGAATCCTTCCTCCAATCGCTGTTGCCCCCGAATATCCTTGAATCTATTTCAATGGTGGATATTCGGGGACAAAGGCGACCGCTTCGCTTTTTCGGAATGGTTTCGATCTCTCCGCTGCTTCGTGCGTCCGCCTAGCTTAAAACAACAAAAAAAAACCCTCAAGCAGCCGAAAGTTTAATTTGCCGTCTGCTTAGGGGAGGTACCTCAGCCATTTCGTATTCTATTAGATTATCGACAAGCAGAATATATAAACTCAGACCGCCCCGGGCCAGTTTTAACCTTCGCCTTTTTTTCCTCTAGCCCTCACGAATTCCGCAGAATCTTCCGGCCAAGACTGACCGTCAGCAGCAGCATGCTCAGGCCGACGACGATCTGAACGCCATAGATCCGGGTCCATTCCGGCCAGTGGCCGATGAGCTCGTAAAGATTGCCCCCGATCAGCGGGCCAAAGAACGCTGCGACGCCCGTAATCGCCGCGTACATCGCCATATACATCGGGCGCTCCGCCTTCGGCGTGTCGCCGATCATGAAATTGAACGCCAGCTGGTTGAATCCGCCGACACCGATGCCAAAAATCATGTGTGCCGCAATCAGCACAGGCAGCATCGGCAGTACCGACAGCAGCCCCCAGCACAGGCAGGATAATGCGATGATCGGCAGCGTCCAGAACAGCAGCCTGCGGTTGCTGTGCC
This sequence comes from Paenibacillus sp. S28, assembly GCF_016624415.1. Lineage (NCBI taxonomy): Bacteria > Bacillati > Bacillota > Bacilli > Caryophanales > Paenibacillaceae > Paenibacillus > Paenibacillus sp. S28. The sequence goes on along the minus strand of NZ_JACVTM010000008.1, from coordinate 289,703 downwards.
GAACGTTCAGATTACCCCACACATAGAAGCTGGCCATCATGGACACCGTTTGCAGCACGTTCAGCAGCGACAGCTTCTGGTAGTTGATGTGCAGCATTTCCAGCATGACGTACGAATACAGCGGCACAACCAGGTTTTGCAGAAACAGGAATCCGGCCAGGAAGAGCGTCGCCTTCAGAAAAGAAGCGTCGCGCAGCGGTTTTTTCAGCATCGGGATAAAACGCTTCTCCGAGGACCGCTCAAACGGAATGTCCGGATAGAAGAAGAACACGGCGATATTGGCCGCAATGCAGACCCAGACGATGATATAGAGCAGCAGAAATCCCTTTCCGCCCGGCTCATGATCGAGGATGATTCCACCCCCGTACATCACCAGCGTTCCGAGCGCATTCAGAATCGTGTTCCGGATGCCGAAGTACCGTCCTCTGACTTTGGGGTGGACCATATCGCTGATAAGCGAGTTCCATAGAATGCCCCCCAGCGTATTGAACATGAAGGCAACCGTGTACAATACGATAAACGCGGGCACCCAGTATGGCTTCGGGACAATAAACGGCACGAGACCGGTGCTCCCCCATATGACCCGGTGCACGGCTACGAACAGCACCAGCGTCCACTTCCGGCTGCGCAGCCTCTGGATCAGATACGCGGCAAAAATTTGGACGATATTGACAAAAGTCGTGATCGCCAGCACGAATCCAATCTCACCCGAGCTTGCGCCCAGGTACAGCAGATAACCGGTCAAAAACTGCCCGCCGAGCAGGGTCATAAACATCACGGCCGGGATGCCTTCCAGGCTGGCTACCCTCAGGTTTCTGCGCTGCATGGAAGTCTTGCGGCGGTGCTGCGGCCGCGTCTTGAATGATATCATCGGGTACTCTCCTCCGGTGCCTTCAAACCGAATCATTTTGTCGTTTTCACTTCGTCTTTGCTCCCATTCTACTCGGAAGGAAGGGCAAGTCAATATGCGCCGGACCGCCTCAGATTACAAAAATAATTGTGGGAAATGACGTGGTAAAAGCGGCAAGAAAGCGTTATAGTGGAATGTCATGACGCTGCATGCGCATGGCAGCAGACAAGGATGTATCCGGCTCCGACCGAAAACTTTTCCTTGTCGCGCCATCCTATTTTTGGTATGATGGAAATCCTTCTCACTCACCCGCCTTGACTGAAGTTGACGGTCCTCGTCGCCACAAAACTTATCGGAGGTGTGTAATGCTTTATTTCTCACTTGCTTCAAAAGCGTATGCGCGCAACCTGCAGTACCGCGGGGCCCATATGCTGCACAACGTTGCAAGCGCCCTGTTCGGCTACCTGTATGCCTGCATCTGGATCGGCATCGGCCAGGACAGGCCGCTCGGCGAATACGGCGTGCACGGGATGATCGGCTACATCGCTTTTACCCAGGCGTCGCTGTGGATTTCCGGATTTACGACCAATGGGCTGGGCATTCCCCAATCGGTCAGGACAGGCCAGATCTCGCTGGATCTGATGCGCCCGGTTCATCTGTTCGTTCATTTGATGTGCCGGGAATGGGGTCAAATCGCGTACCAGTTTGTGTACAAGTCCGTTCCGATCTATCTGCTGTACGTCCTCGTATTCTCCCTGTCGCTTCCGCAGCAAGTCACCACCCTGCTTCTGGCACTGGCCGGTTTGGCCGCGGCCGCCTATTTATCGATCTGCATGAATTATATCATCGGGGCTACGGCCTTGTGGACCACGGAATCCAGCTGGCTGTATTGGATGAACCATGCCCTGATCAACCTGCTGGCAGGCTTCTTCATTCCGGTGGAATGGCTGCCGCGCTGGCTGCAAACGGTTTCCTGGCTCTCCCCCTATCCTTACCTGCTGTACGTACCGACCCGGATTTACCTCGGGTTTGAGGATGCCTCCCGGCTGCTGGGCTCTCTCTTATGGTGCGTACTGATGACTCTGGCTTGTCTTGGCGTAACAGCGGTCGTTCGCCGCAAGGTGGAGGTGCAGGGCGGATGAACATTCGGTATTGGCTTCATCTGTATTTCGTATTGATCCGGTCCAGCATCCGCAGCGGGATGCAGTATAAGATGAACTTTCTGCTTGGGACGTTTCTGGCCGCCGGGATCCAGATCGCCGAGTTTCTCATGATTGCCATCGTGCTGAACAAGTTCGGCGCGGTGAAAGGCTGGTCGCTCTATGAAGTCGGCTACCTGTTTGCCGTCATGACGCTGTCCAAGGCGCTGTACCGCAGCTTTGCCAATGATGTTCATCATCTCGAGAACTACCTGACGTCAGGTGACCTGGATCAGCTCCTGACCCGGCCGGTCCCTGTTCTGCTTGCCCTGATGTCGCAAAACTTCCGGATGATGCCGGGGGAACTGCTGCAGGGCGGATTTATTCTGACCTGGGCGCTGCACGGGATGATGCAGGCCGGGCAAATTACCTGGATAGCGGTTCCCTTCACTTTTCTGGTGATCCTTACGGGAGCAGTCATCCTGTTCGCCATCGGTCTCACCACCGCTACCGCCGGGTTCTGGCTGACCCGAATCAACGAGCTGCAGACGCTGACGGAGGACGCCTCCCAGACCGCGGTCCGTTACCCGCTGGTCTTGTATCCTGTCTGGCTCCGGTCCATCCTGCTCGTCGTCATTCCCGTCGGTTTTGTCAATTATGTACCTTCGCTGTTTATCCTGCGCGGGGAGCTGGGCTCCTGGGTCCTGCTTGGCATCGTCCTGGTGGCGGCAGTCTGCCTCTTCGCCAGCATGAAATTGTGGACATTCGGCATGTCCCGTTACCAAAGTACCGGAAGCTAGAAAGGAGAAGATCGATATGGGAATCATGACAGAAGCAGCCGTACGAACGGAGTTGGAACGGTCGGCGGATAAGGATCGGCCCCAGCCGATGATTGAAGCCAGGGGGCTGCACAAGCAGTTTAAAACGCCTGTTATCAAGGAGGGGAGCTTCGCGGGCATCCGCACCTTGTTTACGCGGGAATACCGCGTCAAGGAAGCGGTTAAAGATATCAGCTTTACGATCAACCAGGGGGATTTTATCGGCTATATCGGGCCGAACGGTGCGGGCAAATCGACGACGATCAAAATGCTGACCGGCATCCTCCATCCGTCATCCGGGGAAGTCCGCATCGCTGGGGTTGATCCTCATCGGCACAGGCGCCGCGTCGTCAGCCGCCTTGGCGTCGTCTTCGGGCAGCGAAGCCAGCTGTGGTGGGATCTGCCGGTCAAAGACTCATACGAAATATTGGCCCATATGTACAAAGTTGGGGACAAGGCGCGGGACCTGCGTCTCGGACAGCTGTCCGAGCTGCTCGGCCTGGGGGAATTTTGGAGGACGCCGGTGCGCAAGCTGTCCCTCGGACAGCGGATGCGGGCCGACATCGCAGCCTCGATGCTGCATGATCCGGACGTCCTGTTCATGGATGAACCGACGATCGGCCTCGACGTCACCGCAAAGCGCAGCATCCGCGATTTTCTGAAGACGCTTAATACCGAGTTCGGCAAGACCATCCTGCTGACCACCCATGACATGGACGACATCGAGCAGCTCTGCGAGCGCGTCATGGTCATCAATCACGGGCAGCTCAGCTATGACGGGACGATCGATGAACTCCGGGAGAAGATCGGTCTTCCGACGACGATCCGGGTAACTTTCGCAGGAGCTTGGTCCATCCCGCTACCGCCAGGTGAGAGCCTCCGGCTCCCGCTTGAAGTTCGCCTCCCCACCGGGGAAGCGTTCCGCGTCGTGGAGACCGGACCCGATTACGTCCGCGTTGAAGCGAACCGCCAGCAGATCCGTGCGGTGGACATTCTGCGCGAGATGTCCGCATGGGGCGAAGCAGCCGACATCCATACGGAAGAGCCGGCGTTTGAGGATGTGATCCATAAAGTTTATTGAGGACAATTCACGAGACTAGTGTTATTAAGGCACGCGCCCAATCAAGCCGGTCCCCAAAATAGGGGCCGGCTTGATTAGTTATAGCGGCAATTCCTGATATACATCTCGGCTGGCGTTATTCCCCATCTCCCCCCGGCTCGCGAAATCATGGATGAAAATGATTTTGCCACACCGTCCCTGCCGCATAAGCTCAAACGCCTCTTCATAGCGGTCCAGGGTGAATGTATGGGTCACCAGGCGCTCCAAATGCAGCGCCCCGCTGTCCAGTAGACCCTTCAGCTGATACCATGTCTGATACATGCGCCGTCCTGTTATACCTTCCAGCCGAAGGCCTTTGAAAATAATTTGGCCCATATCGAGCGGCACCTCACGGGTCGGAATACCGAGCAACGATATCCTGCCCGCATGGGCTGCGGCGATCATACTTTCCCGGATTGCTTCCGGATGTCCGGACATTTCCAGCACGACCTCTGCCCCCTCGCCTGCGGTATGATTCAGGATTGCTTCGGACAGCTTCACCACAGAGCTGTCAATTACAACATCGGCTCCCATCTGGCGGGCCATGTCGAGCCGGTATGGGTTCACGTCAACCGCAATGACCCTGCTCGCGCCGCAAGCTTTGGCTACCGCAATCGACATGAGGCCGATGAGTCCGGCGCCGATCACTGCCACCGATTTGCCAACGATATCCCCGGAGAGGACGGTTTGAACCGCGTTGCCAAGCGGATCCTGAAGGCAAGCCAGTTCAAAGGGGAGATCCGGATGGTTATGGATCACATTGTCCGCCTTTACCAAGGCGTATTCGGCGAAGCAACCCGGTGCGGTAATGCCGAAGCTGCGTGTATTGAGGCAAACATGGGAATTGCCCGTCCGGCAGGGGCGGCATTTCCCGCACACCATGTGACCCTCAGCCGATACGTGATCTCCGATGCTGACATCTGTTACCGCTTTTCCGATTTCCACCACGATGCCGGCAAATTCATGTCCAAACACGTAGCCGGCTGTAACGGATTTTTGCGCCCATGCATCCCAATTATATATATGTACGTCTGTACCGCAGATCGAACTGGTCATCACTTTGACCAGTACCTCATCGGGGCCAACGGCAGGAACCGGAACCTCTTTCAACACGGCTCCCGGTCCTCGATTTTCTTTTACTAGTCCAATCATCGTTTTTTGCACGAGTGCTCCCACCTTCATTTACGCCGACTAGGCGGAATATCTGAAACTTAACGCTGATGTTTGCTTCGGAAAATCACATATAAACCGGCTTGACGCTGCCCTGGGCCACTTTAATCAAATAACTGCCATAAGCGTTGTTCATTCCTGTACCAAGCGACATCAGCTGCTCGCTGTTTATATAGCCCCTGCTGAACGAAATCTCCTCCAGACACGCAACCTTCAGGCTCTGTCTCTTCTCGATGGCTTCAATATATTGGGAAGCCTCCAGCAGCGACTCATGCGTGCCCGAATCGAACCATGAGAACCCCCTTCCCAAAATTTCAACGTTCAGTTGATCCCGGTTCAAATAAGCACGGTTGACATCGGTGATTTCCAGCTCCCCTCTCGCCGAAGGGGTGATCCTTTTGGCGATATCCACAACCTCCCGGTCATAGAAGTACAGGCCGGTCACCGCATAATGCGACTTCGGAAACTGCGGCTTCTCCTCGATGGAAACAGCCCTGCCCCCTTCGTTGAACTCAACGACACCAAAACGGCCCGGGTCCTGGACATAATAGCCGAAGATCGTCGCTCCCTCCTCGCGATTCCCGGCTTGCTCCAGCATCTCTGTAAGTCCATGTCCATAAAATAAATTATCGCCGAGGATGAGGGCTACCCGGTCCGCGCCAATGAAGTCCTCGCCGATAATAAAGGATTCGGCCAGTCCATTCGGCTTCTCCTGTACCGCATAGGTCAGTCGGATCCCCAGCTGTTCTCCCGTTCCGAGCAGTTCCTCGAAACGCGGCGTATCCTTCGGTGTCGAAATAATCAGAATTTCCCGTATACCGGCTAACATCAGCACGGATAGCGGGTAATAAATCATCGGCTTGTCATAGACCGGTAGCAACTGCTTGGAGATGATCCGGGTCAGCGGATAAAGCCGGGTGCCGTTGCCTCCTGCCAAAATAATTCCCTTCAAGCGACAAACATCCCCTCTCTTTTAGCAGCCTTTGAATAACAGCAGACCTTGACCTTTTATTTGCTCTGTCCGGTTTGGGCGGCCTTCTCCACTTCAGTCGTTCCGGCGGTTCGCCGTGCTGGGCGGAATGCCCGGCTGGGACTGTGACTATAGCTGTATTGATGGAATAACCGCTCATAGGCATCCACAATGTGCTCCCAGCTGTATCCCATCTTGATCCGGTTTTTGGCCCTTGCTTCCCATTCCTCCACATTAGCTCCTTCATACTGATCCACTTCTTGAATCAGCGCGGTAAGCGACCCGGGATCGGATGAAAAATAAAGAGCTCCTTCCCCGCCGACCTCCCGGTTAAATATAACGTCGTACAGCAAATTAAGCTTCGTTGAAGCCAGAGCCTCGAGCAGTGACGGATTCGTTCCGCCTACTTCGTGCCCGTGGAAATATGCATATGCAAGTTCTCTGATCTTTTTTAATAGAGGGGCGTTGTACACCGTTCCAACAAATTTGATGCGGGGATCCAAATCGAACCGGCATTTCTTCAGAAGCTCGTTATAAAACGGATTCTGTTCTGCTCCGGTAATCATCACCAGATCCTTGTCGCTGCCTGAAGCCATAAACTCTCGAATGATCATTTCGTAATTGTTCTCGGGCACAAAGCGCCCGATCATTAAATAATACTGATTCGGCGTGATATGAAATTGTTCCATCCATCGAACCAGCTCCTCGTCCCCTACACTCATGACGGAAGGAGCAACGTCCGCTCCGTACGCAATGAATGTAGTCTTCGGCTGGTACATGGCGTAATCTTCTAGAATATATTGCTCGATGCCCCGGGAATCACATACCAGCAGGTCGGCGTGCTTGACCATCAGCCTTTCGGATATTTTCCAATAGGTTTTGACTGGTAGGCTCCACTTTCCCCGCTTCCATTCATGCCCATCGGGGTTCACGAGCACAGTGACTCCCATATGCTCCAGTCTTCGTTTATAAAACGCGATCATCGGTCCAATCCGGCAGGCCAGGATATAAACGATGCTGCCCGTCAGTCGGTGCTTCCGGATGTACTCCACGCATCTCCCCAGGCTCATCAGGTCATACAGCACGGCCCTCGCACTGCCGATCCTCGGTACTTTGACCTGAAAGCACCGTGCCTGATTATGTATGAATTCCCCTTCCCGATCGGAAAGGCATGATACGTGATAGCGGATGTCCTGCGCCGTTTTTCTCCTTGTCAGCTCGTCGACGAAGGTTTCAAACCCGCCGTAATGGGCCGGTATTCCTTTGGAACCGATAATGAACACATGGGTTGTCATCTGACCTACCTCTTTTACAAAAAAATTTATCGGGATAAAAAAAAGACCCGCTGGGGTCCCTCTAGCATCGTCCATCCTAGAAATTTCTCGATATCTCCATGATCTGAGACCCGTATACCAGCAGCGTCATACTGGAATCAGCCGGAAAAGATACGTATGATCCCGAGCCTTTCAGCTTCACGCCGGGAATTTGGCGCGAAATTCTTAAATTACCCGTATAGGAATAAATAACGATCATCCGCGGCAGGGATTGCGACAGATTTTCTTTCGTCAACTGCGTGACAACGGTGGGTTTGCTGCACGCGAAGACCGCCAGCGTCAGATTGGACAGATCAACCGCCGTTTCGTTATTGGTAAAAGCCCGATATTCCTCGGACAAGACCCCTTTTAGGGGCACGGCTGGCAAGCCCTCGGTGTTTCCGCTGAGATAGTTCGTACCGACCGGTGTATCCGAGTAGTATCCCTGATTGAGCGTTCCCTGCGGATAATTCGTAAATTGGTTGGAAGTTACGCTGACGGAGGTGCATGTCGCCGGGCTGTTGATGAGTAGCGGTTGGTTTTTCCCATACTGGCTGCGGGCATTGTTGCCGGTTATATTGATAAACGAGCTGTCCTTGATTTGGATAGCATATATGCCGGGGAAAAACAGGTTGTTATTCGATATATTTCCGATAAAATAGGGGCTGTTCTCAATATAGACACCGGTCGATGCAATGTCTTCACCGGATTTCCAGGTAAGGTTATTTCCGTTGATCACGCCGCCGACAATGGCGGAGAGGAATATGCCGTATTTTTGGGCCCAGGCCACATTGTTGTTCGCAACGACGAGATTAAATCCGTCACGTGCGATCACCGCGCTGTCGACCGCTTCAAAGAGATGGTTTCCTTCGATAACCACCCAGTTGAAGTTTTCAATATAGATATTGCTTTTCTCCATTCCGGTATGGCCGAAGAAAAAGGTGTTCCCTTTGCAAATGAGGCCGTCAATGCCTTTAGCCCAAATATGATACATATTTCCGAAGGCGCCGCGGACGTTCGTTCTGGATTCATACATATTGTTGGAGAAATTGACATCCCCCACGACATGGTTTCCGCCGTCATCCGGAGGCGAATAATCCACATACAGGCCGTAATTGCAATCGATCAGTTGATTACTCGTAATAGTGTATCGGGAGGAATGCTGGGTTTTGTTCACCTTTTCAAAATAGATCGCTTTCAGGCATTGAATAAACCGTACATTGGTTATCAGCACACCGTAATACCATCTGATATTGATCCCGTTGCGGACTTTGTCCCCCAGGATGGTAATGCCGTCGATCTTCACGTTGCCAGTCCCGGTGAACCGGTCGTTTGTCGTCGGGGTCCCATACAAATTAATGCAGCCGTTAAGAGTGCCGGTGCCCGTAATATAAATATTGGACGTTCTGATCGTGATGTTGGCCTTATACACTCCATCCGGAATAAGGATCGTTCCCCCGGTCTGCGAAATGCTGCTGATCGCCAGCTGAATCGCCGGTGTGTCATCCGTCACGCCGTCGCCTTTGGCTCCGAATAGCCTGACATTGATTCCCGCCCCCAGGGAAGGATCAGCGAATGAAGCGGACAATGGCTTGCTTGGATCCCCGTTTTCTCCTCCGGACATCATAAACGCCTCCCTGATCGATGATGGTTATACCCCCTCGTTCACTAGCATTATATTGGCGGCCGGATTTCTTTGATTCGGGCAGTTTGACGCCTCCATTGGTCCATTTTGTCTGCGGTTGATGCCCCTCCTGGCAAAAACGAAGCCGAAGGCGATGATAAAAAAGGTATACACGCAGAGGCTGTAATATTGATTCGGATTAAAATTGGCGACGATAAAATTTCCGATAAACAAACAAAGTGGAAACCACCTCTCCCCTTTATACAAGCGAAGGCTCCACAAGAAGAGCAAGACGTATGTGGTGAAAAATAGAATCCCGCCAATCGTTCCGAGTTCTACAAAGGCATTCAAAAACTGGGAGTGCAGGGCGATGTCGTTAACCCCATGATGAATCTGCATATACGGGATATATTGACCTGCGCCAAGGCCGATTCCCATGTGCTCCTTCATGATCCCAAACGCTTCGTAAAACTGGACAAAACGGTGCGATTCGGTATTGCCCCGGTCGAGAAACAAGATCTGATTCAGCTGGTCGAAATACATCTGATAGATGATCAACCCGGCCAAAGCCGTAAACATCACAATACCGAGCTTCTTCAGAAGCTGATACTGCACGCCGATTTTACCGGTAAGTAAAAAGACCAGGAACTGCACGCACACCGACAAGTAACCGATCCTTGTGAATGTAAGGAATAAAAAGAGCAGATTCAGGAGAAGTGCGGCCGCACCGAAAAACGTTCTCTTGTTCAGAAAATACATCAATAGGACCGGAAACAACACCGCTGCCAGGTTCCCTGCGCCGTTGCTTGCCCCGACAAACCCGACGACCCGCTTCGCGACCTTGACGCCTTCATAGTAATTGATCGAATCTTCGGCTGCGAACAGCAAATATGAACGGTTCGTAACATATTGAAGAATGCCGAGCAGGGAGTTGGCCAGGGAATAGACGACGATGAGCTGCAGCAGCCAAGAAGCGTTCAGCTGCATCCTTGCCAACATATACAGCAGGGATGCCATCAGGAGTATATTTACATACACATTCAGATGATACACGTACAGTCCAAACTCGTAGATTTCCGAAACAAACCCTTGGAATACGAGCACCAGCAGAAGGAGCACGATGAAGATGGATACGGTCTGCAGTCTGGCGAGGCCGGAACTATCGTTTCCCAAGCGATGAATTCGCATGCGGAGCATGAGATGCACTGTCAGGGACAAATCCGCTGCCATCAAGACGAAAAAAGTCAGATCCACGTGAACGTCACGGAAGCCTGCACTCAGTTGAATCCCGCTGACCGCGGCCAGAAGCACCATGCCGATGGCCAGTGCGATCATCCCTTTTGCCGGAATAATGTGGACCGCTACCAGAAAGCCTAATACCAGAACGGGAATGATAAGCAAGAGCACCATCATGGCAACGGTCTCGGGGCCCGAAAAGTCCGTTCCCCTTGTGCGACCCGGCTGATATCCCCAATAAAATCAAGCAGGCTTTGGGCCTGCCGGCTTCTGGAATACCTTCCCCGATCCGAAAAGTCATAGTGACCGTCGATCACTCTGTTCATCCCCGAAGCCACTGCTTCTGCATCATGGGCACAGCATTCGCCATAACGCCCGTCCACGAGGGAGATCAGCTCCGGATCCCGGGTGACCGCCAGGATAGGCTTGCATGCCCCGATATATTCGAAGGTCTTTCCCGGAATCGCATAATCACTCCCCCGAGGGTGCGTGAGGATCACGGCAATATCGGCCTCCTTCAGACGCTGGACTGCCTTCTCGTGATCCATGCTGCCGAGTACCCGGACATTCACCCCGATGCCGGTAAGGTCTACGCTGTGAAGGTCCTCATACGCCTGCTGATCGAGCAGTCCGATCAAATCGAAGCGGATCCGTACGCCGGAATGCAGGTGATACGCCCGGAGACCCTCAATCAAACTTTTCAAATTTCTTCCTTTATAAATAGATCCGAGATGAACCAGACTCAATGACTCGGGCGGTCCGCTTGTAAAAGGCAGGTACCGGCAGTCTGTGAATTGCGTATCGTCAAAACCGTTTTTGATCAGCACTACTGGAATTCTGTCCGTACCGGATTGATAATGACGCAGAATCCCTTGAGAGACGGCCACTACACCGTCAGCCAGCCTGGCCAGCTTCGCCTCCGCGAGGCGGTAAGTCAGGCGGGGATGGCCTTCGCCGATGCTGTGATTAATAATGTCGCGAATTTCAATAATCGCCGGAACCCCGGGGCACTTGGCCTTAATGTAGTCCAGAATATAAAGACCGTAAACGTCAGGCACCGTGACAAACACCGCCTGGATCTCTTGCTGCTCCATAAGTTGATCCAGCTGCCTGAACAAGGCGGGATTGATTCGGACGAATTTGAACCGGCTGTACCTGTAATTTCTCCAGGCCGACAATACCCACTTGTTCCGCAGCAGTTTCTCTGCCCGATCTTTCAAAGGATGCTTGCGGACGGCGTTCTCGCCGTCCTTCAATGTCTGGGTGAACGAGCTGACCGGCGATGCGTACGCCAAGTGGATATTGGAGAACCGGCTTGGCCGGGCTCCGTGCTTGCCGTCGCTGATCACGACCAGCCGGTATTGCTCTTGAAAGTGGCGCATTAGCCCCTCAAACCGGACCGACGCCACTACTGGTTCTCCCTCTGTATAATCGGAAATGACGATCATGGTGTTCTTCATCCTCTGTTTACCTCCCGCACACGTTATCCTAACAGCTGACGGTATCCTTCCACCGTTTTCTCCGCCGCCTTCTCCCAAGTATAATGAGCAGCAATTCTACGCTGAAGCTGCTCATTTCCGGGCGATTGGAAAGCCTGCATGACGGCACGCTGAATACTCTCGACACTGCCCGGTTCACAGTAGAAGGCGTCATCCCGGAAGTATTCCCGAGTCGTTCCCCTCGTCGTCGCAACGATATTGCAACCGCTGACAGCCGCTTCCAGGGAAACAAGCCCGGGCGTGTCGTACCAGCTGGGTAGAACATGAACTTTGGCTCTTCGGTACCATGCTTTTAAATCATCATGTTCCATTTCGGGAACGATCTGCACGTTGCTGTTTCCAATGGCTTTTTTCATTGCGTCAAAATATTTCTGCTGCGTTCTGTGCGCCGTTCCTGCAAGCACCAGCTTGTAAGGAAGGCCGCGAAACGCCTTGATCAGGTTCAGCTGATTTTTGCGCGGCTCGAACCGGCCGACGCAGAGCACCAGATCCCGATCCGGCAGCGGCTCACACCAAAACAAACCGGCGTCAATGGCATTCGGCACAACCAGATATCGGATCGGTTTGCCGGGCTTCAGCACGTTCTGGATGAGCTCAATCTCGCCTTCTCCATTGGGAAGCAGAAGATCGACCTGATCGAGAATGTCCCTTTGCAGACGGGTGTATCCCCGGCGGATCAACTGCTTTGTGCCTTCGTGCTTCTCGCCGTCGAGGTAGTACCTGTACAAAGCTCTGATTTTTTCCATTCCATCGTAATCGATCAGCCGGTTGATCATCCTCCTCAATCCGAATTGGCCCTGCTTCTCAAACTCGGGGCTCCGCCAATAGATCGTAGATAGAACCGTTTTTTTGTTTTGGGCTTTGGCATTTTGCACGAACAGGCTTGTTTCCTGCGGACGGAGTAAATTGAAAATATGGATCAGGTCGTAACCCGATACGTCCACCGATGGATCGCTGTTAATATCAATCCGGATGTCCGGATATTTCTGTTCAATAAACTCTTTGGTCTTGACGATTTGGACGGTGTCCCCGCCTTTTCGGGTGAACAGATTGAATCTTGTCTGGAACAGCACCTTCACTGGCTCTTCCCCTTTCCGGGCTCTCCTCGCCCAATGGTGTCATGACGGTATACTCTCCCGGGAGCACCGGAATATTAACGACGCCGTTTACAGCCTGCACCGATGTTCCATCGGGTAGCCGCAGCCGGAAGGAAGGCAGATCCCGGGACCTGAGCGACAATTTCCGTCCCCGGTGTTCCATTTCATGCCTTAGCTTAAAACGGCCGTCCTCCATATGTTCGATGACGGAATGGTCTCTGGCATTCACGTAATCCGCCAGCTCCGAACCGGTGCAGTACCAGACATTTTTGCCCTTCAAATAGCTGAACAGCTGGATCAGGCTCGCACTGTCGTCGAAAATGTTGGGACTCTGCCTTTTACCGTCATCACGCGAAGGGGCGATATGCTCCTGGATGCTGATAACCAATTGGTGCTCCATAAGCGCATCCACGCTGCGCAGCTTCTGCCGGATATAGGTCTTCCTGAGCATACGCTTCACCGCTCCTTTAGGGGACCGGACCGATCCGAACGCACCGTTCAGCAGCGCGCCATTCACGGTGGATGGAATGTCAATAACTCCGCGGCTCCCAAAACGCTTGATATCGTAATTGGTCAGGGGATCGGGGTCCGTCCCGAAAGTCGGATCGGAGATGCCGGACTCCAATCCGCGGTTCCAGTATCTGCACCACCAGGTGAAGCCGGAGCTGTTAATACTTTCGTCGGAAAATTCGTTGCTGGTATATCCGCAGTATTTTCCCCCTAGAGGTCTTGCGCCCGCCGCATCTTCAAAGATGTGCAATCCCTCACCTATACGTTGCAGGGCCTCGTCCAGACTGCCGAAAGAAGCCCATTCCTGGCGGAAATCCGCAGCAAGCCTTCCAGGAACTCCATGAGTTGTTCCATGATATGCGAGCTCGTAGTTCGGATGGTGGTGAATGAACCTAAAAAACGCCCTGCTGTCTTCCGTCGCATTGATGGGTTCGGAAACCATGGTTAGCTGAGGTTCAATCACCATCCCCACTCTGCAGCCGACCGGAACAAAAAAGGTCACCTTTACGTCCGGATATTCGCGTAATATCCGCTCCTCCAAAAAGCGGAACGAGGATTGGTCTTCATTTCTGAAAAAACCCCAATCCTCGCCCCATTCCACTTTTCCGTTGTTATTCGTATCCACCCAGGCGTTCGCCAGATCATCAATCATGAACAATACCGGCGAAGCCGCACCGTTATACCATTTGCACAGTTCGATTCGCATCATTTTGTCTCCTTACCGATAATCCTGCGCTCCCGTTTCCCCTCGAACAAGGATTTGATTTGTTCCTTGTTGACTTGCAGTAAACTAAGTGCCCTTAGCAGGCTGCTGCGCCGGTCCCGTTTGACCAAGCGGTATTGGTAATGGATTCTGGCCGAGTCAGACCAATAAAATTTGTATTCCTGCACGCCATGCATAAAATCGATCTCCCTAATGCCCTCACGAGAATAGTGTTTCATCATCCGGTTGACCAGGATGAGACCGACGCCGTACTCGGCGTAAGCCTTAGAGAACGCGGTCAAATACATATATACCTTACTGTTATAGCGAACCGTCATCCAGGCCGAAGCCATGCATCCTTCCACTTCCAGATAAGAGAAGTTAACCCGGTCCGTACCCTGGTATTTTGATATGATGTCCCGATAGAAGGCCATCATCTTATTTTCATGAAACATGCTGTCCGTCCACCTCTGCTTGTGCAGCGCCGTGAAACGATCCCAGACAGCGGAATCAAACGGTGCATCAATCACGATTCGTGCTTCGCGGTCCCGATGAAGTTTTCGCTCTTTCCGTTCAATCGCCTTGATTCGGCTGTTCTCCAGCTTGTGCGGGTTGTACAGTTTCAAATTGATATAAGGAGCCACGGATCTCGGCCTTATGTACAGCTCTGCCCAGTCTCCGAAAGCCTGGCCCAGCAGCCCAGCCACTGGATGATGGGCGTGAAGATTGTATAAGTCCATACAATCCCATTCGTGCCGGTGCTCCCGTAAACACTCCGATATTTCCTTCATCATCCTGGCGTAATTATACTCCTTATGTAATAGGATGCTTCCGGATTCACCGGTTCCATGTATGATAAAGCGAAGGGATCTCATTCGCATCCCATGCCATTTTTGCCCTAGGATATACAGCGGTGCAATCGCAATGCATTGGTCCCGATCGGTTATGGCCACAATAAACAGCTCCTGATCCGGTTTGTACAAATGCCGTATGTACGCCTCCAGCCACTCCCAGGTATCATACACCTCGGCAGCTTCCATATGGTTCACGAGCTCCCGCCAGCGCCCTTCCCATGCCGGAAGCTCTTCTCTGCTTCGAATCACCTGCGCCTTCATGCTAATTCACTCCATCTTCATTGGCTTAGTGGGCGTTTCTGATTTGCTTGACGGCCCGAAGAAGCTCCCGGTAACGTACCAGCATGCGTAGCAGCCTCGATTGGCGGCTGGACTCGTTCCACATGGCGAAGGTATAGCTGACTGAAAACTGGTTTGTCCAGCGGAATTTCCAGGGATAGGTACCGGCACCAAAGTCAATCTGGTCGGCCCGGTCATCCTCAAAGAGACTTCGGATCATTTCCATCAAGAGCACGTCGGAAATACCATGGTAATGGGAAAATTTCGGCGAATAACCGGTGTTCCATCCATACAAAACCCCTTGATATAGGTAACAGCATTTATAAATGATGATTTCACCGTCTCCCGACTCCAGGTAAAACAACAAAATGTGGTCGTTATCCTCAAATAAGCGCCGAAGAAACCGCTCCATACGTTTATCCTCGAACAGGCTGCGGCGTTCCTTCCTCCCCTTCATTTCCTGTAGATACTTTTTTTCCATTTGATGCACGTGGGCAATTTGTTCATAGATGTCCCGGGTTTGGCCACCGCTAACGCAGCGGAATCTGTATCCCGTTTCCCTGAGCAGCTTGATGCGCTTATGTTTCATTTTGGTATCGACCATTTCATTTTCAAATTGTTCATACGAGTCAAATCCGTCGCGATTGATCCTCGAACAGGAGGTCAGATATTCGGTATATTGGCTGTACCGGTCGTGCCGCAGCAAATAGCGCAGCAGCTTGGTATCCATCTGCAAATGTGTCAGCTCGATTTTGTCCCATTTGGAGGAATGCTGCTCGATGGTACGGAACAGCTCCTTCATTAGAATGGAAGATTTGAACCGGCTGGAATCGGTGATAAAGCTGAAATAATCGCCTTTCCCCAAAAAACACAGCACGTTGCACTTAGCGATCTTTTTATCGATTTGCCGGATCATGAGAGGGGCGATCGCGACGAGCTCCCGATCCCGGTAATGACAGACGATGAACAGCTCCTTGCCTGGGTCCTGACCAAAAGTCAGCCACCACGTATAATTAAATTCAAAGGTACTGTAATACGTTGCATCCGGATCAATTTTCGTCAGCTTCTCCCAATCTTCACGGAGTTTGAGAAAACCGTCCGTGTCAATCACAATTTTGGTCATCATGTTTCAGACTGAACCCCTTCCATGATGATGGTTTCGGATCTGCGCCGTACAAACCTGCGCCAATCCCCCATCAGCTCTTTGCGGGTCATAAACTTAAAAAGCATGCTCAAAACGATGAATCCGGTAATGAGCAGCGTATTCAGCGCAATTTCAACCCAAATGGCATCCACAAACGGCATGTAGGCCCTGTAAATACCATATATCGGCAAGTAGATGATCAGGTATTTGTAGGGAAACCAGACACCGAGATGGAGCGGATAATATTTGGAACCGTAATGATGAAAAACGATGTTGGTCACCGCGTAGGAGATCACCGTTGCCAGGGCCGAGCCGTATATCCCGAACCATGGTATCAAAACGATATTGCATGCGACATTCAGTACGGCGGCCAGCATCGTGATCAAATAATTGATCCGCATTTTGTTCGCGATGTGCAGGCCAAGGGAGTAAAATGCGATGCTCCCTGACAGGAAGTAAGAAAATGAAATGATGGGAATGACATCGGCCGCCGCCTCATAATTCCCGGGGGCGACCAGTTGAACCGCCACATTGGCAAACAGGGACAGGCCGAGAACGCACAGCCAGCCGAGAAAATTATACATGCGGAACATGCCGCGAATCTTCTCCGCTCCGTCCGCCTCCTTATAAGCCCTGAATTTAAATGCCGTAAACACGGACATAAACGGATTGATAAAAACCGGGTTCATCAGCATGCCAATCTTATAGCCGATCGAGTACACCGCAACCGAAGAAAGATTCATATATCCCTTTATCAGGAACCGGTCGCTCAGTCCGAGCACCCAAGCCGAAATATCCCCAAGCAGCAGGCCGGTCCCGTAATTCAGCATCCGGCGAAGCGGTTCAGGACGGAGCATAAACCGGAAACGCCGGATATTAACGCAGAATAGTACGGCGAGGACTAGCGCGTTGGCTAACAACTGTGCCCGCAAAATGCCGATCACGCCCATGTCCAGCCGAATAAACAGAAGCAAGACAAACAGCAGCGTTAAGATGAGGACTGCAAACGGAATGCTGCTTGACCGCAGCGCTTTAAACTGCATGGAGTAGTAACTGGAGTAGATCAAGTTCAGGCAGCTGAAGACCGAAATCATGACTACATAAGGAATGTACTGGCTAGCAGTGTCCGCCTGCCCGAAAATCAGGCCGGACACCCACGGGCTAACGCCCCAAGCCGCCGCGATACAGAGGCCGCCCCATAGCAACCCGAACGTAAGCGCGGTGTTCCGAAGCCCTTCTTTATCGTCGAACTCGTTAAAAAAGCGGATCATACCCGAGTGGACGCCGAGAGCGATCATCAGAGACAGCAGCATCTGCATGCTGAGGATCAAATCGTACTGGCCGTACATTTCCTGTGATAAGTGATGGGTATATAAAGGAATCAACAGCAGATTGACGAGCTGGGTCATCAGGGAAGATGCAAAGTAGACAAACCCGCTCGACAACATTTTCCGGCTATCCGTTGACATGCGGGATCACTTGGCTTTCTTCTGGAATGTCCTTCACAATCCTGCGGTACCATTCAATCAGATCCGGGCCGTAGTCAACGGGCTTCAACTTTGCGGTCTCTTCTTTATACGACCTGTAGCGGTTCATGATATCCAGAACTTTATCCGTCAGCTCACCGACGTTTCCGGAGCTGAACAGTACGGTCCCCTCCGGCCGCCTGCACACGTTACTTGCGACCGCGGGGATCTGAAACCGCAGCGCTTCGGCTATGGAAACGCCGTATCCGTCCGTAAGGGTCGGCCGGATGAATAAATGGCTTTTCTTCAAGATCGGGTACAGCTCGGTTTGCTCAGCCTCATACCAGGAGAAGGAGTCGTCCAGTCCATATCCACGGACCCTGTTCCGCAATTGTTCATAGTAAAGACGCTCTTCGGCGCTCTGTCCGGCAGATCCCAGGACGGCGAACAGGCAGCGCACCGCGAGTCCCCGAGACTTCAGCTCCCGCATCACCTCGATAAGAAGATTCACGCCGTACGCATCCCCTTCGGGAAGCTGCCGAATAAATCCGTTAGCGCTGATCACAAACCCCCTACCGTCCAGGAAAGCATGCACCTCCGCGGGAATGGCCCGAGCATCCTCCTCACGGTCTTCAGGATGGATGTAAGCCGGTATCGTCTTGACTCGATCAGAATGGAATCCCTGATCCAGAAGCATCTGCGTAGTCGCTGGATTGACGCATACAATCCCGTTTAGAGACTTCAAGCTGCGAAGCAGCATGCGCCTCATGAGCGGGCTCGACTCCTTCAGCTGCTGGGCCAGGCTTTCGCCGTGAACGGTCAGCATGATTTTTTTGCCAAGCAGCCTGTATACTCCCAAGAGCAGCCGCAGGCGCTTATCAATCGTATGAAAATGAATCAAATCACCCTGGATAAAAGGAATCTGCAGCAAAAAACGTCTATAGCTCAACATCGGCACTACATTCAAGCTGTCTCCCCGGTGACCGGACTCATTGTAAACAATGCACTCCATGCCCTGGCGTTGCAGCAGCCGGGACAACCTGCGGATATGGACGGAGATTCCGCCGATTGGGGGAGGCAGCGGCCCAACAATGACAATTTTCATAACGTCACCTGTCCCTCTCCGATCCGGACCTCGACATTCTTGAACTTGCCCGTTGCCGACCTTGGAATATAAGTCACGATCGAGCTTGTAAAATGCATAGCTGGAGTAAACAGAGATTGAAGCTTGCCGATCATCATAGCGATGTCCGGGCGTACAGCTTCCTCGGGCAGACTCGATTCGACGAGGATCTCGATGTGGTCGTAGTTGTGCTGGATCAGCTTGCATGCACTGAAGGTCGTCGTCCCCCTCAAGGCGATGGCCATCAGCGGAGAGGGAAGCATGTCGCCATTAGGCTTATACATGATCTCTCCCATCCTTCCGTCGATCGTATCGATCACCGGAAACAGATGATCTGCCCCGCTGCGCGGCTCTTCGATCAGCGGCGACGCCGCATCGGTCAGTTCATACCGGATGAGAGGCATCACGTCATTCAGCAGCGAGGTTCCGATGATGGCACCGTTATCCGGGTTCTGCTCTACATAGCTGTACAAGGGGAGAAAATAGTAGGCTCTCGTCTCATCCAGCCATCCGGCGAGGGCGGCCTTTTCGGTCTGACCGTAGTGGGCAAACAGCTGCGCTTCATGAAATACGTTGTGTATAAAATGAACCTGATAATCATGAACCATTTCGCAGGCGAGCAGGATGGCTTTGGGCTTCACTTCATGCTGCTTCCCGGCCTGAACGGCCAGTTTTGCAAACAAGGCGATGGCCGATGGAAAGCCATACAGGTACCGATACCCCGTATCCCGGATGGCCTGTACGATTTCCGGCACATTTCGCTCATGGATCGCCGTCGTATTGATTTTAAGCGTTCGGGAATACCTATCCAGCCGGTATACCTGATGATCCGGCAATGCTCCCCTAAACTCCACGCGTCCCTCGCCGGGCTTATAACCGACCCTTGCCCATAGAAAGCAGATGGCCGCCCATTCCCTTTGCTCCACCGTACGATTTGAATACAGTGTCAAGGAGACTCCCGTCGTCCCGCTCGTTCCAAGCTTCTTCAGCTTCCGCCCGCGGCAGCGGTTGACGATCATATCCTCTCCGTGGCTGCGGATGTCTTCCTTGCGGATCACCGGTATCCGGGCGATATCACCTGCATCTTGGAGCATGGACGGATGGAATCCCTGCTTGTCGTATAACTGCTTATAGAACACCGTCTCTTCATAGGCGAGCGTTACCATTCGCTTTAGTGTTTCCAACTGGGCGGCGCGGATCTCTCCGGGGCTCATTTGCATCGTCTGCTCGAACTTGTGCAGCCACAGATGAAATTCCCTGCCGACATTCACGTATCGGTACGGTAAATAGGACAAAATGCGCTTTGCAACCTCTCTGGTCATCCCCATTGGCTATTCATTCCCCCGGTTAAAAATCCCTCTACCTCCAGCGCCATGTTCGTGGCCTGCACCTGCTGCCACAGCGGTATCGGCCAGGTTCCGCCTTTCTGGATTGCATGGGCGAATCGCTCCAACGCTTCCCGCTGTCCCTTGTCGCTGATCTTGGTCTCCAGTCCTTTGGAACGGCTGCCGGCAACCACCAATTTCCGGTAGTCGTCCAAAAAAATGTTCTTCCCATCCACGTAGATGTCCATCTGTTCTTTGGCATATTCCTTGGAACCTAATGATGTATAGGTGACGGAAGCCACGGACCCGTCGGCAAAATGAAACGTAGCCACGAAATTATCGGTATGCGAATAATAGTTCGTCGCCGGCTTCAAATGATTCACCTGGGTATCAATCACCCGACTGCCTGTCAAATAAGTAAACAAATCATAAATATGGCAGCATTCGCCCCGGTTACGGCCGCCGCCTTCTTCCGTCTGCGTCCAATGATCCAGAGGTAGATAGCCGGCGTTCATGCGGTAATTGATTATCATCGGATTGCTCCGGTCATGAACTATTTCCTTGATGCGTGAGCCGTATTTGGAGAATCTCCGGTTAAAACCGGTCATCAAAAGCGGCGCAGATTGTCCCGCCTCTTCGTGTTCCTGATAAAACTGCTTGATGAACAGCAGCTCATCTGCCGTCAATGCCAGAGGCTTCTCTACAAACACATGCTTGCCTGCCATCAAAGCATCAAGCACCATCGGACCATGTGTGTCGTGACGGGTTGTAATCAGTACGGCGTCTATATCGGGATCTTCCAGGATCACCGGGAGACTGGTGGCTGCATAAACTGCTCCGAATTGCCTAGCCGTCGCGGCAGCGTTATGACCTGTCTGGCTCATCACTGCTTGAAGCGTAAACTGATCGGACAGCGACTTCAGATTGGGCAAATGCATGGTTTTCGCAAAGTCGCCCGCTCCTACCAGCCCCACTCGGATCCGCACTTGTTTCCGCTTCGGCGGCTGAACCTCAGGTTGAATGATCACCTTATAGATAGGATTCACACTGGCGGCATTTTTCGGGTATGACAGAAGCACCATCATCGGTTTGGTATTCTGCTGGATATATGCATAGGCTTCAGGTGCCTCATCTAGCCGGTATACCCGGGAGATCAGCGGTTTAACGGCTACTCGCTCTTCAGTCAGCAACTTCAGGTATTCGCCCATGTTGCGGTTCTCAGTCCACCGGACATAGCCGACAGGGTAATCCCTGCCCTTCTCCTCATAGTTGCGGTCATACCTTCCGGGTCCATAGGAAGTGGAAATATAGAAGTCCAGCTCCTTCTCATAGATATCAGCACGGTTGATCTGAAGACCGACGTCGCCGACCACGACAACCCTGCCTTTTTTTCGGGTCATCTTGAACGCCTCTGAGAGGATCGTACTGGATTTGGCCGCCGCCGTAATGATGACGCCATCCGCGCCGACGCCATCTGTCAATCGATGTACCATATCAATTGCGCTGCCTCCAGACGGATCAATTGCATCGTCCAAGCCGAGTTGACGTGCTAGTGCGATCCGGCCCGGATCTAGGTCTGTTCCAATGACACGGCAGCCGCTTGTTTTCAGAAATTGAACTGTCAGCTGGCCAAGTATGCCCAGACCGATGACGACAAAGGTTTCTCCCAATGTCGGCTGAGCTCTACGCACGCCTTGCATGGCAATGGCACCCAGCGTTACTGTGCTTGCCTCAGCCAGGTTCAGCCCGTCTGGGACCGGCACCACCAAATTCCTCGGTACACGAATGATCTCCGCGTGATGGGCAAATTGCGCTCCGGCACACGCCACCCGGTCGCCCGGTTTAAAATCCGTGACTTCTTCACCCACCTCAATGACTGTACCAGCAGCAGAATAACCTGTCGGTTCAGCTGTGCCGACTTTGACCTGGAGCAAGGCCCGTGTGCGGGATATTCCTTGCGCGGCTATCATCCGCACCACCTTCTTCACCTTTTCAGGCTGCTGCACCGCACGCTTCCAGAGAGGAACGCCGCTTGAACGCAGTCCGCTGATTTCGGTTCCGCTCGAAATGCAGGAGTGGTCAACCCTCACCAGAACGGTCCCTTTCAGCACCACCGGCTCCGGAATGTTCTCCACCACCGCTTCCCCCTGTTTGATTAACACTTGATTCATACTATTCCTCCAATCTATGTCCATCGAAACAAGGCGCGCAATCCTTGTCCGCTGCCCCGAACGTATAACTTCAAACTTGGCACGCGAACGCCATATCGGGGCGATACGCAGGCTTCCTGGAGCCCGGCTTCATCAGCTCCCTGCAAGGTCAGTTCCAACCGGACAACCCCACACTGAAGCTCCCAGATTTCTCCTCGAGAAACGGCCGTGGTACCCGGCGGAAACACAAAATAAGCCGTGTAATCCACGACGGCTGCTGACGCTGGACCTGATGGTTCCAACCTGTCCACGATCTCCAGCTCGCCGCTTCGCAAATAGAACTCGCGCCTGTGGACCACGCCGCACTTCTCTGTGTAGCCGAAGTGCCTGCCAGAGAAATATTCCCCCGTAAAGGCATCGCATTGAGCAAATGTCTGTTCACGCATAAGGAATAGTTCGTGCTCTCCAAAGTTATTCTGTTCATGCCGTCCTACCTGTATGGTGCTGTGCATACCTGTGCTTCGATATAGGTTCCGCTGACGAAAGTCCGCAGAATATACATAAGTCCCGGGATCAACGATAACATCCTGCCCCTCCACTTGAAGTTCAAAGCTCAGTTGATCATTGTGGCTGTGTGCTCCATGCCCGTGAAAGGACAGCTCGCCGCAGCGAATCAAGCAGTACGCCTGATGATTCCGCATCACATAAAACCCACCGTGCGGAAACGCGGCGGAATCGGTATTCCACTCGTCTAACGAATGTGCCTTCGATGGTGGTCCTGTCAACCATAGGGCATCCTCACACATGATACGGCCTGCCTGTCGGAAATCCGCTCGTCCGAAAAATTCTCCGGCAGCCGCAAGTAGATGGCGGAAATCGCGGCGCTCCCAACTGCCATATTGGGCCGTGATCAAATACCTTCCGTCGTCTGCATCGCCGATCATGGGCGTTCTTCCGTCCGGCTTCATCAAGGACAGCATGAATTCATGCATCTTCTCGAGCCGCCTCATGAAGCGGGCGGAGAAGAAAATGCCGTTGCGGGCACACCATATGGCGCTGACAAGCAGCAACTCCGCCACAAGCCGGTGGTACGAGGTTGATGCCTCATAGCTTGCCCCATCCTCGTGAACCTGGACAAACATTTCCTTCTCCATTTCGCTGACACCGAAATCCAACCATTCCTTCGGCCCACTCCGACGTTTACCCGGGGCAGTGACTTCAAATTCCCCGAAGTACAAACCTAGTCCAATCAATCCGGCAAGATTGGACATATAATGATTTCCAGTATGTTCGTCAGTATTCTCCAAATTGCTCATAATGAATAGGCCATGCATATACAGTGAAGCATTGAGACGGCTCCAGAACGCATTGTCCAGCAAAGGGCTATCCCGGAAGAAATAAACCGCCGAGATCCAGTTGACGGCACGAATGGCCACATCCATTGCGCATGTCCAGTTGACCGACATCGCCGGAGGGTTCTCCCGCAGCCAGGCCTCTACCTGGGCTTGAAATTCTAAGGCATACTTTTCGCTGCCCGTCAGCCAGTACGCCTTGCCGAGCGTGAAGGCATGTTGAAAACGCGAAAGCTCCCAGGGAACCTTCACGTCAGCTCTGCTGAATATATCCACTGTCCGGATCTTTTTGTAATATCGGGGCTTCCATCGGTAACCCGACTTAAAATCATCGTGCCAAGGCAGGTTTGACCCCAAATCGATCAAACCCGAACCCAGCAGATCAAACTGATGGGCGCAGACGACATCCGCCTGACGTATAATTTCCGCATCCAGGACTTCGCTTCGCAGAAACGTGGTATACCGATCCTTATTCTTTGAATCGAATAGAAATCGTCCAGCCGCAGCAAATCCTTCGAAGTGGAACGGATCCAGTACATCCGGAGCAAAACGTATCCGCAGGCCCATGTATGTATTACGCGTCTCATCCAGAACCTTGGCCGCCACTTTCATTACTGCTTCATGCGGTGTCATCCGCCTGAGCTTCTTGACTTTCATAAGCAGGGTGGACATAGCTACACACCGACCTGGACACGAGGCGACTCGCTGAAGAAGCCACGCGTATCCATAACGATTTTTTCCTGAAGCAGATTCCGGTCAATCGGGTAAAAAGCATCATGGTTCACCAGAAGCAGCACGATATCCGCCTTGCGTACAGCTTCCTCAATCCCCATTAATTGAACCCCTGCCTGCTGCAGCGACACCGGCAGAACCTGAATATGTGGCTCAACCACAAGGAGGGTTCCGACTTCCATTTTGGACAAGTGCTCCACGATCGCAGCGGCAGGGCTCTCACGCAGATCGTCTATGTTTGCCTTGAAAGACAGTCCCAAGCAGGCAATTATCGGCGACTTGAGCCGTTTGGCCCGCTCCGCCACCTTTTCTACGACATAACCCGGCTTAAAGTCATTGACCACCCTGGCCGTATGAATGAGTTTTGCCTGCTCGGGCGCGGCATCCACAAGGAACCAAGGATCCACCGCGATACAGTGGCCCCCTACCCCCGGACCAGGCTGCAGGATGTTGACCCGGGGATGATGGTTCGCAAGCCGGATCAACTCCCATACGTTGATACCCAGATGGTCACAGATCAAAGAAAGCTCATTGGCAAACGCGATATTGACATCCCGGAACGAGTTTTCAGTCAGTTTGGCCATCTCTGCCGTTTTGGCATTTGTCTCCAATATTTTTCCGCTAACGAATTGCCTGTAAAAGGCTACGGCCCGTTGGGTCGATTCCAAATCGATCCCGCCGATAACCCGGTCGTTCTCAACCAGCTCCCTCAGAATCTGTCCTGGCATAACCCTCTCTGGACAATGTGCTACATAAATCCGCCGGGAGGCATCATGAACCGAACCCGATACGCTCAAATCGGTCCTTGCTTCCATTAACCATCCTGCGGCCATCTCCGTGGTCCCAACGGGACTCGTGGATTCGAGGATTACGGTATTGCCGGGGCGTAAATAGGGAACGACGGCGAGGACGGCCCGCCTAACATAGGATAAATCCGGTTTCTGATTCTCCTGGAACGGAGTCGGTACCGCCAAGATAAAGACGTCAGCTTCCTCCGGCTCCTCTGACACGTGCAGCCTTCCGCTTTGCACAGCAGCCTTCACCATGATGTCAAGATCGGGTTCCACAATATGAACCTCGCCCTGGTTGATTAGATCAACCGTCTGCCGGTTGACGTCAACGCCATGAACCTCGAATCCCTTAATTGCCAGTAGGCTCGCTGTCGGAAGCCCGATATAACCGAGCCCGATGACACATACCTTATTGACCATAATTCGCCCCTACCTTGCATTTATATTTAGAATTGAATTACTTAGTGCTTCCTGAATTAAACGGGGAATTGCATGCTTACGACCTGGGCTCAACTCTTTCCAGCTTCATGATCCGCTCCAACTCCTCAAGCAGTGGGAGTTTCAGCTCACTCTGCTGCAAAGCAAACTGGACGGATGTCAGAATGTAGCCCAGCTTTTCTCCGACATCAAACCGCTCGCCTTGAAATTCATAACCCAGACATCCCCGCTTCGCGATCAGCTGTGAAATGGCGTCGGTCAGCTGGATTTCTCCTCCATAGCCCGCCTTCTGGTATTCCAGGAAACCGAATATGTCCGGTGTAAGGACGTAACGCCCCATAATCCCCAGATGAGACGGAGCTTCCCCCGGAGCCGGCTTTTCCACCACGCCGCGCAGCTCATAGGCCCGGGGATTTGTATCCAATCTGGAGCTTGGATCAATAATGCCGTAACGCTGCGTTTGGTCGGGAGCTACCGGACCTACGCCCACTATCGGTCGTCCATATTTTTCGTACTGCTGCACAAGCTGTCCGATGCATGGAATTTCCGCTCTAACAATGTCATCACCGAGAAGAACGGCAAAGGGCTCATTGCCGATAAAATTCCGTGCGCACCAAATTGCATGTCCCAGGCCCTTGGCCTCCTTTTGGCGGATGTAATGAATTTCAACCACCGAGGAACGCCTGACCATTTCAAGCACATCCAGCTTTCCTCTTTCGAGTAGGTTCAGCTCTAATTCGAACGAGTAGTCGAAGTGGTCCTCAATGGCTCGCTTCCCCTTGCCTGTTACAATGATAATATCTTCAATTCCTGCCTCGATCGCTTCCTCCACAATGTATTGGATGGTTGGCTTATCGACGATCGGCAGCATCTCCTTGGGCATCGCTTTGGTCGCCGGCAGGAACCGGGTACCAAGTCCCGCCGCTGGGATAATTGCCTTCTTTATTTTTTTCATTGTACTGCCCCCATTTCTAATTCTTCTATCCCTGGTGTCATACCAGCTTGTGTCTTTCTGGATGAAAGTATGAGCTATATTGTCATTAACAACATAGCTCATACTTCGATCACGAAGTATGAATAAAATCGGGCATTTAACCCGGCCTCACGTCACACTTTCGACGATAAACGTCTAAGGTACTCTCATACCCACAGCATGACCGAGTGCCTACCATGATAAAGGTACAGTAGACATAACCTTCGGGACCGGACTCATTCAAGCCCGGGCTCAGACTTGATTTATTGGTGGTAATAGCGGTACTGATTCGCTTCTGATTTGCTGTACTTTTTTTGATTTAACACGACTCCCAGAATTGACGCCTTTGCATGCTCTAACTTCTCTTTCGCTTTCTGGATATATTCCCGCTTTACTTTTCCGGCCAGAATCACGATGACGACACCGTCAGCCAAAGAAGACACAATTAACCCATCAGCTACCGCCATCACCGGTGCGGTATCGAGCAGAATAATGTCATAGCATTCTTTCCAAGCCGCAATCACTTCCGGTAATTTGTCCGATGATAATAGCTCGGTCGGATTAGGCGGTACAGGACCTGCCGTTACGAGTGACAAGTTTTCAACCACTGTACTATGGACGATATCCCCATAAGAGCATTGGTCGGCAAGTAGGTTTGAGAAGCCTACACGGTTCGATAAGTTAAAAATACTATGCTGGGAAGGGTGCCTCAGATCTGCATCGATTAGAAGTACGTTCTTCCCTTCCTGAGCGTAAGCAACGGCCAAATTGCTGATTGTGGTCGATTTGCCTTCACCCGCCTGTGTTGACGTTACCGCGATAACTCGAAGATTTTGATTCCAACCAGAAAACTGGATATTAGTGCGAATGTTCCGATAACCTTCGGAAATCGAGGATCTTCGGTTTACATTCATGATCAACTTGTTCCTATTGGCTGACTGACGCATATTTTTCACCTGCCTGCTTTTTGGATCGGTCTGCGGAACGCGAACGCAAATCCCTTTTCTTCATTTTCCGGACTGAGCCCAGGGTTGTCAGTTCTAGGTACCGCTCCACATCCTCTTCGGATTTGATCGTGTCGTCCAGATATTCCAGAAACAACACAAGGCATACAGCTGCCATCAACGAAATCACGAAAGCCGCAGCGGTGTACAGTTTTACATTCGGAACCACCGGCTTAGGCGAACTTTTCGGTGCGGCGTTGTCCAGAATGGAGATGTTGTCTACCTTCATGATTAAAGGGATTTCATCCTTGAACACTCTCGATACGGCATTTACGATGTTCATCGCCTGTTCATAAGAGGCGTCTCTGACTTTGAGTTCGATAATTTGGGAGTTTTGGGCGGTTTCAACGCTGACCCGATCCCTCAAATCCTGGGTGGTTACGTTTAGAGAGGGGTATTGACGAACAACTTTGTCCATGACGGATGCCGATGTGATAATGACCTTATAGGAGTTGATCAGCATAATGTTAGAATTGATTTCATTAATATCGAGCGTCGGCTTTCCTTCGCTGTCCATATTCGACTTATTGACAATCATCGTGCTGCTTGCTTCATAAACCGGCTTCATGACATAGACGCTGTAAGCACCAGTGCCGGCCGAGCACAAGACCACCACCAATACGATCAGCCAAAGGCGCTTTCTTAACATTTGCAGCAGCAGCTTAAATTCCATAACCCTTCCCCCCAATTTCATCGAATGGTTGCCTCCGCTCTAGACGGTGGGCTGATGAAACGTTCTGATCTCCTTTCCGCTGATGAGCTGCACCGCATGGTCCTCCAGGCTCTTCCGAAAGCCTGCTCCACACAGCTTATCGATGATGCCAAGCCCCTCCTGCGCGTAAAATTTCCGCCGGACCGTGTTGTGCGCATCTGTTCCAATCAAATGGACCAGCCGCTGTTTGCATAGATACGCAGCCGTGCTCTGTACCGATTCCCCAAAAAATCCGGCAAGCGACTGTGTCGTGACCTGCAGCAGGACGCCGAAGTCCCGAATCCATCCCGCCACTTGGTCTGGATGATCGATAATCCCCAAGTTCCGTTCCGGATGGGCAATGACGACCCGAATATCGGCCCGCTTCATGAAGGCAAGAAAATCTGTAAAATACCCGGGTACCTTGCGGGAGGGAAGCTCTACGAGTAAATAGCGGCTGCCGGCAAGTGTCTGGATCCGGCCGCGCCGGAATTCGGTGGGATAACGTTCGGTAAGGTGGTACTCCTGTCCAGGGAGCACCTTCAGGGGGATCCCGACGCGCTTGAGCTTGGCGTTAAACAGCTTCACGCGGCGGTTGATTTTTTTGGCGGAGTTCAAATAATGTCTCTCTCGGTGGTGCGGGGTGGCGATGATCGTCGTAATCCCTTCTTCCACTGCAGCCGCAGCCAAGCGAAGTGCTCCATCGATTGTTTTCGGCCCGTCGTCCACAGCCGGCAGGATATGGCAGTGTGTATCGATCATACGTATCAGCATCCATCCCTTTGATTTTTGAAAAACAACGCAACATTATGTATCATTAAATACGGAAGCTCGACAGAATATGCACTGGTTCCGGCTTCCTGGTGTAACCAATGGTGACGAATTGCGTCTTTATTCCTGGAATTGGCTTAATCTATGAATAAAGATTGACTTTCCAAGAGGAGAATGAACCTGTTTTTTTGGGTAAATCGGTTCAAAAACAGCTTGCACTATTGACGACACTGTTAATTTACGATACATTTTGTATCATGTCAAGCGTTATTTAGCAGGTCCAATTGCTCACGCATACCCGGGTATCCAAGGGGGGAAAGAAATGAATTACGGCAACCGAATATCAGAGCTCAGGGAGCAGAGGAAATTGACTCAAGAGGCATTGTCCATAACCCTTGGGATCAGCCGGGCGGCCTTGTCCCACTATGAGAAGAACCGCAGGAAACCGGATTTTGATACGCTGTCGAAGCTGGCTGATTATTTTCAAGTCTCCATAGATTATTTGCTTGGACGAACAGAGGCAGCCGCAGCGGACGAAAATTCGGATACAGCCAATCCGGCTGATTAACGGACCTGATGGTTACACGAACTTTAGTCCTATCCTCTCTGACAGGCATATACACGTGACACCAAAACGTGTATAATACGATAGCAAACATATGTTTGCCTGCAATCATCCTGATGTCAGTCAGAGGAGGAGAAATGAAGGGTTCGACACATCTCGCTATAGGCGTAGTGATCGGTGCTGCCGCCGCAGCCCATTATCCGTTTACGCTGAAACATGCAGCGATGTACATCGCGGTTTCCGCCTTATCAGCGCTAAGCGCAGACCTCGACGGCCCCAGCATGCTCAGTTCTACCCTCGGCCGGTTCTCGAAATGGCTCAGAGAATGGCTGTACTGGTCCGGACTGCTGCTCGTGATCGTCCTGGGGTACCTGTATATCGCTAAGGGGAGCTTTTATCTCGAATATTCCATCTTGGCGCTCGTCCTGTTTCTGCTCGGACTGATCATTAAAGACGGCATGATTCGTAACGTGCTCGTCAGCCTGATTGGCTGCATATTGATTTACGCCGGAATACATAACGCCATGGTCTGGATGTCCGGACTGGGTGCATTTGTGGGTATCGCCCCTTGGCTCAAACACCGCGGCATGACCCATACCGTCTGGGCGGTTTGGCTCTGGGCATGGATCAGTTCCGGACTGGAGGCATACCTCAATCTGGAAGGGATCATGCTCGTATCCACCGCCGGGTACTTGTCCCATCTGATCGCCGATTCGATGACGCCAAGCGGTGTGAAGTGGCTGTATCCGCTCTACAGGAAATCCTTTAAACTTCCGTTTAAATAGCCTCCGCAGTTAGACGATCCAGCCTTGTACCGGAAAAGCGAAAAGCTTCTGTTTCATCAACCAAGCAGCGTCAATTTAGGCCTCATAACCGGCATAAGCCTCCTGTTATTTGTCAGCCTCCTGCACCTCATGTTATGCGGAGAAGACAAATGTCACGGGAGGCTTTTGTTCTGTTGCTTGAGCCGGAAAGTGGGAATATGATGTATACGATTCCACCTTTTTCCGAATACTTTTAACTCGGAGGACTCCCGAGGCGCGATATTGTCGTGTCATGCGGGGGTTATCTTTGTCCGCGAGGCATGTTTTGGCGTAATAAGAAATGTTTATTTTTGGTTATATAAAAAGAAATAAACCCAAGAATGGAGCGAGGAGACTGGAGTCCGTGGCCAGCAAATCAATATTGGCGGTATGGGTCAGCCTCATCAGCAACGTCTTGCTGACCCTTCTCAAAGTCATCGTCGGGCTGTTATTCGGCAGTAAGGTTCTCGTAGCCGACGGGATTCATAATGCAGGCGATGTCGTGGCGACGATCGCGGCACTTACCTCGGCCATGGTATCCCGCAAGCCGGCGGATGAAGATCATCCCTACGGGCATGGGAAAGCCGAAGCGATCGCATCGGGCATCGTGGCGATCATTCTCGTCATGGCCGCGCTGCTGATGGTGTATAAATCGATCGAATCGCTGTTCGTTCCTCCGGCCGAAGCCAGCTGGATCGCGCTTGCGGCCGCGCTGGTTTCCCTGATCTGGAAGCAGATCCTGTACATGTACTGCATCCGGATCGGCAGGGCCGAGAACAGCCGCAGCCTGATTGCCACGGCCTACGACCATATCGCGGACGTCTACGCTTCCGCAGCCGCGTCCATCGGGATCGGCATTTCGCTGATTGGCGAAGCCTATCATATCCCCTATACGGAATACGGCGACCCGGTAGCCGGGATTATCGTATCGTACCTGGTGATCCGGCTCGGGTACAAAATGGGACGGGAGTCCATCGACATTCTGATGGACAAAAACATCACGAACGAGCAGCTCGCCATGCTGAGCTCGATCATCTACTCCGTACCCAACGTGAAGCGCGTCGACAGCATTCGGGCCCGGGAGCTCGGCAACGCCATCATCGTCGACGTCAAAGTCAGCGTCCCCAACCATCTCACCGTACAGGAAGGGCATGACGTCAGCCGGGAAGTGAAAAAAACGATCATGGAGCGCATGAAGCAGGTGGCCGACGTCATGGTGCACCTGAACCCATGGTACGATGACGGACAAGAGGCTGTCCCCGCCAGGCCGAAGTAGCCTGGGGGACAGCCTCTTGGTTTGTGACATTCCCGGTTCCATCATCCGGTGCTTAATGTCCAAGCGCATGGTCGATTCGGCCATGCCCGCCGCTCCAAATCCGCTTGGACGTCCACTCGGCTTCGCCCTGCCAGAACGGATCGTTCTCCGGCAGCGCGAGAGGCAGCAGGACGGTCGCACATAGATACAAGCTGCCCGTAGAAATATAACCCTCGCCCAGCTCCGGTTGGTGACCGCTGAGGCCAATGCGCAGCCAGCCTTCGGCGTCATACGTTCCTGCCGGCTCGAAGCAGCGCTTCATGACGGCCGTCAGCGCGCCGCGCACCTGCGCCGCGACCAGCCCTTCCGGCAGCCGCCGCTGCCAGGCCAATTGAGCCAGCAGATGGAAGGCGCCCGTCCGGTAGCTGATGGACCGGCCGACCACCGGAAAGCTGCCGTCCGGGGCGATCATGCGCTCCAGCTGCTCCGCGTAACGCTGCGCCCGGACGAGCGCCGGTTCCTTATGCGCCTCCCAGTCCGGCTGCAGCGCACCGGCGTGATCCAGCACGTCCAGCAGCATCGGGTGGATGACGAAGCTGTTGTAGTAGTCGGCGTGGTACGCCGGCCCGTCGCCGTACACTCCGTCGCCGGCGTACCACTGCTCCAGCTGCTTCAAGGCGTAATCGATCCGCATCGGATCCCAGTCCCGGTCGCCAAACCGGGCCAGAGCCGTCTCGATGACCGCCGAGAACAGCAGCCAGTTGTTGAAGAACGGCTTGCGCGTGCGGGTCAGCTTCCAGGTGGATAACCATCTTCGCTTCTGCTCATCCGTTAACGGATCCCATAAGACATGGGGCGCACGGAGAAAAGCTTGGCACAAGAAGGCCGTGTCCACGATGGGCTGATGCCCTTCGCCAAAATTCAGCACGTCCGGGGAGGCCGGGTCGCTGGCCTGCTCCAGCGCTTGATGTGTCAGCCCCAGCAGCTCTGTGCGCAGCCGTTGCTCCTCCGCGCTTCCACCCTCCGCTCCGAGCCAAGGGGCGATGCCGTCCAGGAGGCGGCCGAAGGCCTCCAGATGGGTATAAGCCTCCCGGCCCTCCCCGCTGCTCTCCACCGGCATCTCTGCGCGCAGCCTTCCCTCCGCAAGCCGCGTCAGCACCGGACGCGCCCAGATTTCCAAATGATGAAGCCAATACAGCCGCTCTTCCCTGCCAGCATGTTCTGTTCGTTCCGACATTCCTGTGTCTCCTCTCCCGGCTTCACGGCCGGCCCTAAGTTGGATGAAAGCACCGTATTCGCGCGGGCTTACAAAAGCCCCTCCACTCCCTACTGGCAGCGGTTCATGAACTCCACCATGCGGGTGTACGCGATTTTTTCGTTGGCCTTTTTGGTCATGCCATGACCCTCGTCCTCGAACACAATATACTCAACGTCGCGGCCCTTGGCCTGGAGCGCTTCCACGATCTGGTCGGACTCCGCCTTGACCACCCGCGGATCGTTGGCCCCTTGAATGATCAGCATCGGGTTGACCATCTGATCCAGATACGTTATCGGCGAATCCTTGACGAACCGTTCGCGGTCGCGTTCCGGATCGCCGAGCCAGCGCTCCATGATCGCCTTCCAGTGGTCCGGCACGGAATGGTAGAACGTAAACAGATTGCTGACGCCGAAAATATCCACGGCCGCCCGAAAATACTCGGGATTGCGCCCGGCCAAGAGCAGGGTCATATATCCGCCGTAGCTGCCGCCGACCACGAACAGCTTATCCCTTGAGGAAATGCCTTGCTCGAACAGCCACTCCATCCCTGCCAGGCAGTCCTTGCGCGGCCCTTCGCCCCAGTCCTGCTCCACCAGCTTCACAAACGAGCTGCCATAGCCTGTGCTGCCGCGGAAGTTCGGGCAGAAAATGTTGTAGCCCTGCGCGATGATATATTGGAACATCGACCGGAACTGCTTGCGCTCCGCGGCCTGCGGCCCGCCGTGCGGCCAGAAAACGGTATACCCGTTGGCCGCGTCCTCCTTCGCCCGGTACAAAAGAGCCTCTATCTTCATCCCGTCAAAAGAGGAATAGGACACCACTTCGGGCGCGGACAAGTCCTCCTCGGTCAGTCCCGTCAGCACGTTTTTCGTCAGCATCGTCCACTGTCCGTCCGCGTAACGGTACACATTCAGCGGCTTGACAGCGCCGCGTGCAAGCACGTACAGGTTCCCTGAGCGGGTTACGGTCAGCTGGTGCACGATATCGGCGGGCAGCGGAATCGGCGTCAGCTCGCCGGTGTCCAGCGCATACGCGTACAGCCGGTCCTCGACCCCGCGGTCTGTCACCAGATACGCCGTCCGCGTTTCCCGGTGCAGACGGATCAGCTCCACACTTTCCCGCTCGATGTGCAGCCGTTGTTCAAACGTGCCGGTTGCCAGATCGAAGGAAGCCAAATAAGCAAATTCAGCATCATAATCGGTGGCAAAGACCACCTCCCCATCATTCAGAAAATGAACCTCACCGGCATTATGGACCCGCCCGGGATCCGGCGTCAGGCACTGATCCGCCTCGTCCCCTACCCGGCGTAAATAACTGACGTTGTATGTATTGGCGTAGCTCTTGGTGTATGCGAAGGTCTGCTCATCCGGGCTGACGGCCGAAAGACTGGTCGTCGTTTCTTCGCCCTGCAGGAGCAGCCGGTCCTCTCCCGTATCCAGGCGGTACACCCGGGAATTCAGAAACATCGGGTTATCCCGGGAGGTGCTGTAATACAGGCGGTTGCCGTCTTCGGACAGATGGACAAAGTAATGCTTTTCATCCGGAGCACTCTCAGGAAACAGCGGCAGCGGCTGTCCGCCGTTCCACTTCAGCGCATGGAACTGGTAGTTTTCGTCGCCGTCGCGGTCAAACGCCGTCAGCAGATGCCTTCCCTCCGGGTCCGGCTTAATGAAGCTGGCCATTTGATCGTTGTACGTCAGCGGGTACGGATACGATGTATCCCCTTTCAAATCCATGGCCCACACATTGAATTTCCCGCTCAGGCTGGCGCTGAACACAAGCCTCGACTCGTCGGCGCTCACTCCGAAGCTGCTGATGACATAGCTCTGAAAAAACTGCTCCACATCCGGTTTTGGAAATGATATCATACCTTCGCCTCCTTTGATTAGGTGTGATTAGGCGCTTGTATACTTGCTGCTGCAATGCTGCTTCGTGTTGGCTGCGCCTGTACGCTTTCTTACCCATTATATCGAAAAAACGGCCTGACGAAGGGAGATCATCCCTACTTTTTTTCGCTAAAAAACCAAAAAAGCCGCACCCCCAAGGTCCATGCATCCCATTGCATCCTTCCTTGAGCGTACAGCTTTTTCCCGTTACAGCTTTCCAGCTTCATTAAATGTTCGTATCCCTTGAATCATGCTTTACGGAGCAGTTGTCTCCCGCCAAGATGGCCCAGCATATCCTTCGTCATCGCGTCCAGGTCGTAACGCGCCCGGAATCCCCATTCGGCCTTCGCCGCCGAAGCGTCGATGGAGTGCGGCCAGCTGTCTGCAATCGCCTGCCGCTTCGGATCGACATTGTAGTCCAGCGTGAAGCCTGGGATTTCTTTGCGGATCGCCGCGGCGATCGCCTCGGGATCTACGCTCATGGCCGTTACGTTAAAGGAATTGCGGTGCGTCAGCCGCGTCGAGTCGGCTTCCATCAGATCAATAATGGCGGTCAGGGCGTCCGGCATGTACATCATATCCATGTTGGTGCCCTTGGCGATATAAGACGTGTACTTGCCTTGAGTGACGGCCGCATAATAAATCTCCACCGCATAATCCGTCGTCCCTCCGCCGGGAGGCGTCACATAGGAAATCAGCCCGGGAAAACGGAGGCCCCGCGTATCCAGCCCATATTTATGGAAATAGTAATCGCACAGCAGCTCACCGGACACCTTATTCACGCCGTACATCGTGTTGGGGCGCTGAATCGTGTCCTGCGGCGTGTTGTCCTTCGGCGTCGACGGCCCGAACGCCCCGATGGAGCTTGGCGTAAAGAACTGGCATTTCAGCTCTCTGGCCACCTCCAGCGCATTCATCAGCCCGCCCATGTTCAGATTCCAGGCCAGGAGCGGCTTCTCTTCGGCTGTTGCCGACAGCAGCGCCGCCAAATGAATGATCGTATCGACCTGAAATCGCTTGGCAATTTCATGCATCGCCTTGTCATTGGTTACGTCCAGCAGCTCGAAAGGACCCGTCCGGGTAATTTCGTGGGCGGATGAACGCAGATCTGTCGCAACGACCGCGTCGTTGCCGTATATTTCACGCAGCTTGGCAACCAGCTCGGAGCCGATTTGCCCAAGCGCCCCTGTCACCAGAATCCTTTTCACGCGTCATTCCTCCTTGGAAAATTCACTAATAAATTTACCCGATCAGGTTCATTTCTTTGCCGACCTTTTCGTATACACCGATGACCTGCTCCAGCATTTCCTTCGTATGAGCTGCTGTCGGCATGTTGCGGATCCGGCCCGTTCCCTTCGGCACCGTCGGGAATACGATCGATTTTGCATAGACGCCTTCCTCAATCAGCCGCTTGCTGAACTGCTGCGTCTTCACTTCGTCCCCGATGATGCAAGGGGTGATCGGCGTTTCGCTGTGTCCGATGTCATAACCAAGCGCGCGCAGACCGTCTTTCAGGAAACGGCCGTTCTCCCACAGCTTGTCGATGAGCTCCTTGTCGTTCATCAGAATGTCCACCGCCGCGATGCAGGCCGCAATGACTGCCGGAGGCTGGGAGGTCGAGAACAGGAACGGACGGCTTCTCAGCTTCAGCCACTCGATCAGCTGCTTCGAACCGGCGACATAGCCCCCTACAACGCCAATCGCCTTCGACAACGTACCGATTTGAAAATCGATCCGGTCGGACAGGCCGAAATGCTTGACGGTTCCCGCTCCTTCGCCCAAAACGCCGGAGCCGTGCGCATCGTCAACATACGTAATGAGGTCGAATTCCTCGGCAATCTTTACGATTTCCGGCAGCTTGGCGATATCGCCGTCCATCGAGAACACGCCGTCGGTGATCACCATAATTTTGTTGTACAAGCCGGATTCCTTGGCTGCTTTCGCCTGGCTTCTCAGATCTTCCATGTCCGAATGCTTGTAGCGGATCACTTTCGCCTTCGACAGGCGGCAGCCGTCGATAATGGAAGCGTGATTCAGCTCATCAGACAAAATGGCGTCGTTTGCGTCCATCACCGCAGAAATGGCGGCCATATTGCAGTTAAAGCCCGATTGGTACACAATGACAGCTTCCGTGTGCTTGAACCCGGCCAGCTTCTCCTCCAGCTGGTTATGCAAATCCAGCGTTCCGTTGATCGTTCTGACGGCGCCGGCTCCCGCACCGTGCGTCTTGGCTGCCTGCACCGCCGCGTCGACCAGCCGGGAATCGGTGGCGAGACCCAGGTAGTTGTTGGAGGAAAGGTTAATCAAGGACTTTCCGTCAATTTGGATCACCGGGCCGTTTGGTCCCTGCACCGTATCAATCACGTTATACAATCCCTTGGCTTTCAGATCTTCTATGTTCGTGCTAAGAAACAAGTCCAATGCCTGACTTGCCATATCAATCCCTCCTCAATATACATATGTCCTCCTATAGTAGACATTTAAAATCCGTTATTTCCCTTGATGTTACAGGCTTTATTTAATTTTTAATGTATCACCTTTTATTCGATTTGTACATCCACTGAGGACAAAAATATTTCGGATTTTTTACAGGGCAAAGCGCTGGCCGGGCTGATGAACAGCGAAAATGAAAAACAACTAAACCCGAGGCATTCGGAGTTTAGTTGTTTTCTGGGCTTGCTGTTCCACTGGAAAACAGGACAGCGATGCCTTGTTTCTGAACGCTTACTTCATCGCCTTATTTCGGCTGCTCGGCCGTTTGCTTCCTAGACGTCCATTCCATTGCAAATTCATTCAAATCGATCGATTTCCCTTGATGAAGCCGCGATTCCTCTGCCGCGAACGCCATCAGATGGCTGCGCACCGATGCGCTTGCCGACGTCAGGCCTTCCTGGCCGTTGTAGCCGCGGACTTCCTTGAGGAAGCTGCGGACGATGCCGCTGTCTCCGCCGCCGTGGCCGCTCGCCTGGGACGGGATGGCGATTTCCGTCTGCTGATGGGTCAGAAAATCGAAGACGGTGATCTTCCCTTCCTCGCCGCGGAGCTCGCCGCGCGTACCCATGATCTGAATCCGGCGCTCCTGCTCAAAGGTAAAGCCGCACATGCTGAACATCGCCGTAGCTCCGCCTTCAAATTCCATGTTGACCACCTGGTGGTCAACGACGTTGTTGTCGCTGCGGTAGACGCAGCGGCCGTAGTCCGTCTCGCGCAGGCCCTGGATGATGCTCGCCTTCGTCAGCTCCGGCGTGAAATGTCCGGCCCAGCCTTTGTATTGGTCGCTGAGGTAGAACCTCGGCGCCGAATACGGGCAGTCCGGCTCGACGGCGCAGTCCAGGCAGCGGTCCGCCGAGCCTTCCGGCGCGCGGCCTTCATGGAAGTGCATCAGCGAGCCGAACGAGCTCACCCGCAGGCACGGCTTATCCATAAGCCAGGACAGCACATCCATGTCGTGGCAGGATTTGGCCAGAATCATCGGGCTGGCCTTGTCCGAGTGATTCCAGTTGCCGCGGACGAAGCTGTGGGCAATATGCCAGTAGCCCACGTTCTCGTTCAGCTGGATCGACGCGATTTCGCCGATCGCCCCGCTGTCGATCACCCGCTTGATTGTGCTCCAGAACGGCGTGTACCGCAGCACGTGGCAGATCGTCAGCAGCCGGTCATGGTCCCTGGCCGCCTGCTCCATGTCCAGGCATTCGCCGGGATCCGGAGACATCGGCTTTTCCAGCAGGACATGATACTTTTGCCTCAATGCCTGCATGGTGGGACCGTAATGCATCCGGTCCTGCGTGCAGATAACGGCGATGTCCGCCATCCGCTCCGCGGTGAGGAGCGGCTCCCAGGATTCGTAGCACCGCTCCGGATCAATGCCGTGCTTCTCGGCAAAACGGAGCCGCCGCACCGGATCCGCCTCCGCCACGGCCACGAATTCCAGCTCATGCGGGTAGTCCAGCGCGTATGGGGCGTAACCTCCGGCTCCGCGGGCGCCAGCGCCGATCAGAATCGCTTTCAGTTGCGTCATATCTTGTTCGCTCCTTTGAAGTCACTATATCAGTTGAACCATTGAACTGGGTTCAACCTATCCATTGCAATTACTTGGAATAACGGTCGGCCGCCGACTGATAGATGGCGATGTAGCGGTCCAGGCCCATTTTTTGCAGCGTGGACACGTACGCATCCCACTCGTCAAAAGAGGCGTTGCCAGATATGAATTTGTCGCGCATTTCGTCGACATAGGTCGTAATATCCGTCTGGATGCCCGTCAGGTCGGCCTGCTCCTCGGCGGTGAAGTTGAACGGCGGCCAGATTTGATCCTGCGGCACGACATGCGGCTCCGCTTTTTTGGCATTGTCCACGGACGTCGGCAGCCCTTCGGCTCCTTTGAAGTACTTCTGGGTGACGAAGCCGGGATAATAGCCGCCTGGCCAAATCAGGTACTGCCCTACCGCCTGGTCCAGATTCAGGCCGTTCGGGTTGTTTTTGATGTCGTCCACGTAATCCACGCTGCCGTCCGCGTTTTCTTTATAAGTCTCATCTTTCCAGCCCATGAAGAACATCTTGATGCCTTCGTCGCCGTAAAAATAGTCCATCCAGCGCATCAACGCCTCTGGATTTTTCGCTTTATCGGTCAGTACAAACATCCCAATGTTGCCGAGCGGCGATCCGGTCGCGCTGAACATTTGGTCGCCATGCGGCCCCTTGAGCACCGGCAGCCCGACATAGCCCTTCTGGTTGTAAATCGCCACCGGGTCGACATTATCCACTACCCCGATCAGCCCTTCCATCCCTTTTGCATCGACTTCGGTGCTCTTGACCGACATGATGTCCTGTTCCAGCAGGCCGTCCTTGTAGAGCTTGTTGACGTACTGAAGCAGCTCTTTGTAGCGCGGATCGGTCGGGATAAATCGGACTTTGCCGCTTTCCGGATCGGTATCGACATAAATATTTGACGTACCGTGGTTGTTCAGGCCGAAAGAGCCGCGCAGGTAATTGACCAGGCCAGCCGCTCCGACCGCACCCCATGCGATTTCGTCCTTCTGTCCGTTACCGTTCGGATCATTCTCCTTAAACGCCTTCAGCATGTTATAAAATTCATCCAGCGTCTGCGGCTCCTTCAAGCCCAGCTTGGTGAGCCACTCGCTTTTCACCCATGGCGTCCCGTACAGCACGGACTTGAATTCCGGATCGTACAGCGTCGGCAGGCCGTATATGTTGCCGTCCGGCATCGTGATGCCTTTTTCGATGATCGGGTACTTCTTCATCAGCGCTTTAAAGTTGGGCGCGTATTTGTCGATCAGGTCGTTCAGCGGAAGAAAGGCGCCCTGTTTGCCGTATTTGAGCAAGTCTGCCCGTGGAAACGCGGAGGCGTAGAACATTTCCGGGTAATCGCCGCCGGCCAGCAGCAGATTGCGCTTCTCCGCCAGATTGTCCTTCTGGACCGTGTCCCACTGGACGTGAATGTTGGTCATTTTCTCGTATTCCTGCCACAGCTTGATGTTGTTCCAGTCGGCATTGGCGAAAAACTTGCCCGCAAAAGCGGTCACCGTCAGCTTGTCGGTTACGATCGGCATCCCGGTCTCATTAACCTGTCCCCCGGCCGATCCCCCGCCCTTCGATTCCGCGGCTGCGCCGCCTTCCTTGTCCCCCGAGCTGCAGCCCGCCGCCAGCGATACCGTCAGCACGCAGGTCAGCAGCAGACTCCCCCATTGCTTCAGCTTCATCCAAGATTCCTCCCTTTGTTCTGATTCCAACCACGATTCCATCATTTATCCATGCAAGGAATTATCCTTTGATGGCTCCGATCATGACGCCTTTGACAAAATAACGCTGCAGGAACGGGTACAGCACAAGCACCGGAATGTTGGCCACCACCAGCACGGCGTATTTGATGCCTTCCACCTCGCGCTGCTGCTTGATCGCCGATTCGGTCGACATTTTGACCATGTCGTTTGTCTGCCCCTGGATCAAAATTTCGCGGAGCACCAGCTGCAGCGGGAACTTGTCCTTATCCGTCAGGTAGAGCAGCGCGTTAAAAAACGCGTTCCAATGGCCGACCGCATAAAACAAGATCGTGACCGCGATGATCGGCATCGAGAGCGGCAGCATAATGCGCGTCAGAATCTGAATGTTGGAGCAGCCGTCGATCGTCGCCGCCTCCTGCAGCTCATGCGGGATGGACTGCTGGAAGAAGGTCCGCATAATGATGATGTTCCAAATGGAGACGGCGTTCGGAATGATCATGACCCAGAGGGTGTTCAGCATGCCGAGGTTTTTGATCAGCAGGTATGTAGGGATCAGGCCGCCGCTGAAAAACATCGTGAACACCAGCAGCGCCATAATGCCGTTTCGTCCCACAAAGTCTCGGCGGGACAACGGATAGGCCGCCAAAATCGTCATGACGAGATTGAT
This sequence comes from Paenibacillus sp. S28, assembly GCF_016624415.1. Taxonomy (NCBI): domain Bacteria; kingdom Bacillati; phylum Bacillota; class Bacilli; order Caryophanales; family Paenibacillaceae; genus Paenibacillus; species Paenibacillus sp. S28. The sequence goes on along the minus strand of NZ_JACVTM010000008.1, from coordinate 248,410 downwards.
CGCCGTCCCCAGCGTCGTGTAAATAAGCGTGTTGGTAAAGCCGCTGATGATGTCCTTGTTCTGGAAAATTTTCTCGTATGAGTTCAGGTTGATGCCCTTGGGCCACAGCAGCATTTCGCCGCGCAGCACCGTCTGCGGGTCACTTAAGGAAGCACTGAGCACAAACACCAGCGGATACAGCACCACCAGCGTGACCAGGATCAGGATGACGTAGTTGATGACGTTAAAAATGCGGTCTCCCTTGGATTCGATAAGCATGCCTCATGCCTCCCCTACCATAGACTTGTCTCGCTGATACGCCGGGAAATCTGATTCACGACGACCAGCAGCACGAAGTTGATGACGGAATTGAACAATCCGATTGCGGCGGAAAAGCTGTATTCGGCGTTCTGGATCCCGCTGCGGTACACATAGGTGGCGATGATGTCGGAGGTTTCCAAATTCAGATTGTTCTGCATCAGCAGCACCTTCTCGAACCCGACACCCATGATGCTGCCGATGTTCAAAATGAGCAGGATGACGATCGTCGGCATAATGCCGGGGATGTTGATGTGCCAGATCCGCTGGAGCCGGGTGGCGCCATCGACGCGGGCCGCTTCATGCAGCTGGTTGTCAATTCCGGCCAGGGCGGCCAAATAAATGATCGAGCTCCAGCCCATCGTCTGCCATACGTCGGAGAGCACATACAGCGATTTGAACCAGGCGGGCTCGGTCATGAAATTGATCGGCTGGCCCCCGAACAGCTGAATGGCATGGTTGACCATCCCGTAGCGCGGCGACAGAAAAATCATCATCATGCCGACGACGACGACGGTAGACAGGAAATGCGGCGCGTAGGTAACGGTCTGTACGAATTTTTTGAATTTCTCGGCCCTTACCTCGTTCATCAGGAGAGCGAGGATGATCGGGATCGGAAAACCGACGGCCAGGCTGTACAGGCCAATGCCCAGCGTATTTTTCATCAGCCGCCAGAAAAAATAGCTGTGAAAGAAACGCTCAAAGTGGTCAAAACCGACCCATGGGCTGCCCCAAATGCCTTTGGTCGCAATAAAGTCCTTGAAGGCGATTTGGATGCCGTACATCGGAACATATTGGAACAGGATGTAATAAGCGATCACCGGGGAAATCAGCAAATAGAGCTGCCAGTTCCGGTAGATCCGGTTCCACTTCAACGCCTTGCGTTTTTTGCCGGCTGCCGCCTGCACGGCGGGTTGTACTTGAATGTCAGCCATACGACATCACCTCGAATGAAGGATAGGATAAGCGCAAACCCTGTCATGACTGGGGATCGCAAACTAACGATCCGTTTATATGTAATATAAAATGACATAACAGCAATTGGAACTGAGCTTGGAGATGTGTCGCTTACAGGAAAGGAGTGGTTTGGATTATTTTTGGATAAATATTCGAATTTAATTTGGATTAATTTTGGATATAAACAATCATTTATAGGACAAAACCGGGATATCCCGGGGAGTCATCGTTAAAGGGAGGAATGACCTCATTTTCATAAATCCTTTATTTAAAGTATATGAAAACGCAATCATATAATATATGGTTCGCGGAAAGTTTGGATTTCGATCACTCCAAAAGGATGAAAACCAATCCAAACGTTGTTTAATTTTTCCTCATCATAATATAGCTTTTTGGGGATGTCAAACATTATTTTGGATTGTTTTGGTTTCAAAACCGCTCAAATTTTGCTTAAAAATGCAAAAAAGCATCCGCCGGAACCTACTCCCAGCCGATGCTGCCCACAAAATTGCGTTATTATTATGTAATATTATCGAACATATAAAGTCATTTTCTGCTGTAACTGGACGACTCTCTGACGATCAATGCACAGGACAGCAAAATCTTGGTCCCTGCCGGATAGTGCCCGTCCAAATAGTCGACAATCGATTTGGCGGCAACCCGGCCGATTTCATGCTTGGGCACCGAAACTGAAGTTAACGGAGGCGTTGTATATTGGGCGACATCAATATTGTCCATGCCGACGATCGCGATATCCTGCGGGATCCGGCCCTCACGCTCCACAACGGCCCGCATCGCCGGGATCGCCAGCATGTCGCTGGCGCAGAAGATCGCCGTCGGCCATTCCGCTTTCGGAAGCCGGCTCAGCAAATCGCTCACCCCGCTGTAGCTGCGGTCCACGTTCCAGCCCGTATTGATCAGCCAGTCCTGGTGCAGGGCAAGTCCCTCCTCCAGCATGGCGAATTTATACCCGACAAAACGCTCCTCGCTCTCCATCTGCCTGGAATAGGCAGGACCACCGACAAATCCGATCCGTGTATGTCCCTGTTCGATCAAGTGGCGCACGGCCGCCCGTGAGGAGAAGATCCGGTCGCAGTCCACGACGGGCACCGACAGCCTATCGTCGTTCAGGCTCACGCCCAGGATGGCGATCCCTTCCTTCTGAATCAGCCCGAACAGCTCCTCGTCATACCAGCTGATGGCCACGACGCCCTCCGCCCCGGTTTCCCTCAGCATCTGCTTCAGCCTCTCGGCATCCGACACTTCCTCCGATGTGCGGACCATCGCCGGCGGCTGTCCCATCTCTTCCATCTTCTCATGGAAGCCGGCCAGCACCTTGGAGAAATACGGATGATCGTCCATCAGATGCTGGGGAACGATGCAGGCGATCCGCTTGGTCTCGACAACCTGCTGCGGCGCGCCTTTCGGCGATCCGTGCCATTTGTACCCCAGCTCTTGGGCCGCTTCCCGGATCTTCTGCTTCGTTTCCTCACTGACCGGCCGGCTGGTGTCATTGCTGATCGCCCGGGATACGGTAGAAATGGACACGCCCACCCGTTCGGCAATATCTTTTAGCTTCGCCAATCCAAGTCCCTCCTCTGCAAATTTTGGCTCCAAATTTTACAACCGTAAATTGATCATATCATAAACCTGCGATTGCGTGGCGTCAAAATTCTGCGGCGGCGGTTCCGCCAAAAAAGAACCAAAAACAAAAAAGGCTGTTCCAAAAAACGGATGAATCCGCTTCGGGAACAGCCCGTACTGCCGCTATCTGTCGTAGGTGACCACATAATTTTGAAGGCCGGTATGATAGTAACCGATGCTGTATTCGATCACCTGGCCCAGCTCATCATAGGAGTAACGCAGCCTTTTGAGGACCGGGGTTCCCCCGTCCAGGCCGAGCGTCTTTTGCACATGTTCCGGCGGGACGGCTACCGTAAACTCATCCCGCAGATTGCCCAGGGGAATATCCCGCCCCTCGAGCCATTCATACAGGGACATGGCGTTCAGGTCGTCCATATCCACCTCGCCGGCATCCGGGGTCACATAATGCGTGTAATAAATGTACGGCCGGTCATCCAGGAAATACACCCGTTCCAGCAGTAAGCTGGTCTCTCCCAGCAGCCGCCAAGCTTCCGACGATTCGTCATTGGTCACGCGCTTGACTTGAAGCCACAGCTTCCGGATCTGATGCCCTTCCTCCACCAGCACTTCCGTGAAATGCTTCCACTTGGCCAGCTTGGATACCGATGTATTGCGGATTACCTTCGTTCCCCGGCCGCTGCCCTTCTCCAGAAAGCCCTCGCTGACCAGCTCCGAAACGGCGGCCCGGATCGTAATTTTGCTGACCGCAAATTCCTTCTCCAGCTGCGGCTCCGAAGGGATATTTTCCCCTTTGGGGTAAACGCCGTGCAAAATCCGTTCCTTCAAAATATGCTTGATTTGTATGTACAACGGCCTATCTTTGCGGGATAAGCTCACAGCAGCTCCACTACCTTTCTACGTCACCTGCGGATGCCGTCATCGCCTTGAGAATGTCCTGCGCGGTAGACATCGGCGTATCGCCCGCCACCGTATGGGCCAGCATGCCGGCGGCCGCCGCATAACGCACCGTCGTCTCCGGCGGCAGACCTTCCAGCTCGCCATGGATGATTCCGCTGGCAAAAGCATCTCCTGCCCCTATTCTATCATAGACGGCGAACGTCAGCAGGTCCGAATACGCAAATTGTCCGCTGGTGAACATAAATCCTTGCAGCGAATGGGAATTGTCGCCGTTCACGAAGCGGTGGGTCCCGGCGACCGTGCGGATGCCGAACGTCCGCGCTGCCTGGGGAATCAGCTCTTCCAGCTGCTCCCGGCGCGCCTCCTTCTCCGTATGAAGGCCAAGCGTCAGCATGGCGTCCCGCTCGTTCATCAGGACGACGTCCGACAGGCGGAGCATCTCCTCGTAATGCGGTCGTGCCCGGTCATATCCGTCTTCCCCCCACAGGGAAGGACGGTAGTTGCAGTCAAATATGACCGTGCCGCCCTGCTGCTTCACCGCCCGGGCGAGCGCCTTCATATGTGCGCGCACTCCGTCGTTCATAGCCAGGGCAATCCCGCAGAAGTGAACGGCGTTCACTCGGCTTGCAATATCGGCAAAATCGTACGTTCCCTCCGGGGCGGTGTTGAAGCTGCTCTCCAGCCGGTTCGTATACGTGACCCGGCTCGGCCGGACGCCAAAGCCGTTCTCGAGAAAGTACATTCCGAGGTACTTTCCGCCGCGGCCGGCAAAGGAGAGGCCGATGCCGAGCTTGCGGAGATAGGCTGCCGCCGCATCGCCCAGCGGATTGTCCGGCAGGCGGGTCACAAGCATCCCTTCGTGGCCCATACGAGACAGCGCGGAAGCCACATTGACTCCGGTGCCGGAGAACGTGTAATGCAGCGTCCCGGACTGGGACAGCAGTTCAACTCCCGGAACCGTCAGGCGCATCATCACTTCCCCGAAAGCCGCGATGCGCTTAGGCATAGTCGTCAGCCAGCTTCTTCATGATTCCAGTCAGCGTCCGGACATGCATGATGTTGGTATTGCCCGTATCTTTGTCGATGATGGAAGAATACACATGCGGAATGACCTGCGGCACGCCGCCTTCCAGCGCGATGCGGAGAATGGCTTCGAAATTGTCCATGTCGATGCCGCCGGTCGGCTCCAGAGCAAAGCCTTCCGCAGCGCATGCCCTCACGACTTCACGATACTCATCCTCGCGCGAAAGCCCCTGCATCGGGAAATACTTGAGCGCATTCCCGCCCATATCGCGCACCAGCGCGATCGCTGCCGCTACGGGAATGATGGCGGGCTCGGACTGCGCCGCGCTGAATGGACCGGTCGAAATGTTAACATAGCCCGGACGGCCGCATGGCGATACAAGGCTGTTGATCCAGCTGTCCTTCGCCCCGAGGTTCGCCCGGGTCGCGCCGACCGCCGGGAAAACCTGATTGATGTGGCTGCCGGGATAATGCTTGGCGATCTCTGCCACGACCGCAGCCTGGCGGTTGTCCCCGGCCCCAAGCCCGATCGACACCGCCTCGTCGATCGCCTCGCCGTACTGCTTCATCGCCGCCACAGCTTCTTCCACGCTGGCGTAGTTCTTCGACAGGACGCCGACAAGCACATGGCCTTCGGCCGCTTCAAAAATCTCCTTGGCGTTCGCGATATCCTTCGCCAGTACGTTCAGGGCGACACGACCCTTATACCATCTCTTCTCTATGTGGGACATTTTATTTTCCTCCTGTCAATTCACGGATTCGCGATTCAATCACCGTCATGTCATCGCCCATCAACGGCCTTGGATCGATGTCAAAATACCCCTGTCTTACGCCGTAATCCCGGGTATATATCGCAATGGCGCCCTGCCTCAAGCCGTCGTTCACATCCTTGGCGGTCGTTCCCGCCTGCTGCGGATCGATCTGCACCCGCGCCCGGTAAATGGCCCGGCCGGCCTCATCCTGCACGATCGTTACCCGGACCCCGGGAATGTCGTTCAGCGGCATCAGCGCCTGCAGCGAAGCTTTCTCCTCCTCGCTCCGGTCGACTTTGACCCTATATTCGTCCAGCGCCTGCAGCAGGCCGAACGACGTTTCCTTGCCCACCTTCATGCTTCGTCCGATACCGTGCAGCTGGACCTTCACCCACTCGATATATTCCCGTTTACCCGCCACAATGCCGGAGGTCGGTCCTTCGATCGCCTTGGAGCCACTGTAAATTGCCAGATCCGAGCACTTCACGTACTTCTGGAGGTCTTCTTCCGCCGCAGCGTCGACAATCAGCGGGACGCCTGCCCGCTTGGCGGCTTCCCACGCTTCTTCAACAGAGATCATGTTTTTTTGTACGGCATGATGCGATTTTACGTACAAAATGGCAGCCGTCATGTCCGTCACCGCGTCTTCGATATGCTCCGCGCGTCCCTCATTGGCATATCCGACCTCGACCAGCTTGCCGCCGCCGAGGTAGACCATCGTTTCCACCGGAGCGCCGTACTGCACGTTATGACCTTTAAGAATGATAATTTCGTTTTTCGCGATCGGCTCCTTATGCAGCTGTTCGCTCCGGCGGCGGTTTCCCTGCGTAACGATACCGGCCACCGACAAGGCGATGCCGCTGGATGCCGAGTTGACGATGACCGCCGCCTCCGAGCCGAGAACTCCGGCAATGTGATCGCCTGCCTTATCCACCAGGTCGGCGATTTCCACATAGCTCTGTCCGCCCTGCTTCATCGCTTCCATGACCGTGTCCGTCGGCGCGGACACGCCGAGAATGCTCATCCGTCCGCTGGCATTGATGACCCGCTTGAGCCCATACTTAGAAAACAATGAATTTCCCATGAATGACCACTCCTTTGGTAGTAATAACTTGCTCGGCCGTTCTGTGCACACCCTCGGAATCTACAAGCTGCGCGGATTCGCCGCTCACCGTAAAGAGGCTCAAATTCGCCGCATCCCCGACCTGTATCCGCCCGAGCTCGGGTCTGCCAAGCCACTGCGCCGCACGGACCGTGACCCTGCTGATCGTTTCCTCTAGAGAATACCCCAGGCTGAGGAACTTGGAAAGTACATTTGCCAAGCTGTACACGGGACCGTTCAGCCGGTTGCCCCGGTAAATATCCGTGCTGATCGTATCCGGATGAATGCCGTGCCGTTTTGCGTCTTCAGCCACCCGGAAGGAGAAGCTTGCCGTCCCATGCCCCACGTCCAGATGGACGCCGCGCCGCACGGCATCGGTGAGCACGTTCAGCGGACGGCCGTCTGCGTCAAACAGATTGTTGCTCTTGCCGTTTAAATAGTGGGTGATGATGTCGCCCTTCTCCAGAAGGGGGATCACGTCCCGGATATCCGGCGGCGCCGAGCCGATATGCACCATCAGCGGCAGGCCGGTATCGGCCGACAAGCCCCGGGCAAGGCGCAGCGGCTTGAGCCCGCTCTCCTTCACGACGCTCCGGCTGATGCGCGCCTTCAGCCCGACGATCAGCTCCGGATACGCCTGCACCGCCTCGATCGCTTTGCCGCGGTCAATCCATTCCAGCCGGGACAGCTCATCCACCCGTTGCAAGCCGATCCGTGAAATGTTCAAGAAGGCGAGCAGATTCGTCTTGGCTGCACGCCCGCTGGCGGCCAGATCTGCAATCCGGTCGGCCCCGCAGCTTCCCGCGTCGACGATCGTCGTGACGCCCTGCTTGACGCCGATTTCGTCAATGTCATCGCCGTAAGGGTCAAATTCGGGAAAGGCGTGGACGTGCATATCGATCCAGCCGCTCGACACGTAAGTGCCCCGGCCGTCCCATACGGCGTCGCCTTTTCCCTCGCCGGCAGCCGTTATGCCGGTGATGACGCCCTTGGTTATGACGATGTCGATTTCTTCTCCGCTCACAAGCTTCACTTGGCGGAGTACGGTAGTTTGCTCCATGTCATCACCTGTCTTTTTATTATAACGTTATAATGTTTAAGATAGCATGGAACCACTCACAAGTAAACATAACGTTATAATGTTTCAAGGAAGCGACGTCATTCAAAAAAGTCGGAAAAAAAGGTTGTAGATCCGCAGCTCGCCGTCATACATAATAGGATTAGACAAACCGCGTTCGACGTACATTGGAAGAAGCAGGACCAACATCATCAGCTCCGTACGATACGGAAAGGGGAAACGGCCATGAAGCTGACCTTGGTAAGACTTACCGCCTACGGGCTGGATTTTATCATGCTTGCGCTTGTGCTCGTCGGTCTTCAGCTGGCGGCCTATCATCTGACCGGAGGATTCCCATTTGACAGGCTGGACAAGGGCTATCAGATCGAATGCTGGGTGCTCGCCACCATGTCCTTCCCCGTGTGGATGTATTTTATCGTGTCGGAGTATTTTTTCGGCGCGACGTTAGGCAAAAAGCTGCTGCGGCTCTCGGTGACCCGCAGGGACGGAGGGCGCATTTCCTTCATCCAGGCCGCCGGCCGGACCTGCCTCAAGCTGCTGCCGTGGGAGCTGACCCATCTGATCATCCTGGTTCCGGACCCATGGTGGAACGTCCCGGAGCCGCCGTATCCCGCATTGGTTCTGATTCCGAACGGAATGATCCTGCTGTATATCGTGTTCCTGCTGCTTAACCGGGGGAGACGCGCGTTTCATGATGTTCCCGCCGGTACTTTCGTCCGTTAACCGTTGAGAGAGCTGGACAGCTCCGCTGATCGTTTATAATCTAAAAAAACGGACCACACCTACTGGCATGATCCGTCTTCCTTTATAACTATAATTTTGCCGGCGTGCCTGCAATCGTTCGACCCACTTGCGTCAAAATGTCGGACATGGACCGCTCGTCGTGCACATCATAATCCTCGATGTTCAGGCGCAGCACCGGGCAGGCATGAAATCCGTTAATCCAGGCCGTATACCGTTCATGCATTTCTTCCCAATAAGACACGTCTGTCTGGATTTCCATCTCGCGGCCGCGTTCCCGGATTCGGGACAAAATGGACGGCAGACTCCCTTCGATATAGATCAGAACGTCGGGATGCGGAAAATAAGGTGTCATCACCATCGCCTCGAAGAGGCTGGTATATGTACGGAAGTCCGTTTCCGACATCGTCCCTTTATCCGCATGCATTTTGGCGAAAATGCCGGTATCCTCATAGATGGAACGGTCCTGGACAAAGCCACCGCCGAGTTCGAACATGCGCTTCTGCTCTTTAAACCGCTCGGCCAGGAAATAGATTTGAAGATGGAAGCTCCAGCGCTCAAAATCGTGGTAGAACTTCTCCAGGTATGGATTGTCGTCCACCTGCTCCAGCGAGGTTTTAAAGCCGAGCGAACCGGCCAGCGCCGCCGTCAGCGTCGATTTGCCGACACCCACCGTGCCCGCCACCGTAATGACCGCATTATCCGGGATATTATATGGATTCATACACAAGCTCCTTTATTTGCGAGGCTATCGTTTCAAATTGTTCCTCATTCTTGACGAAATCAACTTCGTCCCCATTAATCGTCAGCAGTACCGTCGATGCACCGTCTGTGCCGGCACTGAGCTTGCCCATCGCGGCATCATAGTCCTCGATCAGCTGCTTGAGATAGGCGGGATCCATTCCTTCTTCAAAAGGGCGGCCCCGCCGGGCGATCCGTTGCAGCAGCGTATCCAGGCTGGCCCTGATATAAATAATAACGTTTGGCTTCGGCAGATCGCCGGTCAGCACCTGATAGATTTGCCGGTACTTCTCCCGTTCGACGCCGTGCAGCGTTCTTTCGCTAAAAATTAGGTTTTTATACATATGATAATCGGAGATCACCGGCTGTCCCTTGCCGATATAGCCGTTCACCGTATGGGTGAGCTGCTTGTACCGGCTGCACAGAAAGAACATTTCGAGCTGAAAGCTCCAGTCCTCCATATTCTCGTAAAATGACTCGATGAACGGATTTTCCTCCACAATTTCCTTCACCACCGGAAAGCCCAATCTGTTTGCCAGCATCACAGCCAGCGTGGTTTTCCCCGCTCCAATGGGCCCTTCCACGGCGATAAACGGCACCTGTTTCATGAATGGTGTGACTCCCTCCCTACGGTATGCCAAAAAAAACGACTTACCTATTGTATCACAGCATCGTCCGTTTGCTAGAAGAACTTTTCTTGAAATCATATCCTTTAGCTGCACAGGTTATGCAGGCGTTGAAGGCCTGGAGAGCCAGTCCTCCGGTCCTGGTTGACGGGCATACCGACATAACACTATAATTTGTAGTGTAAAGGGAGTGCGCTGTATGAAGATGAACAAGTTCAATTATCAAGGACGGGGATTGGAGCGATTCTTCGGCCCGCTTGAAGCCAAGGTCATGGACGTGATCTGGAGCCGCCTGGAGGCGGTGACCATCAAGGAAGTGAACGCCAAGATCAGCGAAGACAAGCCCATGAGCTTCAACACGATCATGACGGTCATGAACCGGCTTGTTGACAAGGGAATTCTGCAGAAGAAGCTTCAGGGGAAATCTTACGTGTACAGCCCCGTTCTGACGAAGGAGCAGTTTCTGGAGGAACAATCGAAAGAGCTGTCCTACGATCTGGTTAAGGAGTTCGGTTCCCGGGCCGTCGCCCATATGATCGATGCGATGGAACAGGTGGACCCCGACCTGCTCGACCAGCTGGAGAAGCAAATCAAACAATGGAAAAAGGATCGGTAAGCCATGTGGGAAAAGCGATCGAAAGGGATGCTCGCCTTTGTCATGCTGACGGCCGGCTTGGTCTACGTGCAGATGACGCTGTTTGTGGTTCAGTTTATTTTCCATGTCCGTATGCCGGCGAACCTCTTTAATGTCTGCATTGAATTTTTGCGATTTATCGGGTTCCCGGTCCGGATCAATGTCATGCTGTTTTTGCTGCTTACCTCGCTCCTGCTGTCGCTTGCCGTCTGGCTCCGGGAAGGCATCGCTTCGTTCCGCTGGAGGAAGCTTCTGCACCGCTGCCTGGATCCCGACTTATCACAGGCGATCGGCGAAGAGCACGGTCTTGGTCCCCAAGCTTTAACTGTGATCGATCATCCGGATCAGGTAGCCATGACGGTGAGACTGCTGCGGCCCCGCATCGTCCTGTCGACAGGTCTCATATGCGAGCTGAGCGAGAGCGAACTCGCGGCCGTCATGGCTCACGAGAAGTACCATTTGAGCGAGAGGCATCCGCTTAAAATTTTTCTGCTGACGCTGGTCGGCACCACGTTCTGGTACATACCGATCTACCGCTGGCTGATCGGCAAATACAAAATGCTGATCGAGCTGATGGCCGACCGGCAGGCCGTTCGCGCCACCGGGAGCGTCGCCGATCTTGGCAGTGCCCTGCTCGTGATGCTGAAGCGGGGAACGTCCGCCACGCTGGTACCGAGCAGCGCTTCGTTTGCCGACAATGCGATCAATCTGCGCTTGAAGCTGCTGGTGGATCCGCACTTTAAGCCGCCGCTGCGTCCGCCGCTTATCCCCTGCATCGTCTCACTGATCGCATTCGTATTCGTCGTATTTGGCATTGGATAAAGCGGTAAAACAACGCCTTGCCGTTTCATATCAGGCAGCGGCGTTTTTTTGGAAACATAAAACTACATTATGTAGTGTTAATTAAACTTGAGGAGGAATGGTGATGAATTATTTATGGGATAACAAGCATTTTATCATTACGCATTTTCCGATCGTGCTCCTGCTGTTCAGCTTGCTGTTTGATCTGGCTGCACTGATCTGGAAAAAACGGGAGTGGCATTCCGCAGCCCTCATCTGTCTCATCATCGGCACGGTCAGCACGGTCGCTGCGGTACTGACCGGACCGAAAATGATGCGCAATCCGAACGTGGAAACTCATGCAATGTACGGTGTCTATACGATGTATTTGGCGATCGCGCTGTGCATCGTCCGCGGAGCGATTGGGCTCTGGAAAAAGCGGGACATCGGCAGAAACCCGCTGTACCTCGTGGTGACCCTTGCAGCCGTCGTCCTGGTGATGTACACCGCTCACCTCGGAGGAGAGATGGTGCACCGGCCGTTCGAGCCCGGGCAGTTCCCTCAAGGGCAGATGGGCGGCGGTCAAGGCCAAGGCGCCTCAGCCGGGATGCCGGGCGGGCAGGGTGTGCCCGGGGACCGGGGCGGCCAGCCGCCGGCAGACGGAAGCGCCGGCGCTTCCGGATCGGATTCGGCGGAGTAAGTTCCGATTTCCGCCAGGCTGCACTCCCCTTAACGGCAAAACAGCGGTCCCCGGTGCATCCGGTGGGGCCGCTGTTTTTTGGTATGACGAATCCATGCCGTTGAATGTTCCGCCTACCGTGCCGGATGATCCGCTGCAGGCTGCTTGATGCGCTCTATGCTTCCGTCCTTCCCCGCTTTTCCGTTTGGACTTGGCTTGGCACGGGGGCCGGCTGGCCCATCATTGACTGCCTGCTTTTCACCCGGCTTAGCTCCCGGCCCGGTTTCCGCTTTAGGCGGCGCTTTGGCCCCCGCGGGCTCCTGTTTCGACTGGGATTCCAGCTTGACGCCTGGCCTGGCGGGCAGACGCTTCACGTACCGGTCCGACAGCCCCATCCGCTTTTGAATAAATTCAAAGTCCGGTCGATACCGCTCGACGTTCTGCACCGGCAGCAGCGTTCGGAGATCGTATGCTTTTCCGTCCTCAAATCCGTTTTTTCCAGCGACAAACACGATGTCGTCATTAAAAAAGGAGCCGGCCGGCATGTAATACCGCGATCCGACAATATTGTGATCGACGTTGGCCAAATCGTGGCCGAATGCGGTAAAATTCTCCTGTTTCAAATCAATGCCCATCACATTGGCCACTGTGGGCAAAATATCGATCTGCCCTCCGGTCCGCTCGATCCTCTTACCTTCGTGCTGGCCGGGCAGGTGGATGATCAGCGGCACGTTGTACGTGCTGATGTGCTTATGGTACGGAATGCCGAGGGTTTTGCTGACGGTGGCGGGGCGATGATACCTTTTATGAAGGCCGAAATGGTCTCCATAGATCACGACTACGCTAGTATCCCAGAGCCCCGATCTTTTCAGCTTGTCGATAAAAGTCCCCAAGGCATAATCGGAATAGTTGATGGCCGTCAAGTAGTCCCCGAGGCGCCCATCGGCGAAGTCGTCGGGAAGATGAAGACGCTTGTCGGCTTCTTTGATTTTATAGGGAGAATGGCTCGTCACGGTGACGAATTGGGCGTAGAACCGCTTGTCCAGCTTTCGCATCGTTTTCATTTTACGGATACCGACCCGGAACAATTCCTCATCCGACGCCCCGAACCGGCTGAATTTGACCTTGCTGAAATAGGGCTTGTCATAATACGCGTGAAACCCCAGCGCCGGATACATTTGGTCCCGGTTCCAGAAGGTCACGTCATTGACATGGAACGTCGCCGTAACGTAATGATTCTTGCCCATCAGCTTGGCGAGGCTCGGTAGCTTTCGGTCGGCATACGTTGTAGACATGGCTGAAAACCCGATGGGGTAGATCGACGTACTGGCGGCAAACTCGGCGTCTGACGTATTGCCTACTCCGATTTGCTGGAATATGTATGGAAAATACAAGCTTTCTTTGGACAGCTTTTTCATAACTGGTGCTACCTGCTGTCCATGAACCGACGCATTCAGCACAAAATTTTGAAAGGATTCCAGCTGAACGACAATGAGATTTTTGCCCTTTCCGGCCCCCCAATAGGACCTGGCACTGCCCTCGTGAGGCTCCCCAAACGGATAAGTCCGGTCGAGCTCCTCGAGTTTTTCGGGAATCGTTTTTTCGCGCTGGGGCTTAACCACTTTTTGTGTCACCGAATGCGGCTTGGTTTCGGGCTGCAGCTTGGCCGGAAGGTTCCGGTAGAGCAGGACCGCGCCTGCAATCAATGCAGTCGACAGGGCGGCGGCAATATAACGGGCATAACGAGACTTGAATCGGTTCATCAGCTCTTTAACCACTCCAAGAAGCATAATATGGCGGTCAATCCTGGACCTGTTATAGGGTGTCCCATCCTGCCCGAATGATTCCCGGTTCTGCGAAAAAAAACAAAAAAACCCTTGGCATTCAAGGGTTTGGGTTTCCATATCGCGTCGGGTCTAAGGATAACATTTACAGCGTTTCGGCAGCCTGGCTGAGCCAAGCCGACAGCTGGCCGGCATCAAACGAGTCCCCTTTGCGCAGCTTCATCGTTTTTCTTTCCGCCGGTCCCTCAAACATGCCTTCCGGGAGGTCCAGCCCGTCCGCATTAAAGATCGTAAAGCTGACCGCATCCTTCGAGGCGGAGATGACGGCAGCGTATTTTCCGTTTTTCAAAAAATGGGGTTTCTTGTACTGGATGCGCTCGCTCACGTCCGGCAAGGCCTGATGGACCACTTCACGCAGACGGGTGGACAGCTCGTTTTGCCACGGTTCTTTCAACGCCTCAATATAATCGACGACTTCCTGACTCATTTATAATTCGCTCCTTTGTCAACGATGAATGGGTTGCTTATAAAAATTTCTGCATCTGATTCAGCATACGGACCTGCTCCTGCAGGTCGGCTTCCAGGGCCAACACCCTAGGATTCCGGTCTTCCTGCACCCACTCCCTGAGCTCGCGGACATCTACTTCGCTGCCCTCACAGCCTGCGGGTACCGGCATCTTCATCGCCCATTCCACCGCCTCGTCCGCCGTTTCCGCCTCGATGACTACGTATCCCGCGATAAGCCGATGGTCCAACGGGAATGGACCGGGGTTGACCTCCGGACTCGCGTCCCGGCCGGTGAGCCGGATTCGGACCCCGCTTGAACTGGGCTGGAGCTCCTCGGCAGCGAGGAGCTTGCCTGCCTGCGCCAGCGCCTTGCGATATTCAGCCATCCCTTCTTCGAACCGGTGCGTGTGTAAAATACCTGCTTCTGACAGCCCGTTTGCCCTGACGATCAACATAAATCTCATGAACGTTTCCCTCCTTGTTGGAGGAAGACCGAAGGCCGCGATTTCCTGCCCTTCTTATTCTTCCACCTGCTATGACGACGAATGGGAACGTCCTTCATCGACATACAGCAGCAAAATAATTAATTTGGTGAACCGCCGCACTCCGTAGCCCGCTTCAAGAGCAGCTGCTGCTCACGGCTATTGCGGGTCATGGCGGCCGCCCGTTCGAATTCGGAGCGGGCTTCGTCCATCCTTCCGAGCTTGGCTAAAAGGTCGCCGCGGACGCTCGGCAGCAGGTGATACTCTGTCAGGGCAGGCTCGTGCATCAGTTCATCGACGAGCTGCAGTCCGAATGCCGGACCGAAGGCCATCGAAATGGCCACCGCCCGGTTCAGCTCGACGATCGGGGAGGGCGCCACCCTGGAGAGCGCCTCGTAGAGGGCAGCGATGCGGGCCCAATCCGTATCTGCTGCAGTTGGCGCCTGCGCATGACAGACGGATATCGCCGCCTGAAGTGCGTAAGGACCGAGCGGGCGGCCCAGCTTCCGGCACCGCTCCAGCGCCGCCAACCCGCGGCGGATAAGCAGCCTGTCCCACTGCGCCCGATTCTGGTCCATCAACAGCACCGGCTCGCCGGAAGCGCTGACCCGGGTCTTGAAACGGGAGGACTGGATTTCCATCAAAGCCACCAATCCGTGAACCTCCGGCTCCTCCGGGGCAATCTCGGCCAGAACGCGTCCAAGCCGCAGCGCTTCCTGGCAGAGCAGCGGGCGGAGCCAATGGTCTCCGGTCGTCGCCGAGTATCCTTCATTAAACATCAGGTAGATGACCTCAAGCACAGCGCTCAAGCGCTCCTGCAGCTCCTCTCCTTCCGGAACCTCAAAAGGAACCTTCCGGCTGCTTAAGGTTCGTTTGGCGCGGACGATCCGCTGGGCGATGGTCGATTCTGCCGTTAAAAAGGAACGGGCGATTTCATCCGTGGTCAGGCCGCATAACAGGCGAAGCGTCAGCGCAACCCTGGCATCCTGCGACAGCACCGGATGGCAGGTCA
Source organism: Paenibacillus sp. S28 (assembly GCF_016624415.1). Lineage (NCBI taxonomy): Bacteria > Bacillati > Bacillota > Bacilli > Caryophanales > Paenibacillaceae > Paenibacillus > Paenibacillus sp. S28. The sequence continues at coordinate 232,713 of NZ_JACVTM010000008.1, read as the reverse complement.
TAAAGATCAGACGGAGGAGATCGTCGCCAATCTCCCCGTCCATATTCCGCTCTAGGTCATCTTCGGTATACAATTCCGTCGTCTGCGCCATTTCCGCGTATTTCTCATCCCGAAGCTTGTTTCTGCGGAGCAGATCGATGGCCCGCCGTTTGGCCGCCGTCATCAGCCAGGCGCCGGGATTGTCAGGAATGCCGCTTTCCGGCCACCGCTGAAGGGCGATCACCAGCGCGTCCTGGGCCAAATCCTCGGCCAGGCCCACATCCCGGACCATTCGCGTCAGGCCGGCGATCAGCTTCGGGGATTCAATCCGCCAGATGGCGTCAATGGTCCGGTGCGTTTGGGATGAAGTCACGCTTTTCTTTGCTCCTCCAGCTGCTGTCTCAGCGCGTTCTCCTTGGCGATCGCTTCCGGATTATCCGTCAGGTCCTCCACCTCAAACACCTGTCTCAGCTCAATTTGACCCTGCCCAAATCCGTGGGGATCCGGCATCCGCAGCGCCCACTCGATCGCTTCCTCTCTCGATTTGACTTCGATCAGGGTGTATCCCGCGATCATCTCCTTGGCTTCGGTGAACGGCCCGTCAACCACTTTCGGTTTGCCGCCGGGCTCCGGATAAGAAATGCGGATTGCACTGGAGCTCGGATGCAGGCCATCGCCTCCCAGCAGGACGCCGGCTCTGGCCAGCTCCTCGTTGTAGCGGTGCATGGCTTCGATGAGCTCCGGACTTGGCAGAACTCCCGCCTCGGAATCCGTTGTAGCTTTGACGATCATCATAAATCTCATGTTTTATTCCTCCTAGGATTGGATGAAGCCGCCGCCGTGCTCTTCACAGCTTCCCTAATTCAGCTTCTATCATTTCGACGAACGGGAGAGACTGAAATCGACATCAGCGCTTCATTTTTTTTTTTAATTTTTTTCTTTTGGTCTGGATCGTTCAAACCTACCTTTACATGCCGGATGCCTGCGCTTTGTCTGCAAAAAATGCGGACAGCTCCGCCGCAATTTTCGGAGCGTCCAGCTTTTTCGTATGGCCGAGCCCCTTCTTACTCAGCAGGATGGCATTAGGCAGTCCTTGAGCCAGCGCACCGGCGGCATGGCGGAGGGAGACCGGACTGTCCGGCCCTTCCAGAACAAGCGTCGGCATTGTCACGCGGCTCCACTGTTCAGCAGGCAGCGGCTTTCCGTCCCAGTAACCGTCAAGCAGCGCGGCATCGTAGGGCAGCGTGTGGGCCACCGCCATCAGGTTCGCCCACACCTTCGGCATCATTCGCATCATGCTGACGACGAACCCGGGGGCTCCCATCCCTTTGGTCATAAAATACTTAATCGCCTCGGCGCGCCGCCCGCTGCGGATCAGCTCCGTCACCTGCGGTATAAAGTCCTGCGGCGGCTTCCGGTCCGAGGCATCGACCACAAACGGCGGTTCGTGGAGGGCCAGCTTCGTGATGGCCGCCCCTCCGGCGGCTGCCTCAAGGGCCAATACGGCTCCCGAGGACAGCCCCCAGACATACGCGGAGCCTCCGGCCGCTTCAATGACCGCTTCCAAATCCTCGATCTCGCGTTCCACGGCGTAAGGCTGGGAATCCCCGCTGTCTCCCCGCCCGCGGCGGTCGTAGTTATATACGGTAAACTGACTGGACAGCAGCTGGGCCAGCTGGACCTGTGCCGGAAATTTGCGGTAGCTGAACGCTCCCGCCACCAGGATGAGCGCAGGCCCCCTCCCGGTCCGGTCGTAAGCGATCTTGGTTCCGTCTTTTGAAATGACAGTGTGCATGAGAATAATCTCCTTTTTCATGGTTTCTATATAGACGACGAACGGACGAAACCCGGATCGACATATCTTCAAAAAAAGTTTTCAACACAGGCTGTTCAGTCCTTCCTTCCCTTTCCGGATGATGTAAACACCCGCCGGTTGGATCTTGGACGCCTAATTGTTTTCGGCAGCGTATGCCCAATTTCCTGCCCTGTTTACGGAGTGCTGCCGATTCCTAGAACCTTAGGGAATTCCTTTGCACGCAAAAAGCGGCCGCCGGGAAATCCCCTTGGGCCGCTTTTCTGATCCATCAAACCATTACAATTGTCCATTTCTAGTTTTCGAACGCTTCATCGGATCATTTCAACGTAATGGTCTTCTGCCAGGTTAATGTTTTGCCCTGATCGTTCGTGAATGCAAATTTCACTTGGCCTTCTTCTCCCTTCAATTCATCGGGATAGAAGAAGCCCATGAACTGACCATCGCCGCTGATGTAAAAACCATCCTCTCCGTTTTGCCCATGTTCTATGGCCTCCTGGAGCGTATTCTTGATTTGGTGCTTAGCCGATACCCACTGCATCTCTGTAAGCATATAACCTTCAGGCAGCTTGTTGATCACGAAATCGAAGCTGTTGCCCGTTGTCGGCTTCGCAGTTTGATCTATAATGATCAGAATGGCTTTACCCGCGTCTTCCTCTCCAGACGGCCCGCCGTCTTTTAATCCTTCATCTTGGGAATTAGCCGGCGTCTGCGCCTCCGTGTTACCTGCGGCGCCCGAATCGGCGCCGGAGTGATCGTCAGAGCTTCCGGCAGCATTCTCACTCTCTCCGCTACCTGCTGGATTTTCCGTCCCCGATTGGTCCCCTGCATCGCTGCCCTGTTCATCTTCATCTCCTGCTGACGGCACCTGAGCCGCAGAAGAGCTTTCCTGACCTGCTCCGGCAGACGAAGATCCGCTATCCGGTGCCGCCGTATTTTTCGCCCCGCACGCACTGGTCATTAGTAATAACAGTAGTGCAGAAGCCAAATAGATCGATTTAATGGTCATGACTACGCGTCTCCTTTGGATTCGTTTAATGTAAAATAAAATGCAACGCCTTCGTTGGTATTCACGGCGCCAAAATTTGCGCCATGCAGCTCCAGAATATGCTTCACGATCGCAAGCCCAAGACCGGTTCCTCCCGATTTGCGGTCACGCGAGCGCTCGGCCCGGTAGAACTGGTCCCAGATCCGCTCTAAATCGCTTGCCGCGATATGCGGTCCGGCGTTTTCGATCACTGTCGTAATTTGCTCCGGATAAGACCGGTGAATCCTCACAGTAATCACGCTGTCTTCTACGGCATGACGTATCGCGTTGCTCAGCAAATTGAGCAGCACCTGCTCCATCCGCCTGGGATCCGCTTGCACCCATATTTCCAGGGAATCGGTCTCCAGCTTTAATTCAAGCCGCTTTTGTTCAAGCTGCCTTGCAAAAGAAGCGGACGCCCTCTCTGCCAAATCCGGCAGGGACAGATTTACCGGATGCAGCTTCACAGCCTTGACTTCAAATTTGGTCAGCTCCAGCATATCCATGATAAGCGCGTTCATCCGATCGGTTTCGTTCACGATGAGCGACAGGTACCTCTCCCTTTTTTCGGCCGCGACTCCGTCCTGAAGCCCTTCCGCGAATCCCTTCACAATGCCGAGCGGCGTCTTCAGCTCATGCGAAATATTAGCGACCAGCTCCTTGCGCAGCTCCTCGGACCTTAGCTTCTCCGTCAGTTCCTCCTGAAGCCGTTCATTCGTGCGGTTCAGCTCACTCAAGGCCGCATCCAGGTTGTGGGATAACGAACTCAAGTGACGGGACAGTTCCCCGAATTCGTCCCTGGACCGGATTTCCGGCTGTCCGGTGAAATCCAGCCGCGCCAAGCGGGAAGCGGTCCGGCTCAGCGTGATGAGCGGACGGGCGATCATCCTGGAATAGATCAGTGAAAATAGAATCACGAGAACAAGAATAATCGGCGCGATGACAATGTAATATTTCTTTAAAATATCCACCGCTTCCCCGACGGGCTGCATCGATGTCATCGCCATCAAATACCGGCTCCCTCCTCCGTCTGTCAAGGGCTGCATCATGACCGCATACTGAACTCCACTCCAAGGATCTTTCCAACTCTGCTGAAACTTCGATCCGTTTTGCAGTTTTTGCTCATACGGAACCCCCTGGCCGTTCCAATCCTTTAGTACGTCATCGGCCAAAGCGTCCTGGTACAACGGATTGTATGAACGCTGCTCAGGAAGCATGAAGTCCGTCACCTTGCCGGTTACCCGTGTCAACCCCTGTTCCGGTTCTTGATCCACTGGTTGAAAATCAACAGGCTGCATAATGGTGTCGTCTTCGTCCATGAAAATGCCGTCGACCGTCAGCATCCCTCCGAACCGAATCCCGCCCGGAATCTCGTCGGTTGTCATCCCTTCCGCCGGAATGGGAAGGGTCACCACTTTGTTGGCCGCCTGCAGCACTATATAGTACGGATTGATAGCGTTCCGCTGAAACTGACGTGTCAGAACCCAGACACTCGCATCATGTTCGTTCATAAATTCACCGAGAAGCCGCGAGACCTTGAATTCGTCCGCTTCGATCTGCTTAAACTGCCGGGCGAACTGACTCATCCCGCGATCCAATGCCTCCAGTTTCGAGGATCGGTAAAACCGCTCGAAGAACAATCCTTCCGCCAGCATAACCAAGGAAAACACCAGCAAAATCAGCACGGATGTGACGGCAAACAGTTTAAACACAACGCTGCGACGTCTCATTCGTCCATGTCGAATTTATAGCCCGCACGAATCATGGTCCGGATATACCGTCCTTCGTCTCCCAATTTGGCTCTTAATTTTTTAATATGGGTATCCACCGTCCGTACATCCCCCAAGTAATCGTATCCCCACACCGCATCCAAAATCGATTCCCTGGCCAGAACCCTGCCATAGTTCTTGATGAGGTAAAGCAGCAGCTCGTACTCTTTCGGAGACAGATTCAATTTGACATTCTCTACGGTTACGGTATGTGCCGCACGGTTTACCGTTATTGCTCCATATACCAGCACATCAGGACTCAGCCCAACAGTTCCTTCCGTTCGTTTCATTAAAGCGGTTACCCGGGCGACGAGTACCCGGGGACTCAACGGTTTGGTCACATATTCGTCGGCTCCGAGCTCAAAGCCCATCACTTGGTCGTCATCATCGGACCGGGCGGTAATCATGATGATCGGTACATCCGACTTCTCGCGGATTCGGCGGCATACCGACCAGCCGTCCATTTCCGGCATCATAATGTCGAGCACGACCAGATCGACGGCTACTTCCTCGAACTTCTCCAGCGCGATTTTCCCGTTCTCCGCTTCATAAACGTCCCACTGCTCCTTTTTGAAATAGTCGGTAATAAATTCGCGCATCAGCATATCGTCTTCTACCAGCAAGATTTTACGTCTCATCCCGTTCACTCCGCATCTGTATCTATGTTGTGTGATGTCGCTGCTTATCCATGGATCGGTTTCGTTGATTCCATGTTATCACATGTTCTTGATCCGGTACGGGAATGCTCCGTATACATCGCAGCTTGGACCCTGCCTAACCTTTTTATTTCTCTCTACATCCGTCATTATAAAGGCACCCTGTGTACTTCGTGTGAACACGGAATGAACTTGGGGTGTCTATGAAAATAGCCGCCTTTGATCCATCATAGGCGGCTTTTGCATATTTTAATATGAACCTTCAAACCATCAGCGGCAGTGCCAGCGGTTCTAACGCATGGGTTTCATGGATAAAGACGAACGCATCGTAACGCATCGACATGCGCGACGGAACGTAATTCCCCAGCTCATACCCGGGGTCATAGACGACGCCGATCGCCCGGTGACCGAATACCTCCCGCAGCTCCGGCTGGGTATCGGCGTCGAACAGCAATAGCATGTTCTCGCCTCCGCCTGCACGGGCCAGCAGGTCTTCCCAGCTGCCCCGGATGGCGGCCGGAACTTCCATGACTTCCACGGGCGCACCCCAGGCCGAGCCTGCCAGTACATGCCCGTGATGGGTGCCGAAGCCGACGCTGAACGTCTGGGCCGGACGGTAATATTCGCGGACGAGCTGACCTACGTTGACCATGCCGTCAGCCGCCATGTCCGTTGCGCGGGCGTCCCCGATATGGGTATTATGCTCCCACAGCACAGCCTGGGCATCCGGCCCGTGATAATCGAGCAGCTGCCGGAGCGCCCGAACCATATGACGGTCCCGGACGTTCCAGGAATCGGGTCCTCCGCGGACCATGGTCCGGTAATAGTGCTCCGCGTCGGCGGCCGCCATCGTGTTCATCATGGCGTTCAGCTCCGCTTCGCTCTGCGGATGGCCGAGCCTGGTGCGCTGCATTTCATGCAGCAGCGCCACGATCTCCTCCTCACAGCCTTCCCCGATCAGTCCGGCGGAAATGCCATAGGACTGCGAGTCGTCCCCATAAGGCTCAAAGCAGCCGAACGCCTGCAGCGCCGTATCCAGGAGAGGCGACTCCGTTTGCTTCAAATAATCGACGATATGCTGCATGGATTCCCACAGGCTGTATACGTCGAGGCCGTAAAAGCCGATCCGTTCCCCGGCGGGCCGCTCCAAGTTATAGCTTCTGAGCCATTCGATGAACGCTTCCATTTCCCGGTTGGCCCACATCCAGGACGGCCATCTGTGAAATGCCCGCAGCGCCTCTGCCGCCGTTTTGGCTTCGTTATCCTCCAAATCCTTGACGTACTTGTTGACTTCGTAGCAGGAAGGCCAGTCGCCCTCCACAGCTACAAACCGGATCGCCTTGCTTGCGATCAGCCGCTTCGTTATCTCGGCGCGGGTCGTATAAAATTCGGACGTCCCATGCGAAGCCTCGCCGAGCAATGCTAACCTCGCATCCTTGGCGGCTTCGACCACCCGGTTTAAATCTTCCGGGCTGTGGTAAGGCATGGCCTCGCGGCGGATTCGCCGGGCTGAAGATTCCGATTGCAGCAGTTGTTCCATTTTTCATCCCCCTTTAGGAAAGATACGGATAGGGTATCCACCTCCGCAGCGGGATTATGTGCATATCCCAATGAAATCTTCGCCTAGGCCGGCTTCCGCTTCTTTTTGCCAATCAGCATCGCAATGACCAGTATCCCGGGAATCACCAACTGCGTAATCGGCATCAGCTGCTCTATGGTCAGCTTGAGACCTGCCCTGAAATATTCCGTAAACGTGGGTGATAAATACGTGAGGCCAAATACCGTCAATGCTAGCGGGATGATCCACAGCTTGTAGCGGATTCCGGTGATGCGCTGAAGGCCGATGCCTGCCCCAATCAGTAAGAAATTAGCCTTCATGCCGATGCCCATGAACAAGAGCAGGACAAACAGCGCGTCGGCTCTCTCAATCACGTTGGCCACCTCCATCATCTGTACGACCATAAACAGCGGATACGTGCCGATGGTGGCAATCTCGGGACCGAGAACGAGAATAACCAGCTGGTTTAGAACGGTCAAAAAAACAGCTGTAGCCAGAAAGGATACGATGGTGAGCCTGCCGAGATGTTTGCCCTTCTGAGCATATTTAAAATAAACCAGAAACAGGACCGTCTGCCCGAAAGGAAACGATACGATGTTAGGCATGGCCGCCCGCCACACTGGAGCGAATCCGTTCTCCAGGACAGGAAACATGAATTTAGTGTGCAGCAGCCCCGTCAAAGGGACCATGACTAAGATCAATACATATCCGAACGCCATGACATAGGCATAAATCACGCCCAGTCTGAAAGCCGCCCGTGGCCCAAGATAGGTGATGTACGACCCGATAAGCACCGAAATGAAAATAATGATCGACATCGGTGTCCGGTTCAGCATCGTTTGAACGGCCAATTCGCCGATATCGCGAAAATTTCGGGAGGCTTCATAAGCAAAATAAGCGGTAAGTGCAAACGCAGCAACCCAGCCGAATATGCTGCCCAAGTAATGCCGGCACATCTCGAACAGATCCCTTTCCGCATCCAGGCGGTACATCAGCAAATAAACCAGAAGCAGTATCAGCCCTGCCCCGGCGCCAAGAAGCATGGCGATCCAGGCGTCCTGCTTGGCCTCTCCCCCTAACAGGAACAGGGTAGTGCTTCCTACTTCATACAAAGACAACGATATGGCAATTTCAGAAGCACGGGTCGTTCGAATCATAGGATACTCCTTCTGCATACCCAGTTCACTAGGGCTGCCTACGGCAAACGTTATTTCATCTGTTGTATCGTCTTCTGGATCAGACCCGGCCGGCGGATGGTTGCCTTGACCTGAACCTGAATATCCATGCGTTTGAATTGATCAGGCCAGGTGGTCTGCATCTTCCTCCACTCTTTAGGAAAACTGCGGTGAATGATGTCGGCATAACCGGTCACGTCAATCCCCATTTGCCGCACGGCATCCCAACCGGTAAACATCTGGTCGCGGACTTCCGCTTCGATGCTCTTCTCCATTTCACGGATGACATCCGGTTTGGACAAATCCTTGTTGCACGTGGATTCCATCAAATTTCCGTTCAGTTTGACGTTAACCAGCATCGTATAATGCGTGCCGGCATGGACGGGCCTGAGCTTCGTTTTCGCAGAGGTGATGATGATCGAATTATGCTTGTTTTTCGCTTGGGGACAAGGAAAGGATAGCTCGGTCCCCTTCACTTGATCGGTAAGCCACGACAGACCCATGCTTTCTCTGCCGCTCAGATAACCCGCCAACCGGTCCCCGCTGAATACGCCAAGGCGGGTCAGCCTCAAGGAAAGCGGAGGGGAGGTATCTTTGAGGACATCGAGCGAATGCAATTTTGCCTTGTTCTCTTCCGTGTCCTCACCCACAAAAGTAGCTACAGGTATGCCGATGCTTTTGGCATCCGAATGCAGGCTGAGCGCCAAATCAAAGATCGTTTTTTTCGGAAAAATCGATATAAATTTTGATTCTTTTCCCATAATATCGCTGTAGCTCGCACCCGGCAGCTTTTCGGGAGGAACCATTTTCTTCAGCAGATCCTTCGCCCTACCGTCGGTGATCAGCAGTTCTACGCTTTCACGCGATTCCGAATTGCGCAGGAACAAATCAACCAGCTCGCCGAGCCCCCGTTCTGCCGCTTCCCTGCCGACCACAATGACTTTGGCGTGAGCGACATACAGCTTTCGGGAGGTTTCCAAATTACTCTTCATTCGGGCGCCGAAAATAGTATCGGAAACCATGGAAAACACATAAATGGCCGGCTGTGAGCCCATCCCGGTCGAGCCGCCCGTACCGGAGGCCATGGAGGACGGGATGATCGTCTGATAGCTGATTTCCCATTTGTCCCCTATTCGGTCGATGCCGCCGGCTACCGTAATTCTCAGGTCGTTCAGCTCAGCCCGGTTCCAGCAGCCTGTCGTAAGCAGCTGGCAAGCCAACAGCACCAAGCAGGCAATCCCTCTCTTCATCTCCATCCCCCTTCCTAGGCCAATGGATCCCTTGGACGCCCGACCTCACGTTCTGCGAACGACTTCTTGTCTTTCGGCTGGCGCATCCGGTTCTGGTCCCCGATGCCTACTGGACGCGTGCGCAGCTTCCACCAGGGCGCCCGAATCATCTGGTCCTTTTGGTTCGTTTTGTTAAAAGGCGATGACGGCATGAGATAAGGTACGCCAAACGATTCGAGTGAGGCCAGATGCGCCATCAGCGGAATCAATACCCCAAGCACCCCGACCAGCCCGAAGCTTCCGGAAAATATCATCAGTACAAATCGGAGAAGGCGGACGGACGAAGCAAAGTTAATCGCTGGAAGTGCAAAATTGGAAATCGCCGTAAAGGAGACGACAATCACGACGGCTGCCGATACCAGTCCCGCCTGGACCGCGGCCTGACCGAGCACTAATGCGCCGACGATAGAAATGGCCGGGCCTATCGCTCTCGGCATCCGGACGCCTGCTTCACGAATGACTTCAAAAGTCAGCTCCATCAGCAGCGCTTCGACCAGCGTCGGCAGCGGCGTAATTTCCCGCTGTGCGGCCAATGAAATCAAAAGCGGCATGGGAAGCAGTTCCTGATGGAAGGTGGTTAAGGAAATAAAAATCGATGGGAGAAGCAGGGCGGTGAAAAACGAGATCATCCGGACGAGGCGAAGAAAGGAAGAAATATCGAATCGTTGATAATAATCTTCGCTGGAGGTCAAGAAACGGTAAAAGGTGACGGGAGCCGTTAAAACAAAAGGTGTACCGTCCACAAAGACGGCGACCAGTCCCTCCAGCAGCCCGCCGGCGACCGTGTCGGGCCGCTCGGTATTATATATGGTTGGGAAGGGCGACTGAACGCCGTCCTGTATCATTTCCTCAATGTACCCGCTCTCCAGAATCCCGTCGATTTCAATACTCTGGATCCGCGACGTCATTTCCTTGACGACCTCCGGGTTTGCGATCCCTTCGATATAGGCGATGGATACGTTGGTGCGCGTATAGGTTCCGATGATATGCGATTCAATGGTCAAATGCGGGGATTTGATTTTTCGCCGGAGCAGGGCGATATTGGTCGTGATATTTTCCGTAAACCCTTCTTTCGGGCCCCGGATCACCGTCTGGGAGGAAGGCTCCTCTACAGATCGCCGGGAACCTCCTTCGATATATACGGCGAAGGCTTCCCGCATGCCTTGAACGACAATGACGGCCCTCCCGTCCAGGACCGAATGAATTAAATCTTCCTGTGTGCAGATGACCTGAACATTCCCCATGGCAAGCTGGTTTTTGAGCCAATCGGCAGATGCCTTGTCCGCCCGAAGCAAATGATCTAACTTCAAGCGATTCAGGTTTTCCAGCAATTTGGAAAGGAGCAGCGGATCTACCAGGCCCTCGATATAGCTGACGATGACTTTATAGTCCGATTCTTGATCGTCTGCGAGATGATGGATGACAAAATCCGTATTTTTGCCCATGGATTGTTTGAGCAGCTCTAGACTGTCGGATAGTTCTTCGCTCAGGGGCTTCCCCTCAGGAGAATCCTGATGTTGTTGCTCCCGCTCAGGCCGGGGATAGGTATACAGAAACTTTTTCAGCCGCTGAATAAACAATGGGAAAACTCCTTCGAGAAATGATTACCATTATTTTGCTGTTTCCCCTGTTTTTTATGCATCGGGCTCCCTTGCCCGGTAACACCTCCGATATCCGAAAATGCAAAACCGCCCCCTAACGGGAGCGGTCACGGTCATTGTGTGCATTTTTACCTCGATGATTTGGGCCGACCCGATTACGAATCATGCCCTTCGTTGTTAAATCTTAGAATCACGCTTCAGTTCTGTCGGTATGTAAGCAAAGATCCGGTCAGAGCCCAAGAACGTTTTCTGCTTAAAAAGCGGCTGTTGGCCCTGGGGGAACCGGCGGATTGTACAGCTGGTAAGTCGTCTTGCTGGAATAGCCCCAAACCATCCACAGAATCACATATACCGGGGACAGGAAAATGGCAAAAAGAACATAGGCCCCATTCTTGCCGAACGCGTTCAGCAGCTTCACCTGCCAGATAATGGCGAACACGATATTGGCAATCGGCACCAGTGTGATCAGGATCCACCATGCACTCTCCTTGATCAGCTTCAACTGGAGAATATAATTCAAAATCGGGACAAACGCAAACCACGCGATGTCGTCCCGGCCCGCCTTTTTGGCAAGCTGGAAATACGCGCCGCAAATGGCGATATATATTGCTAGGTACAGCACAATCATGACAACGATCATTAAACATCCTCCTGAAAATTGGGTATAGAGGTAAAAATGCACTTCTCTTTATTCGATGCGTTTTATCATATCCCTTCTTTAATTGTGCTTTTTTCGACATAAAACTACGTCCCGGGACCGATGCGTTTTCGGAGCATTCCGATTTCAGCCGGGCCTTTTATAACTTATTGCCGGCCAGCGGTTTTATGCCATCCAGCGATTCGCCGAATTAATAAATTTCCTTCTCCCTGTCCGGCGGGATACGGAGCATGAGCTGGAACGTATTGGAAAGATTCGTTACAATAAGGAATGGAGAACAGTACATCGATAGGAGAAGAGGAACATGACGAGTGAGGTAGCTCAGGAAGAACAAAGCTTTGGCTTCTCGCGGGTATATGCGATCGAACTGAAATATCGGCACAAGCCGGAAATCGACCGAAGCCGTTTGTTTGCAAGCATGGAGCGTTACACCGGCTCCACCCAGCAAGCCGGAGAACGCGAACATGCCGGCCTTGCGGTGTGGGAGCCGGATGAGCCCGGTCCGGATGATCTGCTTCACTTTTTTCACCTGGACTATAAGGTTGCCTATTCGGAAGGCGAGATGCCGGCGCAAACCAGCCTGATGCCGGTCCAAAACCGCCCGATAGGCGACTACGCCACCGCCGTTCAGCAGTCCTGGCACTGGAGAGAAGCAGGAGAAGTCGTCAGCGGATGCGGTTATACGCTGCTGCTCACCGACCTGATGGCTTCCGGCCTTATGCCCCAAGACAGATTGCAGCTGATGACCGGCGTACTGCGGGCCGTGCTGGAGGCGGCTCCATGCGACGCCGTCTATTTCCGGGCCAGCGACAAGCTTGTCGAGCCGCGGGCGTACCTGGCGGCGGTGGAACAAGGCGAGCTGCTGTACGGCGCGATGAACATCCGCTTCTATAACGTGGAAGGGACCGGGAGCGGGCGCAATGAAGGGCTGATGGATTCGCTTGGGCTGGCGGCGCTCGGGATTCCCGACGTCCAATGCCACTACTTTGACCTCGACCCTTCCGAGCTGGCCGGCCAGCTGATGGATGTGGCGTACTATTTATTCCGGCAGGGAGACGTGATCGAAGACGGCGAAACGATCGGCTTCACCGAAGAGATGCGCTGGCGCTGCGAGCATCAATATGCGCTGGCCGAGCCGCAGCGCGTCGTGCTCGACATCGATCCAGGCGCCCCCTACTACGCCGGACGGCAGGCGAACAGCCGCTAAATGGCCCGAACCCCGCGAATATGAACTCTTGAAAACATCCGAATCATGCTTAACAGGCGGAGCGCAGAAGCACTCCGCCTGTCCTATAAGCGTGAAGAAGGGATCTGTTTAATGCCGGTTTTCCCGCCTTCCTGCACCACGATCATTCTCCCTCCGCCCTTTCTGCGCGAAGCGGCGATCCGGTTCACCAGCAGGACCAGCGCCGTCACACCGGTCACCGCATAGAGCACAATCACGGGAGCCTGCCGGCTGTCCGTTCCCAGCATGATTCCGTGGACCAGCGCCATCAAATAGGTGGGCATCGCCAGAAAATGAATCAAGCGCCAAGCCTTTTTGCCGAGCTTCTTCATCAGATCCGAGCTGATGATCAGCAGCAGCATCAAGTACAGCGACAAAATCCCCAGCCCCATCCACAACCGGTCGCCGCTCACCTTAAAGGGGATCAAAAGATCCGCCAAGGAATACCCGACATACCGGTCGAACAGGAGAACGAGTCCGTGAACCATACCGAATAACAGACCGAACCAGCCGCACCATTGATGCACCATGTTCAGCTTCGCTTTAACCGGCCCTTTGGCCCACGCCCCTCCCTGCAGCAGTCCTGCCGCAACAGAAGCGAACAGGAGCATATAAGAGGTCAGCCCCGCCGCCCTCGTCGTGACCCACACCGATAAAATTTGACTGATGCTGCTGCCGAAATGATGAAAGACCGCCATCATCCCGCCTCCTTTCCATTCTCCTGTCGATATGATTCGATGAATCCCGCCGTACAGACGGAACCGTCTTCGCAGACAAGTACAGCCGCCGCGGCGGGATGTTTGCGTTCAAGCCATGCAATCCCGGCCTGCAGGCCAAGGATCAGCAGGCATTTGGCATAGACCTCGGCTGCCGTCAGCGACGGATGGATGACCGTCGCCTGCACCACATCTGTCAGGCTAGGCATCATGGTGCGGGGATCGAGGATGTGATGCCGCTCTTGTCCCTCCCTGTCCAGCCATTTCCGCTTTAACCGGCTGCTTGTGGCAACGCCCGCGTTCCTGCGGATGACGAGCGAGTCAATGTCGCGGTCCAAAGCGAATGGATCCGCTATGTTAACCTGCTGCGGGCGGTCCTCCCCGCCCCACAGCATCATGTCCCCGCCGGCGCTGACCGCCCCGTGCGCAATGCCCTTTCTGCGCATCATGCCCGCGAACTTCTCGGCGCTCCAGCCCTTGGCGATGCCGCCGAGATCCACCGACCATGCCGGTGGCAGCTCGATGCTGCGAAGCAGCGGGTCCAGCTTGGCCCCGATCTCCGGGCCAAAAGCGCCCAGCGGCCTTGGATTAGCCTCCGTTCGGTCCGGTGCCTGTGAAGAAACCTCCTCTTCCGCGGCTGTCTCTCCGAAACTTCGGCCGTAACCCAGATCAGACAGGAGCTGTCCGAGAAAAGGGTTAAACAACCCGTCGGCCCTATGGTAATAATCCACCGCCACGCTGACGGCTTCGAACAGGATCGGCGTCGCCATAAACGGCCTGCCTGCCGAACGGTTCAGACGGGACAGCTCGCTGCCCGGATCGAAACGGGTCAAATGCTTTTCCACAAAAGCAAACCAGGACTCCGCTTCCCTCTGCTCCGCCTCAGGCAGTCCATGCGTGACGAATTCTGTGTTCATCGCTCTGAATGTATGCATCTTCAATCACCTCCGTCCAGCGCCTGCCGCTAGGAAGCGTGGGTGCGCATGGAGCCTTCCCCGCTGCCGCTTTGCCCGGAGCCGAAATCCATGCCCGACCGGGAGCGGCCGCCCATAAATCCGCGTTCCTGCCCGGAGAACCCTGCGTCCCCGCCGGAATCTTCGCTCCGCCATTGGTTCTCGACATCGCCGCTTGAGTCGTCTTGTCCCGCTCCGAAGATCGGGGAAGCGCTCGCCACATTCCCTTTAGCAGTGTCGGCCGGATTAAATTTGGAGATATATCCAACGAAACCTGTAAACATGACCACACCCGCCATGCCTGCCGTCCATTTGATCCATTTGGAATTTGCCATATACAGTCCACCTTGTTTCAAGTATGTTCATTCCCGTTATGCTGTCATTGTACGGGGCGATGGTGAAAAGATGGTGAAAAGCCAATGTCTCACAATAAAGTCTAGCGTTCAGGCAAAAGATTGCTAAAAAAAAGATGACCCCTGTCCTTGCAGGGATCATCGATGGCCGGCGATACTACACCGCCCTATAGCCAAATGCTGATTGTCTCACGATATCGCACACCGCCTGTTTCGCGGTCAATTCCATACTTTCTCGGTCGTAACCGGCTCTAACCGGGCCTCAATGTCACCGCGCTGCGGTTCAAACCATTCCGGCAGCATCAGCTTGCGTCCCAGCGCATCCGGGGCTTCGTCCCGGGCGAATCCGGGAGGATCCGTCGCAATCTCAAACAGGATTCCGCCGTGTTCCCTGAAATAGATGGCTTTAAAATATTGGCGATCCTTAATCGGAGTAACGTCAAAGCCATTGACCGACACGCGTTCCCTCCACGCTTCATGCTCCGCGTTATCGCTTGCCCGCCAGGCAATGTGATGTACGGTTCCGGCAGTGCCATGTCCCGCATCCATGTTCTCCATACGGACATCGATCAGGTTGCCGAGCTCGGCCGTCGCTTGAAAACGGGCGTATCCGTCGTCTTCCCCGATTTTGGCCAGTCCGAGAAGGTTCTCCAGCACGTCGATCGTGTCGGCATAAGCCTCGCTGAACAGAACCGCACCGCCTAATCCCTCGATGGCCTGGTCATCCGAAATGCTTTCAAGCGGGCTTGCGCCCCCGGCTCCGTCTTCCCGCTCCACCAGCTCCAGGCGTAGTCCGTCCGGATCCGAGAACTGCAGATAGCTCTCGCCAAACCGCTTGCTGCTTGCTGCATCCCGTCCGAACCAAGACAGCCGTTCCTGCCAAAAATCGATGGACCCGGGCGGAATGACAAAGGTCACGATGCCCACCTGACCGCCCCCAATCTGCCCTTGCCGGGCTCGAGGATAGGGGAAAAAGGTCAGGATTGTTCCCGGAGACCCCGCCGGGTCGCCGAAATACAGGTGATACACCGTAGGATCATCGAAGTTAACCGTCTTCTTCACCAAGCTGAGTCCGAGGATACCGCTGTAGAAATCAATCGTTTCCTGGGGGTTTCTTGAAAATGCCGTAATGTGATGAATACCTGCCGTGCGTGTGAACATCTGTATCGCTCCTTTAGGATTTTTGGATCCGGGTTTTTATTTCGAATTTATTTATCTTAAATTAAAGATAAATGATGTTCTTCTCATTGTCAATCCATTTTTTCGGAGCGAATCCGATCCATCCCTTTCTCAAGCAAATTAGGGCCGCCGGCACTCACCGGCAGCCCTTGTCTTCTGTAACTGCAATCCTATTTCCCTGCCAAATAAGCAGCAACTTCCGCCAATCTGGAGGCATAACCCCATTCGTTATCGTACCAGGTGGCGACGGACAGCATTTCCCCCTGCACCTGGGTTAACGGCAGGTCGATAATTGAGGAATGCGGATCGGCAACGATGCGTGACGATGCCCATTCCCCTTCCAAAACGTCGAGCACACCCTTCAGATCGCCTTCGCTTGCAGCCTGCCGGAACATATCATTGATCTCCTGAACGGTACAAGGCTTCTCCGTGATCAGGTTCAGCTCGGCAATGCTGCCTGTACGCGTCGGAATGCGGTACGCTTTGCCGGTAATCTGCAGATCGTTCCAGATGAACTTGAGCGCTTTGGCGGCGCCGGAAGATGACGGAATGATGTTTTCAGCCGCAGCCCAGGAATCCCGGCGGTCCTTCATCGGCTGATCGGTTAACGATTGCGTGTTCGTATACGAGTGTACCGTGGAAAATAAGCCGTATTTGATACCGTAGTTTTCCCGGACCAATTTGACGACCGGAGCCAGCGCATTCGTCGTGCAGCTCGCCATACTGATGATTTTATGCTTTTCCGGATCGAAGCTGTCGAGGTTGATTCCTTTCAGCAGAACGGCGTCGCAGTCATCAAGCGTTTTGCTTGGTCCGCTGACCAGCACCCGTTTGGCTCCCCGCTCCAGGTGCTGTTCGGCCACAGGCCGCGTCACGGCCCGCCCGGTGCAGTCGACGACCAGGTCGACGCCGAGCTCACCCCAATGAGGCACTTCCTTGGCCGAATTCAAATACCGGATATCCCGGCCGCCGATCACGATCGCGCCCTCGCCGCCCGATACGTTCTCAGGCCAGCGCTTGTAGTTGGTGTCCACTTCAAACAGCGCCGCCAGCGTCGCTTCATCTTTGATATCGGAGATGGAATAAGGAACAAACAAGTTTTGTTCCAACGCCGCCCGAAGCAGCTGCCTTCCGATCCGACCGAATCCATAAACCGCAATGTTACCCATAATAGCCTCAGCTCCTGATTAAAATGGTTATTGCCCGTTCATCTGCTGTACCTGATCGACCCATTGAATGAACGACCGCACATAACGTTGTACATACCTGCGGGTCGTTTCATCGGTCAGCTTACCGCTCTCCGGATCAACCTTCTCCATCGCCTGCGATATATACATTTTTTGAAACGGCATCACATAAGACTGAACGGCGTCCAAGGTTTGCCGGATTTGCTGCTGCGACAAAATCGTCCCTTTAACGCCCGGCGTCGCACCGATGACCCCGGCCGGTTTATGAATGAGGACCGCGGTTTTGGTCGGGGTTGAAGCCCAGTCCAGCGCATTTTTCAGCACACCCGGGATGCCCGAGTTATATTCCGGGCTCACGATAATGATACCGTCCGCCTGTTGAACCGCTTCGCGGAAGCGCTTGACAGACTCCGGGCTTTCCTCCCGGTCCAAATCCGCGTTGTACAAGGGCAGATCCGCAATCGAGATGAATTCATATTGTGCGGAATCTACAAGCTCCGGGATCGTATCCGCAATCATCCGGTTATACGAATGATCCCTTAAACTCCCCACCATAATGCCTATGGTTGTCGCCATTTGCTATTTTCACCGCCCCTGCTATTCTTTGAGCCAAGCGTTCGCCAGCGCGATCGCGCCTCTAGCCGCCGCCGTGTCCGCAAGGGCATTCAGCATGACGAAGTCATGAATGGCCCCCTGGAAACGGGCAGCGGTCACCCGGACGCCGGCTTCGCGCAGTTTGTTGGCGTAAGCTTCGCCTTCATCGCGAAGAACGTCCGCTTCAGCGGTAATGACCAGTGCAGGAGGCAAGCCTTCGAGCTGCTCGCGCGTTGCCCGCAGCGGGGAAGCATAGATCTCCTCTTTATCGCTCGGCTTCGTAATATACTGCTCCCAGAACCAGGCCATGGCGTCCCGGCGCAGGAAATAACCTTCCGCAAACTGATGATAGGACTCCGTGTCGTTGCCTGAATCCGTCACCGGGTAGAACAGTAACTGTTTATGAATGGCGGGACCCTTGCGCTCTTTCGCCATCAGCGTAATCGCAGCGGTCATATTTCCCCCAACGCTGTCCCCAGCCACGGTAAGGCGGTCCGTATCCAGGCCGTAAGCCTCCCCATGTTCCGCAATCCAGGTCAGAACCGCATAGATTTCTTCGATCGCCGTTGGATATTTTGCTTCCGGAGACAGGCTGTAATTCGGGAATACGACGCAGGCCTCGGCACCGACTGCAAGCTCCCGGATCAGGCGATCATGGGTGTGCGCATTACCGAACACCCAGCCGGCGCCATGGATATAAAGAATGACCGGCAGCTTATTTGTAACGTTTTCGGGACGAAGCAGTCTGACCGAAACCTGTCCGCTCGGCCCTCCCTCAACGGTGATATCCTGAATTTCAACCGGCAGCTTCGGGACGTCGCCCGATTGAACCTCGTCTACGGCTTCGCGTCCTTTTTCCGGTCCAAGATCAAACAAATACGGCGGATTGGCGGTATCTTGTGCAAATTTCAAAGCAGCGGGTTCCAAAACAACCTTCTTTGTCATATGTATTCCTCCCATAATTTATACTACAATGCGTAGTTTCAAAAAGCATGAAATCACCCGGTAAGGACCACGGCATCCCATGATGCCCGTCCATCAGGCTAAGGACCGTCCAATGTTGATCCGGTGCTCCCTGCAGCCAAGAAGCGTATTGACAATCGACTAACGATGCTTGACGCATAACATCCCTTTGGCAACGTTAGAATAGCACATAATGTTATTCGTGTATATAAAATTATATTAACTATATTTTTCTCCTTAATGTACAAAAAATCAGTAAAAAAGACCGTTGTATTTACCCCTGCTTAACAATCCGGGACTTCGGTTACAGCCTGCAGTCCTATTTCCGAAAATGTAGTAGACCGGGATTTGAAAATTGATATAATAAATTGATTCTTCAGATGAGCGGCGGATTCGCTTTTGACTCATTTGACGGCATTTATCACATCAAGGAGAGGATCTATAAGGCTATGATTGAAAAAAAGGTGACCTGGCTGGAGCTGTTTTACGATCTTCTCTTAGTCGCAGCCGTGTCCAAAGCAACGCATGTCCTGCTGCATGCGGAACACGGGACCATTCCCTTGGAGTACCTGAGCAAATTCGTGTTGATTTTTATCCCGATCTGGTGGGGTTGGGTAGGACAAACGCTCTTTGTAAACCGGTTCGGCCAGGATATTTTAATTCACAGGGTCTTCATGATCCTTCAGCTGTTGTTCGTTCTCGTCATGACGGCGAGTTTATCCCCAGCTTTTGACCAATACTATGTTCCCTTCTTTGTAGGATACATTGGCTCAAGGGTGCTGACGGCCCTGCAGTATCTTTTCGTCCATCGGGCCAAAGCGGCGCATCAGCAAGTGACCGCCTCCTATTTGGGCACCCACTTTTTGATCGGCATTCTGATCTCGGCCTGCTCGCTGTTCTTCGACTCCTGGATCCGGTATGCCATCTTGTACGCGGGGATCGCGGTAGATATTCTGCTTCCCTTAATGGGGCGCCGGCACTTGGTCAGAACGCCAATCAATACGCACCATTTGTTCGAACGCTTCGCCCTGTTTACCTTGATTCTTCTAGGCGAATCGGTCGTTAGTATCCTTGCCGTGCTGCAATTTAATCACTGGGATCTGCCGTCCGTCTTGTTCGTCGCTTTTACCAGCCTTCTGGTCATTGCCATGTGGTGGCAGTACTTCGATAACATCGACAAAAAGGTAAGCCGGGAAATCCACACGGCCGGCCAAATGATTATTTACGGTCACTTATTTGTGTATTTGTCGATGAGCATGATCGCGGCAGCCATTCAGCTGTTATACAAAGACCAGATGGATTACTCCTTCTTGCTTGCATTCGTGTTTGGGTCCGTGCTCCTGTATTTCTTATCGACCTCTGTGGTGTTTCACCGGTACAGACACAAACATTTGCGGCTGAAGCCCTATCATCTGGCTATTATGCTCGGGATTCTTGCTTGCTGCTTCGTGATTGACCTGATCTTCCCCGTCCCCAATTACGCCATCGTCGGAGAGATCATGATTTTCTTCATCGTCTACGCGAAGTTAACTACATAACCCGTCGTATTATCAAAAAGCGCATCTCTCCGTTGTATAACGGGGGTATGCAACCTTCGTCATCAGCCCCAAACCTTCAAGAGCTCCAAAGCCTTGGGTTTTGGGGCTTTTGTGATATGCAGAGTCCTCAAAATCGTGCTTAGCCCCCAAACCATGGCTTGCACCCAAGCTGAAAGGGCAGGTTGAAGCACCCGCCGGCCACCGATTCTTGACTCGGTTTATCCGCCGGAAGTATGCTCTTATTAAACTTTAACACCGGCACTATTTCAGGAGCTAGATCGAATGAACTAAAGAAAGAAATGTTTCAGGCCGAATTAGACTTTTTTAGCAGGAAGCTTGATGCAAAACTTTAGTTCAATCTATATAGATGCGGGAAAGGATCGGATATGGATGAAAATATTGCTGGCAGAAGACGATATGCGGCTGGGAGAGCTGGTCGTGCACATGCTGAAGAAAAAAGGCGGCCATACCGCGGATTGGGTCACTACTGGCAGGGAAGCCTGCGAGTATGCCGAGGCCACCAATTACGACGTTCTGATTCTCGACTGGATGATGCCGGAGGGCAACGGCGTCTGGGCTTGCCGGCAGCTGCGGAAGGAAGGATACATGGGCGCCATCCTGATGCTGACCGCCAAGGACGGGCTGCAGGACCGGATCAATGGACTGGACGCTGGCGCCGACGACTATTTGGTCAAGCCGTTTGAAATCGAGGAGCTGCTCGCCCGGCTCCGCGCCCTGTCGCGGCGAAATTTTGCGCCCATTCAAGGTGAGGAAGTTCAGGTCCCCGGCCTTATCCTGAACCGGACCAACCAGACGGCAAGCATCGCGGGAGAACTCGTCCAGCTGACGCCGCGGGAGTTTCAGCTGCTGGACCTGCTGATTCAGAACAAGGGCATCACCTTGACCCGGGAAGTCATTTTGGACCGGATTTGGGGACTCGACGCCGATGTCGGCCCCAAAGCGATCGACGCCATGATCAAGCTGCTCCGCAAGAAGCTCAGCGGACTGGATCAAGAGCTGATTCAGAGCATCCGGGGGGTCGGCTATAAAATTGAAGCCTAAATGGAAATGGAAATCCCCCTTCGCCTGGCCCCGGCAGGGGAGTGACCTGTTCATAAGAACCCAGAACCGATTGACGCTGCAGTATACCGCGGTGCTTATCGCTTTTCTCGCCCTGTTCATTGGAACGGTGTACGGGCTGCTGTATTTTCTGCTGATCAACGACCAGAAAAGTCAGCTGAACGACTGGATTCAGGATATGTCCTATGCGTTTCATGAATCGATGGAGCATACCGGCTCCTATAATATTGAAGGTAATCTCGGCAGCAGCTATCCATCGTTAGCGAACCAGACGGTGGGCTGCTTCAAGGACCCTCATGGGAATTTTCTGTACGAAGCGCAGCAGCGGATGGGACTGAGCGCAGCGGTCGGCAGTGCGGTGGCGGAGTGGACGCCCGAAGGCGATCAGACGGAGTACAAGACCGTTACGATCAAGGAAACCGGCCGGGATGCAGGGCCGCCAAGACACGGGAACGATCCCCGCAAGGCGGCTCCCGGAAATGTCCGCATGCTTCTGGCCGGCAAGGCCGTTTACGATAACGGGGTCTTTATAGGCACGCTGTACGTGGCCAAGGAGGTAGGCAGCCAGTACCGGCTGTTCGGCTGGCTCCTGCTCGTGCTGATCGGGCTCGCGCTGCTGTTCTGTGTCCTGGCCGTGTTTCTCAGCCGGAACATGTCGGTCAAGGCGATGGTTCCGATCGCCCGCTCGTATACGAGGCAGCGCGAGTTCGTCGCGGACGCCTCACATGAGCTGCGCACGCCGCTCAGCGTCATCCTGTCCTCCATCGAGGTGCTCGAAATGGAAAACAGCCTGAAGGACGATCCGTTCAGCCGGAGGGTGCTGGACAACATGCGGGAAGAAGCCAAGCGGATGACCGACCTTTCCGGCCACCTCCTGACGCTGGCACGCTCCGATTCGGATGAGGTTCAGCTGAGCATAACCGACTTTGATCTGGCGGCTGAAGCCTCACGGACGGTAGCATCCCTGCTTCCTTTGGCGCAGGCCAAGCAGATTGCGTTGAAGCTACATGCGGAGGACGGCATGACGGTTCATGGCGATGCCCAGCGCCTGCAGCAGCTGATGGTCATCCTGCTGGACAATGCCATCAAGTATACGCCGGAGGACGGCACCGTCTCCCTTGCCCTGGAGATCCGGGAGGACAAACGGAGAATGCTGCACATGACCGTCAGTGACAACGGAATCGGTATACCACCGGAGGAGCAGCCGCACATCTTCGAACGCTTTTACCGCGTGGACAAATCCCGCGCCCGGGAGCTGGGCGGCCACGGCCTTGGGCTGTCCATCGGCAGATGGATTGCCGAAGCCCACGGCGGCACTTTGAGCGTGCAGAGCACGCCCGGCCAAGGCAGTACCTTCACCGCTGTCATTCCTTGCTAAGTTTTCTTGCACATGAAGTAAAAGGACATGCCCACCCTGTCGATGACAGGAAGCATGTCCTTTTTTCACGTCAAGCTCTGCATAATTAGGTTACAGCTCTCGGGTCATAAAAGTACTGTAAGGATCGAGCGTATAATCCGCAAATGGGCCGCACTCCTCAAATCCAAAGGCCGCGTACAGCCGTCGGGCCGGCTCGAACGACGCCATTGAGCCCGTCTCAAGGCTCAGCCGCCGATATCCTCGCCGCCGGGCCTCCTCAATGATGTGCGCCAGGATGGATCGAGCCACGCCTTTACGCAAGTGGGCGGATGAGGTCCGCATCGATTTGATCTCGCCGTGGCTGGGATCGAGCTCCTTCAGCGCCCCGCAGCCTAGCAGCTCTCCCTGTTCCCATGCGCTCCAGAATGTCACATCCGGACGCCGCAGCCCGTCCTGATCTAGGGCGTGTACGCTCTCCGGCGGCGACTCCTCCGCCATGCCTTGAAGATGCTCGCGGATCAACGCGGCTATTTCCGGCCCGTTTAAATCGTCCAGCATAATTTCCATACCGTTCACCTTCACTCCGTTGGTAAGTTTCATCTCATGTGCTGTGATCATTGTACAGCCAGGCGAGCCCTTTGAAAAAGGCAATCTTTCCGGAAAACCTTTCCCCTTTCGTCAGATGTCATGTTTTCCCGTACCGCAATCGCGATTGACCAGCCGCTGTTAACCTTCCCCTTTAAACCAGATGTCCTTAAAATCTACCCACCCGGCAGCATTCAACCGAACGCCCTGCTGCGCCGGATGGGACAGCACCCGGGCTTCGTTGTAGGTCAAATAGACGGCCGTGCTGCTGTCGATCAACCAGGTTTCCAGCCGCTGAAACGCCTCGTCCCGGGCTTCCGGTTTCGCCTCCTGAAGCAGCTGCCCCACAAGCCGGTCTACTTCCGCCTGCGTTCCGGGATCCAGCATGCTGCGAATGAAGCTGTACCGGGACAGCAAATATTCGATCTGCCGGAGCAGCCCCTCGCTCAGCAGCGCCTCGAACAGGATCAGGTCTGCCTCCCAGATCCGCTCTTCCTTCATTAATTCCTCCCAGGGCACAATATGCACGTCCAGCCGGATTCCGGCCTGACCATATTGCTGCTGAAGCCAGTAAGCCGCCTGCTCATGGCGACGATACGCATACAGCTTCAGAGCCTCTCCACCGTACCCGGACCGTTTCAATTCCCTCGATGCCTCTTCCGGATCATACAGCGGATCAGCGGCATCCGGCTGCGGCTCAAGGTGAAACCCGAGGCAAGGGGAAGCATGCGGGTAACCCAGTTCCCGGACCATCCGGCTCCGGTCAACCGCGAGTGCAAGCGCCCTGCGGAAGGAACCGGTTTGCAAAACCCCCGGTTTCGCAAGGTTTATCGTCAGCATGCTGCATCCGGTGACGAGACGGCTGCGCCGCCACGTCTTCAGCTCTTGACGGCGCGCTTCTCCCGTCTCGACGACCAGTACGCCCGGATTGGTCTCCACCGTCCATTCTCCGCCGGTGTCCGGGATGATCATCACTTCGATTCGATCGATCAGGCCCCGGGCTGCATAATAATCCGGGAAAACCTCCAGCACGCACATCCCCGGCATAAGCTTAGCGATCCGGTAAGGCCCGGCCCCGACGGGCAGGCTGCCGGGAACCGTTACGGCCCCGGACTCCCCGCTGGCGCGGGAAAGGATGGCTGCCGCCGTATGCGACATAAATAACGCAAACAGGACGTTGGGCTGACGCAGCTTCATGCGGATGGTGTAACGCGATTCCGCGTAGATCTCAACGATGTCCCTGCACAGCCAGGAATGATTGTTGGATTCCTGCTGCACGCGCAGCAGGCTGTATTTGACGTCATCGGCCGTAAGCTCCGTGCCGTCGTGAAACGTCACGCCTTTTCGCAAATAGAACGTCCAACAACAAGCATCAGCACTAGATTCCCAATGATGTGCGACGCCTGGAATAACCTTGCCGGTGTCCATTTCCAGCTCGACCAGAGTCGCATGGATTTGGCGGATCAGATGGGTATCGAAAGCATACATCGCGTCCGCCGGGTCCAGCGTCACGATCGGCCGGTATATCGGCAGGCGGAGAGTCTCCACCATACGGCCCTCCCCGGTCGTTTCCATCCGGTATCCGAAATAGCCGGTGAGCCAGTCCACAAACCGCTGCATCACTTCGGGTTCGCCCGCCTGCTCTTTTACCCATAGCAGCGCGCCCTGCACGTCCCCCTGCTTCACGTATTGCTGCGCTTCCCGGATCACGAGCTCCCGCTTGTCCGCCAGAAACATCAGCTCCGACCGATGGCCCCTGCCCTGCCCGGCTGCATACCGGATCAGGCCGGCGTCGGCCATTTTGCGCAGGATCAGCCTGGCGTTACGGGGCGTGCAGTACAGGACCTCGGCCAGCCCGTCGATCGTCACCCGGAACGGCTCCCCTTCCTTTTCACCGGAATAAGCGCTTCGCAGCCGAAGGTAATCTTCTGCCAATTTCACCGGACATAGCCCCTTTTGTTCTGTTGAAAAAATGGTATGCATCCAACATACAAATTTTGCTGGCGCATTTCAATCCCACCGGTCGGGCTTTTCTGAGGAAACAAAAAGGCAGCCTTCTGGCCCCTCAGCCTTCAGACTGCCTGTCTGTATATTTTGTGGTTGTACGCGGTTGTACGCTGGCTACTTTAGCAGTTCCACCGCCTGCGTATCGCGATTCGGCATCCATATCTGCTTCACCTTAATGGTCAGCGGCTGCGGATAGTCTACCGCATCCTTGCCGAAGTTGTAATCGTAATCGTCTCCCATCGTGTCCTTCTTGTTGGACCAGCTATGTCCACCTTGGGAGTATCCTTCAGGAGACTGCCTTTTGTGGACGTTGCCGTCGGCATCGGTGAAGCTGTCATCCAGCGACAGCGACAGGCTCTCGCCGGCATAGGCGTGTTCGAGCTCGCGGTGAATCAGCACCTCGCCGGGGCCAGCCGTCCGGGTGTATGAAATCAGGGTAAAGCGGGAGTCCGGCGCCTCCACAATCTGCTTCTTTTTCAGGTCGATCACGATTTGCAGCTGGTCCTTGTCCACCGCAGCGGTGCCCTCCGTCTTGAGCCTAATGGAATCATACTCGGCGTATTTCTGGCCGCTGCCGTACATCAGCATCGCATCTGTACCCTCCGTGAGGGCCTCCGAATTGTCCCGAGAGTACCACTTCGGATAATACAGCTTTTCGATTTCGTCCCCGACTTTCCCGATGAGCACCGGACTGAGCAGCCGGAATACTTGTTTCGCGTTCGACTGATCATAGTCCAGATCGACGTACGTGTGCAGCGGCGTATAGATGACCTGAGTCACACGAACCCTCTGGCCGTCTACTGTCAGGGTCCGGTCTGGGTGCAGCACGCGCTCTTTGTCCTTGAACATGCCGAGATCGAGCTCAAACGAAATGTCGAACGCCGTCCGGTATTTATTGGAGCTGGACATCAGTGCTTCGTTTGACGTCTCCGTCAAGGTCACATGAAACTTGGCATCCTTGGTATATTGAACAGAAGGGTTCAGGGGCACGGTGTAAATAAAATGATTGGCTCCATTCGCCGGAATTCTGTTGCTGTTGCTTCCCGCCAATTCGACCGACGCTCCTTTGGACGGGGCTTCCACGCCGCCAAGCTCAAGGGATACGTCGGCGTTGATGACCTCTTTATCCGTTTGGTTGCGGACACCGAACAGCACATAGGCCATCCGGCCATCCGTGACGGCACCGTCTACCTCTACACGATACCCTTTTTGTTCGACGCTCTGGGCAATCGGCTTGACGAGCCCCCGGTCCATTGCGCTCGCCAGACCCTCCACAGTGGTCGATCGGTACGGCTCCAGCATAGCCTGGCTCGGAATCCCCGCAGTCTGCTTCGGCACCGGCTCCGCCCGATGGGCCAAGCTGCCGATCGAGTAATTGATAATTAGCAGAGCCGCCGCTAGCGCCATAACCGTCCCCGTACTCCAAAAATAGAAACGCCGCTTCTCACGCATTTTTCCTCTCTCCATTCCTTTGCGCATAGCCAGAGTCAATTTCATCTCAGGCAACGTTTCCGCATGCTTGTTTACTTCATAGGCATCCTGCAGCAGGATGCGCTGTTCTTTTTCGGGCATAACCTGTCCCTCCCTTCTGCTCAGCCTCTACATATATTTCCGGAGCTGCTTCAGGCCTTCCCGCAGCCATGTCTTGATCGTTCCTTCCGGCTTGCCCAGCACCTTCGCGATTTCAACGGACGTCATGTCCTGATAATATTTCAGCATGACGACATGCCGGTACTTCGGCTTCATCCGCTCCAGCGCACGCTGCAGGTCGATCCGCTCGCTGCTTTTCATCTCCTGCACGGCCCCTTCCTGCGGCTCCTCCACCGGAAACACCCGTTTCTTCCGCCGCAGTTCGTCCATGCAGCAGTTGATCGTGATGCGGATGAGCCACGGGGTGAAGGACTGCGGGTCCTTCAGCTTCTTCCGCTTCACCCACGCCCGGTATGACGCCTCCTGCACGGCTTCCAGCGCATCGGCTTCACTGCGCAAATAGCTGTAGGCAATGGAATACAATTTTCGCTGCTCGGCGGTCAGACGCTCAAAAAACGCTTCTGCTTCCGTCAGCGTGGTTCTATTCATATGGATCTCGCTCCATGTACTATCAGCATTCAGCGTCCCCACTCCCCCCTCTGTATCTCTACAACCCGTTCACCGACGGGCCTCTTGGCGGCCGCTCTATAATATAGACGCGTGAGATTGAGAAATCGATTGAATTTTTTTAAAAAGACGTCTGATTTAGGTCAATTAGTAAAAGAAATGGCCTTGAGGACAAGTCCTCAAGACCGATAGAATTCCAGGATGGGATACTTATATTTCGATGAGCATTAATCCATCCGAATAAGATTCTAATTTAGATGTATCAAGCCATGGTACTTCATCCTGCCTAACCGTGTAGAAGCGCAAAACGACACAAAGATTATTATTAACCGAAGAAAATATTGTAGTTGATGCAACTACCGGACAGATTTTATTTGGATTTAAATACAGATGAACCTGTTGTAACCAGTCTTTATTCGACTGGCCTTATTTTTTGGATTGGGGAAGGAGGAACATTTGAAGTACGACCTAGGGCTAGTGAGAGAACATAGACTCGATATTGGTACTCTTTATCTTGCTGGTCATCATTCGGAGCATTATTCGTATACGGCATTCAAAACATTAAATAAAATGCAGTACTCTTCACTAAACTCGACCAAAAAAGCCGTTTCATATATAGGGTCGGCTGTTTTGGACGGTTTTAAATATCATCCTGGATGTCGCCGTCCTCTGTATCGTCGTCCCAAATATAATCAGATACGGCAGGGAATCGACCAGGCTGCCGCTGATCCCGATTTCAAAATGGAGCCTCTTGCGAGCTCTCCGTATTCCCGATCTTCCGATCAGTTGCCCGGCTTGGACCTCTTATCCGACCGAAAGGGGCTAAGGGCTCTGCATATTGGCCGTACAAGGCAACGAGACCACCGCCATGTTCAATGATAATGCAGTTGCCATAACCGCCGTTCTTGAGACGTTGCCGCCCCGATTCGTTTGGCTGGGTGGGTTAGAAAGAAAGCCTTGCAGGATTTATCCCTCAAGGCCGAACACTTATTAAATTTTCATTTACTAAACATGTCAAGTCTATCTGTTTCAAGGGATTGTAACGAAGACTTGTTAACTACACCGAATTCAATAAAGTTTTCACGGGCTTGTGCAAGTGTCATATGGTTGGGTGAGCTGTAGCAACTTGGATCTGTACTTCCATCATCTTCCCAAAAGCATACTGGGCAAATATCGTATTCACCCTTGGTTGGAAGTGTCTTAAATTCACAACATGGACAACTATAAAGTTCTTCCTGCAAACCCTCAACCTCCTGATTAGAACCAAGGATAGCTGACACTCTTTTCGATAAATACTCGTTTCTGACCCCATGATATTTTTTTCTTAAAGCCACAAGCAACAATGCACTGTAAACTTCATGCATTATATCTTTCTGAGGTTCATCATAATTGAGTATCTCCGATTGGAATGTTTCCGGCAACTTATTAAATTCAGGATCGTCTTGTTCTATCCCCCACCAGTCAATTAAGATTTCTTCCCGTTCTTCCTTAGACAAATCTTCAATCGTTGTTTTTAAAATAATAGCTATCGCTTCTTCTCGATTCACGTTTTCACCTCACTTATTAACCTCCACCTAGTGATTTCGCCAGATCAATTGCAGCTTGGAAGGGGTTGGCAGATCGTCCATCATCCTTATAGAATGATCTTATTTGCCGATCTTTAATATGGCCAACAAGTACACGGCTAGTTGAAGGGTCATATTTAACAAGGAAATTTCCTACAGTCTGTTCTTTAAACGAGGAATTAGACTCAACTGCAAACCCCTTTGCAAGTTTGAGATACTCATTTTGGGATATATCACCGAACTCATGTCCGTGCTTTTTCCAATGGGGCTTTAATTTCCCACGACTAAGATTAGAATATTATCCTTTTGAGGCAAAAGTGGGATAAGCACGTTCTAAAACTGCATGTGAGTAAAAAGAAAATGTCTTGAAGAGTTGCGCCCCTCAAGACATTAGATAATTCATTCTGAAAATCCTACATCAAAAAACTTTCCATCGATCTCCACAACCGAAGCTTCAATTATCATTTCTCTTCCCCAAATTTCCAAGCTAAAGTTTGTTTTAGTTGATAGATGGGAATACTCGCTTGAACCACAACTCACCTTTATTTGTTTTGTTTTTTCTTTTAGGAAAGTTATGGCTGTAAGCTCTAAATAGTCATCGTCTTCCGGCTCAAACGGAGGTTGGTCATTCAAATAATAGAACGCCTTAACATTATTAAACCTCAATTGGTGATAAACTTCCTCCTCGTTACTAATTACCTTAATATCAAATTTAATTGAGTGGTTAAATATATCAAAAGCATGATTTTCTATAATACCGGTCCATAGACTGTTTAAGTAATTCTGAATATTCTCCATATTCCCTTTCACCTACTTTCCACCTGTTTTCACATAATTATCAATCATTTTTTGAATTTGGTTAACATAGTTATCAGATAAATCTATATGCGTTTTAGCCATATCGTTGGATAGTTTACCATCTAAAGTAAGTGCACCTTTATTTCCAACTGAAACTCTAAAATATGCCTTATCTCTTCCTCCTGAACCTGCATTCATAACTCTCACCATTATTGGCTGATTCTTAGAGATAGGATTAGCAATGTTGGTTATTTTCCAACCACTTCCACTTGCTTCTACTACATTACCACCCAATTTACCCGATAATGAATTTGCTACTACTTTCGTGTCAAAACAATTCGTATTATGCACCCAAATCCCAAGACCACTTACAAAGTAAGTATGGAACTCATCAACGGTCATATTGTAGACCGTAACGTGCTTATTTTCCAGTTCAATGCTGTCTATCTTGAGTGTATTTCCACCACTCTGAACAAGCAAGTCTCCAACCTTTAGGTCTTTAACATATGTCCATTCCTTGCCATCTACCCAAAACGGATGATTATAGGTCGATTCAATGACTTGGTCACCCACGTGAACCTTGTAAATCTCATCCGTTTCATGATTAAATGTAGCCGTAACCTCTTTATAAGCTACTTCCCCAGTCTCTTCATTCTTGGAAAGAACCTTATCTCCGACTTCAATGTCTTCGATATTTTTCTCCCCTTCGTCTGTCTGTACCTTGGTTCCAGCAACAAAACAGTTACACCCGGTTCCGACACGCCCGTTGTTTTTAGCGTTTCCAATTCCAAAAGCCATAGAGGAACCCGCTACTTCCAACAGATATTGGTAATACCATTTGTCATAGGCATCGAGGAGTTGTTCTTTAGCCCAGCTAGCTGATCCTGCACTGTTCTTATATGGACTTGTCTGCGTGAGAAGACCAAACAAGTACCTGAACCGATTATTATTAGCTTCATTAAAGACAGGATCAAATTTGGTTTCCAAATAGGACCTGAATCCCCAATACTCCTCGGACTTAGTGGAACGGACTTTCATTGCTTCGTTAATAACATGTTCTAGCTCTGCTAGAGAATTGGATTGGTAACGATGTCCACTCGGATCCACATATTTCAATGGATTATTTGCCACGTAAGTATATAAATTCATACTTAATGGGTCTGAAATATTTCCTTGGTACGAGTCCTCTCCCATAAATCTCGCTGTGCCTGGGTCATACCATCTGGCTCGTAAATACTGCAATCCTGTGGTACTATCCCAGTATTCGCCCGAATATCGCAGTACATTCGGCACGGTTTCTTCTTCTGTAAGCGGCCCGCCCCAAATATCATAAGTGTAACTGTTCAGGCTTTTTCCGTCCGCGTCCGTCAGCCCGATGACATCTCCATGACCGTTCAATTGATAATATTGAAGCTTCCCGCTCGCGTTATCCAACCGAGACTGTAATTGTCCATTCAGATCATAGACATATACATAAGTCATCTTAGGATCGCCGGACGACGAAACATCTGCTTCTGCGATCAGCTTCGCCTCATCGTCATAATAATAGCGAGTTTTCGTATTTTCCTCGGTACGCTCATACAGCAATCCGTCACCGTTATAGCTGTAGGATACCTCTTTCCCTTCTCCCTTGACTTGAGTCAACCGGTTTTGGCTGTCATAGGAATACTCTGCATTTTTCAGTCCATAAATTTTTTGGCTGCCGTTGTCCTGGCGGTTGCCATTTGCGTTATAATTGTAGGTTTCTTCCTGACTGCCGGATTCACTCTTAATCCGGTTCAATGGATCATAAGTATACTGATCCACAGCACCGTTTTGGGTTCGGGAAATAATGTTCTTATTATTATCATACGAATATCCAAAGTCGTGCTGGGTCGTTCCGCCTTGCTGGATAGTCATCCCAGAGAGATCATAACTGTTGTATTCATATCCGGTTTGCAGTCCATTGCTGAATGCCTGGCTTTTCAGGAAACCATTTGCGGTGTAATCAAATGTCATGTGATCCAGAGGCGAAGCCGCAGACGCCGCTCTTAATGCATTTCCACCCGTACCCACGGTAATGTCCATGGCTATAACCCTATTCATTTCGTCCAGTTCGCCATGTACTTTAAGTGATGATCCTTTTGTATCCGTTAGCGTATAACCAATCCGCTGCTGCGTATTGTTTTCATAATCAATACGGACCCCATCCGGGTAACTCATGTTAAGCAGAGCTCCGTCCGTGTCGGAATAATTGTAGGATGTGGTGCCGTGATCGTCCGTCATAGACTTTCTTCGGCCGATATCATCATACGTATAAGTCACGGAAGTATCGGGTCCTTTAATTCCGGTTAACATGTCTTCATCTGAGTAGGTATATTCCGTAGTTCTGCCCTGCCGGTCGATCTGTTTGACCAAATTGCTGCGCTGATCATAAAAATAAGTCGTGGCTTGTCTTTTAGGATCCGTTTCCTTGATCAAGCGGCCCAGTTTGTCGTATTGTTTTGAGATCACCTGGGTATTGGGGTACATTACGCTTAGCAAGTTTCCGGTCTTGCTATACTGGTACCTGGTGATCTGCTGGTCCGGAGTCGTTACGGTTGAGATTTGACCAACTGCATCATACGTGTATTGGGTCCGCTGATCCTTTCCATCTATGACTGCGGTAACATTTCCATCCAAGTCATATTCCCTTTTTTTTCCAGAGGAACAAATGCCCCGTCTTTAAACTCCTCCGTCGCGATGGAACGGCCCAGCAAGTCCGTTTTTCCTCTTGTCTTGTTTCCTGCTGCATCCGTATACGTGATGGTATTGGCTGCTGCATTATAATCCGTGGTATCGGTAGTTCCGTCTGGATACAGCGTCTGTACAGGTCGTCCAAAAGCATCTGCCGTATATTTTACGGTGTTACCCTCGGCATCCGTTGCGA
This sequence comes from Paenibacillus sp. S28, assembly GCF_016624415.1. NCBI lineage: Bacteria > Bacillati > Bacillota > Bacilli > Caryophanales > Paenibacillaceae > Paenibacillus > Paenibacillus sp. S28. The sequence goes on along the minus strand of NZ_JACVTM010000008.1, from coordinate 200,083 downwards.
CAGCGATATTCCCCTCACTGTCGTAAGTAAACTTATAAACGGCTTCGCCTGTTTGTTCTTCCAACAGCAAACCAAGAGGATTATATTGTTCCTTTGTGACGATACCGTCCGCCGCTGTTCGAGTGATCCGGCTGTTAAAATCATCGTAAACATTCGTAGACGTCGTTCCATCCCGGTAAACAGTCTTTGTCAGCCTTCCACCTGCATCATACTCATAAGATAGTTCTTGTCCTGAACCATCCGTTTGCGTCTTGATTTGCGCGGCAGGAGTATAACTAAACTTCTCGGTAATGACTTCGGGTTTGGAATTGGCATCATGAACGGTAACGGATCGTGAAGTGATCAAGTGACTGCCATAGGGCGAATCATATGCATAGGTGCTAACGATATCGTTCGTATAATCCTTTGTGGTACTTGTTTTAGCTCTCCCTTTATCGTCAATTGTAAATTCGGATTGGGCAAGCACCAACCCACCGGAGCCATTATAAACCGTGTATTTCGTTTCAGTGCCTTGAAGGTTATACCCTTCTTCCACGACTCGCTTTAAGGTGTCGTTAACTTTAACCTCAGTGCGGGAGGGAAGTTTCCAATGGTATGGCGCCGAGGAGCTTTGATACTTATAGGTGGTCTCCTGGCCTGTACTTAATTTTCCGGTTGTCATCATACCGTTATCATCATACGTATAAGATGAAATCAGTTTCTCTGATGCCGTACCCTCTTGTTCTGCCCATTCGGTCACCTGGGTTGGCGTATTCCGTTTTACACTTTTGTCGTAAGCATAATCCGTTTTAAACGTTGTGTTGTCGCCCGCTTCAGCATGTTGTTCTAACCAGATAAAATCCGGTTGAGCATCTTCACTGAAGGTTTTTTCAAGTGTGAACACTTCCTGTGACTTTTCTTTTTTTACTGTCGTCGTCCATTCGGTTGATTTACCGTAAGAATCCAAATCTTGTCCGGTATAATCGAAACTAACGCTACCTAATTTCTCTTCACCGGAGGTCGTACTATACTGGTTTTCGCGGCTGCGCACTTTAAAGACGTACTGCGTGGCTGATGTGCCGATTTTTTTCAATGAAGCTTCATAGTTTATATCCGTCACAGCCGACGTCGGATGAATCATTTGCATGAGTAACGCTGTATGGGTTATTCCATGTTCCTCCGGATTGCCAACCAGACCCGGCAAAAAATTAAAGCGTGAGTCTTGTATCGAATAAATAAATTTAGTTGTGCGGTTTAATGAATCGGTAACCTTACTAAGAACAGGAAAACCGTCGACTACGGTTTTTTGATAAATCACCTTACGATCTGTCCCGGTTTGCTGAACGGTAATCTGAGGCCCGTCATACGTAAAGCTAAAGGAGTTCCCATCGTTATTTTGAATCTGTTCCAGTAACCGTGCTCCATCTATTGTTGTATATTTGAAATCAATGGTGTTGCCATAAGCGTCCTTAATTTGGAGCAGGTCCCCTTCTCCACTGAGAAAATAATCGTATCCGTTCAAAATGGAGATCCGATAAGCGCTCACGACCCCATGAACAGTCACGGAGGAATCGGATTGAATCGAGATATCGTTCCATTCATAACCATCAAGCTGTAAGGAATCCGTCAAGTTAAATGTACCTACTGAAGGAATATATACCCGACGCATACCTGAGTCCGTGGTGGTAATGAACGGAAGTTCCCAACGCCAGCCCCTTCCCAATGCCGATGTAGTTTCCTCTTTTCGGATAGAAGCGGCGTTTCGGTAGGTCCCTTCTTCTTCAAGAACTCCTATTTGTTCGTTTGCCCGTGAACTGTCATAAGTCCGCACAAGGTCGAATGGAATCAATCCCGGCAAACTGAGGTCGATACTGCTCATGCGAAGATCTCCTGTTGCCGATGAGATGGAATCTTCTCCATAGGAATTCATATAAAGGGTAGCATCATCCTGTAAACCAGTATGTTTGATGGCACTTTCGTCAACCGTCGTATCGGCAGCAGCAAAAGCCTTTGTTTCTGCCAAAGCGGCAGCCCCAGCAATTGTTTCTCCTTTGCTTCCAATATCTTGGTATACAGCACCTTGGACAGTAGTTGTAACCCCAGTATCACCGATCACAGGCTGCTCATGATCTAGTTTGCTGAGCCAAGACTCGGCGTTTCCACCACTCTTCTCTGCTTCTAATGCTCTATATATTTGATATAACGAATAACCTGAAGCAAGCTGCTGGTCCAGCCATGACTCGTTTTTACCATAATGATCAATTAGGTCCCTTAACGTGATCACCCTGGAAGAAGCTTTCGCTTCCCCATGGGATTGGGCATGGACTTGTCCACGATCGGCAAAAAAGGTAAAGGGTTCAATAAGTATGGTTAAACAGAGAAGTAAAGGTAGCCATTTTTTCAAAATCATCACTCCTGGAAGTTTCACTTAAAATAAGGAAATATATTTTTTGTTCTTTTCGTCAAATTACCATTCTTATCGTATTCAAAAATAATCTGATCGCCTGTAAACAAGGTGATCTTCATCAGCTGGTCGGCAGCTCCATATTCATACTCACTTTTTGGCTTTTTGTTCATCTTCGCTGCCTTAATAGCCCCAATCAGAGCTTTGCCATCTTTCTCGTCAAGCTTTAAATAGTAATAACGGCTTGCTTCCAGATCCCATTCAAGTGTTGTGTACTCTTTCCCGTAAACCTGCTCAATTTCCGTCGAAGACTTGAGCTTGTCTTGTAGTTCTTTGTCATTGAACAAAGCCAGTTGTGGTGTTGTATCCTCTGTTCCCGTTTCCTTAACGGCAAATCGATATGTTCCGGAAAATGCAGGTCTGAAACGGTAATAAATCGCCTTCTCTTTTGAAACAGGAATGGTTTGTTCGGCCGAATCGATCAGATCGATGAATTCGATGCCAATTTCCTCGATCGAAAAACTTCTAAACGGTCCGGCAAATGTAATGGCGCCTTCGGAAGTATTATAAAGGCGAATATCAGCCGTAGCAGGAACCGTTTGGCCGCCAACCGCGTGCTCACCTTGCTTCAACACATTGTGGTTTACATCCAGAACCTTATAGTCGTAAAAGGTACTATCACTTAGCGCAGCATTACTCATGACTTCCCCTGGATAATAACTTTTGTTATGAAAGGAGACATTTCCCCCCTTCTCTAACGTTTTCTTAGCCAATGCCGTTTCCGTGCTCGCTTGAGCTTCGATCGGCTTTGAAAACTTGAAGGTAACGGATTCTGGCGATGTCACAGTAACAACAGCCGTTCCGGTCGGTGGTATTTGAATGGATGCTGTTTCCGAATCCATCTCAGCGAGCACAGGCTGGTTAGCACCTCCATAGACGGCTACATCAAATGTTGTAGGTTTTTCTAACGAAGCATCACTTTCTACGGCAGCCTCAATCGTTCCGGTATTCTTAAACAGATAGCTTTGCCCTTGGCTTAACGTAATCTCTGAACCGTTAGGGGTTTCTGCAGGTGAGGCCTCAAAAAGCCGGTACACAGCCCCAAAAGTTACAGGGATAGTAGAAGCCGTTGTGACCACTACGGTATCCTTAGCTATTACAGTCGGCTCAACATCGGTTGAGGCAACCCGGCTTCTTTCTGTACCATCCGGCTTGTACATTACATAATCAAATAATCGATTATCGGAAGCCGATGCATCACTTTCAATAGCCTTACTTTGGCCGCTGATATTTTTAAATTGATAACTCATCCCTTTATTGAGCGTTATCCGATGGAAGGCAGGCTCCGCGGACAATTCGGCACGAAGCACTTCTGAATGTTCGAGGATAATACTTTTGTTCGATACATTAGTCAAAATCGCCGTGCTACCGGATGAGATACGAGGAACTGATAATGACCCGAAACCATCGGACGACAAGCTTCCGCCCTTGGAATAAACTGCATAATCGATCATATTATTGCTTCCGTCGATCTTATCAAGGTTCAATATGTTCGAGCTCGAATTAATGAACGCATAAGATTCGCCGGGTTTAAGCGTGGTACGGATGGTATGCTCACCGGAATCATCTTGGCCACGGAACGAACGATAAATTGCACCAAACGTAACAGGATTATCGGTTGCTGTAGTCACAACGACTTTTTCACCGGGATACACAAGTGGATCATTTGCTGTTGATTCGTATCTAACCTTCTCGCTACCATCCTTTTTGAATATAACTACGTTAAATAAACGCACTTGAGAAGTGGAAGCATTACTTCTAACTCGTTCTGCCTTACTGCTAATATTGGTAAATTCGTAGCTCTCACCACGGTTAAGGGTGACCCGTAAATAGACGGGTTCGGAGCTATTTTGCACCGTAAATTCGTCTGTATAGTCAAAAATGATCGGTTGATCACCAACTACAGTTACGACAGCTTCCCCTCCTTTAGGGACATTGGGGCCGCTGCTGCTTTGATTGAAACTGTCAGAATAAACCGTTCCATCAGCATAATACATGACGTAATCGTATAGACCGCCAACACTTCTGGCATTATTACTAATCGGGTTGTATAGAGAGCCGCCATTGTGAAAGATTACGGATTGTCCTGGCGAAACCGTGATCTGGCTAATGGCTTCGTTTGGACGGTCTTCCACCGTAAATACTGTGTAGATGGCCCCTATGGTAACGGGAGTATAAGACGCGCCGGTAACCACTACTTTATTACCAGAATCAACAATAGGCTCGACGGTTGTTCCCTTGCCCCGGCTCTTCTCGGTTCCGTCCGGATAATATACAACATAATCAAACAGTCGTTGATATGTAGTCGATGCATCGCTATCCAGGTATTCCTTTTTCTCACTTACATTGTAAAAAGTAACGCTTTCACCCTTCTTTAAGGTAACTCGGTGGAATGCTGGGTCTGATGTATACTCCACCGAAAAATCATCCGTATAGTCAAAGACGACTGGAACCGTTCCTGCAACAGTAAACACACCATAGCCCATAGACGAAATCGTCGGATCGGATTTTGAGTTAAATCCGTTAGAATATAATGATCCATCCGCCCTATACATGGCATAGTCAAATACTCCGCCGCCAGTAGAAGCATTGGCATCGTTTTTAATGGGATTACTCAGAGAACCGTTATTATGAAAAAGAACGGATTCTCCCGGATAAACTGTAATTCTACTAATCGCCACTCCACCAGCGCGCTCAACATCAAAGGTTCGATAGGGAACTCCAAAAGTAACTGGTGTAGCTGTTACTAGGGTAACAACAGCATATCTTCCAGATGCAACCGTTGGTTCCGTCGATGTATTCGTCCCACGTGAACTCTCCGTACCATCCGGTAAATAGATGACATAATCAAACTTATCCTGAGTGGTTCCATCACTTTCAATGGTATCCGATTTACTGCTAATGTTCGTGAATTGATAACTGTCTCCTTGATTTAAAGTTACTCTGGTGTAGGCCGGTTCGGCACTCACCTCTGTTATAAATGTTCTGTAGGGAACTCCTACGGTGACTGTATTACTTCCTACCGCTGTAAGAACCAGTTCTCCGCCAGGGGGAACATTGGGTTTTCCTACAGATTTAAAATCGGAAGTATACAACTCACCGGTTTCCTTATAGTTAGCGTAATCATAATACCTGTCTTCCGAACTTGATGAATCGCTGATGATATTGACATATCCGCTGCTCTTATTAACAAGGCGGTAGCTATCTCCATGAGACATGGTTACCTTATTCAAGGCGGGTTCAGACGAAACCGAATATGAAAATTCCGGCTTAAGTGTAACGGTCATTGGATTTACACCGGTAGCCGTCAGAACTGCTGTAGCTCCTCCAAGAACGGCATAATTTCCGGTTTTATCCATGTATTCACTCGTAGAAGTCCCGTCTGACCTATAGCTCACACTGTCATAGGTGATACCTTTTGATAAGGAGGCATCAGTAGTAAGTGTGCGCGATGTCGAAGCACTATTAAAAAAAGAATAGGATTCACCAGGATATATCATTATTGTTTCATTGACATCAGCCAACGGTGAAATCGCCTGTTCTTCAGCCGGGGGTTCCTCACCAACAGGTAATTGCGAATTATCTTCCTCCTCACCTGCAGAAGGATCGGCTGGTTTCGGATCGGTAGAATCATCGGGCGAAGAGCCCTCATCTGGTTGTTGGTCAGGCTGCTCACCTGGTTGCTCTTCTGAATTCGATGGTGTTTCACTAGAGTGATCCTGATCTGTTGTTAGAGGAATATTAGGATCATTAAAGTACGATTTAGCAGGTGTTTGATTCATACTGTTTGATTGAGCAAAAGAGTAACCTTGTCCAGTACATACTGACAATATAAAAATCAGCATGACTAAAAATGCCTTTTTCCAATTCATTTGATGATAAATGCCTCCTTAAAAAGTTTTTAAATAAATATAATTCCTGTAAATCCCTCCTTTGTAAAAAAAAGATACTCATCTTTTATCAGGGAATTTCCAAAAAGATGTAATAGGGAAATGGTCCTCAAAACTTAGGACATTTTTCCTTTATAAAAAAACAAACCCACAAAGAAGCACCTTCTTCCAGGTACTCGTTTTGTGGGTACTAATTCACTTTTTATTTTTCTCTAAACAAACTATCAATCATTCGTAACCTCGCTCCCTCTCTTCATCCATTCCACCATCTCCAAATAATGCCGGTTATACATAATCCCCAGCACATTGCCAAAGGGGTCCGTCACCGAAGCCGTAACGAATCCCTCGCCACGCGGAGTAATTGGTTCGTATTTCTTTGCGCCCATATCCAGCAATTTCGTAAATGTGGCTTCCACATCATCAACATGCCAGTACATGATGGCACCGCCTGGACCCGGCACCGCTTGCGAAGGAGCATAGCGGCGGCTGATCAGACCCAGCTCATGCTGGTAGTCCCCAACCCGGAACTCGGCATAGGCAAGCTCGCCAGACGGTCCGGTGCGTTTGAAGTACGGGGAGATGCCGAGCACCTCCGAATACCACGACACCGCTGCCTCCATATCGTCTGCCCAATAATTAATCGTCGCCATGCCTCTTAACGTTTGTTTTACGCTCATGTTCATTTTCCTCCTTCGTTTGTTCCCTCATCTTCTAAGGCCATTATAAGAAGAAAAATCTGACAACTGTACGTCATGGTTTTAATAAAGCAAAAAACACCTCCAGGTGATGTCCATATCTCACGACATGGCTGTCATCATGTGAAGGTGTCACGTTGCACCTCGGGGATTCTCATAAAAACCCGGTCAGCTTTTCATAGATTTTCAGCAGCTGCTGCCTTTCTTCCTCGGTCAATTTTTCAAAAAGATTTCTGCGCAAAATTTGCCCGTCCTGATTCGCCTTTTGAACGATGTCGAGACCCTTGTCCGTAATCCCCAAATAGATGATACGGCGATCCTTCTCATCGACGATTCGAACGGCTAACTGCTTCTGCACGAGTTTTTCCGATAAATGGGTCAGCGTCGGCGGGGTCAGCCCCAGAGCCTTGGCGATATCCGATGGCCGGCTGTTCCCATGGTGCTGCAGGTGAGCCAGAACGAGAATATGGGAAATTCCAAGGTCCTCGTTGAACAATTTGCCCCACTGGATGATGAGGTTGTTCGTTACTTTATCCATATTGTGAATGATTTCAAAAATCGTTTGTTCTTCCATCAGGCAAATCCCCGCTTTCTGCAAGTCAAAGCCTCTAATCTGCATTAGAGGCCTTCATTATCATACATGCTTTTCAGCCGGGAATCCACCGTTCCTGGCCGCCCGTGAAGCCTGCGGCGCAGGACGATCCCGCTTTTAACGCAATTTAATGGAGCCCCCGTCCACCATAAAGGTTTGACCTGTGATATAGTCGGCGTCGCTGCTGGCAAGAAACACCGCAACACGGCCGATGTCCTGCTCGGGATCGCCGAGCCGGCGCAGAGGAATTTTATTCAGCATCGCCTCGTATAGCTCCGGAGCATTTTCGCGCCACTGTTCCACGCCCGGCGTCAGTGCGATCGGGGAAATCAGATTGACGTTAATTCCATCCGGACCCCATTCATTGGCCGCAACGCGCGACACGCCCCGGATCGCTTCTTTGGCGGCAGCATACGACGTCTGCGTGACCTGCCCGTCAATGCCCGCACCGGACGCAAAGTTGATGACCTTGCCTTTCGTTTTCTTCAGTTCCGGATACGCCGCCTGCATGAAATGAACAGTAGGATAAAAGCCTGTTTCGAAGGATAAATCAAAAAGCTCCTGCGTTGTTTCCATAAAAGGGGCCTGTCTCGATACATGCGCATTATTCACCAGAATATCCAGCTTGCCGAAGCGCTTGACCACGTCGGCCACGATTTCATGCGCGCTCTCCTGCTTGGAAATATCCTTGATGAACAGCATTCCCTCCGTATATTGGTTAATCTCGGCGAGCGTCTCCTTCCCTTTCGCCTCATTCACGTCGACGATCGCGATATGTGCGCCTTCCTTAGCCATAGCCAGCGCCATGCCTTTGCCGATGCCTGATGCACTGCCGGTAATGATACCGACTTTCCCTTGTAATTTCATGCTGCTTCCTCTTTTCGTTATATATTTAGCCATCTAATAATTTCATATCTAAATAATAACAAACCTCAGAGTGGCATGCAAGTTGGTAGAAACTGCATCCCTCATAAAAAAGTCTATCGACGTAATGTCATAGAAGGCTGACCGCCTTTTAGCAGGAGTTATTCGGGCGCGGTTATAGAATGTTTCCCTCTGCTGAAAATCTATTAATCTAGAGAACAAAGCAACCGCCCCCCCGTACATCGGGTTGCGGTTGCGTGATGGAACATCAGCTCAGCGTTGCCCCTATTTGCGCTGTCTGTTCTGCATGGGCAGTCGATAAGCCCATTTGCTGCTGCATTTTATTTTCCCGGATGAAGATTGGCATCCGGCAGGACCTTCCAGCGCTGCCGCGGCTCGCCGGCGGCCGGGTCGCCCAGCTGCAGCTTTGTCCCATCGGTCGATACCTCCAGCGCCTGGCCGTTATGTACGGAGTATACCGTAACGACAGCGTCTTCTTGGTACTCCACTCGCCAGCGCTGGTTGTTGTAGCCGAGGTAGTCGTACAGCTGCAGCCGGCCCTGCCCCGTGTCGAGGTCCAGTGCTTTGCCCGCTTGGGTCCGGATGGACCATGTCCCGTCCCCGTTAGGAACGAAAACCCATACCTGCGGGGAAGCCCCTTCAGGGCCGCCCACCGTTACCGGTTCGCCGTTTTGCGATTCCGCAGCAAACAGTGCAAGGCCGGAGGCCGCGTTCACCAGCGTCGTTTCGGCCAGCTTGGCATCAGCCATCCCGCTCACCGTCACCTGCTGGTAAAACGCCTGCCCGCCGAACACGTTCACGCCGAAGTGCCCCTCAGCAAACGTGCCGTCCTTCACGTCGAAGACTTGCACCCCGTCCACTTCCGCCCGGATCTGCGGCCCCTTCGCCTCAATGCGGACATGGTACGTTTTGCCTGGCTGGATGAACTTGGGGACCTTGGCCAGCACCTGCCTGTCCTCAAACCGCCCGTCTACTTTATAGAAAAGTCGAATGGCCTTCAGGTTCGGATCGAGATTGAAATAATACCCGCTGCGGCCGTCAGCGCTCGCCCGGAACAGGATCGAGCCCGCGCCTCCTGTCTCCCCCAACGTCATGTCGGCTTCCAGGGCAAAATCCCCGGCCTGCTCCTGCGCCATGTAGTTCGCATCGCTTGTATAGCTGCCCCGGATGCCACGTTCGGTCACAACCCACCGCGATGCCGACAGATCCGGCTTCCAGCCCGTCAGGTTCGTGGTAAACGTCCCGTCGGTGACGTTTACCACACAGCGGGCCGAAGCCTTCCCGTTCGGCGACACGGCCGTAATGACGGCCGTTCCCGCCTTATTCGCTCGAAGCACCGCTTTCCCCGGAGATTCCCCCTGATTGGAGGAAGTCACCTGCACGACGCCGGGATTGCTGGACTTCCATACCAGCGGCGGATGGCTTGCTCCAGAGGATTCCAAGTAAGATGCATACAATTTCTCCTCATCACCCTTAGACAATTCCAGCTCTTTCCGATCCAGGATGATCGAGGAGCCCGTCTTCCGCCCTTCACGCCATACATTGTCCAGCGCATGCACCTGCAAGGACGCTAGCTTCACTTTACCTCCCTTGGTATAGAAGCTCATGCCCCGCCGGGCCGGATCCGGAAAAATCAGGTCGGAAAAGACGACCCTGCCGTCATTGCCGAACACTTCCACCGAGGATTCATCCACAAGGATCCGCAGGCGGATGTGGCTGCCGTCCGGCTGGAGCGCGGCCTCATGCCTCGTCTGCAGCAGGCTCGAGTAATCGGTAACGCCGGATGACGAGCGGTCCACGAATAGCTTCTGTTCGGCAGTCTTATACCCGATCATCGTCTTCTGCCCGCCGCCTTCGCGGACCGTAAATCCGAATTCAGCTGCGGCTCCGCTTTGCGGCAGCTCGATGTCGGCTTCGATTTCATAGGCGCCTGCTGAAATTCCTCCAAGCACGTTCGCTGCCGATTCGCTAACCTCACGGTTTTTCACGCTGAACAAGGTGCTGCGCAGCCCGGCAAGCTCCCGGATCGGCGACTGGAACAGCCTGATGCCGTTGTCCGTCGTATGCAGCGTGACCTCCCGCGGTACGGTCATTTGCCCCTTCCAGCCTTCCGTCGGGAAGCTGAACGGGTAATCCCAGTTCGTCATCCAGGCCAGCAGAATCCGCCGCCCGTCCGGCATGCCGGAGAAAGACATTGAGGCATAAAATTCTTTGCCCCAATCCGTCTTCAGCACGGTTCCCGCCGGATTGTCGTTCACGAATTTACCTTCCGGTGTCAGCTCCCCGATAAAATACTCCGCGTCGGAGCCCTGCGTTTTCGGATTCGCGCCGGTGCTGATCATCAGCACCCATTTGCGCCGGTCCGTGCCGTCTACCGGAAGCTGAAACAGGTCCGGGCACTCCCACACCCCGCCGCGTACGTACTCCCCGTATCCGAAATTGTCGGTCAGCGTCCAGTCGATCAAATTGCGGGAGGTAAAAAAACGGATGTGATCGCCGCCGGAGACGACCATCACCCAGCGGCTGTTCGCCTCATCCCGGACGACCTTCGGATCGCGGAAGTCCCAGCCGCCCGGGTCGGCACCGTTTTTGCCGGGATTATCGATCACGACCGGGTGCTCCGCCGAGTACTGCCAGGTCCGTCCCTGATCGGTGCTGTAGGCCAGCCCGATCTTTTGGTTGCCGTTCGGCAGATCCGGCGAAAAGGAAGTATAGTACGCGATCAACCCCATGCCGCCTGAGCTTCCGAACAATCCGGAAGCGTTCGTCGTGTCGGCCACGGCCGAGCCTGACCAGACATGCCCCAGATCGTTCCAGGGCAGGGCGATCGGCAGCTGCTTCCAGTGCAGCAGGTCACGACTGACGGCATGCGCCCACTGTCCTCCATCCTGATGGAATAAATGATATTCCCCTTCAAAATAAACGAGACCGTTCGGGTCGCTTGCCGACCCCCGGATCGGGCTGTAATGGTACTCCGGCCGGTATGTTTCCGTATAGTATTCGGATTCAAGCGTGACATAGGCATCCTGGACGTATGCCGTGCCTTCTCTTACAACCAGTCCGGTATATCCGGCCGAATAACTATCATCCGTCACGTCCACGGCGGCGGGAGCATATCCGTCCACAAACACCTGAATCCTCGGCCCGACGGCCTGGATCTCCAGATGATGCTTGGCGTTTGGCGAATCGGGGTAAACGCGGCTCGAGGCGCCGATGTTGGTTCCGTCCATTTTCCGCAGCAGTACCTGTACCCCGCTTCCTTGATTCCGCAGCACAGCTTCATATCCGGCGGTTCCCTCCGCATTTGTCCGAATCAGCAGTCCCGCGGATGAGGCTTCACTCAGTGTGACATTGCCTTCATAGACGGCGTCCGCAGCAATGTTCTGGTATACCCGTAGCGCGGGTTGTCCGGTCGTTCCCGTTCCTTTAAGCCCTTTGAGAGCGGGCTGCCAGCTTCCGGTTGAAGCGAGCACACCGTCCAGATTGCCGGCAAGGCTTCCGACCTTCACATTCTGAAATACGGCTGAACCGTTCCACACATGAAGCCCAAGATATCCGGAAGCATAAGCGGTATCGACCGCACGGATGACGGGCTGATACTGGCTGCCCCAATACACCTGCAGGCTCGTTCCCTCAGCCTTCACTTTCAGGTGATAGATTTCGCCGACCTTCAGCGGCACCTGACGTTCTTCATGGAGCCCTCCTCCGGCTGCGTTTTTCAAGCGGATGATGCCCGACGACGGCACGATTTGCAGCATGTATGAAGACCAGCCGTCGCTGCTAGAGCGGAAAAGCAGCGAAGCATCGGCCTCGGCGTTTTGGATCATGACATCGGCTTCGTAGATAAAATCGTCCGCCTTCGTGCTGGAGACCGCCATCACGTTCTCCTGCGGATCGGAAGCCAGCTTCAGCCCCTCCGCCGTCTGCTCAAGCTTGCCCTTGCCCTGGACCTGCCAGCCTTCCAGGTTCGTATTGACGCTCGCTGCCATCGTGTCCGCCTCCTTCGTTAATACAGCTGCCACGCCGTTAACTTTAACTTCGGAATCTGCAGGCATCGCCCATCCCCTCCCTTCGTCAGACTCATACAGCAGGATGGACGCACATGCCAAAATTCCCGCCAGGCACGCGGACAGCATCTTTCTTGCTGATCTCATCAACACTCCTCCTTATCATCAGAACAATGTGTAGAAATGACATATAAACGATTGCAAGCTTATACATGAAACAAATCTGTGCATGAAAATAATGTGCATGAAGACAAGCCTGATGCATGAAAAAAAACTTTATTGTAACCGCTTACATTACGCGGCGTTAAACTGGCGTGTTCCTTATAAACAAACAGTGCAATACACCAAATCGACAGTGCAATACACTCAAACCGGATATGAACGATGTCTGAACTGAGCTAGGCTGGACTTAGGTTAGAGAGAAACCGAACAAGGCTGCCGAGTATATTCAAGGCTTGTCCTCGGCTTGTTCTTGGCTTGTCCTTGGCTTGTCCTTGGCTTGTCCTTGGCTTGTCCTTGGCTTGTCCTTAGCTTGTCCTTAGCTTGTCCTTGGCTTTTTCTTGTCCCTGCCTCTCCAAAACCTGTCCAGCATCATCTCAGTTGTTCCTCCCAGCCTAATTCGGCTCAGCACGATATGTATACCTGTACCGTTTGTACCGTCGCCCGCTTTCGGGCAGCCTGCCTGTACTGCGGCTGGCTGCCCCCAAGCGAAGGCGGGCTAGAAACAGGTTTCCCTGCAGGCTCCTATACCTTCTGTCCGGATGCCTCCAGCGCCTGAAACCCTAGCGCAAGTGCGCCGTATAATCCGGCTTGGCCGCCGAGTCCGGGCGGAACGATGTAACCATCGATACCGTCCGTGAGCTCCAAGGCGTCCACGTAGCCGTTCAGGCTCCGCTGAACCTCTTGGCGGATCAGCGGGAAGAGCTGCGGCTGCTGCATGACGCCCCCGCCCAGGATGACCTTCTCCGGCGAGAGCATCAGGACCGCTGTCGTGACCGCCTGGGCGACATAATACGCCTCGAAGATCCAGGCCGCGTGATCCGCGGCAAGCTGCGGCCCCTTCACTCCCCACCGCGCTTCCAGCGCCGGCCCGGCGGCCATCCCCTCCAGGCAGTCCCCGTGATACGGGCACGCGCCCGGGAAGCCGTCCTCCGGATGACGGCGGACCGGAATATGCCCCCCTTCCGGATGGACGAGCCCGTGAACGGGCCGGCCGCCAGCATACACGCCGACACCGACGCCGGTGCCGATCGTGAAGTACGCGCAGCTGCCCAGCCCGCGGGCCGCTCCCCACAGCGCCTCGCCGCAGGCGGCGGCATTCACGTCCGTGTCCCAGCCATAGGGGACGTCGAAGTGCCGCTTCAGCTCCGCGAGCAAGGGATAATGCGCCCAGCCCGGCTTAGGGGTGGTCGTCATGCTTCCATACCCGGGGCTGCCGGGGTGAAGGTCGATCGGGCCAAACGATCCGATCCCGATCGCTTCCGGCCGGCGATCCTTGAAATAAGCGATGACCCGGGGCATCGTTTCTTCAGGCCGTCCCGTCGGAAAGCTGATACTTTCGCTGATTTGCCCGTGTTCGTTTCCGATGCCGCAGACGAATTTCGTTCCGCCCGCTTCAATGGCTCCGATGCGCATGATGATGTGCCTCTCTTTTCAAATTTTATCGGTCGATGGATTAGGGTTCTCCATTGGATCAAGGCTCGTATTTATAAGGTTGTTATTTAAATAGAAAGATCGTAAATGTCGAGCGATTCAACGAGCGCCTTCTCATCGTCTACCTTTAGGGACAATCCGGTGGATGCCTGATCCGGATAGATCAGGTCGGTGAGAACCACACGGCCGCCGCCCGCGAACACCTCCACCGAAGACCGGTCGATCAGGATTCGCAGTTCCACCGTTCCGTCCGCCGCATCGAGAGCTGCCGCATGCCTGCCGGCAAACAGCGGATGAAAGTCCGCCGAGCCCGCCCGGGTCCGGTCTATATAAACTTCGCCCGCCCCACCACTGTAACCGATCACCGTCTCCTGACCTCGGCCAGCCCGTACCTTCATCTCCAGCGATTGGCCGGATCCTAGGCGGATCCGAATCTCTCCGCTCTCCAGCTGTAAATCGGCCAGCTGCGCGGAGGCCTGAGCAGCCGTTACCTGCTTCAGGGACAGAAGCTCCTTGCGGTATCCCTCCAATTCCCGGGCGGGCTGCTGGATCAGCTCGGCCGAACCTTGGCGCAGCTCCAGCTTGAGCTCCCGCGGCACGGTCATCGCGCCCCGCCACACGCCGGTCGGCGTCTGATTGGCATATTTCCAGTTGCTCATCCAGCCGACGAACAGGCGCCTGCCGTCCTCGGCCGGCACGTCCGACCAGCTGACGCCGGCGTAGTTGTCCCGGCCGTAATCGATCCATCTCACACGGGTCTGCGATACGGCATCCGGCGTAAAGCGTTCCCCGTCGAAGTCCCCGGTAAAATATTGCGTGCGCGACCCCTCCGCCAACTCCGAATGATCGCCGATGCTGACGAGCATCACCCACTTCGTCTGGCCCGGGTCCCCGTCCATCGGCAGCGGAAACAGGTCGGGACACTCCCACACGCCGTCATGGCTGCCGATGCCTTCCCCGAATTCGCTGGACAGCGTCCAGTCGATCAGATTCGGCGAACGGTACAGACAGACGGTCTGGCCGCAGGCAACAATCATCACCCACTGTGAGGAAGCCTCATGCCAGAATACTTTCGGATCGCGGAAGTCCACGAAGGTGTCATGCGACAGCACCGGGTTGCCGGCATACTTCGTCCAGGTCCGTCCCGCATCCGTGCTGTATGCCAGGCTCTGGCGCTGCACCGGCGCTCCGCCCTCCGGTCCTTCGGCATGCTGCGTAAAAATGGCGACAAGCCCCGGCTCCCCGCCGAAAAAGCCGGTCGTGTTGTTCCAGTCGACCACGGCGCTGCCGGAGAAAATCGTGCCAAACTCGTCCGGCGCCAAGGCGATCGGGAGCTCTTCCCAGACGACCAGGTCCCGGCTGACCGCGTGTCCCCAATGCATCGGTCCCCAGGTGTTCCCGAAGGGATGATGCTGGTAAAACAGGTGGTATTCCCCCTGGAAATAAACCATTCCGTTGGGGTCGTTCATCCAGTGTTCTTTCGGGGAAAAGTGATACGCCCCGCGGTAGTTGTGCGATATGAATGTGGACATCAGCTGTGCTCCTTTGAATTACATGTTTTATTTGCAGCGGACCCGGCCGCATCTTTGCCCAAAGGCATCTGGCGGCCGCATCCGGATTCTGCACTGCTAACGTTTATGCGCCAAGCAAGTGCGGATATGTTGTTTTTGATTTTTTAATCAACCTTTATTGCGCGCTGCGGTCATACCCCGCCTGCTTGATCTTCAGCCAATCCTGGAGCCCCAACCGGTTCAGCTCTTTGAGGTAGGCGTCCCACTCCTGATCGACTTTGCCGTTCTGGTACCATTCGGTGCGCTTCCGCTCGAGGTAGGCAAACATGTCGGTCTGGATGGTGGACAGCCGGTCCAGCTCATCGATGGAGAAGAAGACGTTCGGATACGTATTTTTCGCCTTCATGTGCGGCACCATCACGTCCTTCAGCAGCTTAAGGCGCCATGCCGCGTCGTCCGGCATCGTCGTGTATTTGCCATAGTACTCGTCGAGGATAGCCAGCGGACCGGCGATGCTCGTCTTTTGCCGGAGCTCCACAGGGGCTGTGCCTTCCAGCGGCAGATGCTTCAGCATGCCCTTGGCTTCGTCGAATTCGAAAATGTTCTGCTGCGTCTGATCCCCGTACGTCCCCCAGTTATCCTGGACGGACTGCAGCGGATCGTAGAGCTGATCGACCCATTTGGCCGTCTCCTCCAAATGTTTGTTGCTGCTCGTGATGACCATGCGCCCGCGGTCCAGCCCGATGCCGTTCGTGCGGGTCACGTTGACTTCGCCGCTTGGTCCTGCCAGCGGAGGCATCACGTCATACGTATCGTTCATGCCGGTGATGTTGGCCTTATCCCATGTAAAATACAGTCCGTACCGGTTATCCTTGCCTTTCGCCAAATAGGTGTTCCAGTCCTGCTGGAAGGATTCAATATCGATCAAGCCTTCCTGGTACAGTTCGTGAACGTACTTGATCGCTTCCTTATAACCTTCCTCCGCTGCAGTAAAGACAACCTTGCCGTCATCGGTTACGACGGTGTGGTCCCAGTTCTCTCCAAGCCCGAAAGAACCGAACAGGAAGGCCAGGTCTTCCCCGCCCGGCTTGTTGATAAAGGAGAGCGGAATTTCGTCCGCCTTGCCATTGCCGTTCGGGTCCTGCGTTTTGAAGGCGATCAGCACCTTCTTCAGCTCCTCGGTGGTCTTCGGCATGGACAGCCCCAGCTTTTTCAGCCACTCCACGTTGATCCACGGCAGGTCGTCCACGGACTGAATCCGTTCTTTGCCGGAACCCAGCTCTTCAATCCAGGGGAAAGAATAGATGTGGCCGTCAGGCGCGGTAATCATCTTTTTATATTCCGGCGCCTGCTCCAGCACCTTTTTGAAGTTCGGCATATGCTGCTCGATCAGATCGTCGAGGGGAATGATCACCCCGTCCTTGGCCAGCTTCAGCAGATCATAATCGCCATACCCGGCGTCAAAGATCGCATCCGGCAGATCGCCGCTCGCCACGGCCAGGTTTCTTTTCTCCGCAAAAACGTCGTTCGTGTAATTTTTCCAATTGATATGAATGCCGGTCTTCTCTTCCAGCCGCTTATTGATGAGCTTGTCGTTCGGGTCCGCGGGTGCCAGCGGCGAGCTCTGCGTCAGAAAATTGAGGGTGACTTTCCCGTCAGGCGACTCCTTGGCGTCTCCGCCGCTTCCTCCGCAGCCGGACAGCAGCAGCAGCGCCGCGAGCGCTGAAACGGATGCCGTCATGGCAGCAGCCTTGCGATTTCTCTTTTTGTTCATCGTTATGACCTCCAAAGGATTAAAATGGATCAGTGCCATGTATGTTCAGGCCGTCCCTATTTCAGGGAACCGACCATCACACCTTTTTCGAAATACTTTTGGAAAAACGGATACATTACGAGCAGCGGCAGACTGGAAATGACGATCGCCGAGTATTTGATCATTTCCGAGAGGCGCTTGAGCTCGTTCATCGCCAGCTGGTCGCTGATCATGCCCGGCGCCGCCTGGTTCTGGATCAGGATCGAGCGCAGCACGAGCTGCAGCGGGTGAAGCTTCGCATCCTCCAGATAAATCATCGCGTCGAAATAGGAATTCCACTGCCCGACAAAAGCATAGAGAGCCAGCACAAAAATAATCGGTTTGGAAAGCGGCAGCACGATCCGAAAAAAAATGCCCGCCTCCGTCGCGCCGTCGACGTTGGCCGCCTCCCTCAGCTCATTCGGCACGCCTTTGAAAAAGGTCCGGGACAGGATGATGTTCCAGACATTGACCGCACCCGGAATGATGATGGCCCACACCGTATCCAGCATGCCAAGCTGCTTGACCAGCAGATATGTAGGAATCAGGCCCCCGCCGAAAAACATCGTGATCACAAACAGCGTCATAAAAATTTTCCGGCCCGCCAGCCGCGAATCAGACAAGGCATAGCCTGCGCATACCGATACAGTCACGGTAACGAGGGCAAATGCAGCGGAGTAAAATACGGAATTGCCGAAGCCCCGCAGCATAGCCGGGTTGGACAATATTTTCCGGTAGCCCTCCAGGCTCCAGTCCGAGATGCGAAACGACAGGCCCTGATTCAGCAGCACGGTCGGATCCATAAATGACGCCACCACGACGTAAACGAGCGGCACGACGATCAGCAGCACCGCCACCGTCAGGAACAGGCCGTTCAGAATCAGCAGAAACCGGTCGAACGGCGATTGTTTAACAGCCATAGTTGATAAGCTCCTTCCTAATAAAGTCCTTCGCCCTCATTAAGCTTCTTGACGATAAAGTTGACCGTGAGCAGCAGCACGACGTTGATCACTGAGTTGAACAGGCCGACCGCCGCGGAATACGCATAGTCGCCGGACTGCAAACCGACCTTGTACACATAGGTGGCGATGATCTCGGAAGCCGGAAGGTTCATCGAGGTCTGCATCAGGTACGCTTTTTCAAACCCGATCGACATGATGCCTCCCGCCGCCAAAATGAACACGATGGCCATGATCGGCCGGATCGTCGGCAGGTCGATGTGGCGGATGCGCTGGAGCAGGTTCGCCCCGTCCAGGCTTGCCGCATTGTGCAGCTCCGGGTCGACGTTCGCCAGAGCAGCCACGTAAATGATCGATGCCCAGCCGGCGCCCTGCCAGATGTCGGAGAGGATGTAGATCCAGCGGAAATATTTCGGCTCGGACATAAACATCAGCGGCTCTCCCGTGATCCATGTCAGCAGATGGTTGACCGGTCCCGTCGGGGACAAAAAGATGAACAGCATACCCACGATGACAACCGCCGAAATGAAGTTCGGCGCGTACAGAAACAGCTGAACGTTCTTCTTCACGCCCGCCCTCCGGACCTGATTGAGCATGAGCGCCAGCAGGATCGGCACGGGAAAGCTGAAAATCAGTCCGAAGAAACTGAGTTTAAGCGTATTCATAAATATGACGTCGAAATTAGGCGAGGAGAGAAACTTCTCAAAATGCTTCAGTCCTACCCATTCGCTGCCCATGATGCCCTTGATCGGGCTGAAATCCTTAAAGGCGATAATCGCCCCGTACATCGGGACATATTTGAAAATCAGGGTCAGAATAAGCGCCGGAGCCAACAGCACGTACAGAAAATAATGCTTTCTGACCGTCTGCAGCACCCGCCCCGCAGAGCTCTTCCTCCTCACTGCCGCCGCCCTTGGATCCACTTCTACCGTATTTTCCAAAACCGTGACCTCCGTTCTTTGCGCAAAAAGTTTACATGCAGCTCACCGAAAGGGCTTACATCTGCACCTTTAAGGTGCCGCTGCTTTTACAATTTAGCAGACGATGTAATCTTCGTCAATAACTTTTGTAAATATTTATTTGTGCAATTGACCAATGTAATTTGTTCATAGAGGTTCATTGTTTTGTTGAAATGTCACTTTTTCAGTCAGTTCAGAGACCAACTGTGTCTTTCCAAAGCGTGGTCTGTCGATTCCGATTCCGATGTGTGCATAAAAATTGCCTATGTAAAGTCATCCACTTCAGTCGCATGTCATTTTGCACAGCGAAAGCATTATATATTTGTGCATTTGTAAAGTTAACATTGCTATTTGAAGCAATCTGGTATACATTGGTCATAGGATACCTGAGATCGAATGCATGCAGGTTTATGAGAGGAACTTCCTTCCGTATTAATAATCGTTAGAGGTGAACATCGAATACATGGGGAAAGAGAAAGTCACCATTCAGGATATCGCCGATGCGCTGGGCATTTCCCGGAACACGGCGTCCAAAGCGCTGAACGGCAGCGACAGCATACCGGGCGAGACCCGCAACCGGGTCATCAAGAAAGCGATCGAGCTGAAGTACAAGCAGTTTGCTTACATGGAAACCGAAAGCCTGATGCCGAAAAACCCCGGCAATATCGCCCTGCTGACGCAAAACATGCCTAGCATGTCGCATTTCGGGGCCAAGCTGATCAGCGGACTGGAGAAACGCATCAGCGGCGAAGGGTACAATTTATCCATTCATATCGTAAGGGACATCGAGCGAAGCTCCCTCCAGCTTCCGAACAATTTTGAAGCGTCCAAGGTGGACGGCATCATCTGCATCGAACTGTTCGACATGGCATACAGCAAGCTCATCACGAGTCTGGGGCTCCCAACCATATTCATCGACTGTGCGGCAGACATGTCTTATCCCGACCTTGAAGCCGACCTGCTACTGATGGAAAACGAACACAGCACCTATTTTATGACCAAACGGCTTATCGATGACGGCTGCGGCTCGCTCGGTTTTATCGGCGACTACAATCACTGCAAAAGCTTCAACGAGCGCTGGGCCGGCTTTAACCGGGCCCTTGTAGAAGCGGGAATTCCGCTGGACCGCAGCCAGTGCGTTCTGGAACCGGACCGCGAATTTTTCTCGGAGTCCGACTGGATGGAGCAGCGGCTGGACAAGATGCCAGACACGCCATCAGGCTTTGTATGCGCAAATGACTTTATCGCGGTCAACGTGATGAAGGCTTTGAAGAACCGTCAGATCGCCATTCCGGAGGACATCGTCGTGGCCGGATTCGACGACGCGCCCGAGTCGCGCATTGTCGAGCCTCGTTTGACGACTGTGCACATCTATAGTGACGAGATGGGCATTACCGCCGCCAGTATGCTGCTCTCCCGCATCAAGGAGCCGGAGCAGCCTTACCAGGTCACGCATATCCAGACCAAGCCGCTGTTCCGGGAGTCGACGCAAGCCGCCCAATAATCCAGGCTCCAGGCAGCATGGCATAAGAACGAGCCAAGAGAGCAGTCTGTTTCTCCTGAATGCCGCTATCGAAGAACCAATCCGGTTACATCATACGAATATCCGCAGTCCGGCGCTTTGCAGTACAGCAGCCGGGCTTTTTTTCGGTGAAAGCCATTCATTTGATCCTATCGGCAGCTGGGCTATCCAAAGACCGCACAAAAGAACAGGCCGAACGGGCTCGATTGAGATAACGTAACAGGTGAAGGATTTTTTCAAACATGATTCATGAAAAGGAGACTCAGAGATGGTAAATGAAACGAAACCTTTTTGGTTTAAGCGGCTGCCGGTCCTTGCATCGCATCCTACGGTATGGGCTTCCCATATCGCCCAGCACTGGAGTATGGAGGCGTTCCGTCCCCAGAACCCCATGGATCCCGAGAAAGTGCGGCTTGCTCTCAGCGATTTCATGCCCGAACTGCTCCCCGAATACGAGGCCTTGCTGTCCGTTTCACCAGAACGTCCCGGTGAAGCTCAGCTGCTTGCTATGTATAACCTCCCTCCCTTCTTCTCCGGCTGCAGCAACTCGATATCCCACCGATTAGGCCATCATACTTTAATCCGAAATTACGACTTCAGCTTGGCCGGGTTCAGCGGCGTATTCCGTTACGAGCCATTGCCTGATGGAGGGTGGATCATGGGTTCCGCCGAAGGCGGCTGGGGCTATCTCGATGGCCTGAACCATCACGGTCTCGCAGCGGCTATCACGTTTGGCGGGGACTTCACGGTAGGTAACGGGTTCAGCATTCCGCTCATTGTCCGCTACCTCTTGGCCACTTCGGCAACGGTTCCTGAGGCAGTGGAACGGCTGTACTCGATCCCCCACCGGCTTGTTCAAAACATCTCGCTCTTGGATCGAGAAGGCCGTTTCAGCGTCGTCTACACCTCGCCGGAAGGCGTGAGCGCAGCTGACGGTCTCATTTGCTGCACGAATCATCAGAGACGAGTTCAAGATTCCGCGCACGACGAACACCGGACCGTGGAGCGGTTCGACCATCTTCTCAGAATGGGCGGTGCCGTATCGCCTCAGGATTTTCATAAAGAGCCGTTGTATCATCGCAAGTTTTCGAATCATTTCGGCACGCTTTATACGGTCGAAATCGATCCTGTAACGGAAACGGTTCATTATCACTGGCCTGAAGGACAGCAGCTTTTCGCCACGCCGGCGTCGCCAGAGGCTGAGATTAACATTCTATTGTCCGAGAATTAGGCGGGTAGGATATAGCATTTCTCTCAGGGAGGTATAAAAGCGAAACTAAATAGCCAGTCGCCGATTCATTATCGACGACTGGCTGCTTAAACGTGCAAGGTGTTTTGATCCCTGCCTTATAAACGGGGCCATTCCCCTTGTACGGTTGCTTTTTTTGAGAAATCCAGCAGCGATCTTCCGGATGATACCAAACTTGTTATCTCGCTTCTTTTTTCTCCGTTAAGAAGTAGAGCAAAGCCAGCACCGGAAAAAGAACGCCAAGCCATATGGCCGCTTCCCATCCGCCTTGTGCATACGCCCATCCGCCTACTGCGGAACCAATAGCCCCGCCGGCGAAAAAGATAGCCATGAACAAGCCGTTCAGCCGGCTGCGAAGCTCTGCACCCAGTGCGAAAATGGAGCGCTGCCCGAGCACCAGATTGGCGGAAACGGCCATATCCAATACAATGGCGGCCACGACCAGGCTAATGATCGATAGCAGGGAACCGCCATGGATCACAATAGGCAGGAGCATGGAAACGACAGCGAGTCCAAGGGCAATCCCTGTACCGGGGCGGATCCACCCTTTATCGGCAAGACGGCCGGCAACCGGCGCAGCCGCCGCTCCGGCTACCCCTACCAAGGCGAACAGGGCGACCCCTGTCTGGGAAAAATGAAATGCCGGGCTGACCAGCAGCATAGGAACCGTTGTCCAAAACAGGCTGAACGAAGCAAACAGAAACGCGTGGTAAAGAGCTCTGCGCCGCAAAATCGGCGTCGTCTTCAGCAGCTTCAGCATCGACGACAGGATCTCCGGGTAGCTGATGGATGTTTGCGGACGTCTTGCCGGAAGCGCCTTGGCCAGCACCAGCGCAAGCACCAGAATCAGAACGGCGGACAGAATAAAGATGGCGTGCCATCCAAGGAAGTCTTCCACCAAGCTGGCAGCCGGACGGGCGAGCATGATGCCAAGGAGCAGGCCGCTCATGACATTCCCTACATTGCGTCCCCGCGTTTCCTCAGGTGACAGATGAGCTGCGTACGGAACCAGGATCTGGGCGGCAACGGACCCTACGCCGATAAACAGCGATGAAGCAAGAAACAAAGCCGCGTTACGGACTTCAGCAGCGATGAGAAGCACGACCACGTTAAAGATCAGCAGGGTGACCACAAGCTTACGGTTTTCGAGCAAATCTCCTAAGGGAACGATCAATAACAGGCCGATTCCGTAACCGATTTGAGTTAAGGTGACGATCAATCCCGCCGCCCCGGAGGATAATCCCAGAGCTGAGCTGATCGATCCTACGAGAGGCTGCGCATAATACAAGTTGGCAGCGATGATGCCACATGCGACGGCGAGGATCAGGTTGATCCAGGATGAAACGGCAGCGGCGTGAGGCTTTTCTTTTGCGATGGTACTCATAACATTTCTCCTTTGTTTGTAAGGCATCCCTTTTTCGGAACAATCGTTCCAGTTTAGGAACAGTCCGCCTCATGTTTTTTAACAAAAAAATATTTTTTCTCAAAAATTCTTTTTTGGAACACCCGTTCCAGTATGGCTAAAAAAAATGCCTGCCGACGTTTCTTCGCAGAAGTCGGACCGCTAGCGGAAGTTTTTGTTGCCGATCAGGAAGCGGAGGCTTCGTTACAGCATGCCCAGCACCATTTCGATCATCTCCCGCGCCTTCGTGCTGTCCTGCTGAATTTTCGCCACCACGTTAACGCTGTGGTTGAGATTGAGCAGCATGAACGATAAGAGACGAATGTCTTTGTCGGGAGAAATTTCTCCGGTCTCCTGCCCTCTCTTTAATTTTTCGTAAAACAGCCGTTCCAGTTCATCAAAGCTATTCTTGACCATGTTCTGCAGCGGTTCGTCCATGGCGTCGAAACTCAGGGCTGCGTTCGTAATCATGCACCCATTGGGAAGGACTTCGTCCTGCGCGGCAAAAGCACTCGTGATATGAATCTCGAAATACTGCCGGATGCCCTCAATGGCGGTAGGAGCGGCGATTAACACATCCCGCTTTCTTTGCGACAACTTTTTGTAGTGCTGGATCGCCTCGTAATACAGGGACTGCTTATCCTGGAACGTTTCATACAAACTGGAACGGCTAAGACCCATCGCTTCCAGCAAATCCGGTATGCTCGTCGCTTCGTAACCTTTCTTCCAGAACACCGTCATAGCTTTGCGGAGCACTTGATCCCGGTCAAATTCTTTGGTGCGTCCCATCGGCGCCACCTCCCTTTGAGCACAAGTATATACGAACTGGAACGAGTAGTCCAGTATTTTTTAGCAGCGTCCTCACAACATGCAGACCGCCGGTGTTTCGGCGGCCTGCTGCATTCAACCGATCATTTTCCAAGGGATCTGGGATACAGACCCCTGGATGATGTATTTTTACGGCTGCTTAGCCGTCTCCCCTGCCCAATCTTCCCCGCCTGCTTTTCTTGCCTTCACCGGATGATCCAGCGAGGCTTCGGCGATATCCTTATACGCCCAATATTCAGCAGGCACATCGCTCCAAGGCAGCGCGGCCGTTCCATAGAGCGGCCCGCGGCCGAGCGCGCGGTTCAGTGCCGTTACTGCCTCCGCGCGCGTCAGCGCATTGGACGGGCGGAAGGTGCCGTCCGGGTAGCCGTTCAGAATGCCGGCTCCCTGCGCCTTCGCGATAGCGCTCTCCGCCCAGTGGCTCGCGGTATCGCGGAAGCCACTGCCCGCCGCGGAAGCACCCGGCTTCAGCCGGCTGGCCAGCATAGCCATTTCGGCGCGCGTGATGGCCTGATCCGGCTTGAAGGTGCCGTCTTCATAGCCCTTCATCAAGCCCGCACCCGTTACGGCAGCGATAGCCTTCCCAGCCCAGAAGCCGTCTTTCACGTCGCGAAACGCGCTGGCTGCCGTGCCGGCCGTGTCGCCTGCTGCCTGCGGAGGCGCTTTGGACAGAATGACCGCCATCTCGGCGCGCGTAACCGGCTGATCCGGCCGGAATGTGCCGTCCGGATATCCCTGAATATATGCGGTATGCCGCTCATTCGGGTTATCGTCCTGATCCCCGGGTTCAAGCGTGGACGGAGGCGCTGCCGCTCCTGACGAAGGTCCCCCGGAGCTTGATCCCGGGCCAGGTGCTGTTGGACCGGACGGCCCAGTTGGCGGGTTCGGCGTGCCGGGATCTACCGGGCCCGTGCCTGTGCCTGCCGCTGGCACGGTGAATTTCAGCTGGTCCACAAGCATCAGATCGCCCGATTTCTTCACCGCTTTCAGCGTATGGGTTCCGTCAGTCAAACCGGAAACGCTGTATAATGGCTGTGATACCAGGCGCTGATCGCTGTGGGCGCTGACGGTATTCTTCAGCACGCCATCCAGGTACACGTCGATGTCTCCCAGCGCCGGTCCAACGGGACCCACCAGCTCCACGCCCGTCCCTTTGAACGTATAGGCGAGTTCATCACCGTTTGCTGCCGTATAATGGACGTCGTTCTGATAATCCCCTCCGAACGCGAACGCCAGCTGCATCGTTCCGGCCGGCTGGGCGGCCAGATAAGCTTTGCTTAGAATCACCCGGCTGCCTTCAACCGTATAATCGGTTCCTTCGACGAGCCGGTTCTTCCCGTTCGCTATGCCGCTGAACAATTGCGGCTGCTGCAGCAAGGTGACCGCCACATCCTTCTGGTTAACCGCTGACTTGTCAAACACGGCCGATACCGGGCTGATCAAGTCGGGGATTTCGACTTTGAGCATATCCACCAGCATGAAGCGGCCGGATTTCTTCACAACTTTCAGCGTATGAAACCCTTCCTTCAGCCCGCTCACGCTGTACAGCTTCTGCTGCGGCTGGCGCTGCTCGCTGTATGAGCTCACGGTTTTCTGAAACTCGCCGTCCAGGTAAATATCCACGTCTCCCTGCGACGGGTCGATCTCGGTAAAGAACTGGATGCCCGTTCCCCGGAACGTATGCTCAAAGGAATCGCCGTTGGCTTCCGTATAGTGTACATCGTCCTTGTAGTCACCGAAATTCCTTCCGGTGCTGCGGTTCCAGGCTCCATGATAGACGATACCCGGATCGTCATCGTTCAGAGTCGTATAGCGCACCGTCTCCGCACCGGTCATATGGACGGTCAGCGTCTGCGGATCGCCAGCGCTGAACATAAATTTGAGCGTGATGTCATCACCCGGCAGCCCCGCCAAAAATTCCTTTTTGATCGTCACCGTATCCTGGTCAACGGCATACTCATTCTCCATTAAAGGCTGCCCGTCGTATTCTACGGCGGTCAAGGTGTTGCCGTTAAGCCCCAGCTTCACGGACAAGTCCTGCTGCTGGCCGGCGCTTTTGTCGAAGCTGGCCTCCTTCGGGTCGATCGAGCTGTTCTGCGCCGCTTTGCCGCGGATGTCCACGCTCAGCGCCTCGCTGTCCCCGCCTTCAAACCTAAATCTCAATGCTGCCGGACCCTCCGGCTGCTTGGCAAGATAAGCTTTGCTGATGGTTACCGTGCCGCCGCTTACCGTATAATCGCTGCCGTTCTTCAGCACATCGGCGCCGTTCTGAATGGCCGTAAGCGACCCGCTCCCCAGCGTCAGATTCACGGTAAGGTCGGACGGATTAGCCGCCTCCCTGTCATAGCTGGCGGACACCGGGGCGATCAGATGGCCTGTCGTCACCTTCAGCGCGTCCAGCAGCATATATGTGCCCGTTTTTTTAACCGCCTTGATCGTATGCGGACCTTCCGTAAGCCCCGATACGGTGTACACCACCTGCTGCGCCTGCTTGCTGCCTTCCGTATACGTGCTGACCGTTTCCGGTTCAGCCGCTCCGTCCAAGTAGACGTCTACATCCCCTTGCTCCGGATCCTTCTCCGTAATCAGGTCAATACCGCTGCCGTTAAAGGAATACTCGAAGTAGTCCCCGTCCGTTTCGGTAAAATGAACATCCCCTTTATAGTCCCCCGCCGGCCGGTCTCCCTGTGACAACCAGCTGCCGCTGTATGTAATCCCAGGATCATCATCGTTGATATACACCGAATGAGTGACCGTCGCTTCTGCGGATGCAGGGACATCGGCGGCGCTCTTGTCCGAAGGGCTGGAAATTGCCTTACCGGAGTCAGAGGTCTGGCTGTCCGCGGCTGCATCAGGCTGCGTGGCGGCGGATTGGCCGGCGCCATCCGGTTGAATATCATCACTTTGCTCCTCCGGCTGAACGGCCTCTGCTTTTTCCGGTTGAGCGCCACCTGCAGCCCCCGGCTGAACGCCGCCTTTGTCTTGCTCGGGCCCTACACCTTGTACAGATGCGGAGTCTTTAATCGTCACAGCCAGATTTTGCACGGCAGGCGTCTGCTCGTAGCCGCCGTTCCGCTGCCAGTCCCCGGTATATCGGATGCCCGTATCGTCGTCATTAACTGCCGATGTTCCTTGAACAGCCGTTACCTTGAACATTCGGGAGGCATGCGGCTCCAATACGGCTGCGTATCCGTCATCAAAGGTTCCAAGCTCCGCATGGCTCCACAAGTCCCTCACCTTGGCCGAGCCGGCCAGACCGATGTCCTTCCAGTTAACCTTGACTTCGGTACTGCGGCTGCCCAGATTGAACAAGGCAACGCTGTAGGTGCCGTCCCCGTTGTTGGCGTACCACACCTGCTGCTGGGTGTCTATCGACACCGGGTGGGCCGGGCGTCCCGACTGATTGACAGCGATCACCTCGTCGTTGGTCAGCAGCTTGAGCCCGTAGTCATCAAGCCGGGTCATATCGTTGCCGATATAGAGCGGCGCCGCCGATATCGCCCAGAAGGTCATGGCCGTCTGGCGCTCGTCTTTGGTCAAGCCGTCCATCGAGCCGTTGCCGACGTTCAGGGAGTCAAAGTCGTTCCAACCGGTGGCCGGCCCGGCGTCCCTCCACCATACCGCTGCATCCGGGAACAGGCGGGCGATATTGGCCCACTGCGTCAGCCCGACATTGCTGTCATAGGCTTCTACATCCCATTGAATGCGCCAGCCGTTGGCATACTTTTTCCAAAAGTCCACGTAGTTGTGGTCCAGCGCCCACGAGATCTCGAACCAAATGTCGTGGCGTGCCAGCGCCTCGGACCAGGCCTTCACGTCCCCGCGGGAGTCGAGGTTCAGGTTGTTGTTGCCCGATCCCGGCGTGACGCTGTCGAATTTGACGAAATCGATCCCCCAATCCCCGAGCATGTCGGCGATGGAGTCCACATACTTTTGCGCACATGGGTTGCTGAAGTCGATTTTGTACGTGTATGAGTTCCAGGCATCGACAATCTTGAGCGGCTGTGCTGCAATGTCGCGGACCCGGCAGGCGCCGCCAGTCCCATAAACTTCGAGATCCTTCTTATAGGCATCAATCGACAGGCCGGGAATCAGATAAATACCGATTTTCTGCCCGTTATGGTGCACATAATCGATGACCTCCTGAAATCCGTTCGGATACAGTTTCGTGCTCGGAATCGGCCTGCCGTACTCGTCCATGTCTCCGTTCCAGCCCGCATCAATATTGATGTAGTTGTATCCGTGGGACTGCAGCTTGTCACGCATCGCGTCGGACTGCTTCTTGATGCTCTCCGCCGACGTCCAGTTGCCCGCAGAATCATACACCTGCATACTGTAGCTGCTCCAGCCCATGTACGGCTTTTGGGCCAGCTCCTTGTTGGCCGCTTCGGCCACGTTCAGCTTTTGTCCAGCCCATCCAGTCTGCACCAGTACCAGCATCACCAGCAGGATAAGCCCCATCTTCCTTCCCAACCGCTTCATCATGATTCCATCATCTCCTCCCAGCATGAAAAACTTAGAGGCGCCTTCGCGTTGTACGGATGACCTTATTTCGGACCGCTTGACGGATGCTGGCTTCCAGGACGCTGACGCCACAGACGGCCGGCCACCGAACACGAAATGACAGCGCTTTCTATATTGCTGATGATAGGGACTTCCTCATTTTCTGAACAGGTACATCTGGGTGTTCCGGCGTACACTTTTCCCAAAAAACTGGTGTTTTGTCCGGACTGCAAAGGTTTTTTTCAGTTATGGGTATTCAAAAAAAACAGCCGTTTCCCAATTCTTCACAGGGTAACGGCTGCCTCGAACCAAAGGGGAGTCCCCCCGGTTTCCATGGCACCTGCATCTAAATTGTCCAGCGGCTGACTTATTCAGGAACGATTAACGGGAAGTATATCCAGCATCGACGTGGATCGTCGTTCCTGTGTTTGAGCATCTGCTGAAGCTCATACTTCATGCACAAGGCTGTGCCTTGCAAATCTACTGAGATCAGCCGATCCCAATAAGATTAGTCAAAATCGGCGACCGGCTTGTCATCCGCTCTTAAGTTAATTCTATTATGAATTAAAGTCGAGCAGTCCGCTTGGTTTAAATCCTTTTTTTGGAACCTCCCTCCAAACTTGATACAAATAAGATAAAACCCACTAAATCCCTCGACATTACAAAGGCGAAGCAAACATTCAGCAGCCGATATCCCAATCCCCGGTTACTATCTGCTTCACTTCCCTTTCGATATCTTCTAGCCTATTTTCAAATAAGTTAATTTCATTTTGGATAAAAGGTGTTATAATACAGACAGAATTTAACTCGAGGTGACGTGTTGTGCATACCGACAAGACATCGAAAGCGTACCTGCTGCTTCAATTGTTTTGGATTTTTTTCAAAATCGGTCCGGCGACATTTGGCGGCGGATACGCCATGATGCCGATGATCGAGAAGGAATTCGTCGATAAACGCAAATGGATGGACCGCCAGGAAATGAGCGATTTAATGTCGCTCGCGGGCTCGGCGCCCGGCGGAGTCGGGGTGAACGCTTCGGCCTTTCTGGGATACCGGCTGGGCAAAATTCCCGGCGCACTGGCAGCCACGCTGGGCATAACGCTCCCTACGTTTATCATCGTTTTTCTGCTGAGCGTGTTCTACTCGATGTTCCGCGAGGAGTCCAAAGTCCAGGCCGCCTTCAAAGGCATTCACGGTGCTGTCATCGGACTGATCGCAGTGGCCGCGTTCAAAATGGGCAAAAATGCGCTGTTTGACCGGACGACCGTCATCACCGCCGCCGGCTCGCTGGCCCTGCTTCTGCTGACCGGACTGAACCCCATGGTTCTGATTGCGGTCGGGCTGTTGCTCGGCATCACCGTCATCCGGCTGAAGAAGCGGCTGGGGCTTCCGGTTCACACCGAAAGGGCACGCCAGGAGAACGAGCCGGTCATCGAATATTACATCTAGGAGGAGTCCCATGCTGTTCTGGCAATTATTTATCTCATTTTTAAAAATCGGGTTTCTCTCCTTCGGCGGAGGTTATGCGGTCATCCCGATGATCCAGTACGAAGTGCAGCAGCACGGGTGGCTGAGCACCGGGGAATTTCAGCGGACGGTATCGATCGCGGGCATGTCGCCCGGCCCGATCGCCACCAACAGCGCGACGCTGATCGGCTACCAGACCGCCGGCCTGGCTGGAGCCGTTACCGCTACCGCCGGCATCGTTCTGCCTTCCCTGCTCATTGTGATCCTGATTGCGGCTTTCTTTTATCGGATGAATGCTAACCCCTGGGTCAAATCCTCCTTTTACGGCCTCCGGCCGATCATTACCGGACTTATCGTCTATGCGGCCATCCACTTCGGTTTCCCCAATCCGTCGGAAGCCATCTATCACTGGACGACCTTCGCCACGCTGCTGATCGGCGTGCTGGCGTTTGTCGCGATCACCAAATACAAACTGCATCCGGTAACCGTCATTGTTTGTTCCGGATTTGCGGGTATCGTGCTGTTTTAATTGAGTGAAATTAAATTTCCTATGCCTTTACGGGGATAATAAATTATTATAGAATGAACTTTCAAAAATAAACTGGGGGAACTTCTATGACTACACCACCAAAAAACCCAGCGGCATCAGGAAAAAAAGACCAGTTTTCATCCGCAGGCTTTATCCTGGCCGCCATCGGGAGCTCTGTGGGTCTCGGGAATATGTGGAAATTTCCGTACATCACCGGACAAAACGGCGGCGCAGCCTTCTTTCTGCTCTTTATCGTGTGCTTGATCGTCATTGGTTTACCTGTTTTGCTCGCTGAGCTTGCCATCGGACGCGCGGGCAGAGGCAGTGCGGCCACTTCGTTTGTGAAAGCGGGCGGCAGCAAAGTGTTCGGCCGTCTCGGCCTGCTGCAGGTTATCGCGCCTTTTCTGATTCTGACTTTCTACGTCATCGTCGCGGGTTGGACGCTGCATTACGCCGTGCAGTCTTTCAGCGGACACCTGTACAGCAATCCGGATTTCAAAGGACAGTTCAATTCGTTTATCGGCGGCTACATGCCGATCGTATGGCAAGCTGTCGCCATCCTGATTACCGGCTTTGTCGTGGTCAAAGGGATTTCCGGCGGCATCGAAAAGTTTAACAAAGTGCTGATCCCGGGATTGATCATCCTGCTCATCGTCCTGATGATTCGTGCCGTATCCCTGCCTGGCGCGGGTGAAGGCGTATCGTTTTTCTTGAATCCAGACTTCTCCAAGCTGACGCCGGAATCGGCACTAGTCGCTTTGGGACATGCCTTCTTCTCCCTTTCGTTGGGGATGGGCATCCTGCTTACGTATGGCGCTTATGTGGACAAGCGCCAGTCACTCGGAACCGCCACGATTGCCATCGGCGCTGGCGACCTGATCTATGCGTTCGTTGCCGGGCTGATCATTTTCCCGACGACCGCTTCGTTCGGTATCGAGCCCGACTCCGGGCCAAGTCTGGTGTTCATCGCCCTGCCGGCCGCCTTCTCGGCCATGCCGTTCGGTGCGTTCTTCGGGGGGCTGTTCTTCGTCCTGCTGGCGATCGCCGCCTTGACGTCGGCGGTATCGCTGCTGGAAGTGCCGGTAACGTACCTGATGGACCGCTGGAAATGGGGCCGTACGAAATCGGTAGTCATCATCAGCGTGCTCGTGCTGCTGCTCGGCCTTCCGTCTGCGCTGTCCTTCGGCATCGTGCCGGGTCTGTCGGAAATGGGCAGCAAAAACTTCTTTGACTGGCTCGACTTCATTACGTCCAACATTTTGCTGCCGGTCGGCGGGCTGATCACCACCATTTTCGCCGGGTACTTCTGGAAAGGTGCTGCCGAAGCGGCCGGCCTCAAATCGGGATGGTTCCGGGTATGGCTGTTCATGCTCCGCTATGTGGCGCCGATTCTGGTGCTGCTCGTATTGCTCGACACAACGGGCATTCTGAAGCTGAAATAACGACGAAACTACAACAAAAGCAATCTCCGGGGCTGTTCACGACAGCGCTGTGGAGATTGCTTTTTTATGTGAATTGAACGTATAACTGCTGATCTTCATGATCGGGATGGCAAGAAAAACTTCCGCTGTACGCGGTTGTCGTGCAATCCTAAGATGGATCCGCTGCTCCACTCGCGGCGAGGCGGTGCGCCCATCCCCCGCATCCTGCCGGCAAGCCCAAAGCAGACTTACTTAGACCAGTTCGAGCACAGTCACCGACTTGGAAGGCAGCTCGACGACCAGGTGCGTCCCATCTGTCTTGAACGCATCGAACGGCTTCGGCGCGATCCGGTCGGGCTGTTCAAACGTGTTATGCGCATCCAGCTCCTCCGAGGTCAGCGTCGTTCCGGTCACCGTCAGCGATGCCGCAGAAATGCCGCGCAGGTCGATCGTTACGGTCGAAGCGCTCTCGTCGTTCAAATTGCACAAGCTGATATGGATTTTTCCTTCGGCGTCCCGCGAGGCTGTTCCCGTCACTTCCGGAATGGACCGGCCGAAGGCGCTGTATGTACCGCTCTCCAGATTCAGATCCAGCAGTTCCGCATCCTGATGCACTTTATACATATCGAACACATGGTACGTCGGGGTCAGGGCGATTTTTTCGCCTTCGGTCAAAATGACTGCCTGCAGCACGTTGATCGTCTGGGCGATGTTGGCCATCCGCACCCGGTTGCAATGCTTATGGAAAATGTTCAGGGTTAGTCCCGCCACAAGCGCGTCCCGCAGCGAGTTTTGCTGATACAGGAATCCCGGATTGGTTCCCGGTTCCACGTCATACCAGGTTCCCCATTCGTCGACGATCAGTCCGATTCGTTGGTCTGGGTCATATTTGTCCATAATCGTGCTGTGCTTGGTGATGAGCTCATCCATAAACAGCGCCTTTTCCAGCGTGGTGAACCATTCTTCGCGGCTGAATCCGGTAGCCGGCCCCTTGTTCCCCCATGTTCCCGGGACGGTATAATAATGCAGCGTAATGGAATCCATATACCGTGCGGCCTCGCGCATCAGCACGTCCATCCAGTTGTAATCGTCCGAGTTCGGGCCGCAAGCGATGCGATGAATCCGGTTGTCCCCGTAGTTGCGGACATACGTCTGGTACTGACGGTACAAATCCGCATAGTATTCCGGCCGCATGTTGCCGCCGCAGCCCCAGTTTTCATTGCCTACGCCAAAATAGGTCACCGACCAGGGCTGTTCGCGCCCGTTCTCTTCGCGCAGCTCTGCCATCGGCGATACGCCTCCGAAGGTCAGGTACTCCACCCATTCCGACATTTCCTGCACGGTACCGCTTCCAACATTGCCGTTAATATAAGGCTCACAGCCGATTTGGGCACATAACTCCATGAATTCATGCGTACCGAAGTGATTGTTCTCCACCACGCCGCCCCAGTGGGTATTAATCATCCGTTTGCGGTTTTCCCGCGGTCCGATGCCGTCCTTCCAATGGTACTCGTCCGCAAAACAGCCGCCCGGCCAGCGCAGCACCGGTACCCGGATTTGCTTCAGCGCCTCCACGACGTCATTGCGAATGCCGTTCGTGTTCGGAATCGGCGAATCCTCCCCGACCCAGATTCCTTCGTAAATGCACCGTCCCAAATGCTCCGAGAAGTGTCCGTAAATGTTTTTATTGATTTTGCCTTTAATCGTGTCTGCGTTTAATACGCTGCTCATCCAATAGCCTCCTCTTTCCCGGTTTTCTCCCACACAGTATAGTAGCTTGTGCGTTATGCCACAATGATTTATACTGGCCAAAAACTGACCTATCGTGCTTTTTATGGAGGAGGCATTTATGATTCAATTAGTCAGCTGCGGGCACAACTTCGTCCACTCGGACGGGATCCGGATCGACCGCAGCAGCGGGGCCGGGAATTACGCTTTTGTCCTTTTTCGGAGCAAAGCGGAAGTGGTGATTGACGGCACGGCTTATACCGTGGATAACAATGCCTACATCTTGATGCAGCCCAGCACTCCTTACATGTACCGGGACTTGGAGAAGCCCTTCGTCAACGACTGGTTCCACTGCGAAGGAACGGAGCTAGGCGCATATCTGCATCAGCTTCAGCTTCCGCTTGACCGTCCGGCTGAAGCGGCTTACCCGGCGTCCGTGTCCCGGGGCATCATGGAGCTTCAAAACGTGAACTGGCTGGGCGGGCCACACCGTTTGGAAATTATCGACCTGGACCTGCGCAGCCTGCTGATGAAGCTCGCCAATTGGCGGCATCTGCCCCCTGCCCAGGGAAATGCCGGCCGGTATCTGCACCAGCTGTCGGAAATCCGCAGCGAGCTGTACCGTTCTCCGCAGGCCTCCTACTCCCTGGACGAGCTCGCGGCAAGCGTCAACCTGAGCAAATCTTATTTTCAGCATCTGTACAAGGATTTGTTCGGATGCTCGGTCTCGTCCGATATGATCAACAGCAGGCTGGAGTATGCGAAGTATTTGCTGGATAACAGCTCCCTCTCCATCGGCGGCATCGCCAAGATGTGCGGATACGAGAACGAAACCCACTTCATGCGGCAGTTCAAAAAATTCGTATCGGCCACCCCGAGCGGCTATCGAAAAAGAAAGTAGCCCACCTGCCTTGCGAGTTTACTCCCCTGATTCCATGGGAACAATAGCAGCAACAATAAGTAAAATGGGGCTGCACAACGAATGAGTGACAATCTATGGAATACGATCAAAAACAGCGGTGTCGTCTGGAAAATGCCGCTGGCTGCGGCGCTGTCATGGGAGGTCGCAAAGTGGGCGGGCTCTTCACATCCTTATCTCGCCCCGCTGACCGCGATTTTGTCCGTACAGGCCACGGTCAGCCAATCGATGCAGTTCGCCTGGCAGCGTGTTCTGGGAACGGTTGCCGGCGTCCTGCTGACGCTCTGTGTAACGCCCTGGCTCCCCCTGAACGGATGGAGCATCGGAGCGTGCCTGTTGGTCGCGGCCTTTGCCATCCAGCGCCTGAAGCTGGACCACACCATGGTCACACAGGTGGCCCTCAGCATTCTGCTCGTGCTGTTCTTCCAGCACAAAATGCCCAGCTATTCGCTCGACCGGATCCGGGATACGATCATCGGTGCCGTGTTAGCGGTACTGGTCCAGACGCTGTTGTTCCCGCCGGATTCCATCCCATCCGCCAAGCAAAAAATGACCCGCTTCG
Organism: Paenibacillus sp. S28; assembly: GCF_016624415.1. NCBI lineage: Bacteria > Bacillati > Bacillota > Bacilli > Caryophanales > Paenibacillaceae > Paenibacillus > Paenibacillus sp. S28. The sequence goes on along the minus strand of NZ_JACVTM010000008.1, from coordinate 164,567 downwards.
CGGACCATTTGGCAGGTCATTTTATCAAGGCCGGGCAATGGGTGGAGCAGGGATGTCCTCCAAGTGAAGCGCAAACGCTGAAATGGACTTGGCAGGCTCTGTTTCAGGAGCTGCACCAAGCGACCACTGAGTTGGACAAGGCGGCCCAGAGCTTGCGGTACCACCCTTTCGCCGCCAAGAAGCGCGATCTGCTGAACCGACTGACCTGGCAGATGGAGCAGCTGCGATCGGGCTACGCCAATCTGTCGGATATGATCCGGGTGCTGGGGCAGTGGTCGCGGACCGGCCATTTTACCCGGGAGCAGCAGCAGCAATGGGCCGACCAACTGCAAGAACTCGCCCAGGTGATCAAGCGATGGCATACAAGCAGTCCCGGCATCTCCATAGACGGCAGCGCCGGCAAGATCAGCTTGAGCCTTCAGGCTCCGGCGCATTGGGAGCAGGAGCAGTACCCGCTCGCCCTGTATATGAATGCCGGGCAGCTGCTTCAGGATTTTGGCGGGGAATCCACGTTCTCCTTGTCCAACAGCAGTCCGTAGTCCTCCGGCGTGTCCACGTCGAGGAACAGATCCGGCGATCCGAAAGGGACAGAGATCCCCGGCCTTCCGTGACGGATCAGCTGCCGGGCTCCCTGGTCCCCATGCAGCCGGAGCAGCTCCGGAAACATCCGCCGGTGGCAAATGACCGGCGGTCTCGCCAGACCGCCGAACTCCGCGGCGGCGAAATGAATCTCTTCCCGTTCCGATGCCTGATCGTAGCGGCAGAGCAGTTCGTTGATCATTGCAGCCGTGACGAAGGGCTGGTCTGCGAGCAAAATCATAACCGATTCGGCCCCCGCGGTCATCGCCGCCTCCACCCCGCACCGGATCGAATGCGCCTGTCCTGAATGCGCATCCGGACAGCGGACAAGCGTCCACTTTGCTCTAAAGCGATCGCTAACAAGGGCTGAGTCCATCCAATCCGCCTTCCCTTCGGCGGTCACGATCCATACATGCTCCAAACCGGCCTGCAGGGCGGCAAGCAGAGCATGATTGCCAAGCGCAATCCCCCTCAGCGGCAGACCAAGCTTATTCGTTCCCATCCGGCTGCTTTGTCCCGCCGCCAAATAAATGCCGTGGATGCTATGTCGCTTCATAAGATAAGCGCCTCTTTCGGGAAGTTCGGTACACCTGAATTAATTCGGCCACGATGCTGAAGGCGATCTCTTCCGGACCTTCTGCTCCGATGGGCAAACCAACGGGGGCGTGCCAATGCTCCGGCAGGGAGCCGCCTTCGAGAAGCCGCTGTGTCCTGCGTTTCGAGCCCAGGAGGCCGACATAAGCCAGGTTATGGCTGGAGAGGATCCGGATGAGCTCCCGGTCCCTCCGGAAGTGATGCGTCATGATGACCACGTAATCGTTTGGCGTCCACCGGATCCGCCCGGCCGTTTCCTCCGGGAAGCCGTCAAGCAGCGTGTGGGCATCCGGAAAAAAGTTTCGGTCGCACAGGGCTGCCCTCCAATCGGCGACGGTGACCGTGAATCCGGCGGCGGCCGCAAAGGAGGCCACAGGCCTGGCATCCGGCCCGGCACCGAACAGAGTCAGCCGGGGTTTGGGGAAATACGTGTGAACGAATACTTCCTCCGCCTCTCTTGGCACGATCTGCATCCCGCTCCGCCACCCCATCCGGGCAACTGCCCAATCCAACAGAGCCTCCGGAAACGCCCCCGGCCATTCGCCGAACCGGTGCCTGGAGCTGGTGACAAAGCTGTATCCCACAGCCAGGGGGTCCGCGATATTTTTTAGAATCAGCATGACTTCGGTCTGATCGTCCAAATAATCCTTCAGCATTAGCAGATGCCTCCGCAGCGAGTCGCCGACGGCCACAGCCGTAACCTGGATCACGCCTCCGCAGCCCGGTCCTTCCCCCCAGGACAGCGGATCGGCAGCGTCCAGGTCGAAAGTATAGGTGTGCCGAACCCCGGCTGCCAGCAGCTCCGGGACGCGGGATGCGATATCCGCTTCCAGGCAGCCGGTGCTCAACACGCCGACCTGCGTTCCGTTCTCGAACAGCAGCATGGATGCGCCCTCTTTACGGTAGGCGCTGCCCTCCACCCGGGTAATGGTCGCCAGCACGCTGCGCTGCCCGCACTGCTGAAGTGCTTCCAAAATCCGATGAATGTCTTCCAAGCGCGTTCCTCCTTTTAGCTGCCGCCGGTTGCCGGGCCGCCTTCCTTGTTCGCTGCCAGCGCCGCCATGATCGCCCCGTGAATTTCTTCATACGAGGTGCAGCGGCATATGTTCGATTCCAGCCACAGCCGGATAGTCTCCGGATCCGCGTCCGGATGGGCGCTCAGCAGCCCGTGACCGTTCATGATAAATCCCGACGTGCAGTAGCCGCATTGAAACGCCTGCTTCAGGACAAATTGTTCCTGGACCGGCGAATGCTTCAGCCCTTCTATCGTGGTGATGCGCTGTCCGTCGGCCTCCACGGCGAGCATCAGGCAGGATTTCATCGGCAACCCGTTCAGGATGACAGTGCAGGCGCCGCAGTCCCCGTTCTCGCAGCCGGGCTTGCACCCCGTTAAGCCAAGGTGGTCCCGGAGGGTATGCAGCAGCGTCTCCGCCGCACGGACCCAGAGCCACCTGCGCTCCCCGTTGACCTCCAGCTCCAGCGGGTAGATCGCATTCGAGTTCGAGCTTGCGCTTTCCAGGACGTTCACCTTCCTTCCAAAGCATGAATGGCGTCTTTGACGGTTTGCTTAAATAAAAAGAGCCGGTAATCGGCCGTGCCTTCCGTATTGGTCAGCGGCGGTGCCGGGAGCTGTCCTGCTGCCTTGTGGGCCCGCTCTTCCGCAGAAAGCCCGGGGGTGTTCAGTACCTGCTCAATTGCGGCTGATCGGAACGGGAACCCGCAGACCCCGCTGAATGCCGAGCGGATGCGGCTTCCCTTTTTCACGGCAACCAAGGTCACCAAGGGGTAACCGACATTACCGATCTGCCGCTTCTTCACATGAACGGACGGCAGAGATACAAATTCACGGTCCGTCACGGTCTGCAGCAGAAACTCTCCGGGTTCCAGACGGATCTGCCCGCGGAAGACCTGGTGGATCGCAGCCTCCCTGACTCCGCCTTTCCCAGCGATGACCAAACGGCTGTCGGCCACAAGCAGCGGGAGAACCGCTTCCCTGTAATAGATTCGGCCGCACAGGTTGCCGCCGAGCGTGATTTTGTTGCGGGACGTCTGGTCGGCGACGCCCTGGGCCGCCCTGCCGAGCAGCGGGAAGAGGTTCGATCCGGTAACGGCGGACAACGTGACACAGCCGCCGATGATCAGGTCATTTTCGCGGTATTCCATGACACTGCACTCGGGGATCGCCTTTAAATCGACGACCGCACCCGGGTGATCCTCGTTCAGTCTGGCCATCGTAATGATTTCCGTCCCTCCGGACCAATACATCGGATGCTTGCCCTGGGCTTGCAGCGCCTGATAGGCATCGGCCGCCTCTTTCACCGAAGACGGCCGGTAATATTCAAAATCAAAGGGTATCATGGGCCGTCCTCCAGATCCGCTCCGGGGTAAGCGGAAGCCGATTTAGCGCGATGCCCGTTGCTGCCGACAAAGCGTTGGCAAGTGCAGCAGGCATGCCGATAATGCCATGCTCGCCGATGCCACGCAGGCCGAATGGCGCCTCCGCATTCGGCGTTTCGACGAAATCGACGAAATACGCCGGCTGCTCTCCGTAACGCAACATGTGATAAGTCCGGAACTGCGGATTCAGCACCTGGGCCTCTTCATTGAACGCAAAGGCCTCCCTGCTGGCAAGGCCCAGCCCCATGCTCATGCCTCCGGTTATTTGGCCGCGGGCGAAAACCGGATTGATCACCCTGCCGGCATCAATAACGGTTGCCGCCTGCAGGATTCGGTAGCTAAAATCCCTCGTATCCAGCTCCACCTCCACCATCTGTGCGCCGACCGTCCATTCCGGGCCCGGTTTTCCTTTGCCGGTCATCGGGTCCAGCTCCTTAATATCCCGCATCGCATAGCTGCCGCGGCCGATGACCTGGCTTCCAATCGTTCCCCCCTCCGGAAGTTTGTATCCAAGAGCAATCTTGGTGATCTCAATGCCGATCCCCGGATCCCGCTTGCTGTAAACCCTTCCGCCTCCGATTTCCAGCTCAGCCGGCGGGAGCTGAAGTACCCGGGCGGCCGTGTTCTTTAACTGTACGATGGCATCGTGCGCCGCCGCCCGAATCGCGTTGCCGACCAGAAAAGTGCTGCGGCTTGCGACGGTTTTCCACAGCTGCGGCTCGGTCTCCGTATTGACGTCAGTGCTGATCGATACTTTGTGCACATCCATTCGGAGCAGCTCGGCTACCATTTGGGCGAGGGACGTCCGAGTGCCCTGCCCGATCTCCACAGCGCCGCAGAGCAAATTCACGCTGCCATCGGCATTGAAGATGATGACCGCCCCCGCACCGGCATCGGCGGGGGTATTGGAATTTTTCCACATACAGCATACGCCCCTGGCTTTGACAAAGTGACCTTTTGCTTCAATCAAGGGCTGCTCATCCCATCGGATCATATCTTTCAGCTTGGCGATGCACATCGGGAGATTGCCTACCGTACTCCGGTCCAGCAGCGTTTGCGTCGGCGTCGTGTCACCGGGCCCGATAGCATTCAGAAAGCGGAACTCCAGCGGATCCATGCTGAGGCGTGCGGCCATGACATCCATTGCCCGCTCTATGGCAAACGTCAGCTCGGGATGTCCAAACCCGCGAAATGAAGTGGAATACGGGTGATTCGTATACATGCAGAGCGAATCGCACTGCAGATTGTCGATTCGGTACGGACCCGAGCAGTCGCTGGCTCCCGCCTTGCTCATGATCGGTCCCCGGTCCGAGTAGGCTCCCCCGTCAAACCAGTGCGTAATTTCCGCGGCGGCGATTTTTCCATCGGTGGTACAACCCAGCTTGACTCTCGATTCCAGTCCGATATGCACCGGAGAAGAGACCATGTCGCGCTCCCTTGAATTGACCAGCTTGACCGCTTTCCCCCCTACGGCCCGGGAAGCCAGAAAAGCGAGAAATTCCAGCTGAACGGCCGCTTTCCCGCCAAACCCACCGCCAACGAGCGGGGTGTGAACGATGATTTGCTGCAGCGGGATATGAAAGTATCTGTTGATTTGGCTGCGGATAATGTAGGGGGACTGCGACGCGGAATGGATGACGGCTTTGCCGTCCGGCAGCAGCTCCGCCGTACTGCAGCGCGGTTCCATCGCGGCATGGTCGGATTGCGGCATGCTCACCCGGACCTCGATCGTGTGGACGCTGCGGCTCCATCCTTCCTCCATGTTTCCTTTATGGATCCGGTTGTGGCTTGCAACGTTGGTGCCGGGCTCCGGATACACCTCCTCATAATGCTTATACTCGGCCAGACGTTCATGAATGAGCGGGGCACCCGGCTTATAGGCCTCCAGCGGGGACTGAACAAGCGCCAGCGGCTCGTATTCCACGCGGACCTGCAGCGCCGCCATTTCCGCGATATATTCCGCATCCGCCACCACCACGGCGACCGGCTCGCCGAAATATCTCACCTTGTCTAAGGCCAGCGGCGGCCGGTCTTCCAGCGGAGAACCGGTGAGCACCGGGAAATCCTCTCCTGTGATGACCGCACGGACGCCCGGAACACTCCGGGCCGCGGAGGTATCGATCGACAGCATCAGGGCATGGGCATGCGGGCTGACAGCCAAGGCGGCGTGCAGCAGGCCAGGTTTCGAGGTATCTCCTGTGTAACGGGCCGCCCCGGTCACTTTCTGCCCGGATTCCTTTCTCAGAATTTCTTTTCCGATGGACGAGGCGATTTCGGCCCCCTCCTTTCATCCCCATAGTTGTGATAGATGCATATCCTCTACTGCCTATTTATATGGGAAATGCATTGTCCCTAGTATTCGGGTTTATCGCACAACTTCAGTAAAAGAAGTCTATCGATGTACATTCAATGAAGACAGACCGCGTATAGCGGCAGTTTTCTTGTGATATAACGAAACCCAGTCGCTGAAGCTAATACGTCTTAGACCTAAAAAAACCGCCCGGCGGACATGCATTGTCCGTCGGGCGGCGGGTTCATTTCCACCTTCTGTATCGTGGCCTGCTTTCGGGTTCAGAGCTCCGCCATCGAAGCGCCTCCCTCCGCTTCAATGCTTTCTTCTGCCCCATCTGGACTCGGCGGATCGCCGGACTGATCATGCGGCACCGTGACGGTAACCGTACGGGCCGTTTGTTTTCCCGCTTGATCGGTCGCCCTGTACGTAATGGTATACGTGCGTGACTTTTCGGCACGCAGGCGGAATGACGCGGCTGCCGAGCCAATTTCGGCTTCGACAAAGCTTAACGCCCGAGCGAGGACTGCACCGTACCGTGAAGCCGCAGCTCCGCCATATTGCCAAACCAGGTGCCGGCGTTGTAGATCCGGATGTAGCGGTAGGCTTCCTTTCCGTTGACCGGCAGCACCTGCCAATCTGCGGTAGATTGCGCCGGCGATGTCAACGCCGTCCACTCCGTCAGATCGTTGGACCCTTGGACGACCGTGCCTTTGATCCGGGAAAAGTAACTGTCCTGTCTTGCCATCAGCTCCACGCCTGTAAGCTGTGCTTGATGGCCCTCTTTAAAGTCAAAAACGATATAGCCACCGGCCCCGCCCCCGTTCAGGCGGAAGTCGGAAATGGTGCCGACATCGGCATCGAACAGATTCGCGACATTTTTAAGGGTGTCCGCCGCCGCCCGCCCGGTTGAATCGATGAAATCGGCCGCTTGCAGGGCATCGATGACGTCATCGTTCCGGCTGACGAACAGCTTCGAGTTATCCGTCGTCAATACCTGCGGTGTTCCCGGTGTTCCGTCTGCCTTGGTATAGGTAATGTTAAACTTGACGTTCCCTATGGGTGCGTCATCCGATAACACGGTGTCCGCCGTCCAATGGCGCTGATCATCCGTGCGGACTTCTGCCTCCTGACCCTGGATGCTGACCTTCACTTGGCTGATCGTCTCCTTGGAAGTAAAGGATAGTTGAACCGGGTCGCCGGGAACGACCCGCTGCTTCAGGGCACGCTCCGATGCAATCGACACCGAGTCCAGATCGTTATGGATTTCGTGGCGCTGTCCCTCGATCCGGAATTCGCTCACTTCAAGCATGGTGCTCTGCGGTGCAATCATCTGCATCTTCAAAAAGCGGTACGGCTCCTGCCGGTAAGCCTCGTCGACCTCCAGCCTCTGCATATCCTCCGTGAGCCCGGTCATACCGGACGTTAAGCGGGTCCAGGTCTCGCCGTCGTTGGAGCCGAGCACCGCGATGCCCGCGATCCGCTCCGGAAAGCTTCGCCGTCCCTGGATCTGGAAGGCGTCTGCGGACACTTTGAAGCTGCTGCCGAAATCGATCGTGTGGTACAGATCGGCAGCCAGTCCATAGGCCGCAAAGGTATTATCGTCCCCATCCGTGAGACTGCTCAGGTAATCGCCGAAAGAGGAAGCCACCACGACCCCCGCCGTATAATCCAGGCTTCCGTCGGGAAGATGCGGGGTTAACGGCTTCAGTTCCTTTGCCGCCTGCAGAACGTCGGACAGCTTGCGATCAAAGAGCTCATCGCTTGCTTCCCCGATGGAAGCCAGTGCATCAGCATAGGCCTGCTTAAAGCGCTCCAGCGACGAGGACACGTAACCCGTGTTGGCGTCATAAAGCGCTGCCGCGGCATCTACGGCAGACTTCCTGTCTTCTGTCACCTCGAAGCGGACGTTCCGTGTCGCGACGGTCGTTCCGTCGGTTGCCGTGACGGTGAAGGCGTAACTACCGGCCTGCACAGGCTTATAGCTGAACACCCCGGTGGCTGGGTCCAGCTCGGCGCCCGCCGGCAGCCCCTCCGCCTCATAGGTCACGCGATCGCTTGGACCCGGGTCGGTGGCCGAAAAATCATAAGACGTTGCGGCACCCACATAAGCGACCCGCTCCAGATCGCCGCTCCCCGTCTTAAATACCGGCGGGGTCATCTGCTCCCCTGCCTTGACGTTCAAGCTGTCGATGCCTACCTTTGTTCCGGGACCGGTCACCTTCCAGTACACGATGCTGTGGTTGGGGTCGACCTGACTGTAAGTCACATGATCGATGCCCATATCATAAGTGATGTACCTCCACTCGCCCTTGGTATCCGGCAGCGTCAGCGTATGATAAGGCGCGGAGCCCATCGCCCTGCTCATCGCTAGCTTCGCCGGGCCGTTCGTCCGGAACCTCAAGCCGACCAGGAGCGGCTTCGAGCGGTCGCCGTAAGCCACGTTCAGCGGCGCCAGCCAGCTGCCGTTCTCCGTTGCTTTGACCTCGATATACGAAACCTCCCCGTCCTTCCGGGTCGCTGCATTTTTGTCAAATGCCGTATAGCGTTCTTCGACGTCGATCCGCGCGCTGTCCTGCTGTGCTTTGGGAACGAGCTTACTTCCTTCGGCGCCGGCCTTTTTCGGAATGTACAGCCAGAAGTCCCCGCCTCCGTCGACGTTGTCCCAGGCCTGTTCCAGATTGCCTTTGTAATAATAGTTGGATGGCGGGCGCTTCTCGAACATTTCGGTTAGATAAGGAGCCTCCTTCTTCAGGTTCATGCCTTCGGTGTACTTGTAATAGAAATAGATGTCCCAAATATTCGTCGTGACCATTCTCCCCCGGTACATTTCGGACAGCTGCTTGTAGATGATGAGCGGCTTGCCGTCCGGTTCCATGCTCGCTGCCACCGGGGTCCACGGGGTATCGTAGCCCAGCATGTAACGGCTGAAATAATCGGCCGCGCTCAAGATCCGGTTATTCAAAAATTTATAAGAGTTCACGGCGTTGCTGGCGGTTGAAACCGTGCCTTTGACAGGGTCCACTTTCGTTCCCTGTGCCAGCAGCAGCCGCGACAGAATGGCCGCATTGTTCAGGTCGCCGCCGCCGTGGGCTTGGTCCCTCCCCATTTCAACATGCTGTACACGCGGAGTTGTGAGCTTCTCACCGGTCACGGCATCGGTATCCACCAAGCGAAAGAGCGCTTGGATAGAGCCGTTGATGCCCTGGTCGACAGCGGTTTTATTGACGGTGAACCATTCGACGCCCTCATTGTACCGCTCGCGGTTGTCGGTAAAAATATAACCCGCCATCGCCCCGAGCAGCGGATATGTGTGCTGATTCATGAAATGGTTGTTGTCATGCTGGAAGGTCTCGATCACCGGTGTGATCAGATGGTTCGTGAAATCGGCCGTATCCTGCTCCGTCCACTTCAAGCTCTCCGTGCGGTAACTGGTATATCTCAGAATTTCCGCCGCGGTTACCATCCGGTTCAGCGGAATTCCCGTGTGGATGTGGGCATCCTGAAAATACTTGTATTTAGCCGGATCCATCTGGGACCAGATCCGGATGATGTGCAGCGCATTTCCCCGGTATGTCTCGTCTCCAGTAATATAGTACAACAGCGCCTGCGTGTAAGCTTTCAGTCCGTCGGCAATAAATCTGGAATTGATCCCCTGGCTGTCGAACGCGTCGCTCCCCGGCTTGGACGAATCGGCCGCGCTCTGATTGCTCGAGGTGACATCCTTCGCAGCGGAAGAGGAGATAAGCATCGCCTGGTAATAGGAATACCAAGGCTCCTTTTTTTCCAGGACCTGAGTCCGAACGTTTTCCAGAATCTCTTCGGTTAATCCGACGCCGGGGTGCTTGAATCCGCTGCTGACGGTTTCATGAATATCCACCCGGTAGTCTGTAATTGCAGCATCCCCATTACCGGATGCAGTCTCTGCCGCCGCCCGGTTTGAAGGGAACAGCTGGATCAGCAGTGAGATCGTCAGCAGCACGATGCCCGCACGCCTCCAAACCTGACTGAACGGAGCCTTATGCTTCACTTCCATGATCATCTTCCTTTCCTTCTGAAAATGTACTGCCGTTTAAGTCGAATTTGCTCAGTCAACTACCCTCCTCAGTTCCAGCCCTCTGGGCTGGTATGCTTCTTCGCATTCCTCCTTTGGATATAGGAATGGATGAATCCGCTTACAACATGATCTAAAAATGGTCTTCTCCTATCTATCTTAAAAAATGGCCGTCATGCCTGGAATGCAGTTTCTTTAGGCGCATGTGCCGCTTTTTTTGGCAGTTGAAACAAAGACCCCGCCAATGGATGGACAGGGTCTTTCGGTTTCTTATTTAGATCGGCATTCGGACGGGATTTGTCCCCCCAGATCACCAGATCAGGAAGTCCATTCCTTTCAGGCGGAGCACCGCCTCGATCAGAAAGTAGTCTCCGTAGATGATCGGCACGGCGTAATCCCCGTTGCGCCCGTGATACGAACCGGTTCCGCCGCCCACGATGGCGTCTTCGGCCGGGTCCCAATTGCAGAAGCGCTTATCCGTGGCCTGCAGGATGCGCAGCGCGGCATTTACGTACAGCGGCTTCTCCAGTGCCGGCAGGGCCTCGGCGATTTCCAGCAGGCCGCAGGCCGCGCACATGCCGGCGGTCGTGTCCCAGGCCACCGGCTCGGCCGGAGCCCGGAAGTCGACCAGCGGCACGTATTCTGTCGCCGCCACGTTCGCGATGAAATAGTGCGCGACCCGCTTGGCCGCCTCGAGGTACCGAGCTTCACCCGTATGACGGTGGCTCAGCGCGAAGCCGTACAGCGCCCACGCCTGCCCGCGGGACCAGGCGGAGCCGGTCCCGTAGCCCTGGCCTCCCGGCGCTTCCACGAACGAACCGTCCTCCGGGCTGAGAATGACGATGTGGTTGCATGAGCCGTCCGGGCGGACGACGTTCGCCAGCGTCGTGTCGGCATGCTGCCGTGCGATAACATCGAAGCGCGGATCGCCCGTCTCACGGCTTGCCCAATACAGCAGAGGGATGTTCATCATGCAGTCGACGATGATCCACCCGGTGCAGTCGTCGTTCCAGGCGCGGATGAACCGGCCCGCCGGGTTATAGCGTCCGGCGAGCAAATTCGCAGCGTGCATGCCGCGTGTTTTGGCGCGGGCGCTGCCGGTCAGGCGGTAATTGGCGACCGCCGAATGCAGCCACATAAAGCCGACGTCATGATGAAGGCCGTCGTAGCCCTCCAGCGCGGCGTCCAGCTTGCGCTCGACGCTTTCGGCCGCCGCCCGGTACTTGGCGTCCCCTGTGGCGTGGTACATCTGCCAGAGCATCCCCGGCCAGAACCCGTTGGTCCACCAGTAAATATCCGTCTCGGCCTTATCTTCGCGATATACACTGTTCTCCGGAATATACGGGATCCGGTCGCCGATCCGGTCCACTTCAGCCGACATTTTCACCTGCAGCTTATCCCATACGCCATCCAGCCACTGCCGCTCCTCCGCCGTCAATCCGGCCTGCGGCGCCGGCTTTTCCACGTTGTTTTTGACCATCAATGACTCACCCCTTGATTGCGCCGGACGCGAGGCCCTTCACAAAGTACTTTTGCAGGAAAACAAACACGATCAGCACCGGCACGATCGACATCGTCGTCCCGGCAAAAATCATATCCCAGCGCGACGAAAACTCGCCGACGTAATAAAAAATTTCCACGATCATCGTCTTCGGCTGCCCGGAAGGCAGCACCAGCATCGGCATCAGGAAGTCGTTCCAGATCCCCAGCCCCTGCAGCACGACCATGCTTGCGGTACACGGACCGAGCAGCGGGAAAACGATACGCCAGAAGATGCCGTATCGGGAACACCCGTCGATGGCGGCCGACTCCTCAATTTCGCGCGGAACCCCTTTGAGGAAGCTGGTGTACAGCAGGCAGCCGAAGCCCACCGAGCCGGATACATAAATAGCGATTGGCCCGATCAGGTTGCCGTACATGCCGAGCATTTTCAGTTCCTTAAAGAGCGGAATCATGTACGCCTGGAACGGAATCATCATCCCGGCAAGGTAGAAGACGAACACGAAACCCGTCCAGCGCTTGTTATGGCGCTCGATCGCATACCCCGCCATCGGGATAATCAGCACCATGAACAAGATGGAGAGCACGGTCAGCAGAACGCTGTTGATCATCGCCTTCGGGTAGTCCGTTTCGGTCAGCAGGTACTTGAAGCTCTCCAAATAAAGCGACTTCGGAAAGGCGATGGCGTCCCGCATAATTTCCGGATTGCTCTTGAAGGCGGACATGAGGTTAAAGAAAATCGGAAAGAAGAAGATGACGGCCAGAATCAAGGTTACGATAAACATAAGCATGTCGTTCCATTTGCGCCGTTGGTCCATCATTACAGCTGCACCTCCCTTTTCCGCAAAACCTTCACCTGAATGACCGTAATAACCAGGATCAGCAAGAACAGCACCATCGCCATGGCGGTTCCGAATCCCTGCCGCATTTCGCCGAATCCGACTTTATAAATGATGTAGGTCAGCGTTTCGGTAGCAAATCCGGGCCCGCCGTCGGTCATCACCGCGATTTGGTCGAAAATTTTTAGCGAGCTGATCATGGACAATACCGAGCATACGGTCATCGAACCGGCGAGCAGCGGAAACGTCACGTGCCGGAACTGCTGCCACCGGTTCGCCCCGTCCATGGAAGCTGCTTCGGTCAGATCGGCGGAGATGCTCTGCAGGCCTGCGAGGTAAATGATCATATAATAGCCTGCCGATTTCCAGACTGTGGACAAAATGATCGATACCATCGCGTATTTCGGACTTCCCAGCCAATCGACCATAAGCGAGGACAGCCCGATTGTATCCAATATTTGATTGAAGACGCCGAAATTGTAATTCAGTATGATCGTCCAGATAAAACCCATGACCACCCCGCTCATCAGGACGGGAAAATAAAAGATGCTGCGGAACAGATTGCGGAACCAGCGCACCTGATCCACCAGCACCGCCAGCAGCAGGGCGGCCACGTTCTCGAGGACGACGAGCGACACCGTCAGAATCAGTGTGTTCTTCAGCGCATTGTGCACCCGATCGCTGTGCCAGATCTCCACGAAGTTGGCAAATCCGATGTAGTGAACGTCGCTGCTCACGCCATCCCAGGAGGTAAAGCTGAGATAGACGCTGCTTGCCGTCGGCACGATCACGAAGAGCGTATACAAGATGAGCGACGGCAGAATAAACAGCAGTGCGTAGAGCTGCACCTTTCGCTTTTTCTTCGGAATCGGCATGGTCTGAATCTGGTTATGGCTGTCGGGATAAGGCATTGCCATGCTGGGATCCTCCTTTGCTTGAGATGCTCCTTACTGCTTGTTGGCCGCGACTTCCGTATCGTACTCGGCGTCCGCCTTCTTCATATATTCCGCGACGTCGCCGTTCTTCAGAACCATTTCCTGCATCAGCTTGTAATACCAGTTGCGGAATTGCGGCGGGATCTGATTCTCTCCCCACCAGTTGTTGATCGCCAGCGATTTGGTCACCGATTCGTCTTTCATCAGGTCAAGAACGGTTTGCATCTGCTCGGTCGCCTGGTATTCCACAGGTTCCTTGGTGGATGGAATGCCGTTAACCGTGGACAGATACTTCGCGTACTGCTCTTTGGAGAAGAAAAACCGGATAAACGATTTCATGGCGTCCACTTTTGCCTGATCTTTGGCCGCATCGGCGGACAAGGTCCAGCCGGCCGGGGACGGCAGACCGATAACATTGCGTTTGCCTTCCCGGTCCGGCAGCGCGTAGAAGCCGAATGCAAAGTTCGGATCCGCCTGCTGGATTTGCGTGAACATCCATGGACCGGAGAACAGCTGCGCGGCTTTGCCTGCCACCAGGATGGATGCGGTCTGGTTGTCGGCGGTGCTCAGCCAGCCCTTGTCCACATATTTGGAGAACAGCTCCTTATAGTCTGTCATCGCCTGAACCACGTTGGCGTCAGTAAAGCTCACCTGTTTGGCCGTGCGCTTGGAGTTCCAATCCGGGTCCTTGGCATACACATCATCGATCAGAAACTTGTTCAGCCAGAAGCCCATATGGAAAATATCCTTGCCGCCGACGACGATCGGGGTGATGCCGCTCGCCTTCAGCTTCTCCTGGTCGGCCAGAAACTCATCGTACGTCTTCGGCTCTTCGGTAATGCCGGCCTTCTCGTACGCCTGCTTGCTGTAAATAATGCCCTGCGGAGCGTTCAGCGTCAGCGGAGCGTTATACACCTTGCCGTCGACTTCCGGCAGCGTGCTGAACAGATCGTGCAGGTCGGACGGGAGCTCCACGATTTTGCCGGCCTTCAGAAAAACCTCAGTATCGCGCATTTCCACCAGATCTGGAAATTCGCCGACCGCGTCCTTCGTCTTCAGCCAGTCGAGATAAGATGAAGTCGTCCCTTCGCTGACGTCCTTGATTTCGACGTTCGGATTGGCTTCAGTAAACGCCTTAATTGCGTCGGATATCGCTTGCTTGGATGCCGGGTCGCCGGTGGCATAGCCGATCGTAAACGAGGTTTTCGCCGCCTGGCCTCCTCCGTCCGAAGCGCCTTCTCCGCTTGTTACGGATGCGTCTGATTCCGTGCCGCCATTACCGCATGCGGACAGAACGAGCACGAGCGCCAGCAGCAGGCTGAGCATGTGAAATTTGGATTTGTGAGCCATCTGATGTGTTGCCTCCCTTTTTGTGAATGGTACGGTTCGAATCGTGCGGATCGTAGGGTTCCATGCCGCCCGGATAACTGCGCTGCGCGAGTCCGGCCCGATCCTTGGTCTTAGGTTATCAAAATGCGTAAGCCGCTAGAATGAACTTTTTCGAGTTCGAGGTGAGGCATTTTCGAGTACTTCCTGAAGAAATATCCCCACAAAGTAGTGCCTATACTTCGGTGCATATTCCAAATATTTTGCGGGGACCCCCAAAAATTATAAATTCTATAATGCAGAAAAAAAACGCCTGATGGCGTTTAAAACCGGCTGGCCGGAGGGTGGTCTGCATCCTATGGCAGGGTGTAGATGGATGACTTGGGCAGCTTTCGGTCAAGCTTTTCTTTTCTTGTCCTGACGGTAATCGTTCGGGAGGCTTCCGTACGTTTTGCGGAAAATGTCGCTGAAATGGCGTGCGTTGTTATACCCCACGGCCTCGGCAATTTCATACACCATCAGATCGGTGTGCAGGAGCAGTCGCACCGCGTGTTTCATCCGGATGCCGGTCACGTACTGCTTGAAATTGATCCCGGTCTGCTTTTTGAAAAAAAAGCTGAAGTAGCTTGGATTCATGAACGTAATGCCGGCCGCCGACTCCAGCGTGATTTCCTCCGGATAGTGCTCTTCAATATACTGCTTCACCTTGGCAAGCAGCGCTTTGTCCTTATTGCCGGATTCCGCCCCGGCCATCCGGAACAACCTCTCGACCGTATCCGTTATGTCGCGCCGTAGATCGGCGAACGAGCCGCACTGCTCCAGCCTCCGCTGAACATCATGCGCATCCAGGCTGGCTTCAGGCAGAGATAGGCCTGATTTCCCCAATTCCTGCGCCAGCAAAAGGACGGACGAAAACGCCGTCGATACCGCCAGCGACCGGCTCCCGTATGCGCTGACGCAGATGTAGGAGAGCAAGCGGTCCACCCCTTCTGCAACCGCTTCCCAATTGTCGTCCGTAAAGCCGTTCACCACCGCCAGCTGACGCCGGTACAGCTCATCCTGCTTCGGCTTGTTGTCCATGGCCCGGTAGGTATAAACCCGGTTCGGTCCGTCAAAATATTTCAGGCCAAGCGCCTGCTCCGCCTGCCGGCAAGCCTCCGGAAGGCTTCCGAAATCGGCCGCCGCCGGACTGGTCCCGATCGTCACGCTCAGCTTCAGATAGGTCCGGATGCTGCGCTGCACGTCCTGTGCCAGCTCTAACGCTCCCTCGGGACCCTCATGGCAGGCGACGTAACGAAACCGGCCAGATCGGACAAATACATGGCCTGATCCCGACCGGCGGACGACTTCCTGCAAAATGTTGCCGACGGCAAACTCCACGAGCTTCGTCTCCCTGTCATTCCACTTATCGCTGTCACCTGGAAGCTGCTCGGCCAAGACCACCCCGGTGCTGTACAACGGGCCTGGCAGCTCGCCCACAAGGTGTCGGTAAGGCGCGGAACCGGGCTTGAGCGTTCCCTCCATCAGCTGCGCCAGCCACGACTCCAGCTCGCCCTGACGGATTTTGTGCTCAAGCTGCTGCAGCTTTCCTTTGCGGATCGCTTCCTCCTGATGCTCGTTGATGAGGGATGCCGCCTTGCAGAGCACCGATTCGAGCTGCTGCTTGATGATCGGTTTCACCAAGTAATCGAGCGCCCCGTAAGCCACCGCATCCCGCGCGTAGGTAAATTCCTGGAAGGCGCTGATAAAGATCACCTTGATCGGCAGCCCTTCTTCATGGATGCGGCGGATCATATCGATACCGGTAAAGTGCGGCATGCTGATATCGCTGATGATCACGTCGGGCTGCAGAGCTTCCATGAGCTCGATTAACTCCCGGCCGTCGCAGGCATTTCCGATAATGTCAAAGCCAATCGCATTCCAGTCGATCAATTTCCGCAGTCCCTTGAGGATCATCGGCTCATCGTCCGCGAGCAGAACCCGAATCATCGTCATGCACCTCCTTGATAGGCAGTTCGATCGTTACGGATGTGCCGATATGGGGCCGGCTGGTCACCGACAGCCCGAATTCCGGACCGCACAGCGACCGGATACGCTCCAGGACGTTTTTCATCCCGACGTGTCCGGACGGTGCGCCCCCCTCAGCAAGCCTGGCCGTGATCCGCTCGACCTCCTCTTTTCCCATTCCAACCCCGTCATCGACAATGACGATGGCCAAGCGTTCCTCCTGTTTGCGGATGGAAATACCGACTGTTCCTTTGCCCTGCGGCCGCAGGCCGTGCTGGACGGCATTTTCTACAAGCGGCTGCAGGGAGAGCTTTGGCACGCCCCATGACAGGCGCACATCGTCCGCAATGTGTGTCCGCAGCTCGTAACGGTTCTCAAACCGGACTTCGATAATGTAAAAATAGTCCCGGAGATGATCGAGCTCCTGCTGCAGCGTTACCCATTCCTCACCGTAATCGATGACGTACTTGAGCTGGTTGGACAGCGACAGAATCATGTCGCCGACCTCCGGCACGTCGCTGTGCACGGCATTCATCCGGATCACCTCCAGCGTGTTATATAAATAGTGCGGGCGGATCTGGCTTTTGAGCGCATTCAGTTCGGTCTGCTTCTGCTTGATCTCGGCGACATAGGCTTCGTCGATAAAAGCCTGCAGCCGCTCGACCATCCGGTTAAAGCCATGGCCCAGGCGGCCGATTTCATCCTGGCTCCGGACTTCAACATGCGTGTCCAGATTTCCCGATTCCACGGTGACCATCTTCTGAATCACCTGGCGGATCGGCGCCGCCAGCCGCCGCGAGAACCAGACGCCCATCACGATCAATACCACCGCGCAAATCACGATCGCGATATACACCGCCGTGCGGGTCGTCGCGAGCTGACGGTACAGCTCCTCTTTGGACAGGCGGGTCACGATGCGGCCCTGCAGAGCCGGAATCGGTTCACTTAGAGCCAGCATCTGACCGTCGGATGGATCTGATACCGTGAGGGTCTTCCCGGCGTTATTCCTATGACCAAAATAGACGCGCCCCTGTCCGTCCAGCACATACAGCTCGTCCTTCCCGTTTAATTTCATTTCGGAAAAGAATTGGTTGAACATGTCCGTGCTCACGTCAAAAAACAGCGTTCCGACCACATGCGGCTCCTTCTCAAGCGGCAGCGAGATATCGATCAGGTTTCGCCCGATCGTGACGACTTGTTTGTCCGAACGGGCCAAATAGGTCTCGTCATGCGCAGCGAAATAGGCGATGTTCCGCGGCCGCTCCTTCATGGCGCTGAGCCAGTCTTGTAATGGCAGCGCTTCCGGAATCAGCACCGCATTCGTCCGGAGCTGGTAATACAGCTTCATGTCCGAGGACCTGACAAAATACACGTTGCGGATAAAGGGATCGCTGTACAAAATCGTTTTAAGAAAGCTTTCGATCGGGACCGAATTGATCTGCTCCAGTTCGTTGACCTTGCGGGTCTGGTTCTCGTCCGATCCTTCGACGTAACCGTCATACCGGCCGGTGTACATCAGCTTGGAAATGTCGTCGTATTTGGTCAGCGCCGAGTTGACGTTGTAGCTCATGTAGAGCACCATCTGCCGAAGGTTGTTGGTCGTATAACGCTCCACATGCGACGTGAACGACTGCACGGCATAGTAGCTGAGCAGGGATAACGGCACAAGTCCCACGAGGATAAAGGATGCCGAAAATTTAAAGAAAAGGCTTTGCGTTAGCTGTTTCCATCTGAGCATGAATGTCAGGTCCCTCCTCTTCCCCCTATATTAGCACAGACCGCAGGCACGTCAGGTGTACATTTTTCAAGCCGCAGGTGGGAGGTTTTCGAGGACATTACTGCAGATCAGTTTCGGCCTGGAAGTCACGCACGGATTCGGTATAAAATGGTTGATGTGTGCTTTTTGCACACTGTTACTGGTTGTTTTTTTACATGTGGGAGGAGAATCGATGTGAAGAATTGTGCGCTGTACAGCTCAACCTTTGATCTGGATCAGATCGTGGACCTGATGAAGGCGATCGACCCGAATGGAAAAATGAGCGTCAATGAGAGCAAAACCCGGATTGAAATCGTCAGCAAGGGCTGGCTTCGCCGAAAGGCTACCGCTTTTAACATCATGACCAGCAAAACGCACCCGGATGAGTTTGCAAGCATGCGCAGCGGCATGGAGCAATTTTTTGCCCAGATCCCGGCGGAGAACGAGCCGTTGCAGCAAAAGCTGCTGATCAAGATCAGCACGCTCAATATGGTCATCGGCGTCGAAACGGAGGATGACATTTCGGAATCCTTGTTCACCCGGCTGCTGTCGATTATCCGGCCGCTGGACGGGCTGATGTTCTGGGGCGGCGGGCAGCTGCTGAACCCGGAAGGACGGCTTCTGCTGGGTACGGACGGCCGCTCGGAAGTGGACGATTACACCGTCACCGCCCATACGAGCTTCCTCCATGGCGAGGAGCCGGAGACAGCTTCCGGTACGGAGCGCAAAGCGCGGTCCGAAGCGGTTCTGTCGGCGCAAGGCTTCCAGAAGATGCCGCCGATGCCCGGACGGCTCGGCGATGAAGCCGCGGGACGAATCCGGACGCTTACGGAAACCGCGCAGCGCGCCGTCGCCCTCTGCATTACCGCCGTCAAGGGCGAATGCATCGGTGCGGGCGAAAGCCCCGAGGATACCCGGGAGCTGATCTCGAGAATTACGGCCCAGTACAGGGCGGACGGGTTCTTTTCCCCCGAGGAGAAGGCGTTTATCCAAAACGGCCATGCGGATGAATCCGAAGCGGTCCCGTTCTCCTGGCGGTATGAAGGCTTTTGGGTGCTGCTGTGGGCCTTGGGCCATGTGGACGCCTTGGGGAGCCCGACAGATATTTGCGATGTCCCCGAAGCTGTCTCCAAGCTGCAGCAGTATGATTCGTTTGATGCCTTTTTAGCGGGCTCACGGCTGCGGAGCAGTATGGAAATTCTCGACGCTGCCGATTTGATCTACCGCTACGACTGGCTCTGCGTCGACAGCCGGATTCAAGGACAGCCGGCTCCCGGCGGCCTGAACGCAGGCGTTGTGTATGAGCGTCACCGTGCCTTAAACTGGCTGACCGGATACATGGGCCAGGAATGGGACGACGTGCGGACGGATACGTAAGGTGAAAGGAATATGGGTTACTACTTTCCGAGAGGGTAAGCAGCGGGATCCGAACAACGGCATATTTGCCGAGCGTTAAGCAGAGGGGATCGAACAACGGCTTGCTCGAGGAGGGTTTATAAAGAAGCGACAAAGATGCTTCGTGTACATACATGATGATATATGGATGATCTTCGTTTTTTCAGATGGACGCTGAGGTGACCTGAGCATGGGCACTTAAAGGAGGATGCAAGTATGAGTAACGAACGGATCGTAGAGCTTCAAAGTGCCCTGCAGCGCACGGCGACCCTTTTTCAAACAGGTGGAAGCAGGCCTAGCCCCTCGGTGGAGCAGTGCTGGATCGGACAAGTCAACCTGGCATTGCCCGATGAGGAACTGCCCGTCGATGTGGACGGAGAGGCGATGGCTCCCATCCTTCAGCTATATCTGCCCGCGCTGCCCTATGTTCCGGACGAACTGAAGGAAACCGAACTGCTGACCATATTTTTGTCACCTAACGTCCTCGATCACGATGATATGAGCGGATATATGTGCATCCGAGAGTACAGCGATACCGGGAAATTGGTCTTGAAAGACTTCGGGCCTGCCTTTATGTCGATCAAACCTTTCCCGCTGTTCCCAGAGCCTTGTCAAGATGACTCCCCGCAATGGGACAGCGATGATATACCCGAAGCGTACAGACAAGAGATTCTCCGACTGGAAGAGCTGGAAGGGCTGAATTATTTCGAGGATATTGCCGGGGAAATATATCGTGTCCACAAGCTTGGCGGATATGCCGCCTTCACCCAGCCTGGCATCGACTTTGGAGATGGATACGCTTTTGTCCTCCAAATCGCCTCAGACGCCAAAGCCGGGCTCAACATCGTGGATGACGGCAATTTTTATTTTGCCAAGCATAAAAAAAACGGCACCTGGCGCGGTTATTTTGATTTTTATTAAGGGATTTATGAGGAGGTGAAACTTGATGGACATGCTCGACCAAGCCATGGCATCTTTTCTAAAATGGCAGGATCAATATAACGAGGCATATGGACTTTTCAAAGAGCAGGACATCCGCCCGTTGGCGGAGTTCTGTGACCCCAGCGTGGATATACGTATTCCGCTTTCGCCGGAACTGCAGCATTTTTACACCAGGTATGAAATAAGAAGTGGTGCTGATAATAAAACATCGCTCGGAATGAAAAGCGCCGCCGTGGAAATCGGAGATGCGGCCGTTCTTTTCTTTCCGAAGCCGGAGCATTTGTTTCGCCAGCAGCTGGGATACCGTTGGCTGGGAACGGGGGAGCCGTATCAAGCATCCCCTTCGTGGCCTCCGGAGCATGTGGTCATTGCCAATTACAACGACGACCCGCTGATCGTCGACACCGCTTCGCCGGCATCCCCGGTTTACGGGCGGATCGATGGATCCGGAGCATTCCCGCTTGCAGACTCGCTGGCCGACTTTTTTTCGGCCTTGGCCCTCTTGATCGAAGTTGCTTTTAAAATGGAGGGGAACGTAACCAACGAAGAAACGTTTGAAATCGAGGCTGCCTTTGTGGAGGAAGTCAGGCCGAAGCTGGTGCAGCTGCTGGGCGAGGAGAAGGCGGAGAATGTGATGAAGTATTTGTCGTTTTACTAGAGAACATCCCGGATTCATCCGCTGAAAACAGTCATTGAGTGTTAACCCTCAAGATATGAGTCTTGCAATGAAAAATGCGATTCCGGCGGCCGCTCCGCCTACAATGGTTGTTTGCCAGGCACTACGGAACGGACGGGTACCGGTGAACCTTCCTTTAACGTAGCCAAACACGAATAAGGCAATCAGCGTGACGATCACCGAAACAGATAAAGCTGTGCCCGACTGCCTGATCAGCATGTAAGGGGACAGCGGAATTACACCCCCTATAATGTAGGACAGTCCGATCGTGAGCGAGCTGTTGCGCGCCCTCTTAGGCTCGGGTTCTTCGAGCCCGAGCTCATATTTCATCATAAATTGAACCCATCGGTCCGAGTCCTGGCAGATGGCATCCACCGCCGATTCCACAATTTCTTCGGGAAAATGCCACTCTCTCAGGATATCGGCCACTTCCTCCCTTTCCTGATCCGGTATTTCCCTGATTTCCTCCTGCTCCCGCACGAGTTCGGATGCATAATGCTCCCGGTCCGTCCGGGCGGCAAGATATCCGCCGAGCCCCATCGCGATAGCACCCGCAGCGATTTCAGCCATCCCCGCCACAACGACCAGGCTCGTATTCGGTACGGTCCCGGACAAGCCGGCGGCAAGGGCAAACGGAACCGTTAAACCGTCCGACATTCCGATCACAATATCCCTGATCAAATCAGGTGCGTTAAAATGCTTTTCCTCATGCCTTTCCACAGTCATCATTCCCCCACCCTGCGAGCAGCTTCTGCGCTTGATTCCCTTAATATGGGTGGTTTCGGTAAAAATATACCTGAGCGAGCTTGAGCGAGCCTGAGCGGTCTGTGCTCCATTGGGAAGATATCATCGTCTCCCTTCCCGCACACAAAACCCAATCAACATCTTCAAATGCACTACACTTTTGTTGGACAGGAGTTTTTGATCTTCAGTTACTGTGCAAGGTTCTCATCCACCGCCACTCCGCTCCACCAACAACCCGGAACGTATCCCTCCTCTATTGCTTCCCGGCAACCCCCTGTATGCGCCCAGCATATCGGATGGAATTTCCATCCGATGCAGGCAACACTGCGATAACATACCGGGAGTAAGATGGGAAAACAGAGGCATCTCAGATCCAAGGCTACCTGAAAGGAGCGGGAATAGTATGGACAATCGGACTTGGTATAAACGGTTTCTGCTGTCGAATCTCTCCATCTTATTCATTTCCGGAACGATCGTCATCGCGATCGTTTTTTCCGTGGCATACGGCAACGTGAGCAAAGAAACCGAAAAGGAGAGCCGCACTTATGTGGAACAAGTGGTGGATGGCATGACGACCAGACTCAAAAATATCGAGCTGATGCTTGCCGGCCAGACCGTCAACAACGATGCTATTAACGATTTCTTTAACGGGAGCGCAAACGCTTCCGGTCTCGTCAATTACAAAGCTTCTAACGAAATTGCCAAAATGCGCAGCAACCTGCTTATCCAATCGGTATATTTTTACCGATACAAGGACGGGCTCGTACTGACGGGCGGCTATGCCGCGCCAATTGACGACTTTACGGACAAGACCTTTATCCAGAGCGTGCCAAAGGCAACACAAAACCGCTGGTCACCGATTCGGCTCTACAGCGAGTTTCCTTTAATCGATCCGCCGGAGCGGGTCATTTCGATTGTAAAAAATTCCCGCGGCAACGAAGGCATCATCGTGCTGAACGTAAAGGTGGACAAGCTGCTGTCCATGGCCGGCAGCGCGGGCAGCGGACAGCGCTCCTTCTTAGACATCGCCGACGTTCAGGGCAGCACGGTCTTCTCGACTGAACCCGCCGCGCAGAAAACGAAGCCGACGACTTATCTGGAATCGGATTACATCGGGCTAAAATACGCAAGCGGACCGGTTACCCCGGATCTGTTCGGACAAGCCGCGGTCCGTTCGCTCGCACCGCTGTCCATCCTGATTCCTTCCCTCCTTGCCATCCTCGCTTACATTATGTTCGTCACCCGGAGGAATTACCGTCCTATCGAAAATATCGTGCGCCGTATATCTGACTATCGGCATGAAACGAAGCCAAATGCCAGCGACGAATTTTCGATTATTGAGCAGGTCTTTGACAACATGCTTGGCCGCATGAATCTGATCGACCGTCAGGAGGCAGAAAACGCGATCATGCGCCGCAAACGCTTTTTCTATGAGCTGCAGGAGGAAGACACGGCTTTCACCGCGAGTGAATGGGAGGATTATGCCCGGCTGTTCCGGATGCCGGAGAAGGGCGGCGGCATCACCGTCGCGATCGTGGAAATCGACAAATACGTTCCCCTGATGCGCGGAGACCGCCAGCAGCTTCTTGAAGCCAAGCACCGGTTGGAAACGGAGCTCGGCAAGCGCCCCGAGCTCGCGGCTATGGTTGCCGGCTCGGATTGGATTGCCGGCGGCCGCTTAGCCCTGCTGGTTAACGCCGGAACGGACAGCATCTCCGGTACGATCGGCCCGGACGCTTTAATGGACGGCTTGCGCAGTTGGGTGCAGGACGCGTTCCCCTTCTCGGTCACGATCGGAATCGGCTCGGTCGTTGACGGCCTCCCAGAAGCCAAGACCTCCTTCCGGGAAGCACTTGCCGCCCTGCAGTACAAAATGACGGCCGGGAATAACCGGGTGATCGTCTATTCGGAAATAAAAAACAGAGAAAACCGAGTCGACACGGATTACTATAAATGGGCGGAAAATTTGATTCATCATTTCAGGCTGCCTGCGCCGGCATGGCGGAGCGACCTTGACCGGATTTTCGGCCATTTGGAAGAGCGCTTGCTGAAAGAGGAAGAACTGCGGCTGCTTCTGAACGATCTGACCCACCGGTTCGCAAGGCTTATCGAGGAACTGCCGCCGGCCCTTCAGGAGCTCTGGCATGCTGTTTCCTACTCCAGCATGGCCGGGGCGCTTCGGGAAACAGGGTCGGTTGCGGAAATCCGCGAGTTGTACGAGTCGCTGATCGGGGAGCTGTACGATCAGTACGCTGCGATCCTGGATAAAAACAGCACCAACCCTGTGATCTACGAGGTCAAAAAATATATCGAAGACCATTTTGCGAACCCCGAGCTGTCCCTGAATCTTATTAGCGACCGATTCGGCATGAACGGAAAATACGCGAGCCAGCTGTTCAAGGAGCAGTTCGGCGTCAAATTCGTCGATTTCCTGATTGGGCTGCGCGTTGAGCGGGCACAGAAGCTACTTCGTGAGACGGAGCTGACGATCGGCGACATTTCCAGACAGGTCGGTTACGAGCATGCGATTTCCTTCGGCAGGGTGTTTAAGAAAACGGTTGGCGTGTCGCCCGGGGACTACCGAAAGCTGATGCAGCCGTCCCGCATACCGGAGGAGGTATGAAGATGCTGAAAGCTCCCGCAGGTCTCATTTTCCGAAGACAGTCCGACCTTTCGTATACCCCCAGAAAAAGGTATGTCCTATACAAAAATCCAGGCAGATGCGCAAATCTGCTTTTTTGTTTACTCCGCTGAAACGTGTAAATTGCCCGTTCTATTGCGCAGCGCTATAACTTAAGCTGCAGGCCAAAAAAAATAGCGAGGTGTCTTATGAGAGGGAAAGGATTGCGTTTCACGCTGGCTGTGGCGCTGATCGCCGGGATGCTGGCAGGCTGTTCGCAAGGGGGAAACAAAGAAGGGAGCTCTTCCGCAACGGCTTCAGATCATAGCGGGAAGACGGAACAGGTCACGCTCAAGGTTGGTATTTTTGACAGGGGCAATGCGCCAGCAGGTTATACGGCAACCGAAAATTATTGGACCGATTACGTCCAGAAAAACTTCGGCGACCCGAATAACATTAAGGTCGAATTCGTACCGATTCCGCGCACCGACGCCAGCGACAAAGTCAATGTGATGATGTCGAGCGGCGATGCCCCGGATATCGTATTCGCCAACACAAGCCCCCTCACCGCCTATGGATATGCCAAAGACGGAGGGCTGCTGCCACTGGACGACCTGATCGAGCAGTACGGGCCGAACCTGAAAAAATATTTAGGTCCCGCCCTGGACAGCGGCAAAGTGGACGGCGTCCAATATTCGATTCCAGGAAGGCGCGTGAACACCGGCAAATACGAAAACCTCATCCGCCAAGACTGGCTGGACAAGCTGGGGCTTCCGATGCCGAAGACGACGGAAGAAGTCTACCAGACCTTGAAAGCCTTTAAGGAGAAAGATCCCGGGCAGACGGGTGGCAGCGTCATTCCTCTCGGTTTCTCGCTGACTCCCGCTTCCATCGAACCGATCGTCTGGTCCTTCATTGAGGACGGTCTGACGGATGAGCAGCGCTATACACTGTCGGAGAGCCTTGGCTACCCTCTCCTTCTCCCCGGGCACAAGGAAGCGGTCCGGTTCTTGAACAAGCTGTACAACGAGGGACTGATGAGCCCTGATTTCTCCCTCGACAAGGACGAGAAGCAGGTATTCCAAGACGTCATGACCGGCAAAGTCGGCATGTACAGCGACAATCTAGGAAATAGCTTCAATGCGACCCCGGGCATCGCCAAAGTACTGACGCAGAACGTTCCCGGCGCCAAGCTGGTTCCGACCGATCCATACACAAACAACGCGGGCAAGCATCTCAAACCCGAATACGATCCGACCGGCTTCTTCCTCATGGTGCCCGCAGCGAGTAAACGCGGCGTGGAGGCGATCAAATACTTGGACTGGATGGCGCAGCCGGACGTGCTGAATACGATCATGAACGGAATCGAAGGCGAGGATTACACGCTGACGGACGGCGTGCCGTACCGCATCGAATCGGAAGAAACGAGCAAACGGATGTTCAATGCCAACGATATCGCCATGATTACGCAGGGCCAGGATTTCGGCAGCGACGAGAAGAATTGGGCGGCAGCGGCAGCGGCGGTACCTAAGGAATTCCGGGATTATGTCGTGGACGCCTACAAAATGTCGATGACGGATACGATCCGTTATGCGAACTTCACGTCGCCGATCGAGGCTGAAAACAAGTACATCCCTACGCTGCAGGATAAGTACGACGAACTTATCGTCAAAAGCATCATGACCAAACCGGGCGATTTCGATAAGACTTACGACGATCTGCTTAAGGACTATATGGCAAGCGGAGGCGACACCATCAAGCAGGAACGGACCGAAGCCTACGCAGCCATGAAAAAATAATGCAGGACGGGAGGGTGCCGAAATGAAAAGCTTAAGACTCTATCTCTATCGTAACTGGCAGCTGTACGCTCTGTTGATTTTGCCCCTCGCCTTCTTCCTGGTCTTTAAGTACGGCCCGATGTACGGTATTCTGATCGCCTTCCAGGACTACAATCTGTTCAAAGGGGTGACGGGCAGCGAATGGGTCGGACTGGACGTGTTCCGGGAAGTGTTCGGGATGAGCGGCTTCTATGAAGCGCTTAGAAATACGTTCATGCTCAACCTGCTCGATCTGCTCGTCTCCTTCCCCGCCCCGATCGTGCTCGCGCTTATGCTGAACGAGCTGGCCGAACGGCGGTTCAAGAAATTTGCACAGACGGTTCTGTACTTACCCCACTTTCTGTCCTGGGTTATTATCGGAGGCATCATGTTCCAGGTATTTGCTACGAAAACGGGCATCGTCAATCTGCTGCTCGGCCGGTTCGGCATCGATCCGGTTCCGTTCCTGACAGACAAGTACGCCTGGCTCGTTACTTATTTGGCCGTCGGCGTCTGGCAAAGCGCGGGCTGGGGAACGATCATCTACCTGGCCGCCATAACGGGCGTTAATTCCGAACTGTACGAAGCTGCCTCCGTCGACGGAGCGGGAAGGCTGCGCCGCATGTGGTCGGTGACGCTTCCGGGCATCCGGCCGACGATCGTCATGCTGCTCATTCTGAAGATCGGTGAAATCGTCCAGATCGGCTTTGACCGGCCTTACGTACTCGGCAATGTCAGCGTCCGCGATTTCTCCGAGGTCATCAGCACTTTCGTCTACAAGACAGGGATACAGACGGCTCAGTATTCGATTGCGACCGCCGTCGGTCTGTTCCAGGCTGTCGTCGGGATCGTATTGCTGCTTATGGCGAACGCGATCGCCAAAAAAATAACCGATAACGGAGTGCTGTAAATGATGGCAGATAACGGCGGGCGGATGATGGCCCGAAGAAGAACGCCTTTTGAGTATATCAACGTCATTTTGATTATCGTGATGGTTATCTTGTGCCTGGCTCCCCTGCTGCATATCGCTTCCATGTCGCTCAGCTCCAACCGGGCGATTCTTTCGGGCGAAGTGAGTGTGCTTCCCAGAGGCATCAATTTGGAGGCTTACCGGAAGGTGTTCCAGGACAATTCCATGCTGAAGTCGCTCGGGCTGACGGTGCTCCTGACGGCAGGCTATACCTTCCTGGCCATGCTGATGACGATCGCGGCGGCCTATCCGCTTTCCAAGCGGCTGAAAGGAAGATCCGTCTTCATGTTCCTTATCCTGTTTACGATGTTCTTCAGCGGCGGCACGATCCCCGATTACCTGCTGATCCGGGGACTCCACCTGACCAATCATATCGGCTCGCTGATTTTGCCGGCCCTGATCAACCCATTTTTTCTTCTCATCCTCATTTCATTCATCCGGTCGCTTCCGCCAGGCTTATCCGAAGCGGCCGAGATAGACGGATGCAGTCCGATGCGCACGCTGACGCGAATCGTGCTGCCGCTGTCGATGCCGGCGATCGCTACTCTCAGCTTGTTCTACGCGGTAGGACGGTGGAACGGCTTCATGGATGCGCTTATGTATATTACCAATCCGAAGCTGTATCCGATCCAGTTGAAACTGTACCAAGTCATCGTAAACAGCATGACCAACGACCCGCTGTCGATGCAGGGCGACCAGCTGGTGTCGATCATGCCGGAGAGCATCAAGGCGGCGAGCATCATGTTCGCCACGGTACCGATTCTGATCGTCTATCCGTGGCTGCAGAAATATTTTATCTCAGGCGTCATGCTGGGATCCATAAAGGAGTAGGTAACGGAGATGGACAAAGGCGATTATTCATACTCAACCTGTTGGAACATCAAAAATCACAAAGACGGACGAGCCATGATCGAAGAAATCAAAGGACTCGGATTCGGCAGCGTCGAGCTGAATTATAACGTGACGCAGGGGCATCTCGCAACAATTGAACCGATGATTGAGCGCGGCGAGATCCGCATCTCCAGCGTGCATCACGCGTTTCCTTTTGTCGACGACAAGGAATACGATACGGATTCCGTCATGCTCGGCTACGAGGACGAATCGAAACGCAGACGCGCGGTGGAGCTGCTGGAGCAGTCCGTCGAATACGCCGTCCGTTACGGGGCAGGTGCGGTCGTCGTCCATCCCGGCGAGGTACCGTTTCCGGTTAACGTCGACGCTCAGCTGAAGCGAATTTACCGTGATAACGGCCCGGAATCCATGGAGTATCGCGATCTGTGGGAGCAGATGGCCAAGCGGCGGGAAGCTGAAGCTCCGGCTTATCTGAAACGGATCCGGCGCAGCCTGGAGGAGATCAGCGATTATATCGCCCGGAAGGGCTACCGCGTCGCCGTCGGCATCGAAACCCGGGCCCGCTGCAACCAGATTCCGACGCTCCGGGAAGCGGGCGAGCTTATCGCCGGTCTGAAAGGCAGCCCGGTCGGTCTGTGGTATGACATCGGGCACGCCATGATGATGGACCGGATGGGGCTGTACGACAACCTGAAGGATTTGCCAGCGGTCAGCCCTTATATCGTAGGCGTCCACATCCATGAGACGATCGGGCTCTCGGATCATTGGTGCCCTTACGTTCACAGCAAGGATGATGTATTCTTCGATCATTTTCTGGAAATCATCGATCGTTCGCCAATCAAAGTTTATGAGCTGAAATCGCAATGCCTGCCCGAAGAAATCGACAAAAGTCACGCCTTGATCACATCCAAAATCGCTTCAATGAAAGGATGAACCTTATGAACTACGAATGGATTGCAAAATACGCCCCGTATATTTACTTTGACGACAATGAGCCGTTCTTTCCCGTCCGCGTCGGCATTACCGTGCTGGAGCAAGCCGGTCCGTCTCCTTCGACGCGGAGAACGTTCGACTTTAACGATCCCAAGGTCAAAGCCATCATCGAATACGCGATTTACTGGGATTACGATATCCAGCATCTGTACGAGCTCGAGCATGTGTGGGTCTACGTTGGTCGTGACGGTGAAGTCGTAGACTGCGACGCCAGCTTCCATGGCAGACATTTCAAAGGACTGCTCCATGATCGCAGCAATCTCGTTGACGGCACCCATGTCAAGCTGTATTCCCAGCCCGGCAAGCATGCCTTCCTGCCGCAGCCCGAAATGTTCTATCTGCTGCCGGATCTGATGACCAGCACGGACGAAACCGCCGGCCGGCGCGGGCTGCTCATCACCGGCCCGTTCGACGGTGTCTACACGACCGATGATGAGACGGACCGCCTGGTGGAACGGTATTTGAAGACACGCCGCTTCAAGCCGGCCATGACGTTTACGGAATACCGGATCGATCCGTCCCTGTATGTCACCTGGCCGGAGCTGCACGCGGAAGTACCCTTGCGGATTAAGGATAGACTCGCCGAGATCAAAGAGCTTCTAGGAGGGAACAACGAATGACGGATCAAGTTAAGGTTGGGATTATAGGCTGCGGCTCGATCGCCAATGGCAAGCATCTGCCTTCGCTCAGTAAACTGGAGCAGGTCGAGCTGGTCGCCTTCTGCGATATCGTACAAGAACGGGCGGTGCAGGCTAAAGAAAAATTCGGAGCCGCCGATGCGACAGTTTACGCGGACTACCGTGAGCTGCTGGCCGATCCGTCCATCGACGTCGTCCATGTCTGCACACCGAACGACGCCCATGCCGAGGTATCCATCGCTGCGCTGGAAGCAGGCAAGCATGTCATGTGCGAAAAGCCGATGGCAAAGACGGCGGCCGATGCCAGACGCATGGCGGAGACCGCACAACGGACGGGCAAAAAGCTGACGATCGGCTACAACAACCGATTCCGTCCCGACAGCCTGTTCATGAAGCAAATGTGCGAGAATGGCGAGCTTGGCGAAATTTACTTTGCCAAAGCGCATGCGCTCCGCAGACGGGGCGTACCGACCTGGGGCGTCTTCCTCGACAAGGACAAGCAGGGCGGCGGGCCGCTTATCGACATCGGTACGCATGCGCTCGATCTGACGCTGTGGCTCATGAACAATTACGAGCCGCGTGTCGTGCTGGGCACCGCCTATCACAAGCTGTCGCAGCGCAAGCAGGCAGCGAATGCAGGCGGCGCCTGGGACCCGGACAAGTTCACGGTCGAGGACTCGGCCTTCGGCATGATCGTGATGAAAAACGGCGCGACGGTCATGCTGGAATCCAGCTGGGCGCTGAACATGCTCGATACGCGGGAAGCGATCTACACGCTGTGTGGAACGGAAGGCGGAGCCGACGTGAAGGAAACGCTGCGCATTAACGGTGAGAAGTACGGGCGGCTGTACGCGAACGACATTCAATTCAACGTCAAGGGTGCGGACTTCTTCGAGGGCCGGAAGGAAAGCATGCACGACAAGGAAATTCGACTTTGGATCGAAGCCGTCATAAACGACACGCAGCCCGTGGTTCGTCCGGAGCAGGCTTGCGTCGTATCCGAAATTATCGAAGCTCTCTACGAATCGAACCGGACCGGAAAAGCCGTCTATTTCGATTGACCCGGCAGACTGGAGGAATAAAGACATGATTAATGTCGCCATCTTGAGTTTCTGGCATGTCCATGCCAAGGATTACGTGCTTCAGGCGCAGCAGCATCCTGACTTATCCATCAAGGCGGTATGGGACGAGGATCCGGGGCGGGGCCGGGCAAAGGCGGAAGAGCTCGGTGTTCCATTTTACAGGGAGCTGCCCGTGCTGCTGGCCGAACCGGGCATCGATGCCGTAATAGTAACCGCGCCGACGACGATGCACCGCGAGATTATGATCGCGGCGGCGAATGCGGGCAAGCATATTTTTACGGAAAAGGTGCTCGCGAAGACGGTCCGGGAATGCAACGAGATCGTCGCGGCCGTTCGGAATGCCGGCGTTATGCTTACTGTTTCACTGCCGCGACTGAATACGTCCTTCGCACAGGCGGCACGCGAGGTCATCGGCAAAGGTCTGCTCGGCAAGCTGACGATCGCCCGCGTCAGGCTGGCGCACAAAGGCGCGCTTACGGAAAACGGTTTGCCCGCGTACTTCTACGATCCGCAGCAGAGTGCCGGCGGAGCTATGATCGATCTCGGCTGCCATCCGATGATTTTGGCGCGCTTCGTGCTCGGCATGCCGGAGATCGTCAGCGCCAGCTACGGCTACGTGACTGGCCGCGAGGTAGAGGATAACGCGGTAGCCGTGCTCAGCTACCGGGATGGTGCGCTCGGCATCGTTGAAGCCGGCTTCGTGAATCCTCTCTCCCCGTTCACGCTGGAAGTGCACGGCACGAAAGGCAGCCTGCAGTACTCCACGCACAGCCGTAAGGTGATCGTCGCGAGCACTGAGAACGGTGCCGAACCGATCGTGGAATGGCCGCTTCCGGAGGCACTTCATTCGGCGATGGAGCAATGGGTCGACCATATCGTCACGGGCGAGCCCGGCTCGTTCAATACGGAGATGGCGCTTGACCTGACCCGGCTGATGGAAGCTTCCAACCTGTCGGCCCGCTCGGGTGCGGCTGTCAGGATCGCCGATTTATCGGAATGACCCATACTTGAAAATGATAAGGGCCGTCTTGTACGCCGCGGGTATCATGCGGCTGAGGACGGCCCTTTGGCTGTATCATATCAACAAGCTTCACAATTCAGGGGCGGCCTGCCGGGAATGAGCAGGTCTATTAGAACCCGAACTTTTCCGGCGATCCCATTTCAGGCGATTATTTTTCCAGGCACCTGTCTTGTCTCCGACCAGCTTTTTTCCAGGCACCTCGTTTCCGACCGGCCTTATTCCCGGAGTGGCTCACTTCCTAGCGCAGCTAGTCGTCCCCATCGCTGCTCCCTTTCCCGCGTGCCTCTACGTCCAATAACGACGGGTGACGCAGTGCTCGTCAGCAAGCTTATACCCTTTCAGCGGAATCAGCTCCACGGAGCTAGCCGAATCCGGCGAATGGATCATGTGCCCGTCCCCGGCGTAGATGCCGACATGATGGACGCGTCCCTTGCCCTGCTCATAGGCAAAGAACAGCAGATCCCCCGGCTGCAGCTCCTCCGGCGGGATGCTTGCTCCGTGCAGCGCCTGGACAGAGGCGTCCCTTGGGATGACGATGCCGCAGGCGAGAAGCATGGAGTGGGCAAACCCGGAGCAGTCGTAGCCCCAGGCCGACATGCCTCCCCACAAGTAAGGCAGTCCAAGAAAGCGCTTGGCCTGCGACACGATGGCCTGGCCCCTATTCTGTTCATCCGCACGAGAGCCCGGGTATTCCCCAGGCTCAGCCACCACCTGTACGTCTGCCCGTCTGATCCGGGCAAGACCGTGCGGGGTCTGCACGACGACAAAAGCATCCCTACGATAATCTGCTCCTGCCTCAACGCCTCCTTTAGAAGGACTTCCTGTATGGGAAAGAGCTCCAACATCCGGTATTGCCCCTGTTTCGGCTTGAAAACCCGGGACGGCTTGAACTCCATCGCCGGGTTCTACCTCAAGCACCGTCCCCCGCTCCTCCTCGGTCGCCAGCGGCAGCCTTGTCAGGAAGCTGATACGCATCTTCGCCGATGAGGATAACATCTCCAAGTCCGTCGTAGGTGCCGTAACGATCGCAGAAGCTGGAGCAGCAGCGGCGCCTGGAACGTTTCCGCTGCTGTCCAGCAGCCGACGCACTTCCTCCTCACTCAGCGGCAGCAGCTGCTCCGTCGGAATCCAGCCGGGATATCCGTTCTCATCCTTGGGCGAGAGCTGGCCCGGGATGGCGACCATGCTCCAGCCGTCCAGCTCTTCGTAAGCAAGGACTGGCGTGCCGTACAGCGCCTGGGTCTGCACGCGGTTGGCCGCGCACAGGTCTAGCTTATCCGGTACCGTCATCGCGGCGAGCCATACCTCGATACCGCTCCCCCGCGCAATCCCCGGATCGCTTTCCATCTCCAACGGATTCCCCGAATCAGATTGGTCCTTGGCCTCCCGTTCAAGTTCGCTAGGGGCGAACCCGGCCAGTGCCGGCGCGTCCAGCGCCCGCGGAGAGGACGGGCTGGTCCAGACGGTGGCTACCGGAACGCTGACCACCCGCCATGCCGGGAATAAGGCCTGATCGTCTCGATCCGCCATCACCATACCCCCACTTCGTCTGTCGTGCGCACGTCGGTTATGCCCAGACCCGGCGCATCCGAGAAGGTCATCACCCGGCCGTCGTACATGACGCCGCCGACGACATCATCCTGGTGCAGCATCAGCGGCGCGTCGAAGTCGTAGCGGGTGACGTTCTTTTTGCTGGCGGCGAAATGGGCAGCGGCGGTCACTGCCAATCGGGATTCGATCATGCTGCCCACCATGCACTCGACGCCGTATTCTTCAGCCAGCTGGTTGATCAGCTGCGCCTTGTAAATGCCGCCTGCCTTCATCAGCTTGATGTTGATCAGGTCGGCCGCGTGCCGCTGCAGCACCTCCAGCGCCTGCACTGGAGAAAAGACGCTTTCGTCGGCCATAATCAAAGTGTCCACCGCGGCGGTCACCTGCTGCAGCCCGTAAATATCCCCGGCCCGGACCGGCTGCTCCACCAGTTCGACGTTGAGGCCCATGTCCTCCATCTTCCGGATGGAGCGGATCGCCTCCTTGGCCTGCCAGCCCTGGTTGGCATCCAGCCGGATCTTGACGTCGCTGCCGATGCGCTGCCGGATTTCCCGGATGCGGCGGATGTCATGCTCGATGTCATCCTTGCCGACCTTGATCTTCAGCACGGTAAATCCCGCCTGAACGTATTGGGCCGCGTCTTCTCCCATCTCCTCAGGCGAGTTGACGCTGACCGTAAAGTCCGTTTCGATCCGGTCGCGGTAGCCGCCGAGAAACTGATACAGTGGCATACGTCCGTGCTGGGCCACCAAGTCATATACGGCCATATCGATGGCCGCTTTGGCACTGGTACAGCCGACCATGGCCTGATGGACCGACTGAAGGATCTGCTCGTAAGCGAGCAGGCTTTGGCCGATCAGCAGCGGCTTGAATGTATGCTCGATGGCGGACTGAATCGCCTCAAGGCTGTCGCCTGTGATGACGACGGTGGCCGGCGCCTCGCCCCAGCCCACTTTTCCGTCGTCGGCCGTCATTTTCACTACAATCGATTCGGCTTGATGAACCGTGCGCAGCGCCGTCTTGAACGGTTTGGTCAGCGGCGTGTACTTGCGCAGCACTTCGATATCATGTATTCGCATTTGCCGGTTGCCTCCTCTATATAATGGCTGACTCCAGCGCTTCCACCTTTTTGTCAGCCGTGCTCAGCTCGGCTTCCATCCCGTGCGGAACCGCGACGTTGGGCGAGCCGTGCCCGATCCCGAAGCCCATCAGGGAAGGTCTGCCCGCTTCGGTCACATAATGCCGGATGACCTCCTCTAAGGTAAAGGAGACCGGGCGCTTCACCGGCTCGCAATCTCGGAAGTCGCCCACCAGGATACCGGCCGCCTGCTCCAGCTTGCCCGCCATCCGCAGCTGATTCAGCATACGGTCGATCCGGTACGGCTCCTCCCCGATATCCTCGATAAACAGGAGACAGCCCCTGGTATCGATCTCAAACGGCGTTCCGAGCGTACTCATCAGCAAAGTCAGGTTGCCCCCCACGAGCGGGCCTTTGGCCTTGCCCTCCACCAAGGTATGCAGCGGGGTGATGTCCCCGGTGTAGCGGAACGGCTCGGGCCGGACCAGCTGGGCGAAGCTCTGCCGGGTCAACGGGTGCACGTCCTTGTCCCCAAGACAGATCATCATCGGCCCATGCACTGTGATCAATCCGGTCATCTTCCAGATGGCGGCATGCAGGAAGGTGATGTCACTGTACCCCCACAAAATTTTGGGATGCCGGCGGATCTGATCGTAATCGAGCCTCTCCGCAATCCTGGCCGTGCCGTACCCTCCCCGGGCGCAAACGATGGCCTGAATGCCGGGATCCGCAAACATGGCGTTCAGCTCGGCGGCCCGCTCCGCGTCGGTTCCGGCGAGGTAGCCGTGGCCGCGGTTCAGCGAATCGCCAAACCGGACCTTCAGGCCAAGCTCTTCGAACACTTCGGCCGAACGGCGGATCGCCTCCGCGTCCCCGCGGCTCGCCGGGGCGGTGATGCCCACCGTGTCCCCCGGCTTCAACCGGGTCGGCCGGATCGGCCTTCTCCCGGCACCGGCCTGCGCCCCTTCTATGCCCGAATCGGCAGCATGCATGAACGGTCTCAGCCTTCTCATTTCAAATCAGCCCACTTAAAGTCCATGTAGCCGTATGGATGGCGTACCACGTCGACGAGCTTGTCGCTTTGCAGATAAGCAGAATCATAGAAATACATCGGCATGATCGGCGCCTCGTCCATCAGGATTTTTTCGGCCTGGTGCATCAGGTCATAGCGCTTCGCCTCGTCCGTCTCCTGGTAAGCGGCCTGGATCAGCTTGTCGTATTCGGCATTGCTCCAGCCCGTACGGTTGTTCGGACTTTTGCTTTGGAAGATGTCCAGGAAGTTGATCGGATCGGCGAAATCCGGCAGCCAGGACGACCGGGAAAACTGCAGCTGAAGCTGCTTCTGCTCCGCGGTGAGGACTTTGCCTTCTTTGCCCGCGAGCTTGACGTCGACACCCAGGTTTTCCTTGAACATGGCCTGCAGCGTTTCGGCGATTTTCTGATGCAAATCGTTTGTATTGTAAGTCAGCGTCACTTCGGGCAGCGTGCTGTATCCCGCTTCCTTCATGCCTTCCGCAAGCAGGCTCTTGGCCTGCGCTGCGTCAAATGTAATCAGGTCGCCGCCCACCTCGCGGAAATCGCGTCCGTCCGGCTCCTTGAGTCCGTAGGATACGAAACCCCCGGCCGGCTTTTGCTTCTGCTTGACCACCAGGTCCACGATTTTCTGACGGTCCACCGCGAGCGCAAAGGCTTTGCGGATTTTGGCGTTGTCGAACGGCTTCATGGTCGTATTGAAGCGGTAAAAATACGTACCTGCCGAATCCTGAACGTTCACCTTGCCTTCCGAGAACAACTGGTCGCTCATATCGGCGGGAACGCCGGCAATGTGCAGCTCGCCGCTTTGGTACAGCTGGTATTCCGTGTTGGAATCGTTGATCATTTTGAACGTGACGCCGTCCAGCTTCACGTTCGCTGCATCCCAATATTTATCGTTCTTCACCATTTTCAGCTCGGAATCGTGATTCCACTGGGAGATGCGGAACGGGCCGTTGCTGACGAACGTATCGGCCTCCGCCGTCCAGTTCGGATTGGACTCCACGGTCTTTTGCGGCACCGGGAAGAAGGCCGGATTCGCCAGCATGCTCAGCAGCCAGGGCGCCGGCTGGGCCAGCGTCACTTCCAGCGTCTTGTCGTCAGCGGCTTTGACCTGCACGTCGTCTGCCGTCCCTTTGCCGGAGTTAAAAGCCTCCGCTCCTTTAAACACATAGGCCAGCGTCGCGGCCGAAGACGCCGTTTTCGGATCGAGCATTCTTTTCCAGGCAAACTCGAAGTCGCCCGCCTTAACCGGCTCGCCATTGCTCCACTGTACGCCGTCGCGCAGCGTGAACGTGTATTTGAGTCCGTCTTCGGATACCTTCCACTCGGACGCCATGGCCGGCTCCGGAGACTGGTCCTTGCCGAGACGCGTCATGCCCTCCATCGCATTGTTCAAAATGTCATAGGAAACCTGATCGAAGCCGATCGGCGGATCGAGCGAAGTGGGCTCGCGAACGTTGTTGTACAGGAGGATTTTACTTCCCGTATCTCCTCCACCGCCGCCTGCTCCTTCGGTTCCGCCGCCGCATGCGGCCAGCAGCAGACTGAGCAGCATGCACGTCAGCAGCACCAGTACTAACCTTCTTTTCACAGCCTTGTTCATGACAGCCTTTTCCATGAGACCCTCTCCCTTAATCCCGAATTGGTTGGTTGCTGCAAATACAAGCTATTCCGTTATTCATGAGCTTGCGCTATTCAAGACGCTGATCTATGGTCAAGTCCCAAGGCTTGCAGAGCAAACCTGAAGCAGGATCCTGTTCCCGCAAAATGATAAAACCGTGCTCTTCATGCCTTATCCCTGGCTGGCCGATGCGGTTTCAACCTGCGCCGGCCCTCGCGGCGGCATTGTTCTGGCCCGGGCATCCTGCAGCCAGCAAGCTACGGTATGCTCTCCGTCCAGCTTCACGCTGTCCGGCGGGAACAGGCCGCATACCTCCATCGCGTGAGGACACCGGGCGGCAAACGCACATCCCTTCGGAGGTGCGAACAGGTCCGGCGGCGTGCCCGGGATCGCGTCGAGCTTCGCCCCACTTGGCCGGTCCAGGCGCGGGATGGAATCGAGCAGCCCCTGCGTATACGGATGCTGCGGATTCCGGAACAGCTCCTTGACCGGTGCGGATTCCACAACCTGCCCCGCATACATGACATTGACGCGGTCGGCGATGCTGGCGACGACGCCGAGGTCGTGCGTAATCATGATCAGCGAAGCCTGGGTCGTGCGCTGCAGCATGCGGAACAGATCCAGGATTTGCGCCTGGATCGTGACGTCCAGCGCGGTGGTCGGTTCGTCCGCGATCAGGACGGCGGGACTGCAGATCGCCGCCATCGCGATCATGATCCGCTGCCTCATGCCCCCGCTGAACTGATGCAGGTGCTGCTTCAGCCGGAGCTCCGGGTCGCGGATGCCCACGAACTGCAGCATCTCGACCGCCCGCTTCTTCGCCTCCGTCCGGGACAGCCGCAGGTGGCGGATGACGCCCTCCATCAGCTGCTCCCCGATCGTCATTGTCGGATTCAGCGCGGTCATCGCATCCTGAAAGATGATCGCGATGTCCGAGCCGCGCACGTCACGCATCTGCTTTTCACTCAAACGCGTCAGCTCGCGTCCGTTAAAACGGATGCTGCCCTCCGTAATCCTCGAGTTGTTCTTGGGCAGGAGCCGCATGATGCTGCGGGCGGTGACGCTTTTGCCGCAGCCGGATTCGCCGACGATCGCCAGCGTCTCTCCCCGGTGCACGCGGAGGCTGACGCCCCTGACGGCCTTCACCTCCCCGCCGTAGGTGGAGAACGAAACATGCAAATTGTCCACTTCGAGCAGCGCGTCGTTGTTCATCTTCCGTTACCTCCTTTGCTTCGGATTAAAGGCGTTCAAGAGTCCATCTCCCAACAGGTTGAAGGCGAGCATCGTCACCGAAATGAAAAAGGCCGGGAAGAACAGCCGCCACCAGTTGCCGGACAGAATGGTCGGCAGGGCATCGTTGGCCATCGTTCCCCAGCTCGCGAGCGGCGGCTGGATGCCAAGACCGAGGAAGCTGAGGAAGGCTTCGGCGAAAATGGCCGACGGCACGGAAAACGTCACCTGCACGATGATGACCCCGACGGCGTTGGGAAGCATGTGCCTGCGGATGATGTACCACGACCCGGCCCCCAAGGTCCGGGCGGCCAGGACGTACTCCGACGATTTCAGCTGAAGCACCTGCCCGCGGACGATCCGCGCCATCCCGATCCACCCCGTTGCCGTCAAAGCCAGAATAATGGTCAGCAGCCCGGGGCCCATTACGACCATGAGCAGAATGACCACGAGCAGATAAGGAATGCCGTACAGCATATCGACGAAACGCATCATCGCGTTATCGACGCGCCCGCCGAAATATCCGGCGATGCCGCCGTAAATGATACCGATGAAAAAATCGATCAGGGCCGCGGCCAAACCGACCGTAAGCGAGATGCGCGAACCGTACAAAATCCGGGCGAAGACGTCCCGCCCAAGGTCATCCGTTCCGAACCAGTGCGCGCCGGACGGAGGCTGGTTCGCGCTGAGCAGATTCTGGCCGGAGTAGCTCTGATCCGTCAGCAGCGGGCCGAACACGGCCAGCAGTGCCAGCAGCACGATCAGGACGAGTCCGCAGCAGGCCAGCTTGTTGCGGAGCAAACTGCGGACGGCCTGCTGCCATAACGACTGGCGCGGCCTGACGATCCGCTCCTGTTCTCCGGCCGTTCTGTACATTGGGGTAAACAAATGGTCCGGTATCTGCATGCGTCAGGCCCCCTTTCTATGCAGCTTGATACGGGGATCGATGAACCCGTACACGATATCCACAATAAACATCATGAAGATGAGGAGTGCGCTGTAAAAGACCGTCGTGCCCATGATGACGGCGTAATCCCGGTTGTTGATGCCGTCCACGAAGTATTTCCCCATGCCGGGGATCGCGAAGATTTTCTCGATGACGAAGCTCCCCGTCAGCACGTTGGCCAGCAGCGCGCCGAGCAGCGTCACCACGGGCAGCACCGCATTGCGCAGCGCATGCTTGACAATCATCCTCCCCGGCGACAGCCCTTTGGAGCGAGCCGTCTCCATATAGTCCTGGGTCAGCACCTCAATCAGATTGGCCCGGGTCAGGCGCGCGATCGTGGCGATGGGACCAACCGAGAGAGCGAAGGCCGGAAGCACTACATGCTTCCACGTTCCCCACGAAGCGACCGGCAACAGCCCCCATTTGACGGCGACATACTTGATCAGGAGCGGAGCAATCACGAAGCTCGGCACCGCGATGCCGATGACGGCCAGCACCATGGCGATATAGTCGATGATGCCGTTCTGCTTCAGGGCGGCCACCGTACCCAGCGCTATTCCGGCTGCAATCGCCAGCAGAATGGCCGCCGCGCCGAGCTGGAAGGATACCGGGAAGCCGCGGTCGATCATCGTGTTCACCGTTGTCGGGTAATGGGATATCGATGGCCCGAGATCGAAGGTCAGCAGCGATTTGAGATACAGCAAATACTGGACGCCCAGCGGCTTGTCCAGATGGTAGAACGACATCATGTTCTGCACGACCGCTGCGCTTGCTTCCTTCCCGTCGCGGTCAAACGGAGAGCCGGGAATCGAGTGCATCAGGAAAAAGGTGACCGTGACGATCAGCCACAGCGTGACCAGCATGGATAAGAAACGCTTCAAAATGTATTGCGCCATGAATCTCACCCTCTCTTTACTCGGCATATGGTGCATTCTTTCGGGCCCATCTACCTCGGATAAACCTGACAGCGTATTTTCGGAAAACAGGCGGCCTTCGTCAGCAGAAGGACGTCCGCATGGCCAGCTCGGTCATGACCAGCATAGCCTGGTACGCTTCAAGAATATCTTTGGCCTGGAACGAGACGACAGGCGATCCCTGTTCGATCGTGGTGCCTGGCATCAGATGGGCCCATTCCGCCTGCCCGTAATTCGCGAATTCGATCGTCAGCTGCGGGCGTACCGGCGGAACGAGCGGCTTGACGCGGTCGCGGCCGGCAATCGCTTCGGCCATCTTCTGCCGGAGCAGCCGTCCGCTCTTCTCCGGTGACAGGCACAGCGCCGACGTGCGAGATATACGCTCCTTGACGATCGCCGTCGTCACGCCGGGCAGCAGGCTTTCGGCCTCGATAGCGGTCTCGTCGTCACCGGCCACCATCAGTACCGGCACGCCGTAATGTCCCGCCACGTAAGCGTTAAATCCCAATTCGCCTACGGAGACGTCGTTGATATACATGTTCCGGACGCCGAAAATCATCGTATGGCTGAGGA
This sequence comes from Paenibacillus sp. S28, assembly GCF_016624415.1. Lineage (NCBI taxonomy): Bacteria > Bacillati > Bacillota > Bacilli > Caryophanales > Paenibacillaceae > Paenibacillus > Paenibacillus sp. S28. The sequence goes on along the minus strand of NZ_JACVTM010000008.1, from coordinate 123,592 downwards.
CGCCCTTTCGGGCCGCCATCGCGTGATAGCCGAGAAAGACGGCTCCCGCATAACTTCCGTCAAGCCCCTGCATCATCGAAAACGGTTTGACGTCGCCGGAAATCAATTTGCTGTCCGGGTGGAGATTTTCGATGATCAGATTGTTCATTTTCGAGTGGCTGTCGTTGACGATCACCTCGCTGAACCCTTCTTCAAAAGCGGTTTCGATGACGTGATTCGCCTCGGCCGTCATGATATGCTGGCCCCGGGTGTAGTTGTAGCGGCTGGAATCGACGAATGTCGCGTCCACCAGACCGGTAATGCCCTCCATATCAATGGATATGTACAATTTCATCTTCAAGTCCCTCCGATTGTCGTATTTGGGTATAAGAAAAACGTCTATCGACGTACCTTCACAGAAGACAGACCGCGTTTAAAGGTATTTTTTCTTGCAATATCAGGAAGCTATGGCTCTGGAGTTTAAACTTTCTGATATTATAAGAAAAACGTCTATCGACGTACCTTCACAGAAGACAGACCGCGTTTAAAGGTAATTTTTCTTGCAATATCAGGAAGCTATGGCTCTGGAGTTTATACTTTCTGATATTATGAAAAAAACCCGGCAAACGTCATATGCCTGCGCTGCCCGGGCGTGCATATGTCATTTGCTGGGTTTTATTTACGCGTATGTCGCCATACTGATAAACAAAGCAGCGGTATGCAATTGGTGGATCACGGAAAATACGGAAATGAATCGTTCTGAATAGCTCTGCTCATGAATCCGGCGAAGTTTCCCTCGACGAAAGCGCCAATTTGTACTTCTTCTGCGCATCCTTAAACGCCACGATGATCGCCTTCTGCGAAGAGCCGTAATACCTCGTCCGAATCTCTTCCGCTACCGGCTCAAGGGAAAGCATGCTCTTCCCGAGAAAGATGGAGCGTACAAACTGCGACGTGAGTGGAATCGTGGAGGAACAGGCGGCATCCACGATTTTGTGGCTGACGGTGTCCACGACCAGCCCGATAAAAAAGGCGCTGTACTGCTGGGTTATCGGATTATTCACCGAGGTCTGTGCATCGCCGACGATGTAGATCGTGTCTTTATCGTACAATTGACGCATCCCCCGTCTCCTCGCTCTCCTGCTGAACCCATAGGGATGTTCGATGGGCGGCATCGGACGACCTATAAGCCGCAAGGACAAGCTGTTTTGTTATTTATTCTAACAAGGGATCCGCGTTTTTGTAAATACAAAGTTCATGCAAGCGCTTAATATTTTTTATTGCGTCAGAAAACATCACATGTACTAGCCTTTCATATCTTCGGACCCTGACGCACTTGCCTTCCCGGCTCGGTTCGTACCCAGCAGACAAGGCCAGGAACGTCTAGCCAAATGGACCGACAACCCGAACAGCAGCAGCGCATCCACCGCATGAAGCGCACGCAGCGAACCTGTCACATTTTGAATGGTGATGTGCTGCAGCGCAGTCAAGGCGAACAGCGCGAGCGGCCACCATCGTAGACCACCCCGGATATCCCCCAAGAAGGACAGGACAAACATTACAATAGGAACGAACTCAAAAACGTTCGCAAAGACACGATGCAGCTGCAAATCGCCGGGATCCACAAAAATGCCGAGGCCGGCGAAAAACACCTGCACAACTACACAGGCGAGGTAACCCGCCGCCAACAATGCGTAGATCCACCTAACGGTTCGGATCCGGACCGGCATCGTTGCAGCTCCTGCATCACCGGAGTTGAACTGCCACCCAGGCTCCGATTTCGTACCGAATCCTCCTTTTGCTTCATTTTTCCCCTGCTTTTCGTTCCTGCCACCCATTCCTTACCGCTCCCTTTCATCTTTTAACATGGAGTCTTGCTTTGTCCCGCCTTGCTCCCCACGGTTTGAATACCGAAATGATAAATAACCCTGCCAGCGAAACGATCTGCAGAATGATCCCGGTCCACAGCTGTACGTTGTTCACCGTAAATTCCGGGCTGAGGATACCCTGCATTCCCGGCTCGGAGACATATTGTACAGCTTGCAGCGTCCAGAAATACATGCCGACGGGTCCGAGAATGACCAGAAGCAGCGTCAGGATTTCCTTGACGATGATCCAGTAATATTTGAACAATCCCCATGGCGTCCAGACCGACAGCATGATGCCGGTTACGAGCGTTGCGATCGTGGACACGCGCACCGTCTTTTCGGACAGCATATGCATGATGCTGTAGCATGCGCGAAATACGCCCTCATCCTCTGTGACGGCTGCCGTAATGCTCAAGAACAAGAAAATAACAGCCGTGCCCAGCATGACGGCCGAAAACAGCAAGTGCAGGGTCAGCAGCCATTTCCGCTGCTTCACCGTCATTTTTTTCATCCGATTCACCTCCTTCTTCAGCATAGATCCCGTTTCTAAACCGGCTCTAAACCGAATCTAAAAAAAGTATAAAAACACGCTCGGGCCTCCAAGCTCCGAAAACGCAAAAAGACCTTTACCGACAGTAAAGGCCTTCCCAAAACGCGTTATTAGGATCCATTGCGCATCTTCATCTATACATTAAAGCGGTAACCCACGCCCCAAATCGTCTCGATATATTGCGGCTTGGAGGGGTTCGCTTCGATTTTCTCCCTTAATTTGCTGATGTACACCGTGACGGTGGCGTTATCCCCCATAGCATCCAGTCCCCAAATTCGTTCGAACAGGTCGTCCTTGCTGAACACCCGGTTCGGGTGGTTGCACAGGAACAGCAGAAGATCATACTCCTTAGAGGTCAGCAGCACCTCCTGTTCGTTCACGAACACTTTGCGGGACAGCTGGTCGATCCGGATTCCCCGCAGCCGCAGCTCGCTCTTCGGCTCCCGCCGGTGCTCCGACGTCAGCCGGTCATAGCGGGACAAATGCGCTTTGACGCGTGCCACAAGCTCCCCTACGCTGAAGGGCTTCGTAATATAATCGTCCGCACCGAGGCCGAGTCCCCGGATTTTATCGATATCCTCCTTGCGGGCGGTCACCATCAGGATCGGAATGTTCCTCGCCTCGCGGACCTGGCGGCAGATTTCGAATCCGTCCACCTTCGGCAGCATCAGATCGAGGATGATCAAATCGTACTCCTCTTCCAGCGCCTTCTTCAGGCCGGTATCCCCGCTTGCCGCGACTTCGACGGCATATCCGCCCGCCTCCAAATAATCCTTTTCCACTTCCGCAATGACCAGTTCATCCTCAATGATCAAAATGCGCTTCACGCCCGCTCACCGCCATCTCTTGTCATCTTTGGCAACGCAAAATAAATGCTCGTTCCTTCGCCGGTCCGACTCTCCGCCCAGACCCTGCCTCCCATGCCCTCGATCATTTGCTTAACGATCGCAAGCCCGAGGCCGCTCCCGCCGGTATCCGTATTTCGCGACGGCTCGGCACGGTAGAACCGGTCGAAAATATGCGGCAGCGCCGCTTCTTCAATCCCGGAGCCGTTATCCTTGATCCGGATCACAGCCTCATCCGACCCGTCTCTCAGGTTTACGGACAGTTCCTTATCCGCCTTATCCAAATACTTCAGGCTGTTGTCGATAATATTCAGGATCACTCTCCGCAGCTTCTCCCTGTCCGCCATCACCTGAACGCGCTCCCTATCAGGCAGCTCACACGCGATCTTCACGCCGGACATCCGGGGATCGAGCCGCAGCTCCTGAACACAGTCCGCAACATACCCTTTCAGATCGGTCGGCTCCATATGAAAAGGCAGCTTCTTCAAATCCAGCTTCGAGAACAGCAGCAGTTCTTCAATCAGCCGGTCCATATCCTCCGTCTTTTTCGCGATCATCCCCATATACTTATCCCGCATCGCGTCGGTATCGGCAATCCCGTCCTGAAGGCCCTCCACGCAAGCCTTGATGCCGGTAATCGGCGTCTTCAGGTCATGGGAGATGCTTGCGATCAGCTCCTTGCGGTTATCCTCGTACTGCAGCTGCAGGCGAATCGAATCGCTCAGACGGCTCCGCATTTCTTCAAACGCCTCCCCCAGCTCCCCGATCTCATCCTTGCGTTTCAACGCGATTTCGTGGCTCAGATCCCCGTCCTTGATCTGCTCTGCGGCATGCTTTAATGCATACAGCGGCTTGATCAGGCTCCGGGAGACCGAGTAGGTCAGAATCCCGTTGGTCAATCCGATGACCAGAAGCAGGGTTAGCATCATCAGCGGGAATAACTTTTTAGCTTCCGCAAAAAATGTGCTCATATCCGTCAAGACGTAGACCGCTCCCGTATGCTGGCCGCTGAAGGCGACACCGAATTTCTCCACGGAGAACCGGCCGCTTCCTTTCGCTCCCCAGCGGTGCCAGGACATGGCCGGCTGCCACTTCTGGATTTCCTTCTCCACATCGACGCCGCGGAGCAGATCCGAGGCATACGTGATCCGGCCGTCTTCTGTTACGACGATCCCCGCATCCAATCGGGTCAGCTGTTCGTCCGCTTTGGCCACGAAGGAGGGATCGGCGAACCGATCGGGTTCGGTCTGGATCATAAACTTGAGGCCGGCGGCCATTTCGCCGCGAAGGCTTGCCTTTTCCCAAATGGCAGGGGTGCCTCGGCCTTCCCCGATGTTTTTGAACAATACAGTATACAGCCCTCCGGCAATCACAGCGAACAGAACGACCGGGATGAAGGTCATCGCAATATAAGAAAGCAAAAGTCTTGTTTTGATGGACATGGGCCAATCTCCTTAGAGCTGTTTTCTCGCGAACATCATGAGTCCCGCCGCATAAGCCATTATAATATAAGACAGCAGCAGGAGAAACGTATTGAGCAGTGTACCCGCCGGCGCCCCGCTGCCGGTCCACAGCACATCCCAGCGTGTGTAGGAAAAGACAGACCAGGCAGAAAGCTGCGGCAGCAGCAAAGGCAGCGCTTTGGCCGCGGCGTAAATCAGCACGATGGTCATTAAGGCGCTGGTTCCGGACGAAAACAGCTGCGCCATGAATACGCACACCAGGCCGATGGCCATCATCGGCACAAAGGAAGCGGTGTACGCCTTCAGGCTGTCCGCCATGCCGCCTGCCGGTCCCCCGACCGCCCACGCCGATACGGTTGAGGCGATCCAGAGCACGCCAAGGCATAGGGCGGCAAACACCGCGATGGCGATCACTTTAGACGCGTACGCCCGGGCACGCGTAACCGGCCGCAGCAGAACCAGCTTCATCGTGCGGGCCGCCACCTCCCCGGCAAACGAGTGGGCCGCCGCAGCCGCCATGTAGAGCGGAATGATCGCAAAGGTGAACAAGTGAAGCATGGCCACCGGGAGGCTACCCTCCAATCCAAACAGCATCCCCGCCCTTATCTTCAGAAGGCTGGACAGCAGCACGGTAACGACCGGAAGGATCAAAGCCAACAGCAGAAATCCCTTCGTCCGGCGCTGCCGCCAGAGCTTCTCCGTTTCATTCAGCAGATTGGCGTATAAGCTGTGCATCGCGCTCCCCCTCCTTGGACTCCAGCAATTTAAAGGTAACGTATTGTTCCAGCGACATACCTGCCCCGTTCCATTCGTCTTCCCTTCCCAGGCTGATCAGATGACCCTCACGCATCACGCCGACACGGTCGGCGATCAAGCTCAGATCGTGGATCAGGTGGCTGGAAATGAGGAAGGTGATTCCTTGGTCTGCCAGCTGCCGGACCGTGCTGCGAAAATCGGCCATCCCTTCGATATCCAGACCGTTCGTCGGTTCGTCGAGCAGTACCAGCCGCGGAGCGGACAGCAGCGCCGAAGCCAGCCCCAGTCGCTGCTTCATTCCCAGCGAAAAGCCGCGCACCCGTTCATGGCGGTATGGCTTGAGACCGACCTTCTCCAATACTTCGTCAATCCGGCTCGCCGGCAGATCCCTGTAAAACCGTGCTGACAGCTTCAAATTATCGCGGGCGCTCATGTATTCATAAGCTTCCGGGGTCTCAATGATACACCCGGTATGGCTGACGGCCTGTTCAAAACGCTCCGCGATATCATGCCCCATGATCCGGACGTTTCCCCGATCCGGTTGGATTAAGCCCGTGATGATTTTGAGCACCGTCGTCTTGCCCGCGCCGTTGGGCCCGATGAATCCGAATACTTCGCCCTCCAAGGCGGTAAATGACACATCCTTGACCCCGCGGTGGTTACGGAAAAGCTTGGTGATTCCCTCCACTTCAAGTACGCTGTTCATGCGTTCAATCCCTCCTTCTAAAAAAGGGCGGCCGGACCTTCTCCTGCCCGGCCGCCGCCTTCCTGCTTAGCCTTCCTGCTTAGTGATGCTTCCAGCCGTTTCTATCCCAATGGTTTTCGACCTTCTCGGTCTGTTTACCCGCGAGATCGATCCGATCGGGCGTCGTTGCGTCATACCCCGAGAAGCCGGCGTTCAGCTGGAAGGTGAGCACATGCGCTGCTCCTGCCGCATCCTTCCCCGTAACCCGGATTTCCGCCGATTGGTTTTCCAAGGCAGCGTTTTTGCCGATTTTGGCATCCAAATCGACCTGCACCACCTTGATCTCATCCGTCAGCTTCGGCAGATTCATCTTCCATTCCGAATTTCCGGCCGGCAGATGTCCCTGGGCCGCCGCACCGTGATTCCAGCCATCCGCGCTGCCGGCCTTGGAAGCGATGAGTGAGCCTACGGCATTCACCACGGCCGGAATCTGGCTGCCCGATAAATGGAGCTCCGCCTCCTTCGTACCGTCGCTGCCCGTCTCCACTGTCGCCAAATCCTTGATGTTCCCCATCAGCGCTTCCATTACCTGCTCCGCGGCTTGCGGCATTTGGGCCGCTTTACCGTCATGCTGCCACTCTGGCGCCTGGTCCATCACCCGATATACTTCCGAATCACTGCTCTTAAGAATCATCTTGCCGTCCTGTCTGTAAGTCTGCATCGTATGTGTCCGTGTACCGTCGTCTATCACCGCCGTCATGCTCATCGCCTGCTTGGCGTGATTGACCTTCATGTCCGCCGTACCGGACAGCACCTTCGTACCGTTATCGCTCAAACTCCATACGACATGGGAAGCCATACTGTCAGCACCCTTCGTATGCGTAAACGCTGATTTGTAAGCTTCATATCCGGATGTGTTCGCCATGACGGAATACCCGCTTGCGAACAGCATAACCGCGCCCAGCCCGACCACCGCTCCTGCCGACAACAATTTTTTTCTCATCATATCCTCCATTGTTTCAAGAATTAGAAAGCCCGGGTCCCGGGATGGCAGCTGCCGTCCGCCTTCGGAGCGGACTCGCCCTGGCCCTCTAACACCATCTTATCCCCCGTCTCTAAAACGCCTCTAAACCAAATCTAAAAAAAGTATAAAAATGCGCCCGGTCACCGCTGTCCGGGCACGATGGGGGAAAACCTTCCCAGCCGGGCGTCCGTACGTTTCCAAACGCCTGCGTACCGCATTAAGCTGTATAATCGGTTATTTATGGCCAGATTCTATGAACGATGGAGGGAGTGCGCTGCGATGAACCGGCAAGTCATTATCAATGCCGACGATTTTGGCCTGTCACCTGCCGTGAACCGCGGCATTATTGAGGCATACCGAGCCGGTGGAATCACCAGCACCTCGATGATGGTCAATATGCCCGGTTTGGCAGACGCTGTGCATGCAGCACGCTCGCTGCCCGGTCTCGGGGTCGGGCTGCATTTTAACCTGACATATGGACGGCCCTTGTCGGACCCGGCTGCCGTCCCTTCGCTGGTGAGAGAGAACGGGGTATTTCTTGATGGTAAAATCAGACGCAGCCGGAATGCCGCCGATGTTGCCGCCGAGCTGGATGCCCAGTGGAACCGGTTCCTGGAAACCTCCCTGTTCCCCACACACCTGGATGCACATCAGCTGCTGCATCAGGACGACCCTGTGATCTACCGAGTGATGGCTGAGCTGGCGTGCAGGCACCGGATCCCGCTCCGGAGATCGCAGATTGAACACCCTCATCTTTCCCCGCCTGCTCTGAAAATGACAGACCGGGTCCTTCTGGACACCTATGGCGACAGCGAAGGCCTGCAGCGGCTGCTGCACTATATCCGCTCTGCTCCGGATGGGATTACCGAGATTATGTGCCATCCCGGTTACGTGGATGACGTGCTGCGGGGCTTGACCGAATGGACAGAGATCCGGGAGCGCGAGCTTCGGGTATTTACCAATCCCGAAATTGCTTGGACGATGCAAGCATGTTCCATTGAACCGGTGAATTTTAACGCCGTGAGGGAGCGCCCCGTTTTATCCGATGACGGAGTTTCATCCGCAGCCCCGCTTAAAAAAACCGCCGTCCCGCGAAGCTCTTTAGCGAAAAGGAGATCGCGCTCGTCGATCACGCAAACCGGCAGGCACGCAAACCATACACGCCGGCGCAGGCGTTCCGGAACCCCTTCCGGGAAGCCTCCCCTGCCGTAACATGCCGAAAGCCCTCCATGTGGAGGGCTTTCCATCGCATGATAAACCTCACAAGGAATGTGCAAAAGGATTCAGCAGTTCATTCCTGCATTCACTTGGAACGACTCACGGCTGCGGGTGGACGCACCGTCACAAACGCGTCGTTTCCATAGGTTTACAGTTCGTTTAATAGCATAAACCCGCTTCAGGGGACGATACAGGTGTTTTGTTACGGATTTGGAAGGAACGGCAAAAAAAGGAGAAGAAAGCATCTTCTTCTCCTTAGTCCACGGCGGTCAACCGAACGAATCGGCAGTAGATATGCTGCAATGAAACGGCTGCAAACGGTGGAAGGTACTTTCCGTGCACCGATGCAGTGCCAAGCATGCCGGTGCAATGACGACTAAGCTTCGTGGACTGCCTTGGCGAGGTTTTGAGCCGCGTACCGGTTGGCCGGGACCGGCAGCCTGAGATTCCCGCGCAGCGTATCGCTTTCGTACTCCGTCCGGTACAGCCCCCTCGCTTGAAGGATCGGCACCACGAGATCGACGAAATCAGCCAGACCGTTCGGCACCACAGTCCGGACATTGAAGCCGTCGGCCGCCCCTTCTTCAAACCATTCCTGAATCAGGTCGGCGACCCGCTCCGGCGTACCGATAAACGAGGTGCGCGGTGTCGAAGCCCGCAGCGCCACTTCGCGGAGCGTGAGCCCCTGCTCCCTGGCTTCCTGCTTGATTTTGTCCGTCGTGCTGCGGAAGCTGTTGCTGCCCAAATCGCCGATGTCCGGGAACGGCTCGTCCAAGGGGAATTGCGAAAAGTCGAAATGGTCGAAATAACGTCCCAAGTAATTCAGCGCCTGATCGATCGAAACGAGCTCCGCAATCTCGCGGTATTTCCGCTCCGCCTCCTCCTCAGTGCGGCCGACGATCGGCCCGATGCCTGGAAAGATCAGCAGCTCATCCGGCTTGCGGCCGTACGATGCGGCTCGAGCTTTGACGTCCTGGTAGAAAGCGCGTGCTTCCTCCAGCGTCTCGTGTGCGGTATAAATCGCGTCCGCGGTGCGGGCCGCCAAATCCCTGCCGGACTCGGAGGATCCGGCTTGAAAGATGACCGGATGCCCCTGCTTTGACCGTGCGATGTTGAGCGGCCCCTGCACGGAAAAGTGCTTGCCTTGATGGTGCAGCGTATGCAGCTTGGACGGGTCGAAAAATACCCCTGCCGCCTTATCTCCGACAAACGCGTCATCCTCCCAGGAATCCCACAGCCCTTTGACGACTTCCACATGTTCCTCGGCGATTTCGTACCGCAGGGAATGCTGGGGATGCTCTCCCTTGCCGAAATTGAGCGCAGAGCCCTCCAGCGGCGAGGTGACCACATTCCAACCCGCTCTGCCCCCGCTTAATTTATCGATGGAAGCGAACTGCCGGGCTACGGTAAACGGCTCGCTGTAGGATGTGGACAGGGTGGCTACGAGGCCGATATTCGTCGTCACGGCCGCCAGTGCGGACAACAGGGTCAGCGGCTCGAACCGGTTCAGAAAATGGGGATTGGATTTCTCGTTAATGTACAAACCGTCTGCGATGAACAGCAAATCGAATTTCCCCTCTTCCGCCTTCAGCGCCTGCTTCTTGTAAAACTCCAGGCTTACGCTCGCATCGGTGGGAATAGAGGGATGCCTCCATAAAGAAATGCTGTTGCCGACGCCATTGAGATTTGCACCCAGCTTTAATTGCCTTCTGGTCATCGTACAGCCTCCTCCGGCCGGCTGAGGACCAGCTCGCCTTCGATCGCCTGGGGATCGCGGAGCAAATTGAATATCGGGCAGACCCGTTCGACAGCCTCGTGCAGCGCCTGCAGCGTCTCCTCGCTTTCGTCCGATTCAATGATCAGCCGGTAGCGGATGTCATGCGGGTAGATAGGGATATGCTCGTATCCGGGTCTTCCCGCCAGCGGATGCATCTGCGCCTCCACTTCGACTTCCAGGCTGTGCAGGGACACCTCGCGTTCCGCGGCTTGAATGAGCGTAATATGCGTCAGGCAGCTGCCGAGCACGCCGAGCTGAAGCTCAGGTGACGAAGGCCCCAGGTCATAGCCGGCAAAGTCAGGCGGACTGTCGCTGATCACCCGGTAATCCCGGATCCGGATTTCGCGAACTCCGCTTCTTCCCTTGGCCGACACTTTGGCACGCAGCGTGTTGACGGCCTGCGCCGGCTCCGCTTCGGCCTTTGCTCGCCGGAGCAGCAGCGCATTCCTCTTTTGCTTCAAATACTCATTCAGATCAGCCATATTGGACTTCGCCTCCCACTGATATTTTCCGCCATGCCACCAACGGAATTTTCTATAAATCCTATAAGAAATGTAGTAATTATAAATATAGGGGAACTCCAGCGGCTTGTGTAATAGAAAAATCCAATTCGCGCATGCAAAATTTAAATCCATACAAAAAAGGCCGCCGAAAACGACGACCCATTGATCTAGCCTATTTGAGACAAACCTTAATTTGGAATAAATAGCTTTCTCAGGGCGTTCACCCGTCATGCTCGGCCTAAAGTGCGTACTCCTTCAAAAGCTTTTCCGTCGTTTCGGCATCCGGCTCCTCTTCAACACCTGTATGCTGGGCCTTCCAGCAGGCCAGGCATTGCTCTTCGGTCGTGCACTCGTAAGCTTTCGGACAAGTATAACAGCAGTGGATCATAAACGTCGTCAGGTCGCGGAGTCGATTGATCTCGGTCATCACCGTTCACCTCTTCTCGTGATAGGACTGCTCATCCAGGTCATGATGCGAAAGACTGCCAGAGTTGTGAAACACTTCACATCATCGGGCGGAAGAGGCCGGGCTCCAAAGTTACAATGCTTGAAAGTCCGGCATTCGTGCTCTTTTCGGCTTCCCCCTGCATTTTCATTATATATCCGAACATGAGTTGAAACTGTGACCTATATTACACTTGTGGCGTTCAAACGCTATTTTTCGAAAAATAACCGGATTTCCCTGCGCGCATGCTCCGGCGAATCGGATCCGTGGATGACATTCTCTTCAACGGCCAGCCCGAAGTCGCCACGGATCGTGCCGGGAGGCGCCTCAGCCGGATTGGTGGGACCGATGAGGGAACGCGCGTTAGCCACCGCTTCCTTCCCTTCCACGATCATGGCAAAAACCGGTCCGGACGTAATATATTCGACCAGTTCTTCAAAGAACGGCTTGTCCTGAAGATGGCCGTAATGCACGCGCGCCGTTTCCTGGGAAATTTCCATGATTTCGCCGCGCAGCAGACGGAGTCCCTTCTTCTCAAAGCGGCTGACGATTTCGCCGACCAGCCCCCGCCGGACGCCGTCGGGTTTAATCATGACGAATGCTTTTTCGCTCATCGTTGTCATCTCCTTCTAGCCCCCATCTTACGGGTTAAGTCGAAAAAAAGAAGTGAGCTTTCTCACAGTTTCGCCGTTGATTTCGGCAGCGTCAACGTTACCGTCGTCCCGCTTCCCGGCGCGGAGTCGATCCGGAGACGGCCGCTGGCAATCCGGGCCCGCTCCGCCATACTGAAGCGTCCCACCCCTTGGGTTGGCAGAGACGGCTCGAAACCGGCCCCCTGGTCGCTGATGCGCACGGCAACCTCTTCTTCTTGCTCCCTGATCTCCACCTCAGCTTCGGAAACGTCGGCATATTTGGCGATATTGGTCAGCGCCTCCTGAATGACCCGGTAGATCACGGTTTCCTTCTGGATATCCAGACGCTTGCGCAAATTGCATTCAAACGCAACCTTGATCCCATAATGGGATGCATAGTTTTCGATATAAGTACGGATCGCAGGGACGATGCCGAGGTCATCCAAAACGGACGGCCGCAGTTCCCAGGCGAGCCCCCGGACTTCCTCGATCACCCCCGCGACGTGCTCACGGATCCCGCGAAGGTCTTCTTTTTCAGGCTCTGGGGAGGCAATGGCCCGGTCCAGCTGGATTAGCAGGGAAAATAAGCTCTGCCCGATGCCGTCATGGAGCTCGCGCGAAAATTTACGCCGCTCTTCTTCCTGAATGGTCATGACCTTGGCCAGCGTTTCCTGCAGCTCTTCCTCCACCTTTTTCAGGCGGGTGACTTCGTTGCGGATAGCCAAATATTGATAAGGCTTCCCGTCCTCGCCTATGAACGGGACGATCGTCGTGTTCACCCAATAATAAGTCCCGTCTTTGGCCCGGTTCCGGATATCTCCGGTCCAGACCTGGCCGGTGGAGATGGTGCTCCACAAGTCGCGCATAAACGCTTTGGAATGCGTCCCTGAGTTGATGATCCGGTGATCCTGGCCCAAGAGCTCGGAGCGGTCGTATTTTGAGATTTCGCAAAATTTATCGTTGACGTATTGGATCTTCCCCCGGCGATCGGTCACCGCCACGATCGAAGACTCGTCCAGAGCGAATTTGACATCCGCCAGCTGTTTCAGCGATTCCCGCAAGTCCGTGCGGAACCGGGATTCCGGGAGCTGCTCATCGAGCTGGGACAGAAGCGACTCGACATGCTCGGCGATGATCTTCCTTCCGGGTTCCGGTTGTTTATTCAAATTGCAGCAGCCCCTTCTTCATGGCGTATTTAATTAGCTCTGGCCGGGTTTTCAGCCCCAGCTTCTCCATCAGATTGCTCTTATGCGTCTCGACGGTCTTGACACTGATCACGAGCTGCTCGGCGATTTCTTTGTTGGCATAGCCCATGGCCGTCAGCGACAAGACCTCCTTCTCGCGTTCCGAGAGGCCGTCGAACAAATCGGTGCTCTCGCCCCTCCGCATCTGCTCCACATATTCGTTCATCAGCCGCTTCGTCGCCGTCGGGTACAAATAGGCGTCACCTCCGGCGACCGTGCGGATCGCGGTAAGCAGCTCTTCATGGGGCGCGCTCTTGAGCACATAGCCCGCGGCGCCGGCATGAATCGCCCGGAACAAGTATTCGTCGTCGTCATGCATGGTCAGAATGAGAACCGCCACGTCCGGCAGCTGCTGCTTGAGCTCGGTCGCCGCCGTTAACCCGTCCTTCCCGTGAGGCATGCTTAAGTCCATCAGGACAACGTTCGGCTGATGCTCAAGAGCCATGCGGATGCCTTCGTCCCCTTCGGATGCTTCAGCCGCCACCTCAATGTCGGGCGCCGCGCTCAGCAGCATGCGAAGCCCGGACCTGACCATGGCATGGTCGTCCACAATGATAATGTTGATCATGGCGTCCTCCTTTTGCTTTTATGATCTAATCATATCATTTCTTGCCGGGTTCACAGGCGCTTCGTCCGGATAGCGCGGACTTGATCCACGCCGTCTCCGTCTTGGCATATGCCCTGCCATCCCGTCTCCCTAGCAATAGAATACCGCTGCTGGCAGTAGAATGGCCAGTGGTTACCGGAAATGCCATACCGGAGAGCAGCTTTTCGGCGAGCATAACCGGACATTCTTCACGCATGAACGGGTTCTCCCCTTCGTGAGCCGTATATACCGTGCCATGGCGCATCACCATGCCGCCCAAACCAACGCCGGGCTTGATCGTCATCTGCCGCACCCGGACATTGCTGCCACCCAGGATGCGGTCCCATCCCATCCTGCGGGAGCTGCCGGCCGGCTGCGCATAAGCGATGAAATCGCTTCCGCTTTTCAGGCGAATCCATTCCAGCCGGCGGTCGAATTCGTCGTCTGTCACTGCCCTTTCCATGCATATCCCCCTCTATCGAGTCGTGCGCTTCATGAACATCGTTATTCTTATTTTCCCAATAGTTCTATTGAAAATAGAAACGTCTAGCGACGTACATTCTATGAATCCGGACCGCGTTTAGTTGAAGTTTTTTTGCGAGATCAGGATGTTTAGCCTCGTCCGTTTATATTTTCTGATTTCTAAAAAAGCCCGCCTGTTTGATGTAAGGGGATCCCCCGATTCCCAGCTCAGGGAGCTGCCACCTATATATGCAAAACGGCCAGCTTGGTTTGTAATGTGGGCTCACTCCGTACGGAATGCCTGCTGCGCAGCAAAAGGAAGACCAGGCAGCAGCTGCCCGGTCTTCCCTACTCCGGTCCGGATTACATACGGCATATTTCTTTCGGACAGTTCTCGCAGCGGCAAATATCCTGCAGATAGTGAAGGTCCTTGATAATGATATGGCCATCCACCGTTTCGATCACGTCTTCCTTTTTCAAATCGCTCAGCATCCGGTTCACACTTTCGCGCGTGGCCCCGATCATGTCGGCCATTTCGGAATTGTTGATTTTCAAATCGATATAGACGCCTTCTTCCCGCTCCGTTCCATACGAATTCCCAAGTCGAATCAACAGCGAACAGAGCGCTCCCGTCTTGCCGAACATCATGAGGTCGCGGAATTTGGTTTGCGTCAAACGATGCATCAGGCCCATCCATTTCATGAACTCGACGGCCAGATCGCCGTGCTGCCAGAGCAGAACCTCCAGGTCTTTGCGCTGAATGACCCCGACCTTGGCATCCTCCATGACCTCGGCGCTGAAGCTGTGCACCGAATCCTGAAACGGATCCATCTGTCCGACCAGATCCCCTTCATGATGCAGATACAGCGTCAAAGCCCGCCCGCTGTCCGAGGTCTTCGTCGTTCTCACCCGGCCCTCGATGATGAAATACAGCTTGTCGGCCGGATCGCCTTCCCAGAACAGGCAGCTGCCCTTTTCCGCGCTGCGCTTATACATGATGCTCTCCAGCTTCTCGAAGCTCTCTTGCGACAGCAGCGGCTCCAAGCCCTCCCGGCGATGCTTCGCCTTTGTTCCCGTCACGGTCTGCCCCATCGTTCATTTCCCCCTCCGCACATCTTTGCCTTTATCATAACCCTTCGGGATGGATTAACCTATCGGGGGATGCACTGATTTTTCATAGGGGTAACCCCCTGATCCTATGAGAAAAATCACACCTACCGTGGTAAATCCCTTAGGTCAGTCCCTTAAAAGGAACGAAGCAGTGCTCAGGAAATACCCGGACGGATTCGAATGGAACCGAGGGGCAGAGAGTATTCCGGCGAACAATTCGGCAATAGCGCCGGGGCTAAGGGCTGCCACTTCCTATTCACGGCACGCTTCTCGCTATTATGACCGGGACGCCGCCACCCTCCGCGCCGCTTCGATCAGCTCTCTTGCGCGCTCCACCTCGCGGTCGTTTGGCGTAGGCACCTCTTCCAGCGCGTACGTTCTACCTAACTGCTGCCATTTGTATACGCCCATCCGGTGATAGGGCAGCAGCTCGACTTTCTCCACATTGCGCAGGTGTCCGATAAATTCCCCCAGCAGCGTCAGATCTCCTGCCTGATCGGTGATCCCCGGTATCAGAACATGTCTAATCCATACCGGCTTCCCGATGGCGGACAGCCATGCCGCAAATTTCAGGATCCGGTCATTCGGCTGGGAGGTCAGCCGCTCATGCTTCTCGTTGTTCAGCTGCTTCAGATCGAGCAGGACCAGATCCGTATACTTCATCAGCTCGCCTGCATGAGACGGTTCGCAGAAACCTGAGCTGTCGAGCGCCGTATGCAGGCCGAACCGCTCCTTGCAAGCCTTGAACAGCTGCGCCACAAAAGGCGCCTGAAGCGTCGGTTCGCCCCCCGTCACCGTGATGCCGCCACCCGAGCTTTTATAGTAAGGCACATAGGGTTCGATTTCCCGGAGAATCTCCTCGACGGTAACTTGGCGTCCTCCCTTCGTGTCCCATGTATCGGGGTTATGGCAAAATTGGCACTGCAGCGCGCAGCCCTGCATGAACAGGACGAAGCGGATGCCCGGTCCGTCCACCGTACCGAAGGTGTCCATGGAATGTATTCTGCCTTTCATGCGGGCCACGCTCCTCTCTTGATGACAACTTTTGATTTCATTGCTTTATTGCTTTGCGAATCGTAACGGTAACGTTCAGATCTCTCCGTGGAACGTGCGGCTGATGACATCCAGCTGCTGCTCCCGCGTCAGCTTGATGAAGTTGACCGCATAGCCGGATACCCGGATGGTCAGCTGCGGATAGTTCTCCGGATGCTCCATTGCATCCAGCAGCTGCTCGCGGTTAAAGACGTTGACGTTCAGATGATGTCCGCCGCTAGCGGTATAGCCGTCCAGCAGTGCCGCCAGGTTGCTGTGTCTGGCTACGTCCTCTTTGCCGAGCGCCTTCGGAATGATCGAGAATGTATTGGAAATGCCGTCCAGGCTGTGCTCGTAAGGGATTTTGGCGACCGAAGCCAGCGAAGCGAGCGCGCCTTTGCGGTCGCGTCCGTGCATCGGGTTCGCCCCCGGTGCAAACGGCTGTCCGGCCTTGCGGCCGTCCGGCGTGCTGCCCGTCTTCTTGCCGTATACGACGTTAGACGTAATCGTCAGAACCGACATGGTCGGAATCGCGCCGCGGTATGTTTTATGCTTGCGCAGCCGGTTCATGAACCCTTCTGCCAGCTCCACGGCGAGCTGGTCGACTCGGTCGTCGTTGTTGCCGTATTGCGGATACTCGCCTTCGATTTCAAAATCGACCGCGATCCCTTTTTCGTTGCGGATCGGGCGAACCTTCGCGTAACGAATGGCGCTCAGGCTGTCGGCCACGACCGACAGGCCGGCGATGCCGCAGGCCATCGTCCGGACAATATCCCGGTCATGAAGGGCCATTTCGATGCGCTCGTAGCAGTATTTGTCATGCATGTAGTGGATGACGTTCAGCGTGTTGATGTACAACTTCGCCAGCCAATCCTGGATGACGTCGAACTTCGCTTTCAATTCCTCATAGTCCAGCACCTCGGACGTGATCGGCGCGATGGCCGGTCCGACCTGGGCGCCGCTCTTCTCGTCTACGCCGCCGTTGACGGCGTACAAGAGCGCCTTGGCCAGATTGGCCCGGGCTCCGAAGAACTGCATCTGCTTGCCGATCCGCATCGCGGATACGCAGCAGGCGATGCCGTAATCGTCGCCGAAGTGCGGACGCATCAGGTCGTCGTTCTCGTACTGGATCGAGCTGGTCTCAGCCGACACTTTGGCACAGAACTTCTTGAAGTTCTCCGGCAGCTGCGCCGACCATAGCACCGTCAGGTTCGGCTCGGGCGCAGGTCCCAGGTTGTAGAGGGTATGCAGGAAGCGGAAGGAGTTCCGCGTTACGCGCGTCTTGCCGTCAAGCCCCATGCCGCCGACCGACTCGGTCACCCATGTCGGATCGCCGCTGAACAGCTCGTTGTAGTCCGGCGTGCGCAAAAATTTGACGATCCGCAGCTTCATGACGAAATGGTCGACGATCTCCTGCGCCAGGCTCTCCGTCAGCGTGCCTTCCGCGAGGTCGCGCTCGATATAAATGTCCAGGAAGCTGGATACCCGGCCGAGGCTCATCGCCGCTCCGTTCTGCTCCTTAATGGCTGCCAGATAAGCGAAGTAGAGCCACTGCACCGCCTCTTTGGCGTTCATCGCGGGTCTCGAGATATCATGTCCGTAAGATGCGGCCATCGCCTTCAGCTCGCCGAGGCTTCGGATCTGTTCGGACAGCTCTTCGCGCAGCCGGATGACGTCTTCGCTCATCGCGTCGACTTCGAGCTGGAGCAACTCCTCCTTCTTGCCCTGGATGAGGCGGTCGACACCGTACAGCGCCACGCGGCGGTAGTCGCCGATAATCCGGCCCCGTCCGTAGGCATCCGGAAGGCCCGTGATAATGCCGGCCTTGCGGGCTGCTCGCATCTCGGACGTATAGGCGTCAAACACGCCTTGGTTATGCGTCTTGCGCAGATCGGTAAACATGCGCTCCAGCTCCGGGTTCAATTGATACCCGTATGCATTGCAGGCATCGACGACCATCCGGATACCGCCGAACGGCTGAACGGCACGCTTAAGCGGTGCGTCGGTCTGCAATCCGACGATGGTTTCCTTGTCTTGGTCGATGTATCCCGGTGCATGCGAGGTTATGGTGGAGACCGTGTTCACGTCCACGTCGTGAACGCCGCCCCGCTCCCGCTCTTCCTTCAACAGCTGGCTGACCTGCTCCCACAGCTCCAGCGTGTTCTCTGTTGGCGGCGCAAGGAACTGCTCATCGCCCTCATACGATGTGAGGTTGCACCCGATAAATGAATTGATGTCAATATTCTTCTGCCAGCTGCCTCCCGCAAAACCGCGCCATGCCTCCTCGAATCCAGCCCGGTTCTTTACTTCGCTTTCTTTCATCGCCATGATCAAGCACCTCCGTTTTCTATGCTTTCATGTTACTTTTTTCACAGGTTAAAGACAGTGATTTTTCTCACTCTTTTCACTTTTCTCACCATCTTCGCTGCCGCATATTTTTATTTGAACGATTTTGATGCTTTCCCTTCGTCAGCCAAAAATTCGGTCAGCGCATCTCCCCAAGCATCTTCGAGTGTGCGAACAAAGCCGCCGTCCATGCCTTGATATCCGAAATCCGTTTCCGCAACCGTCAGATAACGAAGCTGGCGAACCAGACCATCAGCTTCCGTATGGCCGCTCTCCAAAAACTGCCCAAAATACACGGCGCAGGAGCGTTCATAAATACCGTGAAGCGGATGGAGCCTGCCGCCGATCATCGGCAGGACGGCGTCGAGCCCGTCCTCCAGCCTCAGCGCCATCAGCTCAGCGGCGTCGGCCGAGGGATACGGCATGTGGCACCCGATGATCCACACGGCCCGGTGTTTAGACAGGGAGAGGCCCGCGTGCATGCCGCCAAGCATTCCTTTTCCGACATAATAATCCGTAATGATCCGGATATCCCGGTCCACCTGGCGAAGCAGCGGCCGGGGATCGTCCGTCACAATCGTAATCTCGCCGCAGCACTTCCGCATTTCACGGACCTGCCGCTGCAGCAGCGTTTCTCCTTGAATCATCCGGAATAGGGTAGGTGCGCCTTTCGTAGAACCATGATTGCCGCCTGCCAAAATAACGCCGGACAGCATATGAATCACTCCTTTCCACTGCGATCAACGCACATCACGATTCTGAAACAAGAAGGCTGCCGACGCTTTCGGTCGACAGCCGGCTGGATCATGCGGTGCAGCTCCTAGAATTTGCCGTAGAAGGCGTTCCGGTAAACGTCCGCCAGTT
The DNA here is from genome assembly GCF_016624415.1 of Paenibacillus sp. S28. Taxonomy (NCBI): domain Bacteria; kingdom Bacillati; phylum Bacillota; class Bacilli; order Caryophanales; family Paenibacillaceae; genus Paenibacillus; species Paenibacillus sp. S28. The sequence goes on along the minus strand of NZ_JACVTM010000008.1, from coordinate 104,203 downwards.
CACTGACCAGCGGCATCCGCGGGTTGGCCGTCGTGCACTGGTCTTCGAACGCACGGTCGGCCAAATAATCCACTTTGGCCTCGAAATCGGCCGGATCAAAGCCGAGATCCTGGAATTTCTCCGGAATGCCCAGCGACTGGTTCAACTTGCGCACCGCCTCGATCAGGCTGTTGACGCCTTCCTCTGTATTCCGGGACGGCAGACCGAGCATCCGGGCGATTTCCGCATAGCGCAGGTCGGCCACGAAATGGTTGTATTTCGGGAACGACGCGAACTTCGTCGGTTTCTGCGCATTGTACCGGATGACATGCGGCATCAGGATCGCATTCGTCCGCCCGTGGGCCGTATGGTACAGGCCGCCCCACTTGTGGGCCAGGCTGTGGTTGATGCCGAGGAAGGCGTTGGCAAACGCCATGCCGGCAATCGTCGACGCGTTATGCATCTTCTCCCTGGCCAGCGGATCCGCCGTGTGGAAGGACTTTTCCAGATTTTCGAAAACCAGCCGGATCGCATGAAGCGCAAGCCCGTCGGTGTAATCGCTCGCCATGACGGAAACGTACGCCTCGATGGCATGCGTGAGGACGTCCATGCCGGTGTCGGCCACCGCCGTTTTCGGCAGGCTGTACACGAATTCCGGGTCGATGATCGCCACGTCCGGCGTCAGCTCGTAATCGGCAAGCGGATACTTCGTATTCCCTTCCTTCTTGTCCGTGATGACGGCAAAAGAGGTTACTTCCGAGCCGGTGCCCGAAGTGGTCGGGATGGCGACAAACTGGGCTTTTTCGCCAAGACGCGGGTATTTATAGACCCGCTTGCGGATATCCATGAACTTCTGCTTCAGCGAGTGGAAACTGGTGTCCGGATATTCGTAGAAGAGCCACATCGCCTTGGCCGCATCCATCGGGGAGCCGCCACCGAGCGCGATAATGCAGTCGGGCTTAAAGCTCTCCATCAGCCTCGTGCCGCGCTCTACCGTCTCGACGGACGGATCCGGCTCCACGTCGGAGAACACTTCGATCGCTACCGGGTTGACGCGTTTGCGCAGGTAGTACTCCACCTTTTCGACGTATCCCAGCTTGACCATCATCTCGTCGGTGACGACCAGCACACGGGAAATGTTCGGCATTTTCTCAAGGTACTGCGTCGCGCCCTTCTCAAAATAGACCTTCGGCGGAACCTTGAACCACTGCATGTTGACCGTCCGGTAGGCCACGTGTTTCACGTTGATCAGGTTCACCGACGTGACGTTGGACGTCGTCGAGTTGTGTCCGTACGAACCGCAGCCGAGCGTCAGCGACGGCAGGTTCGTGTTGTAGATGTCGCCGATCGCCCCGTGCGTCGAAGGCGAGTTGACGATCACGCGCCCGGTCTGCAGGCGGTTGGCGAACGCCTGGATGACGGCGTCATCGTTCGAATGGATGACGGACGAGTGTCCCATGCCGCCGAATTGGACCACTTCGGCCGCGCGCTCGATGCCCTGCGCCGCCGTCTTGACCTTATAGCAGGCAAGCACCGGGCTCAGCTTCTCTGCGGACAGCGGGTAGGCCGGACCGACGCCCGCCAGCTCGGCCACGAGAATTTTGGTGTCCTGCGGCACCTGAATGCCGGACATTTCGGCGATTTTTACCGCCGACTGGCCGACGATGACCCCGTTCACCGCGCACTTCTCGCTGTTGATGACCAGCTTGGACACGGCCTCGGTTTCGGCCTTGTTCAGGAAGTAGCAGCCGCTGTCCTTCATCAGCTTCCGGACCTGGTCGTACACCGGCTCCTCGATAATGACCGCCTGCTCGGAAGCGCAGATCATGCCGTTGTCGAACGTCTTCGAGAGAATCAAGTCGGTCACAGCTTGCTTCAAATCCGCAGACTGCTCAATGAAGCAGGGAACGTTGCCCGGCCCGACGCCAAGCGCGGGTTTGCCCGTGCTGTAGGCGGATTTCACCATCGCCGAGCCTCCGGTTGCCAGCACGAGCGCCACGTCGGGGTGGTTCATCAGCAGCTGCGTCGCTTCTAGGGACGGCGTTTCAATCCACTGCACGCAGTGCTCCGGCGCGCCGGCCGCGATTCCGGCGTCACGCAGCGTGCGGGCTGCTTCAGCGCTGCACTTTTGGGCGGAAGGGTGGAAGGCAAAGATGATCGGATTGCGCGTCTTCGTTGCGATCAGCGTCTTGAACATGGTCGTGGACGTCGGGTTCGTCACCGGTGTAACACCGGCGATGATGCCGACCGGCTCGGCGACCTTCTTGTAGCTCTCAAACGCGTTTTCCTCGATAACGCCGACCGTCTTGTCATGCTTGATACTGTGATAGATGTATTCCGTCGCGAATATATTCTTGGTGATTTTGTCCTCGTAGACGCCCCGGCCGGTCTCCTCGACCGCCATCTTCGCGAGCGGCATGTGCCGGTCCAAGCCGGCCAGCGCCATCGCCTGTACGATTTCGTCAATTTCCTCTTGATTCATGTTCAGGTACGCTTCCTGCGCCTTCCTGGCGCGGGCGACCAATCGGTTCACTTCTTCTTGGGCGGAGTTCTTTGTTTCCAGCTTGCTTTCTTTAACAGCCATCGTTTTCTCCTCCTTGGAGACCTTTACCGGTCCCTCATCTCCTTGATGAGTTCATCCTACTGGAACCCCAGGGGGGCTAACTATGACATTACTCACATCGATCTATAAAATTTTAAAGGTCCGAAAAATGCGGTGCTTAGGCGCTTTTTGCGAAATTCTATCGTCTAAACAAAAAAATACCGAATGGAGCTATGGCTCTCCATTCGGCGCAAAGGAATAGCAGTTAGGAGTCATCAAGACTTGAAGACAACAAACCTGGCTTAATCAGCAAAGAGGTGCCCGTAAGTGCCGTCCGCCCTGCGGTAAACGACTTCCTCACGGTTGGTATCCCGGTTCAAGAACAGATGGAAGCTGTGGTCCAGCAAATTCATCTGCAGCACAGCTTCCTGCAGATCCACCGGCTTCATCACGAGCCGCTTTTCTTTTGCAATGACAAAGGCTTCCTCCGGTGCTTCCGGTTCCGGCTGTCCGCCGTCCTGAATGCCGGTGCCGACCGAGCTCCCGTGGCTGCGCAGCTTGCGGCGCGCCCGCTCCTTGTACTTGCGGAGCTTGCGGTCCAGCTTATCCGCGGCCTGGTCAATGGCGGCATACATGTCCGCATCCTTCACTTCGACCCGAAAGACCATGCCGTGATAGGGAATGGTAGCTTCAACGACATGCTCCTGTTTCCGGGCCTGCAGCAGCAGGGTAACATGGATGGTCACCGTCTCGTCAAACCAGGATTGGGCCGAACCGATCTTCTGCTCGGCATACGCCTGGAGCGCCGGTGTCACTTCAAAATGTTTGCCATGAATGTGTGTAGCCATGGGATCTGCCTCCTTCAACGGGAAAGGACTCTTGCATGACTTTATTGTAAAACGGCTGGGCACCCTGCGCTGTGAAAAATATCACACTAACCCGGAAACGTCCCGCATCCCTGCGCATGACTGATCCTTGACGCAAGTCGGCCATTTACACATGCTTGGTCTGTTTTCGCGGCAGCCGGTGCATATGCTGGATTTTTTGCACTTTCTCCTTCACTTTCAGCAGCGCAAACGAGCCGGCAAACCAGCCTATAAGTCCCAGCATCAGGCTGGGCCACCAGGCGCCGGTTATTTTCAGGGCATACCAGACCGTCACGACACAGACGGCGCAGCCGGTCATCCCGTATACCGAACCTCTGGCAACCGCGGCCGCCTTTTCCGAGCCCTGGCTGAGGCCGACCATCAGCACGGCGACGACCATCACGGCGGGAAACGCCGCAAAAATACCGCCAAGCGCCTTCCACGGCAGCAGGACCGACGCCATATAGCTCAATACGACCGCCAGGCCGCCCAACACGAACCGAAGCAGCAGCTCCCGTAATTTCATTTCCTGTTTCCCCCTTTACAAGCTGAACAGCACATAGGATATCGTGAACGAAACGAGCAGCCAGCCGCCTACGGACAAGGTCAGCCCCTTCTTCCATCCTCTGCTGGTGCACAAGTAGCCTGCCGCCGCGGCGCACGCTACATTAATCGCCATACCGATCAAAGCGCCTTGGGACAAATCAATCGAATGGGCGACCAGTTCACGGGCCCCGTAATCAAACCTCATCGTCAGCAGCGCCGCCAGAAAAACCGCTGGAAACGCGGCAAAAATGCCGCCGACAGCTCCTCCCGCGCGTTTGGCAATAAGTGATGCCGCCACCACGGCTGCGCCTCCCAGAAGGAACCGCAGCAAAATGCCTATCAGCGATAGATGAGCCAGAGCCATGTCCAATCTCCCCCGTCCAATTTTGTGAAAATAATCACTAATTTAACCGAACCCATCATAGCACAGGGCTGGATCAGGTTCTGTAATCTGCATCACAGCCGTGCCCAGGACAGGAATAAAATGCATATCCATGCCAGCAGCTCTTGAGTACGGAAGCTGGCGCCGAAATCGCCGATGCTCTGTCGTATCTCTGTTTCAGGCTGCTCGAGGCCGTAGGCCTCCCTTAGCCGCTTCGCTTCCTCATCTGAAAGCTTGGGGGATACAGCCGGGCTTGTGACGACGGGTATGGGTACGCGTTTCGTAAGGATCGGCCCTTCCCATGACGATAACCCCGAAGCTTGAACTCTCTCCGAGTTTGCCGGAAGCCAAAGGGCGCAAATCAGCATCAAGGCAAAGACTTTTTGGATCATGACTACTCTCCATTTACGAAAGGTTAACGTCTGTGACGGCTGCAAGCCGCCATCTTGAAACTATTATAATCTTAGACGAGCTCTGGGGCACAAGGAATCTATGAAAAAAATCGAACCCATCAGCTTTGCCCCCGAACGACCGCCGTATTACCGGCATGAGCACTAAAAAAGATCCTTGGCATGATTGCCAGGATCTTTTTATCCACTGCTCCCTCAGGTTTTCACAGGTTCAGCAGATTTCTGCTTATCAAAAAAGCCTGTCGAAATAGAGACAACTCCATTTTACCTGTGGTAACATTTAACAAAAATAGAATCGGAGGAACTCACTAATCTATGCTAAAGTACATCGCTTTACCTATCATCTTTGCCGTTTGTTTTGTTCTTATCCAAACCGGCATTCAGACGGGCCTCGGCATGTATATGACCCAAAAACATACAGCCAACATGATGGCCGCCTATGATCCAAACGGTGCGGAACCCCTGCCATCCAAAGTTGAATTCGGCTCCGACCGTCCGCGGATTACACCGCAAAAAATATCGGTGTGGTTGATCTCTCTCGTGATTTCGGCCGCCGCTGCGTTCCTGTTTCACCGGCTTGTGTTCAAAACATGATGGCGGCCGCGGCCGCGACGACGATCAGGATCGCGCAATAGAATCAGCAAGCTGATCCTTCATCAAACGGTGTTCTTGATCATCCGGATCCAGCGCTAACGCTAAATCAACGATGGCCGCGGCTCCGTCCGGTTCCCCGCCTCGAAGCAGTCTGCCGGCAATGCCCTGAAAGCCGAAGTCGAATTCGTACGGTACATAACCGAGCTTGGAGCGCTGCTCGCTGCCCGCCTTGTATACACTCAGGGCCGATTCTATTCCTTCCGCGGCCAATACTCCAGCTGCATGCATCGTCAGCGAACGCGGAATCACTTCGACCTGCTCCCCAAGCAGCACGTCCAAGATGGCGTTGTTGACCTGATGGAGTCCAAGGTAATCGGTATTGAACATGAGAGTTACCGCGATACCCGGTTCGGGCAAGACGACCAGATTGGAACGAAATCCCGTGTCCGATCCGCCATGCGCTTTCGCTTCCAGCCCCTTATACGGTCCCATGAACCAGCCCAGGCCAATGTTCCGGTAATAACCGAAATCGTCAGCCGGTGCATGGCTTTGCCACAGCTCCTCAATGCTGGACGGCTGCAGAACGGGTGCAGTGCCCCATTTTCCCCCGTTTAAGTAAGTCGCCGCGTAGCTGCACGATTCCGCCGCACTCGTCAGCAAGGTGGAGCTTGGCCCATGCGCCCGGTTATACGGATAAACGCGGCTGACCTTCGCTCCAAAGGAAGATCCCATCCCCATAATATGCGGGGCGGCAAGCAGGCCCTGGTCTGCATCCGGCATCGTATAGGTGCTCGTTTCCATGCCAAGCACATCCAAAATATGCTCCTGCATGTACTGTTCAAAGGAAACCCCCGAGACCTTCGCGATGACATCACCGAGAACCTCAAAGGCTATGTTGCTGTAAGCATATGTTCCCTGACCGGGTTCCCATAACAGCTCTCGGTTCGATACGCTGCGAACGTAACGCCCCAGCGCTCCTGGATCCAACTGAGGCCGATCCCATTCATAATCATCCTCATCCGGCATGCCGGAGGTATGGGTGAGCATGTGCCTGATCGTGATATCCCGATAACGCGTGTCCTCCAGCCTGAAGTAAGGCAGGTACGCCGTCACTTTCTCATCCAGCTTGATTTGTCCGCGTTCCACGAGCTGCATAACCGCCGTAGCCACATAGGTTTTGGAAATTGAGGCCATGTGGAACAGGGTATTCTCATCCACCGGGGCTCCGGTCTCTTTACTTTTCACACCAAATCCTTTGGCGTAGACAGGCTCGCGATTGTACACGATTCCTACAGACATGCCCGCTGCCGCGCCATCCTGCGCGATATAATCATTCAGCAGCTGGTCCAGCCGCTTCGTTATTTGCTCTACGTTTGGCATCCTATAGCCTCCATGGATCGAATATTTGTATTCTGTTGTCAGCAACCTCATACTCTTACCAATGGAAGCACCGCCTTCCTGGATTTAACATCTCCAGCGTATCACCTCGGGAAAGGGGGCGGCAATATACAGCATAGTTATAATTAATTTTTATTATCGATGGCCACCAACCGCTTATTGGCCAAATCCAACCGGTATAACACATCGCGGGTGTCTTCTTCGGGAGTCCCGGCTCCGATCGGGGGATGGACCACCAGGCGGTCGTTTTCGATGTGCGGGAAAGGCTTTATTTCCGAATACACAAGCGTGCCGAAAGCATGCCCCTTTTGCATGACTTTTAAAGCTGTGGCTTCGCCGCTGCGGCGATCGATCGCAAATACGTACGCCTCCATTCCATGACCCGACTTATACTGAGGCGCAAGAAAGTAAACATCCGCCTCTTGGAAACGAACCTGTTCGAAAGGAACCTTCCCGTCATCGGGTCTTACAAATAAAAAGGCAGGCAGGTCCAATAACAGAGTATCTTCCTTCCCGGCTTGCCTGTAAACGATGGAATAGTCGGCCTGAAACGTCAGGTCCCCTTCCCGTCCGTAATTGCTCGGAACCGCTAAATGCCCCCGTTCCTCCCTTCCTTGGGAAATCATGAGGAGAGTCCCTTGCCGGGTCACGGTTTCTGCACGAACCGCCCGCGTATCCGAAGCCGAGTCAAGCACAACCGATCCCGAAAGGAACGATTCCGGAAATCGGCTGACCCGTTCAACCAAAGTGCCCGGGGAAGAAGTGGATGGCTGCTGCATACCTTCGCCAGGGTTGTCATCCGTCGATGAAATCTCAGTGGATACAGCGTTATCCGGTAGATCGTCGCTTTGATTACAGGCGAGTAAGAAACCGAATAACAACATCGATGCCATCGTTAATGGAACTTTCCTCATGTCGCTCTTTCCTGCTGCCGCCCGGCCGATTCCGAATCCGCCAATCCGTCATGTTCAACCGTAGATAACAGCTCTTCATTTCGGACCTCTAATAGATACTCCTTATACACGCGGTCCCTGCCGCCATGCTGGTCGTACCAGTTCTGTATCCGCCGTACGTGTTCCTTGTCGCTTCTTATTTTAGCCTCAATCTCCTCGTACTGATCGCGGCTGTCATATTCCCAAATCGCAAAAATTTCGGTAGTGGATTCATCACGAGGCACCATCCATCTTCCGATCAGGCGGGTGCCGTGCTTCATTTGATTCGGTAAATTGGTTTCATTAAAATGGCGGTTGAAAACGTCCACAAATTCATTTTTCACAATGTAAAATTTTCTGCGGTAAAACATCTGTTCACTTCCTCCCACATTATTCAACCCAAACTTTTCGATCCTCCATATGCTGAAATTCGATCCAAAGACGATCGTACTGCTCTTTTAGCTCTTCTTGCTGCGAACTGTCTCGTAATAAGGCCATTCTCCCGCCTCCTTCGACTCGTCTATTATTATAAACGCCTCCCGGAGTGCAAACGTTATGTTTTTTGCTGGGGTATGCCTTTAATTTATGGTAAAATAAAACATTATCGTTCAAGAAACGGAGGGCCATGACTTATGAAAAAGCGGCTGGATAAGTTATAACGTGCCTCAGACCGAGAGCGCTGTTTCCTTCGGATTCGCGGACCGCCTTCCTTCAAGGATGACATTGCAGACCTAGAAAATAGGGGAGGTTGAAGGCAAAATGCGATGTGAGCAAGAAATGATGAAGCTGCTTTTGGATTATGCAAAACACGATGACCGGATTCGATTGGTGACCCTGGAAGGATCGCGCACCAACACAAATATCCCTTCGGATGCATTCCAGGATTACGACATTTCTTATTTTGTAACCGAAATGGATTCGTTCAAGGAGCATGACGGGTGGCTCGACTTTTTAGGGAAGCGCATCATGATGCAAAAACCTGAGGATATGGAGCTGTTTCCGCCGGAACTGGGCAATTGGTTTTCCTATCTAATTCACCTGGAAGACGGCAATAAAGTTGATTTGACTCTGATTCCATTCAATGAGGTGGAGAACTATTTCACCCAAAGCGACGGTTTGGTCGAGGTGTTGCTGGATAAGGATGCTGTCATGACAAATGAGGTGATCGCGGATGACCGCCAGTATTGGATTAAAAAGCCTACGGCCAGGGAATTCGACGATTGCTGCAATGAGTTCTGGATGGTATCCACTTACGTAGTCAAGGGATTGGCGCGAAAAGAAATCCTGTTTGCCATCGACCACTTGAACGGGATCGCCCGGCCCAATCTGCTGAGGATGATGGCCTGGCAAATTGGCTCTGAGCACGGGTTTACCTTTAGCGTAGGAAAAAATTATAAATTTATCGACCGTTACCTTCCCGTTGAAGATTGGGAGACTCTGCTGTCAACCTACGCGGAGAACGGGTACGAGCACATGTGGAAGTCTTTATTCACTTGTTATGAGCTTTTCAGAAAATATTCCAAAACGGTGTCTAGCCGTCTCGGATATCCGTATCCCGATTACGACGAAGCCATTTCAAAGTATACGGAAAATGTTTATTCTGCATGGAAGTAAGTGAACCGCTATTAAAAAAGGCTGGCATCCGGGGGATGCCAGCCTTTTCCGTTAAGCTGCTTCAAAACGATCACTTCAGAAAAGTCACTTTCTTCTTATTATATATATCGAAGGCTACGGCCGCCAAAAGGACAAGACCCTTAATCCCCTGCTGCCAGTCGACCCCCAGACCGATGAGCGACATCCCGTTGTTGAGCACGCCCATGACGAGGCCGCCGATAATGGCGCCGAAGACCGTTCCGATGCCGCCCGTCGCCGATGCCCCGCCGATGAAGCTTGCGGCGATCGCGTCCAGCTCAAAGTTTGTGCCGGCTCTAGGCGTGGCCGCGTTCAGGCGTGCCGCAAAGATGAGTCCCGAGATGGCCGCCAGCACGCCCATGTTGACGAAGACCCAGAACGTCACCTTTTTCGTCTTCACGCCGGACAGATCCGCCGCTTTTTCGTTGCCGCCGAGAGCGTAAATATGGCGTCCCATCACGGTTTTGTTCATGACGAACGAGTAGATGATAATGAGCACCAGCAGCAGAATCAGAATGTTCGGCAGCCCGGCGTAGATCGCAAGCATAAAGGTAAATGCGTTGATGATGGCCGCAATGACGACGAGCTTCAGGATGAACAGTCCGCCCGAGACCACTTCAAAGTTATATTTCTTCTGTGCTCTGCGGTCACGAAGCTCATTGACGATATAGATGACGGTGAAAAGAATTCCCGCCAGCACCGCCACGATATTCGTTCCGGCACTGCCGAAATCCGGAATGAAGCCGGAGCTGATCTTCTGAAATCCGTTCGGAAACGGCGCGATGGACTGCCCTTTCAGCACGATCATCGTCAGACCGCGGAACAGCAGCATGCCGGCCAGCGTAACGATAAACGCCGGGATTTTTACATAAGCGACCCAAAAGCCCTGCCAGGCGCCGATCAGCGCACCGACAACCAGGGAGGCGATAACGGCAACAACCGGATGCCAGTGCAGGTCAACCATCATAATGGCGGCCACCGCACCGACGAACGCGGCGATCGAGCCGACCGACAGGTCGATATGCCCGGTAATAATGACCAGCACCATCCCGATCGCCAGGACGAGAATGTAGCTGTTTTGCAAAATCAGATTGGTAATGTTAATCGGCTTGAGCAGCAGGCCGCCCGTAATAATTTCAAACAAAATCATGATGACGACAAGGGCGATGATCATCCCATACTGCCGGATATTATTTTTAAACAGTTTAACCAACGTTTCCATGCTTGGCCCCTCCAGTCTTGGTCATATATCTCATCAGCGTCTCCTGCGAAGCTTCTTCACGGCTCACTTCGCCCGTGATCCGGCCAGCGTTCATCACATAAATGCGGTCGCAGATCCCTAGAATTTCCGGGAGCTCGGAAGAAATAACGAGGACGCCTTTGCCCTCATCGGCCAGCTGATTGATAATCGTATAAATTTCGTATTTGGCTCCCACGTCGATTCCGCGCGTCGGTTCGTCGAGAATGAGGATATCCGGCTCGGAAAAAATCCATTTGCTCAGCACCACCTTCTGCTGGTTGCCTCCGCTGAGATTCCCCGTTTTCTGCAAAATGTTCGGCGTCTTAATCTTCAGCTTCTTCCGCATTTCCTCCGCCACCAGAACCTCCTGCTTATCGTCGATCACCGTGCCCTTGGCCAGCTTGGGCAGCCCCGTCAGCGAAATGTTGCGCTTGATATCGTCGATCAGGATCAGGCCGTAATGCTTGCGGTCCTCTGTCACGTACGCAAAGCCGTTGTCGATCGCCTGCGTGATCGTGTTGTTCTGGATCGGCTTTCCGTCCTTGATCAGCGTCCCGGAAATGTTGCGCCCATAAGCTTTGCCGAAAATGCTCATCGCCAGCTCCGTCCGCCCGGCCCCCATCAGCCCGGCAATGCCGACGATCTCCCCGCGCCGGATATGAAGATTGACCTGATCCAGCATTTTGCGGTCGCTCCGCTGTTCGTCGTACACGGTCCAGTCCTTGACCTCCAGAATCGTATCGCCGATCTTCGGCGTGCGCTCCGGATAACGGTTCGTCAGGTCCCGTCCGACCATGCCGCGGATAATCCGGTCCTCGTTCACGTCCCCGCCCTTCATGTCAAGCGTCTCGATCGTTTGGCCGTCGCGCAAAATCGTGATCGAATCGGATACTTTCGACACCTCATTCAGCTTGTGGGAGATGAGAATGCAGGAGATGCCCTGCCGCTTGAATTCCAGCATCAGCTGGAGCAGGTTTTCGCTGTCGTCCTCGTTTAGGGCCGCGGTCGGCTCATCCAGGATGAGCAGCTTGACCTTTTTGGAGAGCGCTTTCGCAATTTCGACCAGCTGCTGCTTGCCGACCCCGATATTGCCCACGGGCGTGTTCGGGTTTTCCTTCAGTCCGACTTTCTCCAGCAGCTCTTTCGCTCCCGTGATCGTTTCATTCCAGTTCATGATGCCGCGGCTCGACCGTTCATTGCCGAGGAATATATTTTCTGCAATCGACAGATACGGGATCAGCGCGAGCTCCTGGTGGATGATGACGATGCCGAGCTCCTCGCTGTGCTTGATATTTTTAAATTCGCAGGTTTTCCCTTTGAATAAAATCTCTCCGTCATAGGTACCGTGCGGATAGACCCCGCTCAGCACCTTCATCAGCGTCGATTTGCCCGCCCCGTTCTCCCCGCACAGGGAGTGAATTTCGCCTTCCCGGATTTTAAGGTTCACGTTGCTCAGCGCCTTGACGCCGGGAAACTCCTTCGTAATGTTCCTCATTTCCAAAATGTATTCCGACATGTGTGCTTCACCTTCCCCTCGCTTCGCTTATGTTGATTCTGAACTTCGGACTACTTCAGGCCAATTTCCGCCTTGGTGTAATAACCGGATTCCACCATCTCTTTCTCGACGTTCGTCGCATCGACCGATACCGGCGGCAGCAGATAAGCCGGCACGACTTGGATGCCGTTATCGTAAGACTTCGTATCGTTGACTTCCGCCTTCTGGCCCTTCAGGATGCTCTCAGCCATCTTGACCGCCTGCTCCGCCAGCTTGCGGGTGTCTTTGAACACCGTCTGCGTCTGCTCCCCGGCGACGATGGACTTGATGGAAGCAAGCTCCCCGTCCTGGCCGGTGATGATCGGCATCGGCTTTTTGGCCGTGCCGTAGCCGACGCCCTTCAGCGAAGAAATGATCCCGATGCTGATGCCGTCGTACGGCGACAGCACCGCGTCCAGGTTCGCGTTCGAGTAGTTCGCGCTGAGCAGGTTATCCATCCGTGATTGCGCCAAGGCGCCGTCCCAGCGGAGGGTCGCGATCTGCGCCATCGTCGTCTGCTTGCTGCGGACGACCAGCTTGCCGGAGTCGATATACGGCTTCAAAATGGACATCGCGCCGTCGTAGAAGAAATAGGAGTTGTTGTCGTCCGGCGATCCGCCGAACAGCTCAATATTGAAGGGGCCTTTGCCTTCCTTAAGACCTAGCTTCTGCTCAATATAGGAAGCCTGCAGCACGCCGACTTTGAAATTGTCGAACGTCGCGTAGTAGGACAGATACGGCGTGTTCCGGATCAGCCGGTCATAGGAGATGACTTTAATCCCCTGATCATGCGCCTTCTTGATGACGTCGGTCAGCGTGTTTCCGTCAATCGAGGCGACGACAATGACGTCAACCCCCTTGATAATCATGTTCTCGATTTGCGAAATCTGGTTCTCGACCACATCCTCCGCAAACTGCAAATCGGTCTTGTAGCCTTTTTCCTGGAACAGCCGCTCCATGTTTTTGCCGTCGTTCACCCAGCGCTCGGACGATTTGGTCGGCATCGCCAGTCCGACATAGCCCTTGCTTTTATCACCGGCTCCGCTCTCGGCCAGATTGCAGGCCGTCAGGGCCATCAGCATCGCGACCATCAGGAGCGCTAACATTGCTTTCTTCATCGGTACGTTCTCCTTTCCGGTATGCCCAAGGTCGAGAGCGCTTACATCCAATGGATCGTAAAGCCTCTCTGTACTTCAAAGGATACATGCTGACCCGCGCCGGGGTCTTTCCACGGATCGAACCTTTTTTATAAATTTCAAACCTTTGTTGGGATCGTTGCCAGAGGGTCATGCCAGGGTAAGACGTGTGGGATGGCTATAAGGGCAAATAAAAAACGACCGAAAAATTTCGGTCGTCGGTCGTTGGGTTTATAATGATGCCGCCTGCTCCTCCCGGGCCTCTACACTTCCTGATACGCGTCGCCGCGCCGGTACCGGTTGGGCGAGACGCCCATCACCTTCTTGAATGCAGTGCTGAAGTAATGCTGGCTGTCGTAGCCGACCTGCTCGGCAATTTCGTGGATGGTCAGGTTCGTCGCGTTCAGCAGCTGGATCGCTTTGCGGATCCTCGTCTGCGTCAGGAAGCCGACGAAGGAAGTCCCCAGCTCCTTCTTCAGCATCCGGCTCAAATAAACCGGCGATACCTGCAGGCTCTCCGCAAACGACTCCAGCGTAAGTTCGGGCCGGTCGTAATTGTCGTGGATGAGCTGTCGGGCCCGCCGCACCAGCGGGGACAGCTGCGCGTCCCGGAACACCGCCTCCCGGCAGGCGTCATACGCGGCCGCCATAGCACCCGGGCCTTCCGGCACCTCCTCGATCTGGCAGTGGACGGTGATTTTCAAATATTGCTGCACCGCCGATTCAATATTCGCGGCCATTTCCAGCGGCGCGTTATCCCACAAGCAGATGCCGATCAATTCCGTATGCTCCTGGAACACCTGATGGGGCGTATCCTGCAGCAGCTCCGAAACGATGTTCTCGATCGCGAACAAATACAGCTGTCTCTCGCTCTCTTTCATCAGCGTCTGGTTTGAGGCCGTCTCCGGCCACCTGACGATCCCCAGCTCTGCCGGGAAACCGGAAGGCAGGCCAAGAAACTCCAGCTGCTCGAGCGCGTTCCCGTCATCCACCAGCCCCTGAATCCACTCCTGGCAGAAGCGCTGCCGCAGGAGCGGGATGTTCCGCTCAATCTGCTCCGAGGCCTGCTTCAAATAGTGGCTTTGCACCTGCTGCTCATCAAGCTCCTGCTTGACGCTCTGCAGCACCTCTTGCAAATGGCCGCTGTTGACCGGCTTCAAAATATAATCCTTGACGCCGAGGCGGATCGCTTCCTGTGCGTAGGCAAATTCGTCATGCCCGGTAATGATGACGAACCGGCACGCCGGGCGTTCGGCCTTCAGCCGCTTCATCAGCGTCAAGCCGTCCATGATCGGCATATTCATGTCGACCAGAACGATGTCGACCGCTTCGCGCAGGGCGAACTCAAGCGCTTCCTCCCCGTCCTCCGCTTCACCGGCGACCTCCATGCCAAGCGTCTCCCAATCCACCGAATCCATGATGCCTTCCCGGATAATCGGTTCATCGTCCGCAATCAGCACCTGATATCGCTTCTTCATTAACGATCTCTCCCATCTTGTACACGTTGCGCCGGGACCGTATGCAGCAGCGGATGCTCGATCATCACGCTCGTGCCCGTGCCTTCCGTACTCTCGATGCTAATTCCGTATTTTTCCCCAAAAGTCAGCGCAAGCCGCGCCTGGACGTTCAGCATGCCATAGCTGCGGCTGGCCGGTCCACCTTCTTCCGGTGGATGATCCATGGCCGCCAAAGGATCCTGAAGCTGGCGGCGGAGCGCAACTAGCCGCTCCTGGGACATCCCCGCCCCGTTGTCCTTAACAATGAGGCGCAGGACGCCGCCCTCCACCTCAGAGGACACCCGTATGATGCCCGGGCCTCGGCGTGCCTTAATGCCGTGATAGATGGCGTTTTCAACGATTGGCTGAAGCACAAGCTTTAGAACGTACAGCCCTTCCGCTTCCTTGGGCAGATCCAGCTCGTAGGTGAGCCGGTCCCGGTAGCGCGTCTTCTGAATCTGCAAATAGCTGGAGATATGTGTCCATTCGTCGGTCATCGGAATGATGTCATCCCCTTTGCTGAGCCCGATCCGGAACAGCCTGGACAGCGACTCTACCATATCGGACACATCGTCGGCCCCTTTTTTCTTAGCCATCCAATGGATCGTATCAAGGGTATTGTATAAAAAATGCGGCTTGATATGCGCCTGCAGGCTGCGCAGCTCCGCTTCGCGCTTCTGCCGTTCCCGAAGCTCGCTCAGTTTCAGCAGCTTGCGGATTTCGGCCAGCATCCGGTTAAAGCTGCGGCCCAGCATACCAACCTCGTCCTGCCTTCCGCCCCAATACCGGATCGTCAAATCCCCGGATTCGGCCTTCTGCATAAAGGCCATCAGCTGGCGGATCGGCCGGGACACGGACTGCGACAGCGTATACGAGGCCGTCAGGCCGAACATGCAGACGACAAACAGGAAGCAGATCACGTAGAAGCGGATCTCCCGCACTTCGCGGACCGCTTCGCCGCTGTCGAATACGCCGATGGTCCGCCAGCCTGTAAAAGACGATGTGCCGTAAATAAACTGCAGCCGCCTGCCGTCGACCTCATGCCTGAACATGCCGCTGTCTTCCCGGGGAATCCAGGATGAAGGAATGTCCCGAACCAACGGTTCATCCGGGGTGTAAATGGCCGAGCCGCCGGCATCGGTTACCATCAAATACCCGTTTTTACCGAGGGTGACGTTCCGGACTGTGCTGGCCACCGCCCGCAGCTTCAAGTCGATCAGCACGGCTCCTGTGACTTTACGCGTATCCGGATCGACAAAGGACCGCACGACCGAGATCAACTCATCGTTGGCATAATGCACATGCGTCGTGACGTTTCGCTCAGAAGGATGACCCAGCACTGTAAAAATCCCTTCGTGTCCCGCAGCCTCCTCATACCACGAATCCCGGGTCAAATTGGCCGGCGTCCGGGCATACATTTCGTTGCTGATGTAATCGCCGTTGTGGTTCACGACCAGGATGGCGGCAATTTCCGGATACAGCGTCGTGAAGCCCTGCAGATACTTCTTCAAGGCGTACACTTCCCCGTTTTGGTCATTAATCTGCGGGCGCTGCGCTTGTCCGGCAATCCCTCCGGCGGCACCCGCCCCTTCAGCGGCAATCTGCCCATTCAGGAACCGGTTGATGGCCGGGTCAAAGCCGATCAAATACGTAATGTTCTGCAAGTTTTCCATATCGTTATCAAGCGTCTGATTGACTTTGCCGATGAGCTGCACCGTGTTCGCCGTGACCTGCCCGTCGACGATCCGATTGACCGTCCAGTTGACCAATGCACCGAGCGCAATCGACGGAAGGATGCCTACCATCAGAAAAAGGATGATCAGCTTGTACCGCAGAGGCAGATCACCGAACCGGGTCCACTGCAGCAGACGCTGCCGCCAATTGTTACGCAGCTTATTTCGCATAATAATCCTTCACATTCTCGCGGGTAACGATTGTAATGCCGGTATCCACCCGCGGCGGCAGCGGGGATACGTCGTTGCCCAGCGTCGGTGCGGGAACGGTCAGCCCATGATGAAGATGGAATAAATACTGCAGCGACCAGTAGCCCATATTCCATGTCCCCTGAGCAATCGTCGCTGAAATCGTGCCGTCGGATATCCGGTCCAGCGTCTCTTTATTGGTATCAAACCCGATGATCTTCACCTTCCCGGTCCGATTCGCAGCGATCACCGCGTCCGCCGCCCCTGTGCCGCCGCTGGCTTCCGTCACGAAAATGCCTTTAAGGTCCGGATGCTTGCCCAGCATGTCCGCGGCCGCGGACTTAGCGATCATGGCGTCGCCTTTTCCTTCCTTCACCTCAACCACAGACATCGCCGGATATCGGCTCGCGATCGTTTCCTTGAACCCTGATGTGCGGTCGCTGTGGTTTTGCTGGCCGGACTGCGTGATGATGCCGACCTCGCCCTGCCGGCCGACGATTTGCGCCATTTTATCGGCGGCCGCCACACCCGCATCGTAGTTATTGGTCGCAAGAAAAGAGTACGCTTTGCTGTCCGGGGCGTCCGAGTCGAACAGGACGACGGGAATGCCCGCGTCCACCGCTTTGTTGATCGTCGCGGTCAAAGCGTCGGAGTCGATGGCCGACAGCGCGATGCCGGCAGGCTTTTTGGCAATGACTTGCTCAAGCACGGTGATCTGCTCCTGCACGTCGTACTGGGTGGCTCCGTGGTATTCGACGGACACGCCGAGGGCGTCGCCTCCATCCTCGAAGCCTTTCACAATATTTTTCCAATATTCCATTCCGGATTGAAAGGTTACCATCACATAGTTCTCCCCGATGCTGCCGTGCAGCCCGCCGTCCGGCCATGCAGAAGAACGCTTGTCATCCATCCGGTACATAAATACATAGACGCCAAACGCAATGATTAGTACCAGGTAAACCATCATCATCTTCTTCATCTGCGTTTCCCCTTGTCACAGTCTGCTGAACTCTATGGAATCGGTTACATTATAGCACAAGGCAAACTTTTGGGAAGCGCAAGAACTTGCCAATATCCGTATCACTATCCTGCAGCACCACCTTTTACTGTCCATCGGCAAACCCTTGATGCTCCCCTGATTTCACCGGAATGGCCAATAGATATTGGGGGAAGCTCATGAGCTTTCCGTTGTTTTTTATCTCTAAAGTGAAACCGATCCGGGAAGCAACACGTAAAATCTTTAGGTACGGTTATAGAATCTTTAAGGTTTTCCTCAGGTTTGCTGTCTATAATGACCTTAGGCTGAAGATCTCACATCCCCCATATCCGTTCACACAAATGACCCGTAACAAAATACATGAAAAGAGGATTTTTAACCATGAACATAAAGCGAGTGATGATTGTCGGAACGATGGTCGTGATCATGTCCTTTGGAAGCACCGCGTTAAGCGCCTCCATCACAAGCGCAAGCCCGGCCGCGAAATGGGCCACCACCGGCGTAAAGGATAAAGACGAATTGCTGGAAGCTCTCCATCAGGACTCCGACGAGGAACTGTATGAGGCGCTGTATGAGGGCAAGTCCCTGCATGACATCGCCGCTGACCAGGGAGCCGACATCCAGAGAATCATCGATTTGCAAGTATCGCAGCTGACCCGCCAGCTGGATGAGCGCCTGCGCAAAGGGAGCATTAGCGCAGATCAATATGCGGCGCACAAGGCTGAACTAAGGGGAATCGTCGAACGAAGTGTCCATACTTCATTCGGGTAACTGGAGGTACATACGACCGTCCAACGTTTTGATCGGTCATCCGGGCGCTCCGATACGGATCCGGCGTTCACACATGGAGGATAACATGATTCACCACGGTCAATGGAAACAGAATGCTCGAACGAAATTCAAATGGAAACTGATAATGAAATTTGTAAACCAGCCTGGACGCGTTGTCCAGGCTGGTTTTTTGATAAGAAAAACGTCTATCGACGTACCTTCAAAGAAGACAGACCGCGTTTAAAGGTAATTTTTCTTGCAATATCAGGAAGCAATAGCTCTGGAGTTTATACATTCTGATATTATAAGAAAAACGTCTATCGACGTACCTTCAAAGAAGACAGACCGCTTCTAGAGGAGGTTTTTCTTGCGAGATCAGGAAGCAGAAGCTCCGAAACTTATACTTTATGATCTCTTAAATAAAGACCCCGCCGGAGCCGGCAGGGTCTTTCGTCTGTTTCCTCTTCCCTCAATGCATATGGAACTTCGAAAGTAGAGATCCTACTAAAAAATCGCATGCGGGGCGGTGCCCACTCTCCAAAATTGCCCGACTTTCTCAAACTTGACCGTCACGTATGCCGGACCCTGAAGATGCTCCGGGTAAGGAACGCTCAGCTTATACACGCGCTGCGTATCCGTCATGCTGAGCAGTTTGGCCGTCGCCTTGTCGAACTCCAGAATGTTGCCGCCATCGGCGTTCAGCTGGGCCAAACGACCATCATGAGAAATGAAATATTTGTCCACAAAATAGGCCGCTGCCTTTTCCGTATATACGGACTTCAAATAGTTCATCAGCTTCTCCCGGGTTCCGATATCATCGGACAAGTACCGATACTGCCGGCCATCGACCTCGAATGTGTCCCCTAATCCCTTGCCGCCGCCCAGGGCATAAAAATACCGCTTCTCAGCTTCTATGATTAATGGCGTCACGCTGGTATGGTTCAGCTTGCTGATCTTGGTTGCGTCGGTCACGACGACCTTCTCTACCGTTTGTTCCGGCACCTGCGCCGGAACAGTCACGCTCCCCGCCGGAGCCGCTCCGGCCGCAGCAGCCAGCAGGCTTGCTCCCATCAAACCGGTTGCTAGTGTAAATCCAATTTTTCGATTAAGTTTCATCTTGTATTATCGCCTCCACCCTGTTAAACGAAATCAGGATGGAAAAAGTTTCATCCAGGAAACGATAAGCTATGATTTGAAATGTTTAAACTGCGGCAAATATTCGCGATTGGCTTCAAACATCTCATCAACCATCGATTTGATCTCAGCCAGGCTGAGGACCGCGGAAGTCAGCGGATCGAAGCATACCGCATGGAATACTTTCCGCGGATCGCCCGTTAGCGCGCCTTCCACAGCCATCTCTTCGCAGCGGGCGCTTATATTGGTCAGGGCCGCCAGCTGATCCGGCAGGGCTCCCACATGAATCGGCTCCAGCCCTCTTTTCGAAGCCAATACCGGGACCTCAACGCAGCAGCCGTCCGGCAAATTATCGATCAGGCCATGATTACGGACGTTGCCGTTGAATTTAAACAGGGTACCGCCCCCGATCGTAGCATTAAAGATATACGCGGCGTACTCTTCGCCCCGGTTTAAATCGACGGGCTCTTCCATCCAGCGCCGCATCTGTTCCTTCCAGCTGCCCTGCCTCTGCTCGTAGCCTTTGATAATATACGCGTATTCACCGGGATTCCAGCCCGTGCCGTTCGTGCAGTACTTTTCAATCAAATCCGGCCGCTTTCGGAACCAGGCATTGTATTCAGAGTTATGGCCGCTGGATTCCGTGACGTAATAATCCAGATGAAGGAACATTTCATTTCGGACCTGCTCCTCGTTGTAAATGTCCGGATGATTCATCGCCTCCCGGATAAGCGGATACGCGTCTTGGCCGTTCCAGCGAAAATCCAGGTAGAACGCCTGATGATTGATGCCTGCGCAGAGATACGTGATCTCCTCTTTAGGCGCCCCGATCCACCTGGCCAGCATCGATGCCGTTCCCTGCACGCTGTGGCACAGACCTGTCACGGTCACGTTCGTTTCGCTCTGCATCGCCCTGCACAGCATCGCCATCGGGTTCGTATAATTCAGAAATACCGCCTGCGGACAGTACCGCTCGATATCGCGGCAAATGTCCAGCATCACCGGAATCGTGCGGAGCGCCCTGAATATGCCGGATGGCCCGCGTGTATCTCCGACATTAATGTCCACGCCGTACTGTTTCGGAATCTCGATGTCTTTCCGCCAGATGTCCAGGCTTCCCGCCAAGATCGTGCAGACGACTCCGTCCGCCCCGTCTAGCGCTCTGGTCCTGTCGGTATGCGCCTCGACTTTCGCCGGATAGCCTCCGGCCGAAATAATTTTCTCCACCGTTTTCTTCGCAAATCCGAGACGCTCCTCGTCAATGTCAACCAAAGCGATGATGCTGTCAGCGAGCGCAGGGAATGTAAGCAGATCGCGAACGAGGTTTTTCGTGAACACGAGACTGCCTGCCCCGATAAATACGATTTTCTTCACTGCCGAATTCCTCCCTTTTGATCAAGCTGCATGCGGCCAGAACCCCGGCCAGTCAGCTGTCAGCCTTTGATGCCTGTCGTCGAAATCCCCTGAATAAAGGTCTTTTGGGCAAAAAAGAACAAAATGATAATAGGCAGCGTCGCAACGGTGGAAGCCGCCATCAGCATCCCCCAACGCGTGCCGTATTGACCAATAAACTGCTGCAACCCAAGCGATACGGTGTACATTTTCTCGTCGCTCAAATAAATTAACGGTCCCATGAAGTCGTTCCAGTTGTTCATGAACGTAAATAACGCTACCGTGGCGAACGCCGGACGGGCGAGCGGGAGAATGATCTGCCAGAAGGTCCGGAACTCCGAACAGCCGTCGATCTTGGCCGCTTCGGATAGTTCCTGAGGAATCGTCAGAAAAAACTGCCTCAGCAGAAAAATAAAAAACGCACCGCCTAAAAATGCCGGGATAATGAGCGGTTTGTAGCTTCCCACCCAGCCGATCTTTTTGAAAATGACGAAAATCGGAATCATCGTGACCTGGGAAGGCAGCATCATTGTGCTGAGCATAATCATGAACAGTACGTTCCGTCCCGGCCATTGGATTTTGGCAAACCCGTAAGCCACGAGGGCGGAGGAAACGCAGGTGCCGACCATTGCCCAGATGCAAATCGTTAACGTATTGAGGACGTAAGTACCGAACGGGACAAACGTAAGTGCCTCCGGAAAGTTCGACCATAGGAACTGATCCGGAATCCACTCCGGCGGCCATTTGAAAATTTGCGCCTCCGGTTTGAGCGCGGTGGACAGCATCCAGACAAAAGGAAAAAGAAAGGTGATGCCCAGTACGATCAAGCAAACATGGGCGATCAGCTGTTGAAACACGCCTTTCTTTGTTCTGCTTAATTTCGTGGTAGACTGTGCCTTGATTTCAAGCATCTTGGGCCTCTCCTTTCACGGTTATGAAGGCAGGAGGAAGGGTAACCAAATTGGATCCCCTTCCTCCCTGCCCTTATCCGTTATTTGCCTCCGGCTTTGGCGATCTCTTCTTCGACTTCTTTCTGCAAGGTTTCCAAGGCCTGCTTCGGATCTTTGTTTCCCGTCATGACGGACTCTTCGGCTTTTGCCGCCCGGTCCCAATAATACTGCTGCACCGGAATGACCGGTGTGATCTTCGCATTAGGGCTGCCGAGCAGATCGACGAACGTTTTTCTGGCCGGAATTTCATTCATGAAATCCTGGTAAGCCTGCTTCTCCGTAATTTTTGGCGATGGCGGGATCCACCCGCCTTTGGTCAGCATTTGCGCCGCCCAATCTTCGTTATGGTAGCCGGTCAGCCACAGGATGAATTCCCACGCCTCTTTCGGATGCTTGGCTTTTTCCGGAATGATGTTAAAGTTTCCATTGACCCAGGTCGCGTCCGGTTTTCCGGTTCCTTCCGGGTAGGGCAGCGTCATGACGCCGTACTGAAGATCCGGAGCATAATTTTTCAGGTCCTCCAGCCTCCACATGCCGTCCATCGCGAACACCTGCTTGCCGCTGAGGAAAGACCACGCCGAGTTCACGTTGGAAGACATGCTTTTGTTAAAAGCGGCGACTTTGGTCGGATCGTATTTTTTCGCGTAAGACTGAAACCATTCCAATGTGGCCAGGTTGTTCGGATCGGTTGCCGTCGGCTTGCCGTCCTCATCCGCCCATTTCCCGCCGAAAGCCGTGCTCCACTGGGTAAGCCCGCTCGGCATATAGCCGACCCGCTGGATGAATCCGCGCTTATCCAGTTTCCACAATTTATCCTGCATCGCATCCAGCTCCTGGATCGTGGCAGGCGGTTTTTCCGGATCGAACCCTTCCTCTTTCAAAATATCCTTGTTGTAATACATCGCCAGCGTGTTCATCGAGAATGGGATCGCGTACATTTTTCCTTTGTAGGTGCCGATTTCCTTTACCGTGGGATACATCCACTCGCCCAAATCCGGCGCGTCGGCCTGGATGTACGGATCCAGTGAAGCGATGGCTCCCTTTTCCGCCCACGAGGGAATGATCTGGTTCCATTGGGTCATGACGTCGGGCGGATCCCCGCCGGCCTGTGCCGTCAAAAATTTAGCGTTGGCATCGCCGGTAATAGAGAGTGCGGTCACATGAATGCCGGGATGCGTCTGATTAAACTCATCAACCAGGCTGTCGATCAGCTTCTTCCAGTCACTCGTCCACATATGCCAATATGTAACTTCTACGGCTTTTCCGTCGCCTTTCTTCCCGGAATCGGAAGACGGGGCGGACGTATCTTCCTTCTTGCCATCCTGCCCGGCCGCCGGAGTACCCGGTGAGGAACATGCTATTAGGCCGGCAAGCATCAGCATGATCAGCACCATCGATAAGAACGGTTTGAGCGTTGACTTCATTCCATGCACCTCCGATATCGTTTTACCTTTCCCCGCCATAGAAAACCCAGCGTGCCGAGCTCTTAAATACCAGCAGCGTGACGGCCATAATCAGCAGGAACAAAATCCATGCCATAGCCGAGGCATACCCCATATGGAAGTAAGAAAAGGCGTTCTTGTACAGATACAGCGAATAGAACAGCGTAGAATCATTGGGTCCGCCGGACGTAATAATGTAGGCCTGCGTAAAATACTGAAAGGAACCGATCAGGCCCATAATTAAATTGAAGAAAATGACCGGACTCAGCATCGGCAGCGTAATATAGACGATTTTTTGCCACCATACCGCCCCGTCGATCTGCGCCGACTCGTACATTTCCTGCGGAATATCCTGCAGCCCTGCGAGATAGATGATCATCGCGCCGCCGACGCCCCACAGTCCCATCACGATCAGGGCAGGCTTCGACCATGCCGGGTCGACCAGCCACCCGGGACCCGCAATGCCGATGGCATCCAGCAGACCGTTGATCAGTCCGAACTGCGGGTCGAACAGCCACAGCCACAGTACGGAAGACGCCACAACCGGAACGATGCTGGGCAGGTAAAAAATCGTCCGGTACAAAGCCATTCCCTTAACTTTCATGTTCAGCAGCAGCGCCAGAGCCACGCCGAAGACGATGCCGAGCGGAACCGAAAATAACGTATAGTACATCGTGTTGGTAATCGATTTCCAGAATAACGGGTCTTTGAATAACTGCACAAAATTATCCAACCCTACCCATACGGGCGAACTGACCACATCGTAGGTCGTAAAGCTGTAGTACAGGGATAGCAGAAACGGCAGCAGCGAAAAGGCGGCAAACCCTGCCAGCCAGGGTGAAACGAACAGCAGACCGTTCCGAAGATTCACTTTTGCGATTTTGCTCATGGATCCCCTAGACGAACGGACCTGAACAGACGGTTGAACCTCTGCACTTGAACGGGACAAGCAGACACCTCCTAGCCGATTTTTGCAGATTTAGCAGATTCCCCCTCCTTTGACAGCGTTTTCTTAAACGTGCAAGCCTATTTTATAAAGGGACGCTCTCGCTGTATTTATAAAAAACTTCACAAGTTTTACGATTATCGCTTAACATTTACCGAAGACAGCCTTCGACTTCTCACCCGCCCCTTCTTCGCTGCTCTTTCCTCCAGGCGGTGGGAGACATTCCCGTCTGTTTTTGAAACCAGGCGGAGAAGGCATGAATATTGGGGAATCCGACCCCGCTCGCGATTTGCTGAACCGTCTTGTCGGAGAAGGTAAGCAGCATTTTGGCCTCGGACATCCGGTACTGCTGTAGATATTGCTTGGGTGAGAGACCGTAAGTCTTTTTGAAACAGGAGCGCAGCCCGCTCTCCGACATGCGGATCATCCGCGCCAGATCGGTCACCCTCATTTCTTTGTCCAGGTTAGTTCTGATATACTCGGCGATGGCATCCAAGGTGATTCTGGAATCCTGTTGTTCGATGCGGTCCAATAAAAACAGCATAAATAACTCGACCCACGTTTTTAACAACCGGTTAAACAGCTGATTCGGACGGACGGAGGTCATGTGGAGCCACACGCTGAACAACTTCTCAAAACGCTCCAATGCATAATGGGCCAGGGGAAACAGGTGCAGCGATTCTTCATTTGTCATTTGAAAAAATAACCGTTCGAGCTCATGCGACAAATGGTCAACCTGCAGGACGGCGAAGCGGATCGGTGTAACGGAGCTGTAGTCGTGGGGTACGCCTGGGGTGATCAGGATGACGTCCCCCTCCTGAATCGAAAAGACCTGGTCTTCAGCATAGAACACACCTCGTCCGAAAGTGACCACGCAGATTTCGAAATGGGGATGCACATGCGTGCCCATTTTCCATCCGGAAGGGTACGTTACGAGATCGGTGTACAGTGAAGATCTATCCAATACGAATATCCCACCTTCCATAATTTGAAGTTGTTGGTTCGAAGTTCATTAACATTATACTGAGGCGGGAATGTCGGATAACCGCAAAAAAACTCCCCGATGGACAGACCCTATACGGGCCGCCTCAGCGAGGAGTTTAATAAGTGTGCATAGTATACGATTGAAAAGAAACTATAATTATTCCGCTCTATGGCTGCAGATAGATCCGAATGGAGGAAATCTGCGGACACCACCGGGACTCCCGGATTTGAAGCCGGATATAACGGCTCTTGACGGCGGGAAAACGGCAGATCCGCTTGTGGCCGATAACCGTACCCGCATAAACTGTTTTCCACGTATCTCCATCCAGATACTCGAGCTCAAAGCGCTCTACCCGCTGGCTGTACCGGTATTCCTGCAGCACGATGTGGTCAAAGGAGGTCTCCCTCTGCAGATCCAGCGTGAGCGACGCCTGCTCCGTGCCTTCGGGCGGCGCCCAGTACGTGTCCGGTTGTCCGTCAAGAACATGGTCTGCTTGATGGTCTTCTGCCTGGACGGATGCCTCCACCGCAGCCCCTGCAGCCAAGTCTGTACCAAACGTGCTGCGGATCCTGTCCCCCAGCTCCTGCAGGCGCTGGACGTCCCGCTCATGAATGAGGCCGCGCCGGTCCGGCGGAAGGTTAAGTAGGAACGTCGCGTTGCCGCCGACCGATCCATAATATACGTTCATCAGCTCATCCAGCGATTTGACCTTGTCATCTTCGGAGGCGTGGTAGAACCAACCCGGACGGATCGACGTGTTGACCTCCGCCGGGTACCAGACCAGATCCTGCTCGTGCTCGATGACCGCCCGGCTGCCCAGGTCCTCGTCCTCCGACCGGTAGCTCCGGGCAAACGCCGGATCGTCTTCCTGCTGCGATTTCGCCTGGATCTTCTCGTTATCCCGCAGCGACGCAGGCACGACGCTCCACTCCGATTCCCGGCAGTGGCCGGCTTCGTTGCCGCACCAGCGGATATCCGGACCGCAGACCGAAATCGCCGCCTCCGGCTGCAGCTCGCGGATCAGCGCGTAGTAAGCGTCCCAGTCGTACACCTGGCGCTTGCCGTTCGGCCCTTCACCGCAGGCGCCGTCGAACCAGACGCAGAACACGTCGCCATAATTGGTCAGCAGCTCTCTCAGCTGATTGGTAAAATATTCGTTATACGCCGGCGAATCGCCGTATGTAGGCTCATGCCGGTCCCAGGGGGACAGGTAAATGCCAAAGCGGATCCCTTCCCTCCGGCACGCCTCCGACACTTCCCGGACCACATCGCCCTGCCCGTCCTTCCACGGGCTGTTCTTGACCGAGTGCTCCGTATACCGGCTCGGCCAGAGGCAGAAACCGTCGTGGTGCTTGCAGGTCAGAATCAGCCCCTTCATTCCGGCTGACTTGATCGCCGCCACCCATTGGCCGGCATCCAGCTCCGCCGGATTAAAGATAGCCGGATCCTCCTTCCCGTCCCCCCACTCCCGGTCCGTAAACGTATTGACCGTAAAATGAATGAACGCGTAGAACTCCATCTCCTGCACGGCCAGCTGCCGTTCGGTCGGCTGAACCTGTGCGGCGTAGCGGATCCTTTCGGTCGTTACCATCATGAAATGCCCTCCATCCTGGTTTTGATTACAGGTATGCATACCTTGTTCTCCTTGTAAAAGCCGGATACCTGCTTTACACCTCAGATATCCGGCTGCTGTCCCTTATTTCTTTAACGCTTTTTGGTAGATCGCCAAGTATTGATCCAGCTGCAATCCCTTGAAGCCGGCGATATAGCTGTCCCAATCCTTGTCGATGTCTTTGTTGCCCGTCACGAACTGCGCCAGGCTCGATTTCACATAATCAGTCAGCGACTTCTGCATTTGCGCAACCGTCATGGCGTCCGCCGGGTCAATGAACGTATCCGCAGGATAGACGACTTCCGGCTTGGCGAAAGGCTCGTATTTTTTGGCTGCCAGCCATAAGCGGTATTCATAGGCACCGTTGCCCAGCGGATCGCTTGGAGCGGCAAAGGATTCGCGGATGGAGTTGAGCATTTGCATCGTGCCGAGCTGCCACCAGAAATTGTCCAGCGCCGTTTCCCCGTTCGCGGACGGAGCCTTCGGAACCACTTCATACTTCGCCGGTTTGCCGTTGTAATCCAGCTTGCCGCTGTCGGCTTTTTTCCAGCCTTCACCTTCAAAGCCCCAGGAGGTCATGACCGTTCCCTCTTCGGACCAGAGATAATCCGCCAGTTTGATGGCAGCGACCTGCTCCTCTTTCGTCGCCTTGTTCGTGATCACGAACGATCCGTCGCCCACGCCAATGCTGTAGCCTGTCAGCTGGACTCCATTTGGTCCTTTCAGCGGCGGAACGACGTCGTAATCTTTATGTCTCGGGTTCGAGTCGTCCACGCTGAAGGCACTGCTAAGCAGCGCGTAACCTACGGTGCCCACGGCGGCGTCCGGCTTGTTGGCCAGCTGCTTCACCGCATCGTTGTTCTGCGTAAAAACGGCTTTATCCATCAAGCCTTCGGCAAACAGCTTCCGCAAATACTTCAGGCCTTCCTTCCATTCGGGCTGCGCCGGTGAATAGATGACCTGGCCGTCTTTGATGCTTAAGTAATCCGAGGTGTTGTCATAGATAAAAGCGTTCATCAGGAACGAATCCACGCCGCCTCCCCATACGCCATCGGACGAGGTGGTGAACGGAATTTCGTCGGCTTTGCCGTTGCCGTTCGGGTCTTTCTCCTTAAATGCCTTCAGCACGTTGTAAAACTCATCGGTCGTCGTCGGCATCGACAGGCCCAGCTTCTCCAGCCAGGAAGTATTGATCCACATCCGCTGCCCATAGGTGCAGTGCAGACATTCGTTCAGCTTCGGCAGCGCGTAAATTTTGCCGTCCGGGGCGACCATGCCCTGCTTCAGGTAAGACACGTCCTCCATCGCCTTTTTAATGTTGGGGGCGTACTGGTCGATCAGATCGTTCAGCGGGATGAAGGCTCCCTGCTGGCCGTATTTGATCTGGTCCGCTTTGGATATGCCCGCGTTCATGATGACGGCCGGGTAGTCGCCGCTCGCCAGAAGCAGCAGCTTTTTGTCGCTGAAGCCGGCGTCCGGCACCGTGCTCCAATTAAACTTGATGCCGAGCTTGTCCTCGATGTACTTGGAGAACTTGTTAACGTCCATGTTTTCGATCCCCGCCTGCTGCGGCGCGAATACCGACAGCTCCACCGGTTTACTGGGATCCGAGCCGGCAGCCCCAGCGTCATTCTGCTCCTGCTTGGAGCCTCCGCATGCCGACAGCAGAAGGGATAATACCAACAACACGCTTAAGCCGATAAATGCCCGTTTTTTCAAAGAAACTCCTCCTTTGCTTAAATGGCTCATATCCATGCCCCCTTACAAATGACCACTTCAAAACATCCTGCAGCGTTAACCCGGTCACACCCCCCTTACGGAATTCCGTTCACCGCCATCATCCCTTCAGCGATCCGATCATGACTCCTTTAACAAAATGCTTCTGGACAAACGGATAAATGATCAGCACCGGCGCGCTGGAGACGACGATAAGCGAATATTTCAGCAAATCCTTCAGCCCCTGCTGCACGAGCAGGCTGTTCACATTGGTCATCATGTCGGAATTTTCCGAGTTCAGGATGAGAATGTTCCGCAGGAAGATTTGCAGAGGGAACATGCTGTTGTCTTTCAGGTAAATGAGTGCATTAAAGTAAGCGTTCCAATGCCCGATGGCATACATCAGGAACAATACCGCAAGGATGGGCTTGGATAACGGCAGTACGACCTGCAGAAAAAATCTCATGTCGCTGCACCCGTCCATTTCAGCGGCCTCGGCCAGCTCGTCGGGAAGCGACTGGAAGAACGTCCTGGCGATAATGACCTGAAATACGGCCAGCGCGCCGGGGATGATCATGGCCCATCTCGTATTGACCATACCGAGGGATTTGACGAGCAGATAGTTCGGAATCAGCCCGCCGTCGAAAAACATCGTAAACACGATCAGCACCATAATCAGCCCGCGGCCGTAAAACGTTTTGCGGGCCAGCGGATAGGCCAGCATCACCGTGAACGAAACGTTAATGAGCGTACCTACGACCGAATAAAAGAGCGAATTGCCGAATCCGATCAAAATATCGGAATTTTGGAATACCGCCTTGTAGCCGACCAGGCTGAAATTCACGGGCCAGAGCCACACCTTCCCGGACGTCACCGCCGCCGGCGAGCTGAAGGATGCGCTCAGCACATGCAGCAATGGAAATAAAATGACGATCAGCACCAGCGATAAAAACAGGTAGACGATGCCCAGAAACAGCCGGTCCGCTACCGCTTCGCGTATTTTCGTTGATTGCACGCTTTCCGCACCTCCTACCATAAACTGTTGGACGAAATCTTTTTGGCGATGAAATTGACAAGGATCAGCAGCACAAAGTTAATGACCGAGTTGAACAGCCCGATCGCGGCCGAGAAGCTGAAATTGGCGCCCAGCAAGCCGATCTTGTAGACGTAAGTCGAAATGACCTCCGACGTGTTCAGGTTCAGCGGATTTTGCATTAAGTAGATCTTCTCGAAGCCCAGTCCCATGATCTGTCCCAGGTTCAGAATCAGCATGATGACGATGACCGGAACGAGGCTGGGAAGGTCGATATGGACAATTTTCTGAAACCGGGAAGCTCCGTCCACCTTGGCAGCCTCGTATAAATCGGGATTGACCCCGGACAGCGCCGCGATATAAATGATCGCCCCGTATCCGGTGAACTGCCACACATCCGAGAGGACGTAAATCGTTTTGAAGTACCCCGCCTTGCCCATAAAATCGATCGGCTCCATTCCGAGCGACCTGAAGATGTTGCTGAGGAGCCCGACGTTTGGCGACAAGTTGACGATCAGAATCGAGACGATCACGACCGTTGATATGAAGTAAGGGGCATAGGTAATCATTTGAACCGATTTCTTGAACAAGCCGTTGCGAATTTCGTTCAGCGCCAGCGCCAGAATGATCGGCGCCGGAAATCCGATGGCCATGCCGTACAGCGAAATTTCGAGCGTGTTCTTAAAGTACTGCCAGAAGAACGGGGTATCAAACAGCTGCTTAAAGTACTTCAGCCCGGCCCAGGGGCTGCCGAGGATGCCTTGTACGACGTTGTACTCCTTAAATGCGATGATGACGCCGAACATCGGCACGTACTTGAAAATGACGATATAAAGCAGAGGGAGAAAGACGAGCAAATAAAACTGCCAGTGCTTCCTGATTTTCCGGCCTGCCTGTGACCCCGCCCTCTTCCGGCGGGCGGCCAATCCGGGGGGATGCGGCGAAGCCGCCTTGCTGCGAGTTGCTTCCATACCTGCCGACTCTCCTTTGCGCTTGAGTTGCCTTCATGTTATCGGCACGGCACGGATGCGTTCAATATACAACTTTCGCCCGGTCAACTTATTTCCGCCATGTTACGGAATCGGCGTTCCCATAGGAAAAATCTGAAGGGCTAAACCTTTTTCTCCGTGCAACTTTTTTCTTCCCGGCCTGGTCCATACCCAAAAAAATCCCGCAGGGATCTGTCCCGGCGGGATACGGCACCTTGAGGAACTGGCGCAAACGGCTTGTCAGAGAGCGGCTGAATCCCGCTCTGTCCGGGTGATGTGTTCACGGTATTCCCCCGGAGACAGGCCCACGATTTTTTTAAACATCCGACCAAACGAAATGACGTTCAAATATCCGACCTCTTCGGCGATTTCCTGCACGGCATGGTCCGTATTCTTCAGCAGCGTCCGCGCGCGGCCGACCCGAAGCTCGATCAGATAGTCCACGAACTTCTGCCCGGTTTCCTCCTTGAACAATTTGCTGAGCGTTTTGGAGGGAAGATCGAACCGTTCACTGAGAAAATCAAGCGACAAATCCGGATTGGCGAATTCCCGCTCCATCGTTTCGCGGACCTTGCGGATCGTATCCGAATGATTCCGGGTGACCTGAATTTGCAGCAGCTGTTCATAACACCGTTCCAGCGTCTTCATGAAGCTCTCTTCCACCTGCTCAAAGGTATCTGACGCGTGCAGCGCCTGCTGCAGGGGACGGTGCCCGGTCTCCTCCCACAGCTCCTGGTATTCCTTCGTCATTTTGCCCATTTCCCGCCCGATGGAATAGATCAAATAATCCGCCAGGCTGACGATATGGTCGCGGCTCAGCAGATGCTGCCCGATACCTTGAATCAATTGGCCGTACTTATCCTTCCAGTCCGGCTTGCCGAGCCGGAACGATTGGGCGATTGAGTGGACCAGCTGAAAATAGTCGAACATGGCTCCCTGATCCTCTTTGGCCAGCGAATCGTAGAAAATGATCCGGTTGCTGCCGAGAACCATTTTATATTTCAGAGCCTGCTGGGCTTGGGCGTAAGATTCCGGAATTTCCACCGGGCATTGGGCTGCCGCCCCCGCACCGACCGTAACGGTAAGCTTCAAATGCTCCTGCACCCATCTTCTTGCATGGTCCAGCATATCGGTGACCCGGCCGCGGGGATCGTCCGTCTCCTCGATCTGCACCAGCACTCCGAGCCCGTCGCCGGAAATCCATTCCGTCCACACGATTCCCCCGTGCTCTTGGGCGGTTTCCTGGATGACGCTCTTCAGGGCGAACTTCATCAAGTACTGGTCCTCTTGGGTGAACTGGCTGCAGAACGAAGCAAACTTGTCGATTTCTACAACGCACACGACCTGCGGCATGTCGAGATCGTTGAGCTGCATCGTGTCCCGCAGGGCTTCCCATTCTTCGGATTTCGGTAAATGTTGCCCTTCGACCAGCTGCTGGAACAGATACGCCTTCTTGACGTGCAGATCCTCGCGGAACTGGCGCTGATAGGTGTTGGACTGCTCCAGCATCTGATTAATGGCGGACTGCAAAAAGGTAAACTCGTCCTGGCCGCTGCCCTGCATCAGAGCCGCCGCCTTCGTCTGGGATAACTTCTGAACCTGGGTGACGATCCTTTCGATCGGCTTGTAATTTTTTCGTGCGGCATAGACGATCCACAAGCCGCCTGCGGCGATCATAACGATACCAAGGATGAACCAGACGTTATAGAGCTGGCTAGCCACGTCCACCCATTTTCCGTTAATCAGTCCGCTTTGGTAATCCCAGCCGGTCACGGGCGAAATCGCGCTCGACACGATGCTGCGCTCCTGCTCCGATTTACCGTTCGGAAGCACGTCTGCCCCCGATTTGTCGATGATATGGATGTAGCTGACATCCCGGCTGTACATACTCTCGATCAACTGGCTCAGCCCATCCGCCGTTACATTCACGACCAGGAATCCCTGCCCGGTCTTCAGGAAAGGCGCCTTCAACGCAAGGCTCACGACCCGCTTCGGCCCTTTAATGCTGAACTCCTCGAAATGGCGGACACCGCTCCAGCCCTCATCCTTCTTCGCCTGCTCGATATATGGCTTGATAAAAGACGCATCCGGATAGTCTTCCAGGCTGGAGCTGGTCGCATTGCTCAGGACAAATCCGTCGCTGGACCGGACGAGATAAATGGAATCCACCAAAGGATAGGCATTTCTGAAGTTATTCATAAACTTGACGATCCGGATGTTCAGGTAATAGTCGTTTTCGGTTCCGCTCTTGTAAAAAGTCGACAAATCCGGATTATTCAGCAGTTCCGTCATCAGCATCTGCTCGATCGTTTTCAGGGAAGCGTCAATGGAGCTCATCGCCTGCAGCATCAGCGTCTCATTGGCTTTTACGGCTTCCTTGCGGCTCTGATCCCCCAGCATTTGAAAGAAAACGAAAAAAATAAACGAAATGACGATTAAGAAAGCTGGCATATATGAAAAAAGCTGGCGGTAAAACCAATTCCGTTTCCCCATCCGTTCTATGCACTCCTTATGTATGGCTCCTAAATCTCCTGTCTGCCGCCCTAGTAAAACGCTTTCATATTTGTTCAATTATAGCATCCTGCGGCCTCGAATTCATTAGTTCCAAATGCATAACGTGTAAAAAACGAACCTACACCATCATTTTAACCCCGCCGATTTTCCAAAATTTCGCTTAGAGCCGCAAGGTTTTACCACATATTTTCCAGTTTATGGCTTTGCCTTGTCCGTCCTCCTCCCGTTATAATGCCTCGTGAAGGAGATGATTTCGATGACAACCAAAAAATGGGCAGTTACCTCGATCCTCGTCGTCCTCTTAGTCATTCAAAGCTTCGCGTGGAAGGCTGATCATGCCGAAGCGGCTCCCGTCCTTAAATTAGGGAGCGAGGATCCCAAAGTTTCTGATTTACAGTACCGGCTGCAGGTGCTCGGTCTCTATGACGGTGCTCTGGACGGAAAATACGGCCCCGGCACGGAAGCCAGCGTCAAGGAATTCCAGAGGGAGTACGGCTCCGCTGCGGATGGCACGGTCGGTCCCGCTACGTGGAGACAGCTCCGGAAGTACACCTTAAGCAAAAACGATATGGAGATTATGGCGAAAATCATTTACGCTGAAGCCCGCGGCGAGTCCTATAAAGGACAGGTAGCCGTCGGTGCCGTCATCATGAACCGGATTCAGTCGGACGAGTTCCCGGACACGATTCAAGGCGTCGTTTTTCAGAAAAACGCATTCACCGCCGTCAGCGACGGCCAGTACGGCATGAAGCCGAACCGGACCGCCTATCGTGCCGCCATCGATGCCGTGCGCGGATGGGACCCGACCCATAACTCGCTCTACTACTATAACCCGAAAACGGCAACGAACAAGTGGATTTGGACGCGCGCCCGTACCGTAAATATCGGACGTCATGTATTTGCCATTTGATATCAACGTACATAGGCCCAAGGGATCATGCCCCTGGGCCTTTTTTTAATACGGCAGTAACATCGTGAATGCCACCTGTCTTGACTGTCACTCCCGCTCCCCTTAAGCTGCGCTTAACCCGCGGTGCCGGACTTCATTTCCTCCAGCAGTTGGCCGAACCGGTCGAAATTTTCCTCATTGCCGTTGATGCACATTTGTTTGATCTGCTCAAATTGCTTTTCCTTTTTGAACGTCTGGCGAAAAACAACTTTAGTCCGGCCCTTTTCTTCTTCAAACGTCGCCGTAACGCGGAACTGGGGCTCGGAGAGATGTTCCAGGACGACCCGCTCCATAGGGACAATTTCTACAAAAACGCTCTCGTTTGGATAATCCCGGCCATCCGGTCCGTGCATGGTGAATTTCCAGGCTCCGCCCGGCGTGATGTCGATTTCATGGAACGTATTCGTGAACCCGTGAGGCCCCCACCAGCGGGCCAATAAATCCGGGGTCGTCCAGGCCTGATACACAAGGTGCTGCGGTGCGTCGAACGCCCGTGTGGAAATAATTTCGTTCTTACCGATCGTCATGCCAATGTCCTCCTACAGGCTCAATTTTTTAGGCGCCTATTTTTTACCGGTAGGCCCATTATAAAAGGTGACGCCGCGTCAGGTGCAAGCCACTTTTTTAAGCAAACAAAAAACCCGCTCCAAGAGCGGGCTTGAACGAAATACCGAACTAAAATGCTTCGACTTCCTTCATCACCTGTTTTAACACGTCCATCGACGCAAAAAGATCGGTTTCGTATTCCAGGCCGTGATTCACGCCGGGGATCAAGCGCAGCAGCAGATTCGGATTTGCCCGAAGCTGCTGAAATCTCTCCTCGATATAGCAGCTGTCGTTGTCGCCGATGAAGCATAGGCTTCTCTGCTTACTGTGCATCATCGCGTTCCAGACGAAATCTCTGCCCAGCAGGGGAGTAAACCAGATGACCTTGGCCTTTCGGAACAGATCACGCTGCACCTCAAACCCAAGCGCAATCGTTCCAATGGACTTGCCGATCAGAATGTAGTCGTCGTAGGATGCGTTCTGCAGCACATGGTCGATCACGGCTCCGACATCGGTGCGGATCGCTTCGGCGATCTCATCAAAGCCGAACTCCCGGTAGAACGGATCATTATACTGATAGTTCACCTGCAGCACATCGTAGTTTTGGTTCAGATAAATCCCCATGGAGTAGTACAAAAGAGGCGCCTGTGCGGTGTACCCCTGTCCCGGAAAAATGATCGCCAAGCCGCTGGAGTTGGATTCTGCTTTAGACAATAAGGTATAGGATATTTCCCTGTCCTTATAACCTTGCACGCTGTCTGCCATGATCTTCATCCATAAACCTCCCTTTTCAGACATATCTAATGAGGGTTCACTTTTCTATCTAGATTAGCGATTTTCCTTAGATGCAGGTTCGCCTGCCAACCGTCCGACCGCCCTCATGATCGCTTCCCGAAGTTCATCAGTTTTGCCGGCACTGGCCGGATCGATCGATGGACCAAACGGGTTGGTCGGCATCCAGGCCGTGGCCAGAACCATGATGCTGGTCAGAAGAAACGCCGGGGAAAAATCCGTTCCGATGTGCCCGGCCTCCTGTGCTTTCGCCAGCTCCGCAATCTTGCGGTTATGGGCTTCCTTCCTCTGATCCAGCTGCTCCGTCTTCTGCTCCAGCGTAAACCATGTCATCAGCCGCATCAGGTCGGGATTGGCCATCATAAAATCAAAAACCCGCGCGGCATACCCCGGAAGATCTTCCGGAGTAAAGGCAAACTCCTCGTACACCCTCGTCAAATGCATTTCCAGCACGGTCGAGAAGAGCTGCTCTTTATTTTCAAAATAAATATAGATCATGTTCTTGTTGCACTTCGCCATCTTGGCGATCCGGTCCACCCGGGCGCCGGCAATTCCGTAGGCGGAGAACTCGGCCATGGCCGCCTCCAGTATTTTCTCTTTCGTAGCTTCGGCGTTACGCATAGTGGTTCCTCCCGTGTTTTTGCATAGGATTTACTATATCACGATTTTTAAGCCATTGACAAACCGGTTAGTTAGTTATATATTATGAACTAACCAGTTAGTTAGTAAACCTGATCGCTGGAAAAATCAATGGAAAGAAGGTCCTTTGAATGACTGTACAAACCTCTGATCATAAAATCGCACTCGTGACCGGCGGAAGCCGCGGTCTGGGCCGCAATACGATTCTTCAGCTTGCCAAACGCGGCGTCGATTCGATCTTTACCTATCACACCAATGAAACCGAAGCGCAGCAAGTCGTCCAGTCTGTCCGGGATCTGGGGCAGGAAGCTGTCGCCCTGCAGCTGAACACGGCAGACACCTCTTCCTTTGACGGTTTCGCCCAGAACGTCCGCCAAGTCTTGGCGGAGCTTGGGGCGAAGCGGTTCGATTACCTGGTTAACAATGCCGGAACCTCGCATCACAACTCCATCGAGCAGACAACCGAAGAAGAACTGGACCAGCTGTACAACGTCCACTTCAAGGGCGTCTTTTTCCTGACGCAAAAGCTGCTTCCCCTCATTAACGATGGCGGGCGCATCGTTAACATCTCCTCGGGGCTGACGCGCATGAGCATCCCGGGAAGCGCCGCTTATGCCTCGATGAAGGGTGCGGTCGAGGTGCTTACCCGGTACCTGGCCAAGGAGCTCGGCGAGCGCCGCATCGCCGTCAATACGGTGGCACCCGGAGCGATCGCGACCGACTTCAGCGGCGGCATGGTACGCGACAACGCCGAGCTGAATCAGCAGATCGCCGGCATGACGGCGCTTGGACGCGCCGGAGTTCCGGATGACGTCGGGCCGATGATTGCTTCCCTCCTCTCCGAAGACAACCGCTGGGTGAACGCGCAGCGAATCGAGGTTTCCGGAGGCATGTTAATCTGACGTCCCTTCCCCAACAAACGAAGAACTGCCTGTCCACATCGCGGAGGACAGGCAGTTCTCTTCATATATATAGGTGATTACAATGTGATCGCATTGCCGGTCTCCGACGATTTGTAGATGGCCTCGAGGATCTGCGTCACCACAAGCGCCTGCTCCGGCTTGACCAGCGGCTCCCGATCTTCCAGAATGGCATCGATCCACTGCTTCGCCTCCAGTTCGCCGGCGTTCAGCGATTCTCCTTCATAAAAGGCGATGCCGCCCCCTACAGAAGTGCTCGTTTCGACCAGCTGCCCATACCGCGTATGGTTAAATGTCACCGTGCCTTTGTTATCCCAGGCGTCGCCGAACATTTCGGCCCCGCCTTCGGTACCGCACAGGGTGACCTGCGCTTCTTTTGCGTTGATCATGTTCAGCGCCCACGAAGCTTCCAGCGTAATCGTCGCTCCATTTTCCATCTTAATGAAGCCAAAGGCCGAATCCTCCACCTTGAACTCTTCCGGATTCCATGGGCCGAACATGTTGCCGTCCATCTTATCCTTCAGCTTATGGAACGCAGACCCGACGACGAGCTTCGGCTTATAGTTGTCCATGGTCCATAGAGCCAGATCCAAGGCATGCGTGCCGATGTCAATCAGCGGGCCGCCGCCCTGCTTTTCGATATCCATAAACACGCCCCATGTCGGAACGCCGCGTCTGCGGATGGCATGCGCCTTTGCAAAATAAACCTCGCCAAGATCCCCTTGTTCACATGCCGTATATAGCGCTCTCGAATCCGAACGGAACCGGTTCTGGTAGCCAATCGTCAGCTTTTTGCCCGTGCGCTTCGCAGCATCCAGCATTTGCTGCGCCTCGGCGGTATTCATCGCCATCGGTTTTTCGCACATGACATGCTTGCCGGCTTCCAGCGCGGCGACCGTAATGACGGCATGCGTGCTGTTCGGGGTAAGCACATGCACCACGTCGATCGACGGGTCCTTGAGCAGCTCCTTATAATCCGTATATACCTTGGCTTCTTCCATTCCATACTCCTTGGCCGCAAGCTCCGCGCGATCCAGCTCGATGTCGCAAAACGCCGTCATTTCCGCCTTGTGGCGCTGCTTGGCCAGCGCGGGCAAATGCTTGCCCTTGGCGATCCCGCCGCATCCGATAATGCCGATTTTCAAAGTAGTCATCTGGTTCCCTCCCTGTTGGTTGTCTATCCGAAGTTCTGCCTTACTGTGCCAGCAGCCGCTGGATGTTGTCGAAGCTTTCCTTAACGCTGGCCAGCTCGCCTTTTACGGTCTGATCCTGTTCGACGATGATGTATTGAACCGTCCCAAGCTGTTCCGCTTTTTTCAGAATCGACGGAATGTCCATGACGCCTGCGCCGATCTCGGTGAAATCCTCCTGGTTTGCGGCTGAGAACACCACTTCATCGGTAAGATGTCCTGAAACCTTCTCCAGCAGATTCACCGGACTGGCCGACGGGGCAAGGTCCTTCTGGTGAAGAAGCCCGATCCGGCTGCCGTACTTGTCCATAAAAGCGATGGGATCCACGCCGCCGCGCAGCGCCCAGAACGTGTCGAATTCAATCTGAACCAGCTCCGGATCGGTATGCTCCAGCAGAATGTCCATAATGGTCTGGCCATCAAACTCCTGAAACTCATGAAAATGGTTATGGAAGTAGAACTGAATGCCGGCTTCTTTGGACTTGCGTCCGGACGCATTGAGCCATTTGGCCAATTCCACCGCATCCTCCCGGTCACGGAAAAAGGCGCACGGCATAACGATGCCCTTGCTTCCGATCTCCGCGTTATACCGAATGACCGCATCCAGATCCAGATTCGGATGATAGGCCACGTGGCTCGTGACCACCTGCAGGTCCAGCTTGTCCATCATGGCCTTCAGCTCCGCCGCCGTGTAGTCGACCTCGAACGTGCCGTCTTCCCGGATGTTATGAAACGCGAACTCGATGTTTTTGTATCCGATATCCGCTATGCTTTGCAGCGTCCCGGCAAAATCTTTAGCCAGCGCTTCCCGTACCGAAAACAGCTGCAGACCAACTGGAATTTGAATCATGTGAAATCACTCCTCTATAAAATTTAGGCTTTGACCGACGATGTGCGCAGGTCCAAATCTTGAACAATCTGCTTGTGCTCCTTGTCCAGCTTATACAGCACCAGACAACCGATTTGCAGAATGGTGAGTAGGATCGGTCCCAGGTAGAACAGGACGCGGATCATATCGGTCGCCTGCAGCGAAACCGCATCGGGATCATATCCGGCGAAACCAAGTGCATAAGCGACAACGGAGCCGCCGACGGCAATGCCGAACTTGGTGGCGAAGCTGTATGCCGAATACAGCATGCCTTCGGACCGGTGGCCGAACTTCCATTCATGGTAATCCACCGTATCGGCGAGCATGGAGAAGTTGGCCGGACTGTTAATGCCGATGCCAATGTTGGCAATAAAGAAAATGACGAGATACAGAAATGGCGGACTGCTTTCCAGGAAAAACAGCAATCCGTACAGCAGCACGGCGCCAGTCAAGGCCAAGATGCTGCCGTTACGCTTACCAAGCCTTCTGAGTACAAACGGGGCGAGTGCGCCTCCGACAAAGTTGGCGACATTCGCGAGTGTCAGGTACAGCGGGATCATTTCGGGCTGGCCCAGAACGTACTGAACGAAATACACCAGCACGCCGAACACGACGCCGATCCGCAGAAACATGAAGAGGGAGTTCAGGGCGATCATCACCCAAGGCTGATTGCCAAACATATGCTTGGCCGATGTGAGCGTGTTAAACTCTTTGGTTTTCTCGGCGCTCTCCGAGAACCGTTCTTTACATTTGAGAAACACCACATAAAACATCACGACGGCGACGACCGTGAAAATGCCCATCGTAACCGGGAACCCCAAGCGGTCGTTCCCGCCGCCGATCCATTTCACCAGCGGGTTGGTGAGCGCCGATACCGCGATGGCCCCAATGGCCATCCCCATGATCCGGAAGCTGCTGAGCTGGTTTTTCTCCTCCGGATCCTTGGTCATCATCGGCATCAGTGCGCCGTAAGGAAGGTTGACACCGGAATACAGGATCCCAAGAATCAGGTAGGTCAAATAGGCGTAGATCAGCTTCCCGCCTTCCGACCAATCCGGCGTAATGAACGTTAAGACGCTGAAGATGGCGAACGGAATCGTCAAAAAGAGAATGAACGGCCGCGCCTTGCCGAACCGGCTGCTGGTCTTGTCGATCATGACCCCGATCACCGGGTCGATCACCGCGTCAAGAATTCTTGTAATCAGAAACAAGGTGCCGATGGCCGTGGCGGCCAGGCCGTACACATTCGTGTAAAAATAGAGCAGATAGCTTGTCGTCATCCCCCAGACGAAGTTGGACGCCAAGTCTCCAAAGCCGTAACTGATTTTTTCGCTTAAGGACAGCTTTCCCGCCGCTTGAGCCATGTCTCATCACCACTTTTTGTGTTTTACAATGCGGTTTCTCGGTTTCCTATCCTGATGAACATGCTTGCTTTCTTCCCCCGGGCGAATCCGGAAAATCACCCTTCCTCCGGCAAAATGTAATGCGTTACATTTTAAGGTATGAAAAAGAGATATTGGCCTTACTGGTTGGTTTTGCTAAGCGGTACCTTTGATTCGCGCGAATCCGGATCCAGAAATGTAACGCATTACATTTCAGCGGTTTTAAAAAAACGGCTGCTTGGTAACCGTTTCTTTAAGCGATATTGTAAGCGATTTCTCGGAAGAGCGCAACCCCCATTTTTCACCTGTCAGCGGGAGCGCTTTGCCGTCGACTCCCGAATGACGATTTCATGAGGCAGCAGGATCGTCTTGTTCTCGCCCGCTTCTCCGCGCAAGCTTTGCAGGAGCGCCTCCATGGCGGCACGGCCGAGATCATACTTGGGCTGGCGTACCGTCGTGATAGGCGGCCGGCTCATCAGCGATTCCACCGTATCGTCGAATCCGACGACGGCGACGTCATCCGGCACCGATTTGCCCAGCGATAACGCCCCATTGACGCAGCCGATGGCTGTAGCGTCGCTGGAGCAGAAAATGGCGGTCGGATGCTCCGCAGCTTGAAGCCATTCGACGGCAAGGTCGTACCCGTTTTGGTACTCGTAGTCGCTCTCCCTGATCCACTCTTGGCGCACCTCGATCCCCGCCGATTCCAGCGCTCGCCGGTACCCCTGCTCCCGGGCGGCGGAAGAACTCTTCGCGTTTCCCCCTTTAACCATGGCAATTCGCCGGTGACCCAAAGACAGGAGGTGGGACACCGCATCATAAGCTGCCTGCTCATTGTCGACCGAAACGCTGTAAGCGTGCTGCACCTGCTCATATTCCGAGCACTGCACGATGCTGTAATCTTTCGCCAGCTGATCCAGCTCCTCCGCGCTCAAGGTGGAGGCCACGATGATGACGCCGTCGACGATTTTTTTCTTGAGCATCTGCAGCAGTTCTTCTTCCTTATCATGGTCGTCCTCGGAGGCGCAGACCAGCACCTGATATCCGTTCTTCTGAGCTACATCCTGTATGCCCTTATACACGTCCGCCATAATTGGAAAGACGAGGCTCGGAGTCAGCACCATAATGCGGCGCGTCTCCGCTCTTCTTAATTCCCTGCCGAGGGAATTGGGCTCATACTCCAGCGCTCTGATCGTTTCCATCACTTTCTTGCGCGTCGATTCCTTGACGAGGGGACTGTTGTTCAGCACCCGGGACACGGTCGCAACGGACACGCCGGCCGTCTTGGCCACGAACTGTATGGGTCTCATATAATAGGCCGCTCCTTTACTCCGTACAAATGGGTTTATCTTTCATTTTATCATAGATTTCAAAGCCAATTCCAATTACATGGTTGGCTGAAGCTCCATATTTTCATAGAAAACGCTGTACACGGGATACCCTTTATCAGGAGACCTGATGCCGAAATCAAACAGCTCGCCTGTGCCCATCTTGGCAGATTCAGCCTTTTTCAATACTGCCATGCCATGTATAATGTATGAATACGAAAACATAAGGACGGACTGCTTATGCTGCAATCGCTGAATGCCCGACTCAACCGAATCATGCCTTTGATTACGCCGGCCAGCATCGTCATCGGCGTCTTATGCGGAGGTTTGCTGTCTTCGTATACGTTCATGTCTCCCTGGCTGTTTGCTTTTATGACATTTGCCGGAAGCATCAGCTTAAGCTTCAAGGATTTTCTCAGTGTCATGAAAAGGCCGCTGCCGCTCTTCGCCTGCCTGCTCGTTTTGCATGTGATCATGCCGCTGGTCGCCCTCGGCACGGGCAAGGTTCTATTCCCGCTCGATGCTTATACGATCACCGGGCTTGTGCTTGCCGCCGTCATCCCTACGGGGGTCAGCAGCTTCGTATGGGTAAGCCTGTACAAGGGCCATATCGCGCTGACATTGTCCATCATCCTGGTCGACACGCTGATCGCGCCTTTCGCCGTTCCGGGCATTCTGTCGCTGCTGATCGGAACGAGCGTTCATATGGACATCCTGCCGATGATCAGCAGCCTGTTCGGCATGATCGTGGTCCCTTCCCTGCTCGGCATGGCCTTGAACGAATGGAGCAAAGGCGCCATCGTTCCGGTCTGGGGACCGCGCCTCAACCCGTTCTCCAAACTGGCCATGGCGCTGGTCATCATGATCAACGGCTCCGTGGTCGCTCCCTATCTGTCCGACATCAGCCCCCGGCTGGTCGGCATGGCTGCGGTTATCGTCTTTTTGGCCGCGGCCGGGTACCTGCTGAGCTTCGCGATCTCCGCCCTGATGGGCTGGAGCGAGCCGGAGCAGGTCGCCCTCGTCTTCAACGGCGGGATGCGCAACATCAGCGCGGGCGCCGTCCTGGCCGTCGCCTATTTTCCCGCGCCGGTCGCCGTTCCCGTCGTTCTGGGTATGGTCTTCCAGCAGATGATGGCGTCTCTGGTCGGACTCTTGCTCGGTCGCCGCACGCAGCTGCGTATCCAGCGGGAAGAATCAGGAAAAACGCAAACTCGCGCCCTGTAAGCATCCTGTAGGAGAAGCACAACGATCCTGTGCAGTCATTCGACTGTACGGGATTTTTTTCGTTTTGTGGCTTTTCAGAATTACGTGTAGACCTTACCTTATCATTTCGATCATAAAGTGGTGTGTTTTAATATAAACATACGACCTCTTTTTTGCAACCAGCCGTTTATCAGTCCTTGCCGCATCAAGGAATCAAGGAAGCCGGACAGCAATTTGGCGGGGTATTTCCTGCGGGAGCTAGAAGAACGAATATTTATATCAAAAAAAGAAGCTCACCCTTGACGTGAAGGGTAAGCTTCTTCTTGTTACTTGAATTTGATTTTGGTTTTGATTTTGCTCCCGCAGCCGCAAATGATCGTATGCTTCAAATTTTTGATCGGCTGGTGGCACATGGGGCATACACTTGGCTGAAGCATCATGCCGGATCACCCTCCCTTTCATTTGTTCGCACGCCTCGATCCATGCGGCTGCCGCCCTTAAGGGGCAAAACCGCTGCCGCCGCTTTACGCTTGGACGGTTAAGCCCAAACCTTCGGCAACGCGGGTTCCGTAATCCGGATCCGCTTTGTAGAAATGGGAGATCTGGCGCAGCTTAATTTCCTCCAGCTCTACCGGCTTCATCGCTTCCACGATGGTCCTGATGAGGCGGGCCTTCTCTTCTTCGCTCATCAAGCGGTACAAGTCCCCGGCTTGCGTATAGTGATCATCGTGATCGTAAGCCGTTTGTGCAGCATAGCCGTCAACCTCGAACGGAGTGATCCGGGCATGCGGATCTTCCTTCGGTCCGTTGAAGCTGTTAGGTTCGTAATAGACCGATCCGCCGCCGTTCGTACCCGAATTCATGTATC
Source organism: Paenibacillus sp. S28 (assembly GCF_016624415.1). Classification (NCBI taxonomy): domain Bacteria; kingdom Bacillati; phylum Bacillota; class Bacilli; order Caryophanales; family Paenibacillaceae; genus Paenibacillus; species Paenibacillus sp. S28. The sequence goes on along the minus strand of NZ_JACVTM010000008.1, from coordinate 60,428 downwards.
CGTCGCGCTGATAGTTGTTGACCGGTACCTTCGGACGGTTGATCGGCAGCTGGTTGTGGTTCGCCCCTACACGGTAACGGTGCGCATCCGCATAAGCGAACAGGCGGCCCTGCAGCATTTTGTCCGGGGACGGTTCAACGCCGGGAACGAGGTTGCCCGGAGAGAACGTGGCCTGCTCCACTTCGGCAAAATAGTTTTCCGGATTCCGGTCAAGCACCATTTTCCCAACCTCGATTAACGGATAATCCTTCTGGGACCACGTCTTCGTCACGTCAAACGGATCGAACCGGTACGTATTTGCGTCCTCCAGCGGCATGATCTGAACATACAGCGTCCAGGACGGATAGTCCCCTGCTTCGATCGCCTGCTGCAGGTCCTGAGTATGGTAGTCGGGATTTTCACCTGCCAGCTTTGCCGCCAGATCCGGATCCAGGTTCTTCACGCCTTGGTCTGTTTTAAAATGGTACTTGATCCACACGGCTTCACCCTGCTCGTTGACCCATTTGAATGTATGGCTGCCGAAACCGTGCATATGACGCAGCGTCGCCGGAATGCCGCGGTCGCCCATCAGGTAAGTAACCTGGTGCAGCGATTCAGGAGATAAGGACCAGAAATCCCATACGGCGTTCGGATTTTTAAGGTGCGTTCTCGGATCGCGCTTTTGAGTATGGATAAAGTCCGGGAATTTGATCGCGTCGCGAATGAAAAAGATCGGCGTGTTGTTGCCGACGATATCGTAATTGCCTTCTTCAGTGTAGAACTTTACAGCAAATCCGCGCGGGTCGCGGACGGTGTCTGCGGAGCCAAGTTCTCCCGCAACGGTCGAAAACCGGATAAAGAGGTCGGTTCGCTTGCCCTTGTCATGGAACAGCTTCGCTTTGGTATATTTAGACATGTCGTTGGTCACTTCGAAATAACCGTGTGCTCCGGCACCTTTCGCATGAACGACACGCTCAGGAACTCTCTCGCGATTAAAGTGGGCTAATTTCTCCAGCAGGTGAACATCTTGAATCAGGGTAGGACCGCGATGTCCGGCCGTGATGGAATTTTGGTTGTCCCCAACCGGGGCTCCCCAGCTCGTTGTCAGTTTATTGGAATCGGAATGATTTGTACTCATTAGCTCTCCACCTTTTTCGTAAAATGATCATCAAAAAACCTCATAAACAAATGATAACACTTATCAATTTAAAGTCAATATTTATTTAGAATAATTATAAATAAGATTTTTAAAACCGTTTGAAACGTTGGTCCGTCTGTACCACAGAGACAAAGAAAGGAGGGCTGCCCGCTTGGGCTCTCACGCAGAAATGAAAAAGGTTAGCATGGGTCAAGCCGGAGTAGAAACCGATGTTTATGACGCCATCATGGAGCACCGGGAAACGCTGCTGAACATCGCTTACAGCTATTTGCGCAATCGTCATGATGCCTTGGAGGCGCTGCAGGAAATGACGTGCAGGGCATGGGTCAAACGCTCGACGCTGAAAGACGGCAGGGCGCTGAAGGCTTGGCTCATCCGCATTCTCATTTATGTATGCATCGATGAGCAGCGGCGCCGGAAGCGGGCCGTTCCTACCGTGGATGAGCAGCTTGAGGAGATTAGCCAGCCTCATGAGCATTCAAAGCGTTCAACCACGATAAGGTCGACATGGGTCCCCTGCTGGAAAAGGTGAAGCCGAAATACCGCCATGTGCTGATCCTGAAATACTACAACGACCTGACGCTCACGGAAATCGCCGCGGTTCTCGGCAAACCGGAAGGCACGGTCAAAACGTGGCAGCATAAGGGGCTTGGCCAGCTCCGCAAATGGATGAAGAATCGGAGGGATTGGGAATGAACACGAACCCTGAAGAACAAGCCCTGCTTGCCGACGCGGCGCAGCTCCGGCGGGAAAGGATGCAAATCGGCGACACGGAAGCTACCGAGGCGACCCGGCGCGGGTTCGCGAATAGATCGGCTTCGCGGAAGCGGCGTTTCCTGCCCTATGCCGTCGCTGCAGTGGTGCTGGCCGTGCTGCTGGGTGCCAGATGGTGGCAGGGCGGCCCGATCGGCATTCCTGCACCGCATACGGCGAAGGATATGAGTTGGGGCGCATTGGAAAGGTACAGGGCCCTATCCACCAAAGACGTGGACCATGCGACACTCGAATCCGCAGTACGCAACGATTACATCCAAATCGTCAACAAGTCGGTTTCCTCCGGTCTTTACCGAATTACACTCGATGCCGTCACAGCAGACGAGAACAAGATGCTGCTGCTTTACACGGCAACGGCAGAGTCCAGCCATGAAATCAAAGCGGTGAACAGCGTCAAAGTGACCGATTTGAATTCAGGCAGGCCTCTGAATGCTGAGCTGCAGATCAGCAACGGAGACGTACACAGCTTCTCCGCTCTGAGCACGGTGATGCTTGACCGAAGCCAGCCTTTTCCGAGCCACATCGAGGTCGATCTTCAGGTGACCTCCGTAAATCCCGGGAAGCTGGGCGACCCCAAAACCAGAGCGGCCGCTACGGACTTCCTTTATTCCGACCGTATGAAAATTAACGTTGATTTAGAACCAAAATTTGAAAAGACGCCGACCGTTGTGATGCAGCCTGACCGGTCCATAAGCATCGACGGCCGTAAGGTTGTTCTCTCCAAAATGGAAATATCTCCGCTGATGACGCGAACCACCTTCGCGATCGATAACGGCAGCGAATTGGACTTCAAAACAAAGCAATCCATTCGAGACAAGCTCCGTTACATGACCATCGTCTCCACTAACAGAAATGGAAGGGCTGTGCAGCTGAGTCCGGTAGCCGGAAACGGGACCGACGAGGGCTTCCAGCAAATATTCAGCAGCAGCATGCTCGACAAGCCCCGCTCGCTTGTGCTGAAGATGTACATCGATTCGGACACAGGTGCCCCCAAACCGCTAAAGGATCTGCCCGTCGTTGAACTGAAAATCAAATGATGGCTGTAATGAAGACTAAAAAACCGCGATATATTCCCGGTTTTTTAGTCTGCTGCCTTATGATCCGGGCTCGGGCATCGGGATCTTCATCTACTCATCTCCTGACCAAACTTGGCGTGGAGAAACGACAGTTTCTCCAGACTGAATCGCCTGCTGCATGAGCATGCCTAAATAATGATCCTGCGAAGCATCAGAGAGACTGTAGAAACTGGGCCCGCCCGCAGCGTAGACAGCCATTTGCTGCAGGCAGCAGGCAATCGCGATTTCGTCGTCGTACAGCCTTGCAGGAGCAAACGGATTGTTATACACCCACCGTTCTCCTGCCATGATCCCCTCCAGAAAGTACCCTTCTTGATTCTCGAGCTCACCCTTATTGATTCGCTTGAAGTTCAAATAAAGCGGCGTACGGAAGTCCTTCAGGACCGTCAGCCGGTCATCGAATATTTCGCCCCGCTCCCCCCGAACCGACAGGTGGTTCGAGCGGATCCAGGAACGATGCTGCTCCGCGGTGAAATCGTAGATCCCGAGCTTGCCGCCGAAATCCAGCCAGGCCAAATCTCGCCGGGACGTCACGATCTGTTCTTCCGGCGGCGGTCCGCTCCGGGTAGGTCCTGCCACCCAGTCGGACTCAAACCGCATTGCCCGAACGCGGACGTCTTCAAATCCAATACCGAGCATCTTCCGAAGCAGGGCGGCTCCGTGGTAAAAGTGTGAAATCGATACGGTTGCCTGGGTTACGTTCCCGAGCAGCCCTTCCCGAATGATAGCCATTCTAGCTTGATTCATCGGATGGAACGGATACTGCTCGGCGACCTGCACCCGCGCACCACGGCGTGTCAGCTGGTCATGCAGCCTGATCAGCCCGTCCAAATCAGGTGCAGGAGGCGTTTCCGCCAATGCGGGAATGCCATGGTCCGCAAGCTGAATCAAATACTCCGCGCAAGCCGATGCGCTGACGGATACAACCATGAAATCCGGCTGCGGGCCGGTCAACAGCTGTTCAAGCGTCCTATATGCGGCCACCTGCCACTGGCGCTCCATCGCCTGGCCTTTGGCTGCGTCCCGGACCACCATTCCCGTGACCTGGAATTTCTCTGGAAGCGCTTGCGCAATTCTTAAAAAATATTGGGCCCGAAATCCACCGCCACCGATAATGCCGAAAGTTGCAGGCCTTCCCATAACAACACCTCCTTTTTATTGAGAGCAGCCCGAAGGCGGCAGTACCATGAGCGACAGCCATGAACGAATCGCGGATATCGCCCGCTTCTCCCTTGGATAATAACTACCTTAGCACTGGCCCTGATCATTGACAATCCGCCGATAGTCAGAAGAAAGAACCGGCCGTTGGCCGGTTCTTCCCCGATGAGGATGGAACTATTTTTTCTTGTGTACCTGTCATCATTGTTCCCGGAAGAATTCCAAGCTTCGTATGATGATTTATTCCGCCTGATACCGATCATAAGCCGCCTGATACACGGACATGTACTGGTCCAGTCCCATTTTCTTTAAGTTATTGACGTACCCGTCCCACTGATCGAAAGACGCGGAGCCGTTAATGAATTTTGCTTCCATTTCCGTGGTGTAATCCTCAATGTCCTTGCCGATAGAAGACATGACCTCCGTCTCCTCCGGCGTATAGTTAAAGTTATACAGGATGTTCTTCACCGCGTAAGGCTTGGCTTTTTCGGCCGCGGCCATGGAATTCGGGAGCGTCTCCGACCCTTTGAAATACTTTTCCGTCACGAAGCCGGGATAGCTTCCACCCAGCCAGGTGAAGTATTTGGCCAATACCTGGTCCTGGGTCAGCCCGTCCGGATTGTTCGTGATTTCGTCCACGTATTTCAAATTGCCGCTCGCGTCACTGGTATACGTCTCCCCTTCCTTGCCCATGAAATACAGCTTGGCGCCTTCATCGCTGTAGAAGTAATCCATCCAGCGGATCGTGGCTTCCGGATACGGATCTTTATTGGTAATGGCAAAAGCGCCGACATGCACCATCGGAACTTTGACATGGGCATACAGCTGGTCACCATGCGGCCCTTTCAAGGCTCCGAGTCCCGTAAATTCCTTGCGCCCCATCACGGTTTCAGGGTTCGGCACCACTGTTGAACCGAGCAGACCGGCTTGACCCTTGGCGTTCAAGGCGCTGCCCTCGATCGTAAATATTTCGGGATCGATCAGCCCCTCCTTATAGAGCTTGCTTATAAACTGCAGCACCTCTTTGTACTTCGGCAGGGTTTTGATAAAACGAAGCTTGCCTGTCCCAGGGTCCACATCCACCAGCTTATGCCCAAGGCCGCTGGTACCGAGCCCCCAGACTCCTTTCATGTGGTCGATCAGTGCCGTGACGCCGCCGGCGCTGAACGGAATCTCGTCATGCTTGCCGTTCCCGTTCAGGTCCGTCGCCTTGACCGCCTGCAGGTACTTGTAAAATTCCTCGGTCGTCTGCGGTTCCTCCATCCCCAGCTTCTTCAGCCAATCCTGGTTGATCCACAGCGGCGTACCGATCAGCATGGAGAAAAGGTCCGGGTCATAAAAGGACGGAAGCGAATAAATGTTGCCGTCCGGCATCGTCAACCCTTTGCGGATGTCCGGATATTTATCCATCAGCTTTTTGAAATTGGGCGCATATTTATCGATCAGGTCGTTTAACGGGATGAAGACGCCCTCCTGCCCGTACCGGGCGAGCTCAGCCGATCCGACGCGCGCCGAATAAAAGACGTCCGGATAGTCGCCTCCCGCCAGCGCCAGGTTCCTCTTCTCGGTCAGCGTTTCAAACGGCACCAGATTGAACTTCACCTGGACATTCGACATTTGGCTGTACGTTTTCCAAATCAGCGTATCTTCAAATTTGCTGCCGTTGGTCGGCGACTTGCCTGTGAAAAAGGTCAGCTCAATATCACCTCTTTCAACCGGACCTTTAAAAAGGTGACCGGCATCACGCCGGGTGCCTACCGCAAAAGGCATTGGCTTCAGAGCACCAGCCAAAGCGGTTAGCGGAACCTGGATGCAGCGCTCCGCTCTTTTCACATGTTGATCCAACACAAAAACAGCCAATCGCCGGTTACATACAGGCGAATGGCTGTTTTTTTCTTGATTTTACATATCGAAAACAATAAAAATCTGCTCTAATCCATATCCTGTGTACACTGATGTTTCTGCGACTAAACGCTATATCAAAGTGTCACGTCAATCGACCATGGGAACAGCCTAATTGATATATTGGATTTCCTTCAGCATCCGGACGATCATGACCGCCATTTCGGCACGAGTGCAAGTCTCGTCCGGACGCAGTGCGCCATGCTGGTCACCTTGCATAATTCCCGCCTGAACGATCTTCATCATCGCATCATGGGCCCAGCTGGCGATCTCTTCTTGGTCAGCGAAACCCTCGAGACTCACTTGTTCAACGCTGCCTTGAGTATCCGCTTTGCCTGAGTACGTCATGAATTTACTGATCATCAGCGCCATTTCCTGCCGGGTTACCGCGCGATCCGGAAGAAATCCGCCGTCACCTGCCCCCTGGATGATTCCTGCCTTCGTGGCCGATTGTACTTCCGCCGCATACCAGTCCTTATCGTCAACATCGTCGAAGATACTTGTTCCTGCCTGTTCGGGGAGCTGAAGCGCCCGGGCCAGCAGCACAGCAAATTCCGCCCGGGTAACGGTGTCTCCGGGAGCGAAGCTGGACGCCGTTTTCCCTTGAAGCAGCCATTTGTTGGCAAGCAGCAGGACATCCCCCTGCGACCAATGGTTCTGAAGATCCGCAAAGGATGCGTTTCGTTGAAGCAGAACAATCACATCCGCTTCGAAGCCTTTATGAAGAACCGTAGCTGTCTGTGAACCGGCTGCGTCCTTTCCAAACATAGCCGGAACGAAACGGAAGGTTTGCCCGGTCGGCTGTAAAACGGCAGCAGATGCATGATCAGGCTGAAGTTTACCGCCAGCGCTGTCGTCAAGCAAAAAAGTCAGTTTATCTATATTGACCGCGTGTGCTATTCCTGCACCATCCTGAACCGCCGAGACATTAAACTGGAACGGTTCGGTTATCATTTCGGCATGCGCGCGCTTTGCGGCGTCTTGGATTTGTGATTTCAACCCGGCGTCCGGGCGTTTCATCGTAAACAACAACCCTTCGCCATTCGTACCTTCCGATGGATTACCCGAATCCGCCATCTTGATCTCCTTGAGCGGCAATACAACGCTGCCACCCGGTGTCGCCCACTCGATCTTCAGATCCGGGTTGATGGATAAAAGCCGATGGATGAGTGGTCCGGAAAGACGGAGCCCCCAGCTCTGATCTCCTTCCTCGGTACGCACATGGATGCGCCCTTGCTTGACCTCTTCCTCGTGAAGCAAGATCGTCCCTTTCATTTGATCGTACTCGATTTGGAGGGAGAGCGGCTGAAGAGCCGGCGTTTCGGGCGGTTTACCGCCAGCGTTAGACGACGAACCACTGCTGCCTCCTCCGGCAATGACCGGCTCGCTGACCCTGATCAGCGCAGTCGCCGCCTGTCCTCCGTACGTTGCCGTAATGACGGTTTGCCCGGCTGTCAGCCCCGTAACCAGTCCATCGGAGTCTACCTTGGCTATGTTCGGATCATCGATATGGTAATCCACCAATCCGGTCACATCTTTCTCCGTTTGATCCGAATAACTGGCGATGGCCTGAATCCGTATTTGTCCGCGCGTCCGTAAATCGTAGGAAGGAGAATCCAATGTCAATCCGTTCAGAACGGCATACACCGTGACGGAAGCTGTCGCCGTCAGGGCCTCGGCTCCTTCGCCATATACGGCCGAAACTACGCTCGTTCCAGGCTTCAAGCCGTAAATATACCAGTTGTCATCCTCCTGACCCACTTTGATCATTTCCGGATCATATTGCCACTGGACTTCTGAGGTCCAATCGACGGTCGATGATCCATCTACCGTTTGCACCACCGTAGGGGCCTTTCCCCCCACTTCAATGGAATAGTCTGAAGGAACGATAAACATGCCGTCGCCAAAGTCGATACGGATCTCCGGCATCAGCTCTTCCTCGCCAATAAATCCGCGGATCACCGCGGTACCCGATTGGAAAGAGCTGATCAGCGCGGTATAGACACCCTGGCTCTTATAGGTAAAATCTGAAAGGTTGCCAAGCGTTGTGTCACCATGAACCTCCGGATGCTGATCTGTCAGGTTACCGAAAGCGTCTTTGATTTCGATCGTGATTACTGAGAGACCGAGTCCATTCGCCGGAAGCTCCGTCGCGCCGGCTGTGATGACGGAACTTTCCAATACATAGGGTCCAGCCGTAAATTCAACCTCAGCTTTACCCTCAAGCGGAATTCCGTCCAGCGTAGCGGTCAAAACAGCTGTTCCGGCCGTTGTCGACGTGACCGAAGCTTCATAGCTTCCGTCCGGAAGAACCGCTGTGTCCGTGATCGAGCCAAGCGACGATAAGATCTGCACCTGACTGCCGTCATCCGAATAAACGTCATTTCCGTTCTCGTCTTTCAGCCGGACGCTGACCGCAGCCGAACTGATTCCGTCTGCCGTTACACTGTCCTTGTCAACGGAGACCGTTGAGACTGCCGCCGAAGGGGCCCCCGGCGAGAAGATGACCGTGGCTGTCTGCGTTAATTCAACACCGTTTAATACGCCGGTGACGGTGGCCGTTCCTGCCGCTTTCGAAGAAGTCAGGACGGCGGAATACGTTCCGCTGCCATAATCGGTTACTTCGCTTATGGAACCCGAGTCGGCCATGAGCTCGAGGTCTCCCCCGCTTGAGGTCAGATTGTTCCCATAGGCATCTTTAAGCTGAACGGTGATGGTGGAAGTGCTCTGTCCATCAGCGGTGATCACGTTCGGACTGACAGTCAATAAGGACGTCTCCGGTGAAGCTGCTCCCGGTACGAAATCGACCATTGTCTTCCCTTCCAGATCAACCCCATCAAGCTTCCCGGTGATCACTGCCTTGCCGGTTCCAAGCGGTGCCGTAAGCACTGCTGTGTAGCTGCCGTCTTCGTGATCCGTCACGGTGCCCAGCGTCCCGCCTGTCGTGCTGAGCATTACGTCTCCGCCGCTCGTCGTTAAGTTATTCCCGTAGGCGTCCTTCAGCTGCACCGTGATCAACGTCTGGCTGCTGCCGTCTGCTGTGATCGAATTCTCGCGTGCGGAAATGGCCGATGCAGCGGCGGATGCCGCACCCGGAACAAAATGGACGGTCGTTGTCTGCGTCAGGCTTGTTCCCGACAGCTTCCCGCTGATTACCGCCGGTCCAGCGGCAGTAGATGCCGTAAGCACGGCCGAATAGCTGCCGTCATCATGATCCGTTACGGTGCCCAGCGTCCCGTCTGTTGTGCTGATCGTCACCGGTCCGCCGCTGGTCGTCAGGTCGTTCCCGTAGGCGTCTTTCAGCTGGACGGTAATCAACGTCTGGCTGCTGCCGTCCGCGGTGATCGAACTCTCGCGTGCGGAAATAGCTGATGCAGCGGCGGATGCCGCACCCGGAACAAAATGGACAGTCGCTGTCTGTGCCATGTTTGTTCCCGACAGCTTCCCGCTGATCACCGCCGTTCCGGCCGCCGTCGGTGCTGTAAGCACAGCCGTATAACTGCCGTTTCCATGATCCGTCACCGCTCCCAATGCCCCGGCCGTGGTGCTTAATGACACGGGGCCGCCGCTGGCCGTAAGCTGGTTCCCGTAGGCATCTTTAAGCTGCACGGTCACCTTCGTGCGGCTGCTCCCGTCCGCCGTGATCGCGCTCTCGCTTGCACTCAAGGCCGATTTGGCGGCGGATGCCGCACCTGGAACAAAAGTCACAGCGGCGGTCTCCGCCAGGGCCGTGCCTGACAGTTTCCCACTGACGACGGCCGGACCGGCGGCTGTTGGCGCCGTGAGCTCGGCTGTATAACTGCCGTCGCCGTGATCGGTCACGGGACCTAACTTGCCGGCCGTCGTGCCCAGCGTCACGACTCGGCCGCTGGTCGTCAGGCTGTTTCCGTAGGCGTCCTTAAGGTGAACGGTAACTGTCGCTTTACTGGTCCCATCGGCCGTAAGGGTAGCCGGACTTACCGTCAGAGTTGACTTGGCCGCGGAAGACGCCCCTGGGACAAAAGTTACGGCAGCAGTCTGCGACAAGCTTGTTCCCGACAGTTTGCCGCTGATCGCAGCCTTTCCGGCAGCGGTTGGCGCCGTGAGCTCGGCTGTATAGCTCCCGTCTCCGTGATCCGTTACCGCTCCCAGCGTCCCCGCCGTCGTGCTCAGCGTCACCGGTCCACCGCTGACCGTCAAGTTATTGCCATTCGCATCTTTTAATTGAACAGCGATGGTTGTGCTGCTTCTCCCGTCTGCCGTGATCGACGATAGAGCCGCAGTTACCGTGGACTTGGCGGCAGATGCCGGGCCGGGGACAAAGCCGACGGTGGCCGTCTGGCTCATGGATGTTCCCGATACTTTCCCGCTGACCGTGGCCGTACCGGCAGTTGCCGGTGCCGTAAGCTGGGCTGTATAGCTGCCGTCTCCGCGGTCCGTTACCGCACCCAGCGTTCCCGCCGTTGTGCTGAGCGTCACCGTTCCACCGCTGGCGGTCAAGTTGTTGCCGTTCGCATCCTTCAGTTGAACAGTGATGGTCGACTTGCTGCTGCCGTTCGCCGTAAGCGTCGTTGGGCTCGCCGACAGAACGGATTGGGAAGCCGATGCCGCTCCGGGAATGAACTTTACATTTGCCGTTTGGCTCAGAGCCTTTCCGTTCAACTTCGCGCTGACGACACCCGTTCCCACAGTGGTCGGCGAGGTCACAATGGCTGTATAGGTGCCATCCCCCTTGTCGCTGACCGGACCCAATGTCCCTGCCGTCGTTCTGAGCGTTACTGATCCGCCGCTGGCCGTCAGGCTGTTCCCGTTCGCATCTTTTAATTGTACGGTAACCGTGGCTTTACTCGTCCCATTCGCGGTCAAGGATAGGGGATTTACAGTAAGCGTGGATGCCTCGGTCGATGCCGCTAACGGTGTGATTACCACCGATCCCTGCCCGGACAACGGATAGCCGTTGATCGTCCCCGTAATTTTCGCCGTACCTGCTTCAGAGCCCGGAGTCAATTCGGTGCTGTAGGTCCCGTTTCCATTATCTGTTACTTCGCTAAGACGACCGAGCGTAGACATTAGTTCGAGCTGCCCCTCACCAGCTGTAAGAGACTCGTTAATCCCATCCTTCAGCGTAACTGTAATAGCTGACTTGCTAATCCCGTCTGCCTGAACCGATCCAGGATTCGCTGCAAAATTTGCGCCTGCGGGATAGGTCCTGATCGGGTTTATGGAATATGTGAGCTTGTTGGTATCCACTCCAAACTGGTCGTCGGTGTTCCACCCCCAGCTCCATATCGTGCCGTCACTCAGCAGCCCGACGCCAAAATTGGCTCCGGCCGAGAAGCTGGTAACGCCGGCTAGGTTCACCTTGGTCGCTTTGGGATATCCCGAATTTTGAAGACCCCACCACCATAACGTACCGTCGCTCTTCATGGCTACGTTGATTTGGATACCGCCTGCAACCCCAACGACATCCGTAAGCGGTTCGCCTGTTGAGTCGAGTACCTGGATGGCAGTCGTTGTGTTTCCGCCTCCATTGCCGAGGTTACCGTACAAATTGTTCCCCCAGCTCCAGACCGTCCCGTCACTCTTTAATGCAAACGAGGCAATATCATTCGAGGCAACATCAACGACATCCGTTAGGAGGTCTCCGCTGCTCATTTTTACTTGCACCGGGTATTCGGCATCTTTTGTTGATCCGTTTCCCAGGGCTCCATAGCCGCCATACCCCCAAGCCCAGACCGTCCCGTCTTCTTTGAGGGCCAACACGTGGTATTGACTGCCGGCCACATCCTTAACACCGGTTAAATACGCATTGGCCGAAGCTTTGATTTGGACCGCCCGATTGCTGGAATTGTCGGTACCCGCCAATGTGCCGGAGATCCCGAAGCCCCACAGAGTACCGTCATTTTTAATCACAAACGTTTCTTGGCCTGCCGCTTGAACTCTTTTTACTTCGGTGAGGGGCACCCCAGCGGAAGTTATCACTTGAACGGCTTGGGATTGGTCCGTCATGGTTCCGTCGCCAAGCTGTCCATACCTATTGAATCCCCATGTCCAGACGGTTCCATCCGACTTTAGGGCGGCTGAATGCCAGGTGCCTGCTGTTATTCCGGTTACGCCCGTCAGGACCGTTCCGCCCGTTTGCAGCACTTGCACTGGACGCTGGACATTATTCCCGCTCGTCCCGTTGCCTACTTCGCCAGCCTCGTTGCCCCCCCAACCCCAAACGGTACCGTCAGCTGTCAGCATGAGGGAGTGATAACCGCCAGCCGCTATGTCTTGAATATCGTAAGGCGCAGCCGCTGAAGAAGCGAATGCTTGTACAGGCGGAAATGAATAAATGGATGGAAGCCCGATGCATAAACAAAGGAATATCAATCCAGCCTGTTTCCATCGCCAAAGCAATATGATCAACTCCTAAACCTAAGATTGAATCATTATAGGAGCGAAAAGTGGCGTTGTCGATTAACAAAGGTTAACTCTTTTTAATAAAGCTGATGCTACTACTGTCATAAGAAGCTCATGTTATCCTCTGCCTTCGTTTTGGTTCGACAGTATAATTCATCTAAAATATCCCACTATAAGAAGGAAGGATTGCCAAATCAGGAGGAAGATGACCATGAAAACCCCTATTTCGTTTATTCAAACGGTCATGATCTTGATGCTCAGCACGGGGCTGATGAACCATGTCATCATCATTCCGGTTCTGCTGGATGCGGCCGATCGGGACGCCTGGATGTCCATACTTCTTGCGGGAGCATGCTCTCTAGCGTGGATTGCCATCCTGTCTTTCGGAATCCGTAAAATCGGCAAGCAGCCGATATTCGAGATGGTCTCGAAAGCTTACCACCCTTTCGTTGCAAGGGTGCTGGCCGGAGCGGTAGCGATCTACCTCTTTGCGATATGCACGGTCACGACCCGGGATACCGTCTACTGGATCCACCAGACCTTTTCCCCTGAAACACCGATTCTGGTGTTCGCCTTGATTTTTCTCTTCATTTCGGTGGCCAACGCGTACCTTGGTATCCAATCGATTGCCAATACGGCCAGCGTTCTGCTGCCCGTGGTCGTCCTGCTCGGCTTTTTCGTCATGTTTTCGAACACTCCGCATAAAGATTATTCCTTGCTTAAACCGCTTCTCGCCCATGGCATGCAGCCGGTGTGGCGCGGGGTGATCTATGTCGGAGCCGGCTTCTCGGAAGTGATCATGCTGTTCTTCATGCATCATCACATCAAAACCCGCCTGTCGTATCTATCTTTTATGATCATCATATTCCTGCTGGCAGGCCTTACCTTTGGGCCGCTAATCGGTGCCATCACGGAATTCGGGACGGACGAAGCGGCCAAGCTGAGGTTTCCGGCTTACGAGGAATGGAGACTGCTCACGATCGGCCGCTACATCGAACATCTGGACTTTTTTAGCGTGTACCAGTGGTTCAGCGGCGCGTTCATCCGGATTTCCCTCACCTTGTTTCTCATGCTGGACATATTCCGGATCCAGAGCAAAAGGGGAAAAGCCTGGATGCTGGGCTGCCTATACGCGGTCATCCTTTTCATCTCAACCATGCCGATCAGCGATCAGGCATTTTTAAAAATAATGTCCAACTATTTGCTCCCTATCTCGCTGTGGGGAGTGCTGGCGTTTTCGGTGATTATGGCCGGACTCATCCTGCTGGCCAAGCGAAGGGGGAAAGCAGCATCATGATCAGAAAAAGCAGCCGGAACGGTTCAGCGATCGATGCTTTGGTCTCCCGCTTATTCGATTCGAGTGCGGATATTAAGAATATAACCCTCCAGCTATCCAATGCAGACTACAGCGTTCAGCTGCTGTACTGCCAAGGGTTGTGTGACGTCAACAAAGTGGAGCAGGATATCATTCCTGCGCTGAAGGACATTTCTGAAGATATTTTTCGATCGGACCAGATGAACCTGCAGCAGAAGGTTCCATTTCACATGAAAAACCTGCCTGAAAAAGGCCGTGAAGAAGCCATCAAGGAAACGGTGCTGAACGGAAATCTTCTGCTCCTATTCAAACCTACGTATCAGTTTTACTCGGTGACCGTAGCCGATCCGCCCTTACGGCAGCCGGAGGAGCCCAATACAGAGGTGTCGTCCCGCGGACCGCGGGACGGATTTGTGGAAGATGCATATACCAATCTGGCCTTGATTCGAAGAAGGCTCAAGACTGAGATGCTGGCGGTTGAAGCGTTCACGATCGGATCCGAAACGTCGACCGAGGTATTTCTGATGTACCATAAGGGTGAAATTCAGAAGAACGTACTTGATGAAATTCGCTCCAGGCTTACGCACGTACGTACCAAGGGCCTGATCAGCAATACGCAGCTGGAAGAAACGTTGACAGGCTTTTCCTTTTTTCCGCTGATGTCCTACACGGGCAGACCGGACTACGCCGTAAACGCGCTGCTTCATGGCAAATTCGTGCTGGTGATGAACGGTTCGCCGACGGTGGTCTTTGCCCCCGTGACCTTTAACCTTCTGCTTAACACGTCGGAAGACGCTCATTACGTCAATGTCTTTGTGGCCTTCACCAGATTATTAAGAATAAGCGGGGTTTTGCTGTCGCTTTTTTTGCCGGGCTTTTGGACAGCGGTTACGACATACCATCAGGATCAGATCCCTTTCACCCTGCTGGCGACCATCGTCAATTCCAGGCAAGGCGTGCCGCTCCCCGTCCCTTTGGAGGCTGTGGTGAGCCTGCTGCTATTCGAGATTTTCAGGGAGGCGGGGATGAGATTGCCTTCATCCTTCGGACAGACCTTGTCGGTCGTCGGCGGGTTGATTATTGGCCAGGCGGCCATTAGCGCCGGGATTGCAGCACCGGGAACCATCGTCGTTACGGCGATATCGGTCGTATCCACCTTTACACTGGTGAACCAATCCTTGGTCACGGTGGTAAGCTTGCTAAGGCTGGCGATTCTGCTGATCAGCGGGTTTCTAGGACTGTTCGGCACGCTGACGAGCCTGCTGGCGCTCGTCCTGTTCCTGGTCAATCTTCGATCCTTTGGCACCCCTTATTTGGCCCCTCTATCCCCACCGCAATTTAAGGAATGGTTTAAGGTCCTTTTCCGCATGCCTTGGGGCAAAGGAAAATTCACCGACCAATCCGGAAACAAAGGATGAGTAGAGGCATGAGAACGATAAGATGCATTTTAACTGTGATCCTGCTCTCCACGCTGCTGACCGGCTGCTGGGGAACGAGGGAAATCGATCATATGATCTATGTAAATACACTAGGCGTAGATTATGTCAAAGACAAAGTCGTCGTGTACATCCAAATGGTTAACTTTGGAGGGATTGCCAAGAAAGAATCGGGGCAGTCCCAACAGCAGAAGACCTATGTCGGGAAAGCTGAAGGCGATGCGTTCGACGCCGCGGTATTCAACCTGTACGAATCGAGTCCGCAGCGAATTGTCTGGAGCAACGTGAAGTCGGTTGTCTTTACCGAGAATGCATTAAAGCACGGACTGATCGATCAGGTTTTTGACGTATGGGACCGGTATTACGAGTTTCGTTATACCGTATGGGCAATGGCCACTAGGGAACCCTTGGA
The DNA here is from genome assembly GCF_016624415.1 of Paenibacillus sp. S28. NCBI lineage: Bacteria > Bacillati > Bacillota > Bacilli > Caryophanales > Paenibacillaceae > Paenibacillus > Paenibacillus sp. S28. The sequence continues at coordinate 44,833 of NZ_JACVTM010000008.1, read as the reverse complement.
GCGGGTGCTCAATGCGACGTCAACCAGCGAACTGTCCGCCATATACTCGCAGCTGAACAGCCCGATGCGGTCTTATGAACAAAGCTCCATTGTCGCCCCGCTGTATATGTACAAATTCATTTGGAAATGGAAAGAAAAAGGTGAAACGGTCCAACTGCCTTACCTGGAAACCGTATCGGGTTGGACCGACAACCAGAAGCAGTCCCCTAACAACAGCATGGCCGGCGTATGCTTTCTGGATCATCAGAAGTTCCGGAGCTGTCTTCCGGCCCAAGATATCCTGGGACTCCGCTGGACGGAGAAAAAAACGATAAGAACGCCCCTGATCATCAAGGAAAAAAAGAAAATCAAAGCCGTCATCGTCATGAACAACATCAAATCTTCGATCCGGCCACGTACCGTCAACGGGAAACCTGTCTTCGATATCAAGGTTTCCATGCAGGGTACGCTTCCGCAGCTGAGCACAAGCCTTCATCGACAACAGCTTGAGCTGCAGGCTGCCAAAGAAGTCAAAAGTCAGATCATGGACACGTATGTAAAGGGGTTGGAGAAGGACATTGACGTGTACAGCCTGTCGGCAAAACTGTACCGCAGCATGCCCAAGGAATGGCAGGAACTCAGCGCCAAAGGCCAATTAAAGCTGGATCGGGGCAGCATTGGTATCATTACCGTCAAGGTGAATTTGATCAGCGGCGGTATTTCCAAAATGCGATGAAATGATACAGCATTACTCCTGTTGAACCAAGGGATATTTTTCGCGGATGAAGTCAAGGAAAGTTTCCGATACCGGGGTAAGCGGCCTGTCTTTTTTCCATACTACGCCGATCGGAAGCTTGCATGCCGGGTCATCGACCTTCACCCAGTGCAATTGATGATTTTGAACACCTATCGTCTTCGGCAGCAAGGCAACTCCAAAACCCGCAGAAACGAGCCCGGCCACCGTATCCAATTCGTCCGCTTCAAATACGGTGTTCGGGCGAATCTGTTTTTTTTCGAACAATTGGTTGATGGTGAAATTTAACCCGCAGGTCGTCTTTAAACCGACAAAAGGCTCATCCTGCAGCTCCTCCAAACTGATTTGGCTTTTGCTGCTCCACCGATGATGCTGCGGAAGGGCCAGAAATAATTCGGGCATGCCGAGCAAATGCCAGTTGAACTTGTCATCCAGCAGCTCGGGCGTGGAAAGGCCGAAATCGCATTCGTGATTGGAGATGAGCGTAAGCAATTGTTGATTGGAGCTCTCATGAAGCTCAAAACGGATGTCGGTATAACGCTCCCGAAAGGAACCGAGCAGGCTCGGGATCAGCTGAGCTCCGAGCGTATGCAGGAAGCTAAGGGAAATCACACCCGCCTCCGGATTGATTTGGTTTGCGATCTCCTGTTTGGCTTGCTCAATTTCACGAAAAGCATGTTCGGCCCGTTCCAGAAAAAGGCGTCCGAACCGGTTCAGGACCAGATTACGTCCACTCCGTTCGAACAAAGCCACGCCCAGCTCCTTCTCCAAGCCTGCAATGGAACGGCTCAAGGCAGGCTGGGACAGGGATAACTGCTGTGCCGCCTTCGTCATATGCTGCAGCTTCGCCACCGCAATAAAATACTCAATCTGCTGCCACTCGATTTTCATCCCCTCCTCATCCATTACATTTATGCATGATTTATATACGAATTATAAATTAGACGAAATGAATGAACAAGGATACGATTCTAACTATAAGGAGGGATCGCAGATGACGTTCGATAAGCAGATGCTAAACCACTTGCGGCAGCCCGTGTCTTTTACGGTAACTGGGGGCGGTGGCGTTAAGCTCCATGTCGAGGAATCGGGCAATGTCCATGGCCGCCCGATGCTGTTCCTGCACGGCGGATCGCAGTGTAGCTTGTGTTGGAAGAAGCAGATTCATTCGGAGCTTGCTCTGGATTACCGCCTGGTAACGATGGATTTTCGCGGACACGGGCAATCGGATAAACCGGCGCAAGGGTATGCCGATGGACGGCTGTGGGCAGAGGATATTCATTCAGTCATCCGAGAGATGGGATTGATTCAACCGGTATTGGTCGGGTGGTCATTCGCGGGAATCCCCCTTCTCGACTATATCCGGGAGTATGGGGAGAACGAAATTGGAGGTATCCTGTTTGCTGGTGCTTTAACCCGGCTGGGCAGGGAATCCTTAATAGCCGATATGGGAAGCGACACGCTGAACATGTCGGCGGGCCTCTTCTCCGACGAACCGATGGTTCGGATCAACACGCTGGACCAGTGGCTGGGGCAAAGCGTGTTTTATCACACTTTGACCCGCGAGGAGCACTATCTCTTTCTCGGATCCAATGTGGTCGTTCCGGCATTCGTACATCAAGGAATCTTTAACAGGCAGATCACGAACGACGATGTATTGTCGTCGATGACGAAGCCCGTTCGGATCACGCACGGAGCCCAGGATTGCACCGTGAAGCTTGAGGCCAGCCGGCGAACCGCTGAAATCATCCCCCATTCCGGGGTATCCCTGTATGAAGAAGCAGGACATGCGGTCTTTTGGGATCAGCCGGAGCGCTTTAATCTGGAACTCAAAGAGTTTGTTGATTCGATCGGGCAGAGCTGAATCTGAAACGCTGAATCGATGCTCAGAGCTTAATTTTCTGCAAATCATCCATCATTTTTCAAGAGAGGCGGCATCAAAAATGAACACTTATCAAGCATTAACGGTAGATTGGAAAGGGGAAAAGCTGAAGCCGGAAATACGGGGCTATTCGCTGGACGATCTGCCGGAAGGAGACGTAACGATCCGTGTTGCATACTCAGGCGTGAATTATAAAGACGGGCTGGCCAGCATCCCTGGAGGCAATATCGTGAACAGTTACCCGCATATTCCGGGAATCGACTTGTCCGGAACCGTCGTCGCTTCGTCTGATCCTGCATTCCGTGAGGGAGACGAAGTCCTCGTTACGGGATACGGATTGGGGGTATCCCATCCGGGTGGCTTCAGCAAAATGACGCGGGTTCCCGCTGCTTGGGTCGTCCCCCTGCCGCCGGGTATGTCGGCGAAGGCAGCGATGGCGGTCGGCACCGCCGGGTTCACCGCTGCGTTATCCATTCACCGGATGGAGGAGAACGGGCTGGCTCCCGGCCAAGGCCCTGTGCTCGTGACCGGCGCCACCGGCGGCGTGGGAAGCTGGGCCGTCGCCATGCTGGCGCGGTCAGGTTATGACGTGACGGCCAGCTCCCGTAAGAGCGCTGAAGCCGAGTATTTGCAAAAACTAGGCGCCACCGAATGCATCTCGCCCCAAGAGCTGGAATTGCCTGAAGGACGCTCCCTTCATCAGGAGCGGTGGGCCGGTGCGGTCGATCCGGTAGGCGGGGCTCTTCTGCCTCATGTCCTAAGATCGGTCCGTTACGGAGGCTCTGTCGCTGTCAGCGGTTTTACCGGGGGAATGGACTTCGCCTCATCGGTACTTCCGTTTATTTTACGCGGCGTTAATCTGCTCGGCATTGACTCGGTGCAGAGCCCTATGGAGCTCCGGCGCAAGGTGTGGGGACGGATCGCGGCCGAGTGGTTGCCGGAAGAAGAAATGCTCGATTCCGTCGTTCACGAGATTGCGCTGCCCGATCTGCCGGACGCGTTGACTCAAATTCTTCAAGGCCGCATGCGGGGCCGGGCTATCGTGAACCTCACTTGAGCAGCTTGTCATGGTAAAGCATGAGACGTGTACTGGAACGCTGGTCGCTGTTAACGGCCAATCCGGTCACGTCTTTTCAATTGTTAGGAGTTAAATCATTTATCATATAATTGAGCAGTTCTGCGTACTCGATCGGCGATCTCTGCCCTTATGTGTTCAGGTTCCAATACAAGGACATTCGGCCCAAAACTTAGAATCGTATCATATAGCCAACTATCCTCCAGAAACTCCCCTTTAACTTGAAGTGAGCCGTCAGGTAAAGGGGTGATCGATTCCGCTTTGAAGTAGTCCTGTACTCTAGTTCTTACCTGCGGCTGAAAATGTAACTCCAAACGAGTAACCGGACCGCGATCGTTCCATAAAGCCTCTAAATCCTCGATCGTTTTATCTCGGCGAACAAAGCTCTCTAAGGCAATCCGGAGGTTGTTTATTCGGGATAATCGAAAGATTCGATAATTCTTCCGAGTCGTACAATACCCGTACACATACCAATGATAACCTTTTAATGCTATCGTCATCGGTTCTATTTTGCGAGCATAATATTCGCCAATCGTGTTTGGGTAATCAAATTCAACCATCAGGTTGTCCTTAATGGCTCCGCGCAATTGTTCTATAATGTCTTGTTCCGATCGTCCGTGCCCCCACGGATTAAAGTCTACGATCATTTTCTGCTTATGCTCCTGCATTTGATCACGTTCCGCTTTTACGATAAGAGCTTGTACTTTATCCATTAACAGTTGGATCTTCTGATCATCCAGTGAGGAGAGCATCCCGTTCAGAGCCGTCTCAATCACAAACAGTTCTTCAAAAGTCAGCAGCTGACGGTCTAGTTTATAATGATCGATCAGTCCGTAACCCCCAGCGATCCCCGTATAGGATACGATAGGGATACCCGCCTTATTAATTGCGTCGATATCTCGGCAGATCGTTCGGACCGATACCTCAAAGCGTTCGGCGAGTTCCTTGCCGCTTATTCTATCGCGCCCCAACAGCAGCGTCACGATAGCAAGAAGCCTGTCGATTTTCAAGGCCCTTGTCCTCCATTCCCGCTTCACACTATAGTTCAATACACACTCATTAAAACACAAAACGTTGGCCTAAAAAAACCGAACAGTTAATGACATAATGATGTCGTAAACGGTATAGTACAATGTCACTGCACCTTAAACGAAAGGAGAGGCAAACCTTGATGAATCTAATGATTACAGACAACAAGTATTATCACGCTCCGGATCACCCCGAACTGATTGAGCTTGAAAGCAACCTTTATCTTACAATTTCCGATCAGGGTGCCCCTGGCGGATCTGCCCACCTGGCTGCTGTACAAGCACTTCACACCTCTGCATACGGAGTCAAATCACTGATGATGATGGAAGGCAAAGATTTTATCGTGCCGGTTCTGGAGGGGCTCTGGTGGGTGGACAGCAATAAGCCTGTTCGGGAAGTGCCAATGGAGCAATGGTATTGGAAACTGCTCATACGAGTTCCCGACTACGTGACGGAGAGCCATTGGGAGAGGACCAAAATAAATGCGATCATGGACAATCCGCTCATTCAATCTATCGTCCTAGAAACGATCAATGAGGGTAAATGCGTGCAAATGATGCATAACGGCCCCTATGATCGGGAGCAGGAAACCGTCGATTTGATTGAGGCATTTATGAAGGAACATAACCTGGTACAAAACGGGCTTCATCATGAAATTTATATTTCCGATATCATGAGCACCCCTCCGGAGAAGGCAAGGACCATTTTACGACACCCGGTAAGAAAGGGCACAACATAAACCAGAAGGTGAGCCTTGAGGTCGGATCACTTCGCTTGCCCGTAATTTGCCAAAAGGAGGCGGCAATCGATTGGAAGTCAAAAATGGCGGCGCAGGGATAACCCCCTGCACCGCCATTTTTTCAGTTCCATTCGAGCAAAATTACTGCGGGCGCTCAATCGTGAATATGTCCCCGATCCGCGCGTAATGGTTGCCGGCCAGCCGGCTAACCGCAGCCAGACGCCGAGCGTCGATTCGGCCGTTCTCATACAGATCCTCCTGGATATGAAACTGAACGATTCGGGCGATAATGAAGTCGCATCCGTCAGAACCCGTTCCGCCCAGCTCAAGCGCTTGTTCGAGCACACACTCCATCCGTATCTTGGCTTCGGCGACGCCCGGAACAGAGACTTTGGTGCTTTTGACTGGCGTCAATCCGGCTAATTCGATTTCGCTGTGGTTCGGAGGCAGCTTGGCCGCGGTTTCATTCACTTGCCGAACATTCTGCTCATCCACGATATGAACGACTAACTCCTGGAGGTCGCGAATGTTTCTGGCCGTATCCTTAAGTTCGCCGCCTGACCGCTGAATGGACAGGGAAATCATCGGAGGGTTACTGGACACGATGTTAAAGTAGCTGAATGGCGCCCCGTTCAATACGCCATCCTGTGATTTCGTCGTCACAAACGCGATCGGCCTGGGAATGATGCTGCCAATCAGCAGCTTGTAGTTATCCCTTTCGCTCTGGGCTTGGGGATCGATGGATATCATACAGGTTGCCCCTCCCTTCAATTAGTCCAGTGTTCTGACTTCAAACGGAAGCAGAACCCGTTCAAGCTCAGCGCGGTGAGGTTCGTATTGCGCCGGCAGCATCAGCTGCTGTCCCATCGTTTCCAAAGTCTCGTCGTGGGCAAATCCTGGAGGATCGGTGGCAATTTCAAACAAGATTTCGCCATGCTCTTTAAAGTAGACGGCATTGAAATAGTTGCGATCGCGTACATGCGTCACATGATAGCCGTTGTCAGCAACATAGCTTTGCCAGTCCAGCTGATCCTGATCATCTTTGGCCCGCCAGGCAATATGGTGAACCGTTCCGACCCCCATCTGGCCGCGGCCTGCCGAGGCCAGCTTCAGATCGATGACGTTGCCGATATCTGCGGTAGAGCGATACCGGGCCAAATCCCCTTCTTTGCCGATGAGTTCCAGACCCATCACGTTCTCCAGCAATTCCGCCGTCTGCTCCGGATGCGCAGAATACAGGGTCGCGCCTCCGAATCCTTTGATCGCAACGTCCGCAGTTACGCTGCCAAAGCTCCAGGCATTAGGCTCCCCTTCCTCCCGCTCAACGATTTCCAGATGGAGTCCGTGCGGATCGTCAAACGTCAAGTACGTTTCGCCAAAGCGCTGCGTTTTTGTAAAAGGAACCTGAAACTGCTCCAGCCGTTTTTCCCAGAAGGACATCGCACCGGCAGGAACAACATAAGAGGTTACTCCAACCTGGCCGTCGCCGATTTTGCCCTGATACGCGTTTGCCCAAGGGAAGAATGTAATGATCGTCCCCGGTTTGCCGCCTTCATTGCCAAAGTACAAATGATAGGTACCCGGATCGTCAAAGTTGACGGTTTTCTTTACCAGGCGAAGCCCCAATACGCCGGCATAAAAATCGACGTTTTCCTGCGGATGACCTACAATTGCTGTAATATGGTGAATTCCCATCGTTTTTTTACTCATTTTAAATTCCTCCGGTATCTCGTTATTTGGATATGATGATGGTTAAACCTGCGCATGAAGCTGATGCTGGATTTTTCCGAGCAGCTGTACGAAGGTTCCCGACTCCTCTTCAGACAGTGATCCGAACCAGCTGCTCAACCCGCTCCTGATGTCTCGGCATGATGGACTGCATGAACGCTTCCCCGTCGGGGGTAAGAACCAGATGGATCACCCGGCGGTCGTCAGGACACGGTACCCGTTTGAGCATATTCTTGCGCTCCAGCTTATCGATCACATACGTCATGGATCCGCTTGACACTAAAATGCGCTGCGCCACTTCGTGGATCGTCTGCTTACCATGGAAGTAGAGGACTTCCAATACTGAAAATTCCGTAACGTGAAGGTCGGTTTTCGCCAGCTCGGCTCTAATGCATTCCTGGATTTCTTTAGAAGTCTGCATTAACGCCAGGTACGCTTTATTTTTGCATGTCGATTGCATCCGATTCCCACCCTTCAAAAACCTTAAATTAATTTGTCTTTAAATTGAGATATTTGATTATGAGAAAATTCTATGCTTAAATGCGGTTGGTGTCAACCCCCTTTTTTTCGTCTTTCTGAATAACCCCTTCCCTGCCTCAGTTAGCCGCTTCTAGAGGGTTTGTCCAGAGTTGATGATGTTTAAATCGACCTTGCATTTCACGGTAAGATGAGCATACTCTTCATACCAGTCAAGTTTCTTCCAGGACGCATAACTCATACTGTTGCGCACATAAGCACCAATCCCGATGCTGTCCACCTTGTTATCCTGCAAAAACTTGATCATCTCTTCGGCTCTGCTCTCTAGATGCCTGGCTGCCTGCTGCAATAATGTATTTCGGTCCGCATCACTGTGCAGCTTCAATTTTCCGATATACTCGAGCACCGATCCGGACGCCTTGATATGAATCATCACCATGGGTTTGCCGCTCTTGTCGCGAAGAACATCGATCTTCCGGTCACTCTTCAGATAGTTGAAGGTGATCAGCTCTTTGTGCTGTCCTTCCGAGGCCAGATGGATTGTCATATCCGCATGCCGCAGATTATGTCGTAACAAAGCCAATATGTTCAAATCATCCGGTTTGATCCTGGTAATATATCTGTCCCCTCTAAACAGTCCTACGCCGGAGACCGTAATCGTATCTCCCGCGTCTTTGATGATGGGAGCGATCGGATCAATTCCGTCATCGTAATAATCCCGTATGAATTCGTACAGGGTAGCCTCAGGCACCGTTTGATACGCCGCTTCCTTTTCCAGCAAAGTATAAATGTACCGGTCGGTTCGGGGGTGCTCCTTGTAATTTTTTTTAAGCAAATCATAGGCATCGCCATCAGCCAAAGTAATCTTGACTTTAGGCGGAATCGATGGATCTCGGCTCAGTGTATCCATTTGGTCCAAAAGACCGCCCTCGGCTAAAGGCAGGCTGAAGAGAAGGTTCCGCAGCTGTCCGTTAACCAGCAGCAGACTGGTTTGTCTGACCAATTTCGGTTGTGAGTCCTTACTGCTGTGGGCGATGGCTTGCAGCACCTCCCGGTCCGTCTTGGAGTTCGGATCTGCCTTGGGTACGCTCAGTCCGATTTTAAAATTATGGTCCGGCAAAAGATCATAGCTGATCGTGTGGCAAAATCCGGTTCTCTCCAATATGTGCTGATCGTCGCATCCCGTAAGCATGGCAAGGGTCAACAATAATCCGGGCCATCTTTTGTTCATGATTGTAATTCACCTCTGCTTCGTTGAATAAGCAACAACAGGATCAAAGCAATCGGGAAGCCGAAAGCAAGACCGGTTTCTATGTAAGCTGCGTAATTCAGCCACCTCTGTGCCTCCATCAGCACCTCCGGGATAAAGGAGATCACATAACCGAACAATATGATCAAAAAGCTTAATACGGCATTTTTTAATTTGGGGAACATCCTTTTCCCGACCTCAACGGCAGCCCAGCTGTTCATCACCGTTGTGATCATGGTCGTAAACAAGAGAAAACCGTAAAGCAGATTCTCAATGCGTTCTATGAGCGGAAGGTGAACATACGCAAACAAGACCAGAATCGGGTATTGCAGCACCTTCAGATAGCCCAAACTGAAAAAGCCAAATGAGACGAAGGCAATGAACGCATATACGATGGTCACCAGCCCGCTGCTTATAAATGCCGACCGCATTAGATGCGTTTTTTTGTCCGCATATGGAAAAAGCAGTATGGTCAGCTCGTATCCGAGAAAAGCCGGATACACATCGAAAAACCCTTTGATTTTGTCCGGATTTCCACCTTGAAAAATGAAAGGCGTAAGCCGGGTCCACTTAAAGTCATGATAGTAAAAAAAGAACAAAAAAAGGATCCACACCGTGATGATATAAAAAACGGTCGAAACTTTGGCAATATTGTAAATTCCCTTATTAATTAATAAATAGGCAAGCACACAAAAAATAAACATAAAGATCATCGGATGGGTCGAAGGAAAAGCGATAATTTGAAAGATAAATATGTACTCCTTCGCGGCTAAACAGCCGATCGTTACCCAGAAACAGCATAAAAAAAGGTAAAGCGGGAACAGAACGATTTTGGGAATCGACCTTTCCAGCGTTTCAAATACGGATTTCCCTTTGGACAGCCGATAAACAACAGCAATGATCGCGGTGTTTAGAAATACAAAGGCCGCCATAATGAATATCGCAAGCCAACCGTTCGTTCCAAAATGCTGGGCAAGCATTCGGGGAAGGCTGAAGCTGAATACGCCGACTTGGGTCATATAGATTAATATGGTGGCGTGAAACGCAGATAACTTCTCCTTCATGAGCCGTCACCTACCTTCTGGGCTTTTGTCTTATCCGGTTTGGAGTCTTGGATTGCGTAGGTCTTTCATCCAGGATAAAAAATGGAGCCCGGATAAACGTATCTTTCCAATCCCTAAACTTAAACGGGGCAACGGGAGTTAAATATGACGTACCAAGGCTGAGCACTCCCCCAAGATGAATAATGATCGCGGTGAAACCGATCGCAATCCCGAAGTTCCCCCATATTCCTGCCAATACGATGATTCCGAAACGGATGATTCGAATCGAGCCGCTCATGGCATAACTGGGAATAACAAAGGAGGAGATCGCAGAGATCGCCACGGCGATAATTAAAATATTACTTGTCAGACCGGCCTGAACGGCTGCCTGTCCTATCACAATCCCCCCGACGATACCGATGGTTTGCCCGATTTTAGTAGGCAGCCGTGCGCCGGCTTCCCTTAGCAGCTCGATCGTGGTTTCCATCAGCAGAGCTTCGTATAAAGGCGGAAAGGGAACCCTGCTTCTGGATTCCGTTAACGGGATCAGAAGATTTTCAGGAATCATCTCATAATGATACGTCGTGACGGACACGTAAAGGGCGGTGAAGGCCACCGTGATGATAAAGGCCACGAATCTCAGCAGGCGGATCCCTGTACCGACCATCCATCGTTGGTAGTAATCGTCCGAGGAAGAGAAAAATTCGAACACGGATGTAGGGGCACTAAATGCTGAAGGACTCCCGTCACAGAGCCCGACCACCCGCCCGGATACTAGCTTGGATGCAATCGCGTCCGGACGTTCCGATGTAATGAATTGGGGAAACACGGATTTCGGGCTGTCCTCTATGCATTGGATGAGCATTGAGGTGTCATACACGGCGTCCATTTCAATGGCTTTAATTCTGCTTATCGCCTCATGGACATAATCCATGTTTGCAATTCCTTCTATATAAAGGATAAACACATCCGTTTTGGTGACTTCCCCCACGGACAACTGGATCACTTTTAAATGTGAGCTTCGAATTCGGCTGCGAATCAGGGCCAGATTCGTTCCCGCCCGTTCTGTAAAAGCATCATGGGGACCGGTTATGACCGTCTCCGTTTCGGATTGGGTAACGGCGCGCGATTCAGGGCCAAAAACATCCACTAAATAGGCGGATTGCCCGTAAAAGATAGCAGCCCGCCCGGAAAGAATCCCTTTAATGATTTGCTTGCTGTCCTCATTTTTGGAAAACTGGCTTTGCTCCAACAAGTCGGATACTTCATCTTCACCAGCCTGCATTATCGGGGTTAATACGTCGCGAGTCAGCTTGTCCATATCCATCATGGGACTAAAGTACACGATATCAACTTGAAGTTTGGGGTAAGCTCGATGCACCAGATCGGCGCAATCGTCAAATTGCTCCAGCGTATGTTGAAGGGATGGTCTTTCATTGTTTTCCGTGTATGGTGTGACAATCGCTTCCTGTGATTTAGATTCATCCTTGAGCATGGCTTTCCATAGTTGTTTGATAAATGACATTTGTCGGTCCCCTTGCAGCACGGTTTATGAATCTTTCTCATCATTTTCGCCATCTCGCAGAACCCATATACTTGAGAATCGTTGCGCATGCGTATATGAGCCAATGACGGCAAAAAGCGAAAACTCCCCTTCGGACGGCTGCACAGTCGCTGTGCAGCCGCAGGAAGAGGAGCAGATCCTGCCGTTATTTTAAGATGATCTCAATTGAAATTATGTCCCGGTTCAAACTCAAACCGCTGTGCCGCTTCGTCAAGCTGGCCGTCAAACTGGTAACGTCATCCGCTATCCCTTAACAGATCAGCCTGCAGCGAAGAGTTACCTTTCATATGAGTGGTTCGACAACTTGCCGTCACGAACTCATGTCTTCCTGCCAAAGAAATCTCAATGATGCGGCACCTTCATCAGCTGTACCGGGCCAATCAACCCGGACGGGAAGGACTTGCCGTCGTAGCGGTTGGCCAGGCTGTTCGTGACGGACACACGCAGGCGGTTCGTTCCGGGAAGCACCGCCGTTTCGGCAAGGTCAAAAATGTAAGGCTTCCACATCCGGACCCCCGCCTCCCTGCCGTTCACCTCGAGCTGAACGAATTCATGAGCATCGCCGAGATCAAGCAGGAGTTCCGACCACGCGGACGGGTCTGCGAGCTCGAGGCTCCGCTCGTAAACAACGGTTCCCGAGAAGTGGTCCATCCCTTCCCAATGAGTCCATGACGACAGCGAAGGGAGCTCCCCGGTCCATGGACCATCCATCACCTGCCAGCCTTCCGACAGGTCCTCCACCGATACGTCCCCATCCCTCTTGCTTTTCGCCGGCTCCACTCTGAAGCCTGTCCCTTGGTCATCCGAGGCCGGATCCACGGCAAGGATGATGCATTCCCTGCGCTCTATACGTAAGTCAACGATCTGTCCATCCTCTGTTCGAAGCGTCCCCGCTGCTTCGCATTCCCCTGTCCAAGGCCGCCAATATTCCGCCGTACCGGTGTGGTTGATCCGCAAGTTACCTTCGTATCTTTGTTCGCCCTCATTGACGATGACATAGAAACAGATATCGTTCTTCATCACCCGAGTGATCCGAATCGCTTCCGCGGCGGGTTCGAGCCTATGCTTCCAGCCCAGCCTGCGCCCCAGCGCTTCCGGAACCTCTTCGGCACGGCTTACCTCGACCTGGCCGATATGCGCGCTATCCTTTCTTTCAGGACTCCATTCGATGATCACCCCGCCCTGATCGGCAAACGTCCTCAGGAATTGCAGGCTGGACGGCGCAAGCCGCAGGGAATCCTCAATCAGGAGCGCTATATACCGGTAACCGGCAATCGCAATCGTCCCGTCCTCTAACTCGCAGAAGGTGTTCAGCAGCGATTCCTCCAAGTAATTGAACTCGATCTGCTGCTCATACAGCGGCTTGACGATTTGCCAAGGCAGGTGCTTGGCCCCCGCCAATACGGCGACCTCCGCTCCGTTTATGCCGCCCGTCATCATCCAGCTCATCCGCTTGATGTATCTTGCGAACCGGCCGTATTCCGGCCACCATATGTTATGAGGTCCGACATCCGGCGGACGCTCGTCCCTGCGCTCCCCACGGATGGAGTAATAAAAGGCATGCGGGCTGATCAGATTGACACCCCGGACGAACAGCCAGTCCAGGTACCATTTCATATTGTCGGCGGTCAGCGACCAGCCGCCCTCGATTCCGCAAACGCCGAAGCACTCGTTCAGGTTTCTTCGTCTTCCCCGGTGGCGGGCGGCATCCGATGAGCACTTGCCCATGGTGCTGTGCACGCCGGTGAGCGACTTGCCGTCTTCGGGTGCAATGTACCTCCAGACGACATCCTGCCCGGGAATATGAAAATGCTCCAGCAGCCCGATGTCGTCGCTTCCCGCCGGATGACCGGTAAGACTGATGCCGTGCGCTTCGCACCAATCGGCAATCTGCTTATAATACGTGCGACCCAGCCGGTTCCGAACCGCCGTTTCGTAGGCTTCGCGGACCGAAGCAGCCGATTCTCCCGTCTCGAACCATAGCGCCGGCAAATCCTGCTCGCGAAAGCCGCCTTCGATAAGCTCATTCAGGAAGCCGTTCGTCCATGGCTTCAGACCCCTGATATGGCCGCGGCCGAGCAAATCCGGTTCGTCGGTGAAAAAGGCGAATATGGTCGATCCAAAATAGTGATGCAGCTTTTGATAGTATCTTTCATGCGTTATCGTAATAAAGCTTTTCACCGCATCCGGATTCAGCAAATCGGCCGCTAATGGGGCGTCCGGCTCGCCATCGTCCTGTCCGGGATGAACGCCGCGGATGGTTCCCCGCGATGGAGTCTCGATGAACAATAAAACCGACCAATTTCCTACGGCCGGCGGCGTGAACGACACGCCGTCGTTCTCACATTCGAGCACGATTGCCGTTTCAACTTGAGCCTCACCTGCAGACGGCTTGATGACGGCTTGAACCGACACCAGCGTCTCCCCTGGGGACAGCGCGATGGGGACCCTGACGGGGCCTACTCCTTTATCGCATGGGATCTCCTGAAGCCGCAACCCCCGGCTGGCAAACCCGGGATTCTGCTGCACGACGAGTCCGCAGGCGGACCCGGAAGGATACATCCCTTCATCATACAGAATGACCCGCATCCCCAGATCGGCGGCTTCCGATACGGCTGTTTCGACCAAGTCCATGTACTTCTCCGACAAATAAGGGATCTCTCTGGGCATGCCCATCCGCGGGTGAATGACGAACCCTGCCACCTCTTTGGCATAAAAATCATGGATTTGGCGGATGATTTCCTCCTCGGTCAGGGCATCGTTCCAGAACCAAAAAGGAATAGGGCTGAATTCAGCAGGCGGATCGGCAAACTGCTGTTTAAGATTTTCGATTTCCGTCATGAACTGCACCTCATTTTCACGTTGATCAGCAATCCATACCTGTAGAAATACGCATATGGAATTCTTTTTAGGAAGCGGTTTCAATTCAAACTACAACGATCTTACCGTCATGCAGTGGAAAGGACAATATTAAAATAGTGCGAAATCATATAATAATTTGGACTTCAGGGCTGCGCCTCCCCAGAATATCACCTGCTGCCGGACGTGAAAAAAATCAAGTTTTATGATTATCTGGTGTCGTGAGTATCCCCGTGCATCCTGTTCCCCAGAAGAAATAAAGCCGCCGCACCGGGCAGCATGTGCTCCAGTACGGCGGCACCCATGCCAATACCGTATTACTTAATGACCATATCCCCCGGTCCCCAGTATGCCTTCATCGAAGCGATGCTGCCTTGTTCGTCGAAGGTCATCACTTCAATGACCGGTATGGAAATGGTTTTCCCTTCAGCTGAGGTCGTAATTTGCAGCGCCATGGCTCCCGAATTGCCGTGAGATCCCCGTATGGGTCCCTCAAGCCGGATTCGGGTATTTCCATTAACCACCTTTTTGTAAAATTCAGCGATTGCGGATTTCCCTTCTACAGCCGGTGAACCGACCGGATCTTCCACGGTGGCTTCTTCCCCAAAAAGGGAAAGCACGCCTTCCACATCATCCTGATTGAAGCGGTCAATATACTGTTTCATCACGGTTTTGATCACGTCTTCCTGCGGCATGGTTCCCCTCCTATGAACAGATTTTTCATGGGTTATTTGCGATGCTCGCCCAAATGGTATTGTATACCTCCCTTCGTCCGTATGCCAATGGAGCGCACCTTATTCATGAAAAGCAGGGTCGGCTTCCTGTTAACAGGCGCTCTCTTTCCACCCATTTTTTCGGACTATTTAGTCAAAATATTATTGACCATTTAGTCCGGAATTGTTATATTAGGTCCATACCTTTGGCGAATTGCTAAACAGGTCCAATCCACCGCAGAAAGCGAGGCATCTGAAATGAGCACGATTTCTTACGCACAAGCAGAAACGATCATGCAATTGTTCACAGATCGTATTAAGAACAAAGATTATGAAGGTTTTCTAGATTTATTTGATGAGGATGTCATTTTCGAATTCCCTTACGCGCCTGAAGCGCTAACGCAACTTTTAAATGGTAAAAGAGCGCTGAAGGAGTACCTGGAAAGACTGGACACCCTCCTTGAGATTCGTTCTTTTACCGAACCGCTTATCCATGTATCGGCGGAATCTCCGGTATTTATCGCCCAGTACAAAGGAAGCGGGACGGTCCTCTCAGATGGTAAACCATACGAGCAGAAGTATATTTCTGTCGTAGAGGTTAAGAACGGAAAAATTGTCCGGTTTCAGGACTACTGGAACCCGTTAGCACTTTGATCATCATCCAAACGATAAAAAAGGAGCTGTTCTTATGCATACCGATTCATCCAATCGCATTCTAATCACGGGAGGACAAGGAAAAACTTCCTCCCGCCTCGCCCAGCTTTTGATCAACCAAGGCTGCTCCATCCGGATTGCCGGACGAAGTCCGTCCAACATGGAGAATGCGCTGGCAGACCATGTTCGCTTTGACTGGTACGACGATTCCACCCACGAAGCAGCCCTGCAAGGTGTTGGTGCCATTTATCTCGTCGCCCCGACGGGCATGCACCCGGATAAAGTCATGATCCCTTTTATCCGCAAAGCACTGGCCGCCTCTGTCCGCCGCTTTGTCCTGCTGTCCAGCGCATCTGTCACGGAGCAGGGGCCGGTCTTCGGCCCCGTCCATCAGTACCTGAAAGAGCATGTGCCTGAGTGGGCCGTGCTGCGGCCATCCTATTTCATGCAGAACTTTACGGAAGCAGGACATGGCCATACGATTCGCCAGCAGGGAGAAATCATCACCGCAGCCGGAGACGGCAAAATCGGCTTCGTTGATGCGGATGATATTTCAGCCGTCGCCTTCCATGCGCTGACGGATAAGGAACCGCACAATACGGAGCATATCATTACGGGCCCCGAATCGCTCAGCTATGATGAAGCCGCAGCGATAATCAGCCGGGTTACCGGCCTGGCCGTCAAGTACAGCCGCATTACGGAAGAGCAGCTGGCACAGTCGCTTACAACTGTCGGTATTCCGAATGATTACGCCGAACTCCTGGCTGATCTGGATCGCCGTATTCGGACGGAAGGCGTGGAAGATCAGGTTACGGACACGGTTCTGCGAGTAACCGGGCGGAATCCGCGGTCGCTGGAGGATTTTATCCGGGACAACCGGTGCTGGCTGGAGAAGGCTTACGTCTGAGCAACGATGTATAGTTTCGGGCTGTTGATTAACCAATAAACGCTAGCAAAAGAATAGCTCGACTTTATTACGGTCATGGAGCGGGCTTACGGCAAAGAACGATTGTTCATAAGCAGAAGAACAATCCTTTGTCATAAGTCCGTTCCGTTTCCGTAAGGGACCATCTTGCTTATGCAATAAAGATATTCAGAGGCGCAATCTCACCGCAAATAATAAATATAATAGAACGGGTAATCCTATTGCCGATAGTATTGTAATTGCAGTACGTACTTTTTTCTTATCCCGTAATATAAACATTAAAAACGTATACCCTAAAACACCGACGAATCCACCCAAACCATTTAAAATGATGTCATCAATGTCTGATGCTCCAATGCCTAAAAGACCCTGAATGATTTCAATAAATAAACTTATTATTACTATGAATAGCAGATTGGTTGTTCTTTTATTGTTCTTAAATAACGACAAATAGGTGCCGAGAGGAATAAAGATAACGATATTGCCAACCACATTAGCAAAAGCGAATTTTTTTATCGTGGCAGAGTTGCTAAATATATAGTCCTTTATACTATGAAAAGGGATGAGATTGATCGACCTATCTACAGTCCTTTGACTATTGAACAAATCCACAAGCGAAACCCTTGATAAGAACAATAATTTACATAAAAAAAGGATGTAACAAATGAACACTGCATATAAAAAGGCAGTTTCCATTCTCTCTTGTGTACTCATCATACTTCCGTTTTTCATTTTCATTTTTCCCCGCCTATGCTCCAGTGTTCAGTTCACAAAATTCACATCGGCTTTGGCTTTAAGCCGCCCTACGTGTAAAACCATTCTACTACGCTTGTAATAGCTTATTTACTCTTTAAGCAACATGAAGAAAGGCTATCCCCATGATCATGACCGATGACCACGGGATTGCCCTTTTTGTGCACCGCTTCTATTCAACATGACTTTTACTTGGATTGACGACCGACAGCACGATCTCCATGATCCCCAACAGGTTCTGTTCATCCATCCCCATCTTTGCCGCAACGACCAAGGATATCCGTTCATGCGCCAGAAAGCGGGCCAGCTCGCGGATATGGGTTTCCGGATCTATCTCGCCCCGCTCCTTCCCGCGCTCCAGCATGCTATAGAAAGCCTGCTCCACCTGTTCGGTGTTGGAGCGGATATAGGCGGCCAGCTCCTCGTCATGAGGCGCATACTCAATCGCGCTGCTGATGATAAAGCACTCCCGGCGCAGCTCCGGGTCCGCCAGAGCGCTGATCATCGCAGTGAAAGCCAGCTTCACTTTATCCATAACCGCACCCGGCTGGTCCATCAATTCCAGCAAATCGCGATTTTTTCGATCCATATAATATTTGACGGCTGTCACGAACAGGTCACGCTTCGTGCCGTACGTGTCATACAAACTCTGGCGGGCGATGCCCAGCCCGGTTAGCAGGTCCGGCAGCGTAGTGCCCTCGTAGCCCCGGCTCCCGAAAACCTTCATCGCTTTATGCAGAACTTCATTCGTATCAAATGCTTTGGTTCTTGCCACGCTCAGCTCCCCTTTTCTCTCTCATCATAGGGCAAATTACGGGGAGCTGCAACGTCAGCGGCAGCTTTGCTCAACCAAACGTCCCCGTGTTTTCAGCAACGTCCGGTTTGGATGGAGCCCTCCTGAAGATCGTGAGCTTACAGGATGGCCTGAAGCTCGGAAGGCGCAAGCTCAACCTGCGGATCAAAGTCTTCGGATCGTACATATTCGATCAGGCTGTGCAGGAACTGCTTGCCCTCCGGCGTACCAATCACCGCTTCCGTATTCAGCGGACAGACGAGGAGCCTGCCGGCGCCGACCCGGCACTCGAACAAGAGGCCCAGCTTATGGTTGCGCTCAAAATTGTCAATCGTCTGAACGATCGGCGACAATGCTTGGGACAGTTCGTCCAGAATGAGCGGACGTGAGTGGGTCGCGATGCTCCACCAAGGATACGTCGAATGCGACACGCTTGGAAAATGCCGCAGTGCCGGATGCAAGTGATCGATCAGCAGTCCCATCGTACCGACAGGCACAGGCTTGTTCATGCTCTCCGATATCGACCGGAACATCGGATAACACCAGAAATCCGTGCAGTACGTACCGTCTACGGCGGATTCCAGCCGGGCCGGGTCAGGCGTAAGCAGCAGAGACTCTCCCTGCGCAAGACGCGCCAGGACACCTGGGTCCAGTGCGGTTACCCATTGCTCGGCAGATTCATCGACAGTCACTCCAGACGGGTAGAGCCAGAGCGGGTAGGTTTTACGGATATCCGTCCCGGTGATGGCGAGTGACAAGGTGACCTGTGTCATTCCCGCAGGTTCAGGAACCACAAAGGAGATATCCCCGAAATCGACGTAGTTGTCGTCTTTTGATACTTCTGCAGCCAGCGTTCCTTCGGCCAGTATCGTCCCGCCTTCCGCAACGTTCCAGACCACCTCAGCCGCGTTTAGCGGTATGCCGCGGAAATAAGCCAGTTCGACGTGCGCATCGAAACGCTCGCCGGCTGTAAAATGAT
This sequence comes from Paenibacillus sp. S28, assembly GCF_016624415.1. NCBI lineage: Bacteria > Bacillati > Bacillota > Bacilli > Caryophanales > Paenibacillaceae > Paenibacillus > Paenibacillus sp. S28. The sequence goes on along the minus strand of NZ_JACVTM010000008.1, from coordinate 25,638 downwards.
ATTTGTCAAAACGCGCCAGCAGCACGGCGTCGGAGCAGAACGTCCGCCACTCCTCCGGAGCCACCAAGCCCTTGCTGTCCATAAAAGCATCCAGCACACCCACAAGCGCCGTCCCTTGGCCGCTGAAATCCTGGAGATCCAACAGCTGGAACCCTGCCAGCCGTCGGGACCGGAAAGCAGCTTCCAGCTCCTCCTTATAGCAGTCTACCGCCAGCTGCCCCGAGTTCCAAAAGTATGCTTCCGCCAAATGGCCAAGCCCCTTATCTTCGAGCCGTTTCCGGAACGTTTCGAAATTGCGGGCTTTGAGGGGACCCGTGTATTTTTCGATCTCGCCAAAATTCGGGAAGGTGGCATACTGTCCGATCTCGTGCGAAACGACCGGAATGCGGGGGATCAATTGTTCTTCTACGGCTGACGCCTGCACGGTCTTCGTACCTGTTCCGTACTGGATCTGGATGCTGTTCCCGGTCCCTTCCTCCGGTCCTTTACCGATGACGGACGGCTGGATCTGCTCGTCATAATCTTTGCGGGTGCTTGGCATGTCCGTCTGCACGTGGCCCTGCGGCGCGTCACACATGGCGTAGGATCCGCGGAAGAGACGATCCCGCGAGAATCGGACGCCGCAGAAAAAATCCTCCTCCGGGAGAATGTCCGGCACGAACTGGAAGTTGTTCGATCCTTGCGTATACAAGGGGCGGTCATCGAACGCTTTGTAAGCGGCAAGGATTTCACTGAGGCGCGCCTTGCTCCCCCACAGCTCGTTCCCGAGCGACATCATGACAAAAGACGGATGATTGCCGAAGCTCTCCAGCATGGAGAACCCTTCCTGGATCAGGTATTCCTGTTCGGCGGCGTTATGATTCGGATCGGATTCGTCGGTGACGGTTCCCCAGAACGGCAGCTCCGGCTCCATATAGATCCCCAGCAGATCGGCCGCGGTAAAAGCGGCTTCCGGCGGACAGCAGGTATGGAAGCGATAATGGTTGATGCCGTACGATTTGGCAATGGTAAGCACCCGCAGCCATTCGTCAACGGTTGTCGGCGCATAGGCTGTCAACGGGAAAATGAGGCCGTCATGCTTCCCGCGCAAAAAGGTCCGGACCCCGTTAATGGTAAACTTATCGCCATCAGCCTGGAATGCCCGCAGTCCGAATACGATTTCGGTCACGTCCAGCAGCGTTCCTTCCTCGTCCTCCAGACGAAGGTTCAGCTTGTACAGGTAGGGATCGAACTCGCTCCACAGTCTGGCGTCTTCACCGAGCGGGTATGTGATAACGACCTCGCGATCATCGGAAAGGCTGAACGATTGCGCCTCCGGCCGATGCTCGTAATCGCCGTTGAATCCGGATGCTGACACGACCAGCTTGTCTGCGGAAATGCCCACGCGGCACGCCTTGACGGTGACCGAGCGGCTTGCTGTATCCGGATAGACCTGGACATTTTGCAGGTAACGCTGGCCCGTAAATTGCAGCTCGATCCGTCCGGTGATGCCGTTCCAGTTCGTCTGCGTATCCGGGGATGTAAGATGGCCGCCTTTGGTCGGATAGTTCGTGTTGTCGACGCGAATGAGCATCGTATGCGTTCCTGCCGTCAGTCCTCCGGAGATCTCGTACACATGGGGGGTGCTCAGACTGTTACGGCTGCCCAATTCCTCACCGTCGATCCAAACGGTTGTCACACGCGTACGCTCCAGGTAAAGGAGGCAGGGTAACCCCGTGAGTGATGCGTCCACTTCAAACGTCCGTGAAAACCAGGCATAGCCTTCAAAACGATACTCATCCGTCAGCGAGCCGATCTCTGCGGCTTCGTTCCGCTCCCCTTTTCGGGCATGGGATGTCGTGCCCGGGAGCTCCATCGTATCGGTGAACGGCGTTTGCAATCCGGACTTCTCCCCATCCAGTTGGAGTTCCCAAATTCCGGCTAGATTTAATGTAGTAAGCAAATGATAACCTCCTTGAGATCGTTACGCTGCATGCAGCGCATACATAGTCATAGAAACAGAAGCTGTATAAGTTGAAAATTTGAAATGAACGATAGGAGCAAGTACGTAAAATGTCCCTACGATAGGTCAACTTATATCGTTATATGTAAAACAGACTCTCGTTTTTTTGCTCATGCCGAGCTACGAAAACGTATTCTGAAAAATTGAATAAAGTATACCCCTAGACCTTGACGAAGGTCAATCGGCTTCTCAGATACAGTACAAAAAAGCCTGAACTCCAAATGGAGTCAGGCTTCGGCATTGCGGGTCATGTGTTCCGCACTTTGGCTGCTTTGAACGTTTCAATCAGGCTGGTAAAGCTGTTCCCGGCATATCCTTGGTCCATTCCCCGCCTGAAAATCTGGAGAACGGCAGCCGGTAAAGCAGCATCAATCCCCGCATCTTCTGCTGTATGCACGACATGCTGGACGCTCGCCACACCCATGGCCAGTCTGTCCACATCGCCGGGATGCAGCCCCTCGTCAAGGCGAGGCGTATAGAACGCGATGAAGCCCGGCAGCGACGACAGGGTCGCTGAAGCATACGGCAGAAGCTGTTCCGCTGAAATGCCATTTGCGTCAGCCAGCGCAAGCGCATGTAAATAGCTGAGCATGGATGTCCAGAACATGTCCATTTGGATCTGGTAATACACCATGGAAAGTCCGGGATCCTCTCCCCTGTAATCGGTGCCGGTCAACACCTCCAGCGTCTCCTTATAAGCCTCAAACGCCTCCCTTGGCCCGCTGTAATACGTGTAGGATCCGGATTGGCCGATCCCTGAAGGAGGAACCTGCACGCCACCAGTGACGAGACGGGCGCCGCGGTCCGCTAGCCACTCCGCCGCCTTACGGGCGTTCGCCGGCGTGTCCGAGCTCAGGTTGACGATCGTTTTGCCTGCTAAGCGCTCTATGGCCGGTTCGAAAATAGTGTACATGACGTCGTAATCGGTGAGGCTAAGTATCGTAAGCTCATTCGCATCCAAAGCTTCGCCAACCGTCTCGGCCTGGACGGCACCTTGCTGGACAAGCTCTTCCACCTTGCCGAGGGTCCGGTTCCACAAGGTCACGGCATAGCCGCGGTCAAGCAGTACGCGCGCCATCGCCTGTCCCATCGGGCCGAGTCCGATGAGGGTGATTGATTTGGAATGGCCGGCCGCATACGAATCGCCAGCTTGACGGTTGTCATTTGGAAAACCTGTATTCATAGGTAAAGCTCCCTTCATCACGAGATTAAGCCCATCATAAAGGTTTACACTAGTGTCAATGTCAACATAAAAAAACCGGAGCATGCTTCCGGCGCTCCAGTGCTGTCTTGGCTATACGACGTTCTTTTTCCCGTTGGTGAAGGCGATTTGCCTTTCCAGTAATGTCTTCAGCCCGTGCAAGGCTTCGATCTGCTCATTTACCTGCTGCAGCTTTCCCTCATACGTGGCCAGCATCTCCTCGCAATATTCATAACCGTCAGGATCGGCCACTTCCGTTCTGAATAACGCTTTGATCTCTTCAACCGTCAATCCCAGTTTCAAGTACAGCTGGATCGCCTTGACCCGCCCGACGGCCGATTCAGGGAAATCCCGGTAATCGTTATTTAGTCTGTCGGCGATTAGAAGACCTTTATTTTCGTAATGACGGATCGAGCGGGCACTGACATGGGTTAATTGCGACAATTCGCTGATTTTCACTCCGGGTCGCCCCTTTCCTAGTCATCTTATCTTCATTATACAGTCAGGATGGTTACAGCCACAATCCATTGTCCCCGCCCGCTTACTCTCTGTTCCGGCCGCTTTACGCTCTTGGCGTTATTTATCTGTGCAGGAATACTTTGGATAACCTTGGTTCACAATAAGATGCGACTTTACGCTCAGAACGGAGGCTTCTTATGGATAACGTTATGCTGGCACGGTCACTGTTCGGATCGTCCATGGCGTTTCATATCATCTTTGCGACACTCGGGGTAGGCATCCCCTTCATGATCGTCATCGCGGAAATTTTGTACCAGGTGAAAAAGGACAAGGACTACGCCACGCTCGCCAAACGCTGGACCAAAGGCCTCGCCATTCTCCTTGGCGTCGCCATTCCGTCGGGAACCCTGGTCGGCGTGATGCTGTCCCTCTTGTGGCCCGGCTTTATGGAAATCGTCGGCCAAGTGATCGCGCTTCCCTTCCAGATTGAGATCTGGGCATTTTTCCTCGAGGCGCTGTTCATGTCCATCTATGTCTACGCGGCGGATCGGCTTCCGCCAACCCTGCGGATTCTGAGTGTCATCTTTGTTGCGATCGGATCCAGCATGTCCGCTGTGCTCATTACCGACGCCCACGCCTGGATGAATACGCCCAGCGGCTTCCGGATGGAAAATGGCCGGGTGTTTGACGTCCATCCATGGGCGGCCGTGTTCAACCCGAGCCTGCCGACGACGGCCATGCATGTCCTGCTCTCGGCCTATATGACCGGCGCGTTTGCGGTCGCTTCGGTTGCCGCCTATAAGCTGCTGAAGCGCGGATCGTCGGAACGCGAGCGGTCCTATCACCAGAAGAGCCTGTTCCTTGGACTGCTCATCGGCGGGATCATTTCGCTCATGACGGCGCTGAGCGGCCACGAAACCGCGCAAATGCTGCATGAGCATCAACCCGAGAAGCTGGCGGCGGCCGAGGGACTCTTTGAGACCCAAGCCTATGCTCCGCTCGCGATCGGCGGTGTCACTGATAAAGAAACCCGCAGTATTAAAGGCGCCATCGAAATTCCGTGGGCGCTCAGCTTTCTGGCGGGCAACCGGTTCGACACGGTGGTGAAGGGTCTGAACGATTTTCCGGAGGATCAGTGGCCTCCGCTGATCATTCATACGCTGTTCAACGTCATGGTCGGGATCGGCACGCTGCTGATCCTCGCATCGGCCTTTACGGTCGGTCTGCGGCTGCTGACCAAGCGTCCCTATCCGAGGTGGCTGCTGTCCGCCCTGCTGCTGGCCGGCCCGCTGTCCATGATCGGCATTGAAACGGGCTGGGTGTTCAGCTGTACGGGGCGTCAGCCGTGGACGATCTACCATATGCAGACGACGGCGTCGGCCGCGACGAAGGCGCAGCATCTCGGCTCGCTGTTTGTCCTTTTCCTTGGCCTGTATGTTTTTCTGCTCATCGTCACGGCCGTGGTGATGTACTACTATTTCAAACGGCATCCGGTCACCTTCGACGGGGTGGAGGGCGTAAACGGAGAGGGGAGAAGCCTATGAGCGACACGCAGCTTGCGATCACCATTCTCTGGTGCTTTATTTTCATCTATTCCATCGCCGGTTCCATCGACTTCGGCGCCGGTTTCTGGTCCATGGTGTTCAGCAGACGGAATCCGCATGCGGCCGACATCGCCAATCGCTTCCTGTCCCCTTCCTGGGAAGTCACCAACGTCTTCCTCGTCCTGCTCGTGGTCGCGCTGGTCGGCTTTTTCCCCCGGGCCGCTTATGTCCTGGGCACGCTCCTGCTCGTGCCAGTGAGCCTGGTGCTCGTCCTGCTGCTGTTTCGGAGCGCGTTCATCGTCTATTCGTACTCTGTCCAGAAGCATGAACTGGCGCTTCGGATCGTGTCCGGCGTCACCGGACTGCTGATCCCAGGTCTGCTCGTCAGCGTACTGCCGATTTCGCTCGGCGGATTTATTCACATGAGCCAGGGGTTTCCCCAGCTGGAGTTCGGGAAGCTGCTGACCAGCGCCACGCTGTACGCCCACGTCGGCTTCGGCATTCTGACCGAGCTGTTCCTGTCGGCCTTGTTCCTGTCCGACTACGGCCGGGAAGCCGGCGACGAACAGGTCTCGCAGCACTACCGCTCCATCGCGGTCGTTCTGGGGCCGCTGGCGCTGGCGATGGCCGTCCTGGCGACGTTTACGATGGTTCCGGAAGCCTTATGGATCGTAGCCCGAATGCAGGAGCAGTCGGTGTGGTTCTTGCTGTCGGTCGTCGCTTTTGCCATCGGGTACGGTGCACTGTGGATCCGCCGGAAAAACGGCAGAAAAGGCTGGCTGCGCTTGTCCGTTATCGCCGTGATCCTGCAGTTTGCCCTTGCGAGCTACGCCTACGGGAGAGCGCATATGCCCTACATCGTACACCCCGACCTGACCGTGGAGGCCGGTTTTACGAACCACTCGATGTTCGTGTCGCTGCTCTGGGGCTACGGCTTCGGCACCGTCATTCTGCTGCCGGCGTTTATTTTGTTCTGGTGGTTATTCCTGAAGGACAAGCGGTATTTGCGGACAAAATAATACGACCTGCAGAAGCTGACCGGCGCCCATTGCCGGTCGGCTTCTTTGGCATGGCATACTGCCGAAATATTGCGGCGTTGGAGCATAGGGAAATTGATGACAACTGTCACATCAAAGTCATGACAACCGTGAATACCTGGGGGTTCGGTCCGTTTGATATGATGAATCCAGTGAAGATCATATCCATTCGGAGGAGTTAATATTATGAAAAAACCATCTGGCACCATCCATAGTTCCGCCATACGCGGAACGGCAAGCGGCGTTTTTTTTATGGCCTTATTCGGTACGCTGTGGGCGTATACCGGCATCATGGGATTGCAGGAGTTAGCAGCTCCTTTGTGGTTAGCCGCAGCTGTCGCCATTGGGGTTGTGCTGTTCATCGGAGGTGCCTCGCTGATCCGTGGGTCGCGGAAGATCAAGGATCAAAGCGCAGTAGCTGATGCAAGGCCCGGCAAACGGATCGCCATCCGTTTCAATATCGTCTTTGCGGCAGAGGGTGCCGCAATCGCCATTGCGGTTGCTGTCTGCTATGCCGCCGGCCGCACGGCGTTGATCCCCAGTGTCACCGCTCTGATTGTCGGAATTCACTTTTTTCCGCTGGCCTCTTTGTTCCGGGTCAAGTTTTATCATCTGACCGGGGCGTTACTGTGTCTGCTCGCGCTAGCAACACTGTTGTTCCTGCCTGTGGAGGCCAGCTTTGGCGAGGCTCACATCAATGCGTATATGTCCGTAGTCGGCCTTGGGTCCGCCTTGATTCTGTGGGGCACCGGCACTGTCATATGGTTCATGGGAAAAAGATTGCTGACGATAAGCAAACTGTAACATCTGTCTTTCATTCCGCCACTCGCCGCATTAGAAAACGTCGATCGACGAATCTTCAAGGAAAGCAGGCTGCACTTAGCGGAAGCTTTCCTTGCGATATCGGAAATCAAAATCTCAGATGCACATACTTATCCTTAATCCAGGAACCGGCCAAATGCCGGTTCTTTTGTGTTACCGTCCAGCTTGAAACGTAGATAGTAAATATCGGGCGCAATATGGGCATACATAGAATGTAATCCAAAATAGAAGCCGCTGCGAGGTTAATGATATGCCGGAAATACATTTAGGGCCCGTAACCCTCAAACTAATCGTCGGATTTTTTTTATTGTTCGTGATCGTGAGATTTGCCGGAAGAAAAATCATAAAACAAATTACCCCCTTCACCTTCATCGCCTCCATCGTGTTTGGAGAGCTGCTCGGAAACGCCTTGTATGAACCGAAAGTCGGGTTGTCTTATATCGTCTATTCCATCTGCCTGTGGGGAGTGCTGCTTGTCATTATCGAATACCTGGGGCAAAAATCGCTGTTTTTCCGGGGGATATTTGAGGGCAAGCCTTCTGCATTGATCAAAAACGGCGTCCTGGATCTTCAGGCGCTGAAGAAAAACCGGATGAACATAAACCAGCTGCAAAGCTTGCTCCGCCAGAGCGAAACCTTCTCGATTCGGGAGGTCGCCTTCTGCTATTTGGAGGCCGACGGCTCCCTCAGCATTTTAAAAAAGTCCAAGTATCAGAAAACGACCGGGGAGGACTTAAACCTGCCTGACAAACCGGTATACGTTCCCGTAACGATTATCCGCGACGGGAAGGTGTTATGGGACGAAATCAAGGATCTCGGATTTGACGAATCCTGGTTGAGAGCACAGCTGGAACCGTATCACATAACCGATTATAAAGACGTTCTGATCGCCGAATGGCAGGAAGGGGACGGTATTTACGTCCAGACTTATGACAAAGACGCTAGCGGCAGGTAGGACCTGGGGTTCCATCATTCGATTTGCCAACCTTCGGATCCTGTAGAGGATAGCAGAACGAGGAACTGCATAAAAAGAGCCAGTCGCTGGATATCCTCCAACCACTGGCTCTGCATATCTGCCAAAGTTTCTTGTTCGCTGACAGCTACATTCAATTGTTAATCTAGCTTCGACTTTACGGACAACAACATTCGCTTCGGTCGTCTTACTTCAATAGACCGTATAAGTTTGTCCGGTCTGGGCACCTTCCACACTTTTCCGGAACGCTAAGGCAGCTCTTCTAGCAGGTACAGGCTCAAAGCCCGGGAAATAGGGTCCATAGGTATCCATGGACTCCTCCAGTACATTTGGGCTGACATTGTTGATCCGGATTCCTCTTGGCATTTCAATGGCTGCCGACTGTACGAAGGCTTTGATGGCACCGCCCGCCATCGCTGATGAGATTCCGCCCACAATGGGACTGTCCATAATAATACCGGTAGTCAGGGTAAAGCTTCCTTGATCATTTACATGGTCCAACCCCAGCAGCACAAGGTTGATTTGTCCTTTCAGCTTCCCTAAGACCGCGATTTCATTACGTTCCGGTGTTAATTCCTGCAGCGGACCGAAGTAAGCTTGTCCGGCGGTGCAGATCACCGCATCGACCTTGCCGACAGCATCATACATGGCGATGATGCTATCAGGTACCGACATATCGACGGTGACGTCAGCCCCTTTGCGTCCGGCCGTAATGATCTCATGGCTCTGCTCCAATTCACGGCGAACCGCCGTTCCAAGCGTACCCGTTGCGCCGACGATCAATATTTTCATGTTCGAACCCTCCTGTGCCAGCTATTATTCGGCAATCTGATTGAACAAACACAAGAAATTTTAACACAATAGGAGAATTTCCATCAATGTGGGCTGCACTGATTTGGTTTGGCGTATCTGAATATGCTGCTCCCAAAAATGCCCCTATATTAAAATAAAAAACCCGGATACATCAGAGATACTGACGAATCAGGGATTTAAAATAATCACCAAATCCATTAAAAAATCATCTCGCGGATGCCTGTACGATTCGGAACGTAATTTCCTTCGGCCTCGTAATAGCACCGCCTACGACGGCGGCGTATGCGCCAAGCTCGAGACAGCGGCTGAACATGTCCGGCGTGATGACATCGCCTTCGTTACCCAATCACATTCACGGGCGAGCCTTTCAGGTACGCATCGATCGCCTCGACGATGCCGCGGAAGTAGGCGCGGTAGGTCGCTTCGGTAACGTAACCGATATGCGGCGTGGCCAGCACGTTCGGCATCGTCCGGAGCGGGTCGTCTATAGGCAGCGGCTCCTGCTCGAATACGTCCAAGCCGGCACCCGCGATCTTGCCGCTGCGCAAGGCTTCGATCAAAGCCTCGCGGTCAACGATCGGTGCCCGCGAGGTGTTGATGAGGTAGGCGGACGGACGCATGAGTCCAAGCTCCCGCGCGCCGATCAACCCTCTCGTGCGGTCACTGAGCACGACATGGATGGAGACGAAATCGCTGCTCTCCAGCAGCTCGTCCTTCGACGATGCGAGCTTCACTCCCGCGGCGGCGGCTTTGTCGGCGGTCAAGTTCTGGCTCCAGGCCATAACCTCCATGCCGAACGCCTGCCCGATGCGCGCGACGTTGCTTCCGATATGGCCGAGGCCGAGCAGCCCTAACCGTTTGCCGATCAGGTCTACGCCGATCGTGCTTTGCCAGGCTCCGCCGCTGCGCAGCGCTTCGTTCTCCTGTACCAGCCTTCTTGCGAGCCCGAGAATGAGCGCCCAAGTCAGCTCCGTCGTCCCCTCGCCGCCTCCTCGCGTCCCGCATACAACGACGCCTCGTTCCGCAGCCGCGGCCAGATCGACCGAGGCGTTGCGCATGCCTGTCGTGACCAGCAGCTTCAGGCGCGGCAGACGCCGGAACAGCGATTCCCGGAACGGCGTCCGCTCCCTCATAATGACGACGATCTCGCAATCTTCGATCGCGGCGGCCAGCTCCTCCTCGTCATCGAAATGATGATCGAATACGCGGAGCTCGACGCGCTCCGCGACGGCGGACCAGTCCGTCATCGATAAGGCAACCTGTTGATAATCGTCCAGAATTGCGCATTTCATTATCCGTTATTTCCCCTTCCCGAGCGAATATATGAACCCATCATCGCATACGGCGAAAGGTTTGCCAAGCTCCCGAAATTGTCGGCCGCTGCGACTGATACCTTCAGCCCGGGTTCATACCGTTCGTCCCCGTTAAATATAGACGACGATCTTCGCATCCTCCACTTTGACCTCATAAGTTTCAACGGAAGGGCTTTCTTCCTCGGTATGCCCCTCCTCGATCTCCACCTTATAAGTCTTTACCAGACATTTATGCGGATCAAAGATCGACTTGCCGTTCGTAATGTCAAACTCCCAGCCGTGCCACGGACACCGCAAAATCTCGCCGTCCCTTCCATACAAATACTGTCCCGGCTCGGACGGCAGGGTCATCCCGGTCACCCGGCCCATGCACAGCGGGGCGCCTTGATGCGGACAGGCATTTTTCAGCGCATAATAGCTGCCGTTTACGTTAAACACTCCGACGGAACGTCCTTCGACCATCACGATCTTGTTCTTGCCCGGAGGCAGTTCCGCCGCGGCTCCGATCACATGTCTACCCATCTCTCACGCTTCCTCCCAGCCGAATAGGTTATAGGTTATACAGTTCGCGTGCATTTTCGAAGAAAATCCGCCGGTGCATCTCTTCAGGCAGTCTCGGAAAGGTTTGCGTAGGCGAATCGAAATCCCAGTGCGGATAATCGCTCGCGAACATCAGAATGTGCTTCGCGTCCATCATCTCCAGCATCTGCAGCAGCTCGCGGTCATCATCGGGCCGCTCCAGCGGTTGGGAGGAGAGCCGGACATGATCTCGCAGGTAGTCGCTCGGGCGGCGTTTCATCCACGGAACCTCGTACCGTAGCGCCTTATACTCCGCGTTGAGGCGCCACATCAATCCGGGCAGCCAAGCGACGCCGCCCTCGGTCAAGACGATTTTGAAATTCGGGAAGCGTTCGAACACGCCTTCAGTAAGGAAGCTGACGAGATGGGCCTGAAAGCCCAGGGAAAGACAGGTATGCCATTCGATATAATGCGTGGGGTAACCGGGAGAAGGCTGGATGTTGATACCCATGCCGTCCGTGCCCGGATGGATGGCGAAGGGAAGGCCGTGGCGTTCGCATGCCTCGTAGATAGGGTAATACTGCCGCTGTCCGAAAGGGGCCCGGGCACCCGAATCAGTCATGACTTGGACGAAATGCGGGTGCCCGTCCCATCGCTCGATTTCCCGAGCAGCAGCCTGCGGGTCCTGATGGTTGACCGTAATCGATCCTTTGAACACGCCGTCATGGTTGTACTTGCCGAGCCAAGTGTCGGCCAGCCAATCGTTGAATGCGGCAGCGATCGCGGTTCCGAAATCAGGGTCGGGTTGAAGATTGCAGAAAGCACGCGGCAGCAAAATCGCATACGCATGGCCATATTTGTCGATGAGCTGCTCCCGCAAAAAATCGGGGTTGGAGCCGGTCGGGCCGCCCCCTGGGGGCGTCGCGTCCAGACGCGCGCCGTGAACTGGATTGCCGAAAAAGCCCCGCGTGCTTCCGTGATAGCGGTCTTTCCACGGCTGGGACATGTAAGACCGGATTTCGTCCGTGTTTATGGGGGACGGATGAACGTCGCAATCGATAATGCCGTAGGTCCGGCCGCCCCTCGTTTTCTTCGTTTCGGGTTGTACCTGCTGCTCCATTACTTCCTCAACCTCCTTAACGTAGTAGACTCTTTGCAAGCGCATACAAAAACAAGCGGCAATTCCGCCGGCCTCTTTGCATGACCCTTCCGTGCTGCGGCGTATTCTTCTAAAACCAATTAACGCTGCGTTGTCAGCGGTAATAACGATCCAATTCATTTTATGTGCGCTATTACATCATTTATCCGTTTTTTCGCCATTTCCTGCCTGATGATGTACATTTTTATCATTCCCGGCGTTCTTAATTGCTGCTCGTCATAACCCCTTAGATGAATCAGATTCTTTTTTCTTTATTGAATTGATCTTTCTAATGACAACCGCGGTACAAACGGATATAACGCTTGCTAATTACAAAAGGGCGTAAGCAATCGCCGCATAATAGGTCAGTTCTGCATCCATATCAGAGCTTGTAAGAAGTAAAATAACGATTAATCCTACAACAAATACTGCAGCTCCTATAAGAACATTTTGAACGACTCCTTTCAGATCAGCAACCTCCTCAGAATCTCTGTCTTAAGTTCAGGATCAATATTTCGGCCGTCACCTGGTTCCCAGTTCAAGTGGGAAACGGAATGGCGGCCGACCCATCCGTTATCGATAAGTTAAGGCGTGGCAGCCGCCCAGCGGCAGGAGCCCGTCTGTTACTCCACCCGGACAGCCTGAATATAGACGGATTCTCCGGAAAAGCTGGAAAGCCTGCCGTTTTCATCAGAAAATATCGAGAAAAACCTGCGCATGCCTTCTGCAGACTGCAGCATCTTGTTCTCCAAAGCATCTCTTTCCGCTTGCGGAAGCCCTGCCCGCTCGCACCAATCCTGAAACCGGAACGGTTTCGGGAAGCAGACGGCCATCTCGATGCGGAAGCCGGTGCTTTCGAGCAAATGAATCCACTCCGATTTCTTCCATGCCCGGACATGGCTCGGGTCCCGTAACTTTTCGATATCATTATAAAATTGATCCAAAGGGTCCTGCTCGGGAGCTACGTTGTCTATGAAGAGCAGTTTCCCTCCAAGTTTGGCAACCCGCAGAGCCTCAGCGGCAAAAGCCGGAACATCTGTGAAATGATGCGCGGCGATTCGGCAGGTCACCAGATCGAAGGATTCATCTTCAAAAGGCAGCTGCTCTGCGTCTCCCGTTATGTAACTTACATTCGTGTGTCCGTTGCCGCCGATAAAGCGTTCTGCTGCCGCCAGCATTTCACGGGTCAAATCGCAAGCCGTTACATGCCGAACTAGCGGGGCAAGCGCATTGGCTACATGCCCTCCCCCTGTTGCGATATCAAGCACATTCATATTTGCGTTTGCTTTGGCACAGGACACGAGCCAGGCCAGATCCTCGCCATTGGCATGGATTGCGCTCGTCACGTACTTATCCGCATTCCGGGAAAACTGCTGCTTTACCTGGTTCTTCATCGACTCATCCATCATATTCCTCCCTTATTCCATCCTCATCATCCAAATCATTTTTATACAATAGCCACTAATATGTTTCACAAGATGAAACTAGATTTCATTTGTTGATACACGATTAAATTTAACACAGTACTTCCGCATTGTAAATGAACCAAGAGTCGTGTTTGAGCAGCGGTCACAAATGCCAGCCTTACCTCGTTATATGTGTAAACCCACGAAAGAAGGTTGATCCCATATGATCGCAGCGGTGAATAAAAAAGAAGAAATTTTAAATGCTTTTCAATTCAGACATGCTTGCCATGTATTTGATAGCAGCCAAAAAATCCCGGATGAAGACTTCCACTTTATTTTGGAGGCAGGAAGATTGTCTCCGAGTTCGGTTGGCCTTGAGCCTTGGAAGTTCGTCGTGATTCAGGATGCGGCGCTCCGCGAAAAGTTAAAACCTGTCACGGGCGGAGCCCTAGGACAACTGCCTACGGCGAGCCATTTTGTTGTGATTTTGGCCAGACAAGGCTTAAGGCATGATTCGGCTCATGTCATGAAAATGCTGAAAGACATCCAGCATATGCCTGAAGAAGTAGTGCAGCGGGTTTCCGGGTTCTATAAAACCTTCATCGAAACGGAGCTCGAAAATAATGACCGTCTCCTGTTTGAATGGGCATGCAAACAAACGTATATCGCACTGGCCAACATGATGACAGCCGCGGCTCAAATCGGCATTGATTCCAGTCCCATCGAAGGATTTGATAAAAAGCAGGTGACCTCTATTTTACAAAACGAAGGTATTATCGGTGACGGCGATTTCGGCGTGTCCTGTATGGTTGCTTTCGGATACCGGCAAGAGGACCCCAAACGTCCAAAAGCAAGGCAGCGCCTCGATGAGATCGTCGAGTGGCGGTAAAGGTTGTGTAAAAGCCCTGATTCCTTTAAGGTGAAAATAGAAAATCAGCTGCGGAAGGAGCAAGTCGGATGCAGGATCTTTACAAGCAGTACAAGAAGCTGTTATTCAAGCTTGCTTATCAATTGACAGGTTCGGTTTCCGATGCGGAAGACGCCGTGCAGGATGTTTTTGTGAAGGTACATGATATCCCACGGGAACGTTTAACACAGCCCAAGGCTTTTTTGTGCAAAATGGTCACGAACCACTGTAAAGATATGATGAAATCGGCACGAAAACAAAGGGAAGAATATTACGGGGAATGGCTTCCCGAGCCCTTTCTCATGTTAAACGACGATTCAACGGAAGCATTGGAAAGGGATGATCTCCTCTCTTATGGAATGCTTGTTCTGCTGGAAAATCTGACGACCTCCGAGCGTGCCGTGTTCATCCTGCGCGAAGCGCTGGGCTTCAATTACAACGAGATCGCCGAGCTTATGGAAAAAAGCGAAGTGAGCTGCCGGAAACTGTTCAGCCGTGCGAGCGCAAAGATGGGACGGGTAACCGACGAGCCCGTTCAGATCCACCCTGAGAGCCAGCAATGGGTTCATGGATTTATGGGAGCCCTCAAGAAAGGGAACATGGATCAGCTTTTATCGCTGCTGGACCAAGATGTCGTGCTGGTTGCCGACGGTGGCGGCAAAGTGGTTGCAACGGTCCATCCGGTTGTCTCCCGTGAACGGGTCGGGCGTTACCTTCTCGGCGGCATGCGCAAAGCAGCCATGTTTGGAGAAGGAACGACTGTCGATATGGGGCAAGTCAATGGAGAAGCTGCCATACTGCTGCGTTCGGAAGACAGCGCGGTCAATGGAGTGCTGCTCTTTCACTTCGAAGATGGGAAGATCCACAACATCTATATTGTTCGAAACCCCGACAAGCTGGGGCATATCTTCTAGCGTACGAACTGGAGCACCGGTCATCCAAAAAAAAGTCATAGCCACAATCTGTGGTTATGACTTTTTCATTTGAGTGAGAACGGGGGGGTTACTGTCCCTGCTGCCGCACAAATGTAATATAATCCACGTTGACCGGCTCCATGCCGGCTGTGCGAAGCTTCATGTTGATTTGCCCCCTGTGATACTGGCCATGCAGCGCAAGATGAGTCAAAATGTCTTGAACGGATGTCCGATACGATCTCCCGTACTGGTTGCTGTAAGTAATCACATCGTCCAGACGTTCGTCGGTTAGCTCGGCGAGATATGCGCTGAAGGCTTCCCGCATCTCTTGCGCAAGACGTTTACACTCATCCAGACTGTCGTTTGGCCAAAGCGGCAGGTGGTTGCTGTCCTGTCCCTGCAGCCGGGTGAACCACACCTGCTCCGCACGCAGAGTATGACTTAGCAGCCGGAGCGCTTCGGCTTCGGATTCCCCCTCCCCGCCAGCTTCCAGCGCATCCAGTATGCGCTTGTCGGCCCAATAGAGCTGTTCGTACATGCTGCGAATCGTTTTCATTTCCTTAAACGCCCCCTCACACCATAATTTTCCTTATCAAAATTCAGGTTATCTGAGGAGTTCGCCAGCCTGGACCCATTTCCTTCTATGCTCAGTTCGGATGACATAGCGATGATTATCTCATAAAACGCGGTTTATTCATTCGGGCCAATGAACTCAGAATCGCATAAATGAGTCTTTAAATCCCCTCCCTCCAGTGTTATGAAAATATTGCGAACGCATCAAAAAATGTTGCTTGCCTTGCCTATATGGCCCCATTTACCATCAAACATGCGGAAGGGTGTCTCCATGACTTACACCTGTCAGATCGAATCGCAGTGAGGGGGTGACGGAAAGTTTGATTCGAAGAAAATGCTGACCAAAATTTGAAAGCGGTTTCTTAACCCGAGAAAAGGAGCTGAACTTAATGAGTTGGTATAAGAGATGGGCTGCGGTTGCAATGGCTGCAGTCATGATGGTGTCGCTGGTTCCCGCGGCCCAAGCGAGCGAGCTGGTTCCGACGATACAGGCAAAAGGGATTTCCCCGGCGGAAGATCCAGCGTCACCACTAGATGAGGTGCAGCCGGAGCTCCGTAATCTTGCCCTTGGACTCCCTTATGAATGGTCTGAAGCCCCGGATCCGTCGCATCCTGATGCCGGGAATAAGCTTACAGATGGGAAATATGGACAATTGGATATGAAGGACCCGGCCTGGGTAGGACATGTTCGGGGCAAAGCGCGTGAAGTCGTGTTTGATTTGGGTGAGGAAAAGTCGATCGGAAAAATAACCGCCCATTTTTTTCAGGATTACCCTGCCAACTCCATCCTCGTACCTTTGACAGTATCGATGTATGTCTCGGACGATAAGGAGAATTGGGGCCTTCTCTCCCATAACGCCACCCAACTGCTCTGGGGAGAAGGACCGCCAAGGCAGGAAACGTTTGCGTGGGATGGCAGCCGGGACGGAATCCAAGGCGGAAGCGCGGACGGCAAGCTGGCTTATGCCCGCTATGTAAAAGTCATTTTCACGATGCATCCTACCCTATGGGAATACATTGACGAAATTGAAATTATGGGCATGGACGGAAAGATTGACGGAGCGGTAAAGGTTCCCGCTGAGCAGCCTCATTTTTTGGAGCCGGGCGACGCTACGGGCGGGATCCGGAATCTGAATCTGCTGTATAACGGACAGTATGCGGATGGTTTGGGGGACTGGACCAAGGAACGGATCATCCCGAACATCAGTTACGTGGATCAGAACGGGGAACCTGCCGACTGGCTTTTTGACGGTGTATTATATCTCGGGCTTGCTTCCCCTGCCGGCCGGGATTTCGGTCTTGGGCAAACAAATCTGGGGGACTGGACCTGGTATTTGGACAAAACCTTTGCGGCTGCGGGAGATATGCAGCAGTTGAATGAGGCGACCAAGGAAGTCGGGTCCAAGCTGAACCAACCTGATTATAAAGAGAAGGTTGTGCTCATGATTCCGAATCCAGGGGAATCTTTAAACGATTTTGGCGATGTGGACGGATCAGGGGAATCGTTAAGCTTTAATGCCTCTGTCGTCGGACAAGAGAAAGCCCTCGAAAACAGAAAAAAAGCGGTTCAGTGGTGGCTGGATCAGGTACGGCAAAGATGGCAGGCCGCGAATTATTCCAACCTGGAGCTCGTCGGCATGTACTGGCTGGAAGAACAAATCAGCACAAGCGAAACGGGACCCGGCTTGATTAAAGCCGTGAGCGGCAAGGTCCATGACATGAATCTGAAATTTTTCTGGATCCCCCACTCTTTGGCTTATAAAAGTTATGTGTGGAAAGACGTAGGATTTGATGCCGCGGCGCTTCAACCGAACTATTTCTTTGGCGGTATGGATCAAGACCGGTTGGAAGATGCCGCAGATACTGCAAAGCGGTACGGAATGTCGAATGAAGTCGAATTTGATGACCGGATGCTGCAGGATGGCGTATTCCGTGAGCGTTATATCGATTACTTGAACAGCGGCGCCGCAACCGGCTTGATGCAAAAGGGATTCAGAGCTTATTACCAGGGAAATAATGCGGTTTATAATTTGGCGGTGAGCAAAGATCCCGGCCTGCGTCTCATGTATGACTGGCTGTATCAATACTTGAACGGAACATACGACATTCAAAACAGTACACCACCTGAAGCAGACGTATTTATCAACGGACAAATGTTACAAGGCGATGTGGTCGTACCGGATACCGAAACAGTAGCATTCACATGGGAAGTCCGTGACGGTGACGACAGCGGTTTGACGAGGGTTACGGCCACTTTCGACGGCAAACCCTACGCCCCTGGAACGCCGATTGATCTGAAGGGAATGCCAGGTAAGCATCAACTGGCCATTACCGTGGCGGCTGCCAAATCCAAAACGACGGCTTACACGATCCGGGCGGCATCTTCCGCTGACACGATGAAAGCTCATGTGAATCTCTTCGCCGAGCAAAAGCAGTTCACGACGCCCGGGGCTCCCCGCTCGTTGAACGCACAGCTGGACCAGATGAAGCGTTTTGAAGGAAAGAATGCGGCGCAGTTTGACAAATTCCTCAAAGGTTTCAATGCAAAGCTGAATCAACTGTATGCGGATCGTATCGTTTCGGATACGGCTTATGCTTCGCTGAAAGAAGAGGTGTATGATCTTGCCGGTAACCTGGCGGAAAATAAAACCGCAACCGCCTCTTCCGTCGAAGGCTCCGTTTCGACCTTGGCGCCGAAATATGCCGTCGATGGGTTTTCTTCGACAAGATGGGCTAGCAGCTACGTGAATGACAGCTGGTTCCAGGTCGATCTAGGCGAAACCAAAGCATTCGATACGGTCCGCATCGAGTGGGAATTCGCCCGCGCCAAAACTTACAAAATCCTTGTCTCTGACGACCAGCAGAACTGGAGCAGCGTGATCCAGGACAATGATGGCATCATTGCGGCCCATGATGGCAAAGAAACGGTCCATTTCGCTCCCGTTACAGCCAGATACGTTAAATTTCAGGGGATTGAAAGAGCCACCGATTATGGATATTCCTTTTATGAGTTTGGGATCTATAATCTCTCGCAGTCAAGGGAGTAAGAACTTTGGTATAAGATAACTCTCCTCTTGTCATCCATATAGTCCTTGTTAGAAGAAGACTGCCGTTTAACCGGTAGTCTTCTTTCTTGCTTGCTTTCCATCGGTATAATCCCACCTTTTTCCATATATCTGGACTTGGCTTTCAAGCGAAGATTCAAATCATTTCATTTACATATGAACAAATGATCATGTATTATATAATAAAAATTAATTTTCATGGGGGAGTTTCTATGCTGGATGTCTTGATTATTGGTACCGGACAGGCTGGTCTTGCAGCTGCCTACTTCTTAAAGCAAAAAGAAATACCATTTATGTTAATCGATAAAGCCAAAGCTTTAGGCGATTCCTGGCGCAACAGATACGACTCCTTACAATTATTCACACCCAGGAATTACAGCCGTTTACCTGGTCTTGATCTGCCTGGAGATCCAAAGGGCCTTCCTACAAAAGATGAGGTTGCCGCATACTTATCGGAATACGCTTTAACCTTTGATTTTCCGATTCAATTGGATACGGAAGTCAAGTCGTTAACCTCCATCCCAAGGGGATTTGAGGTGGAGACAATCCGAGGAACGATTCAATCCAAAAATGTAATCGTGGCTACAGGGCCTTTTCATAAACCGTATGTTCCAGCCATCAGCCAATCCATTTCCAATGATACGACTCAGCTTCATTCTTCCGCATACCGGAATCCCGGCCAGCTTAAACCAGGAAGCGTGTTGGTCGTGGGAGCAGGAAATTCAGGTGCACAAATTGCAGTAGAACTGTCTAATAACTTTGATGTCTATTTATCCGCATCAAACCAGCTCCATTTTAAACCTCTGTACATATTGGGAAAGAGTATTTTTTGGTATTACGACAAATTGGGTTTTTTACAGGCAGGAAATCACACCAAACGCGGGGAGTGGTTACGCCAACAACCTGAACAAATCTATGGATTCCAATTAAAACAACGATTACAAGAAGGGAAAATCAAGTTATTCCCGAGGGCAGTCAGCGCGGAGTCACGTACTGTATTTTTTGCGGACGACCAACATGTTGAGGCTGACAATATCATTTGGGCAACCGGGTTCCGGCCGGATTTCTCCTGGATCAAAATCAATCATCTGTTTAATGAACATCAAGAAATTACCCAGTTCAAAGGTATTTCTAATATTCCTGGCCTATATTTTATCGGTCTACCGTGGCTGTCCTGCAGAGGGTCTGCTCTTTTGGGGTGGGTACAGCAGGATGCCAGACGTATCGCCGAATACATAAATAATGATTTAAAGTCAATTTAACTCTTCTCGCCGGGACTTATCTAGGTTTAGCACTTCTTTTTTTCGCTCGCAAACAAAAGTCTGAAACCAGCTTCCCTTGTACCGGCCACCCTTGACGTGTCATCCTTGCCTAGAAGTATGCGTAATTATTTCTCAGGAAACTATTTATGATATACTAAAAAAAATGAGTCGAGGAGCCAGCATGAACCATGGACACTGCAGATAAAAGCAAAGCCGCAATTCATGAATTTTTTATTCAGTTTCTTCAGCAAAAAGAAGAATACGAATCCCGAATATCCGCAACCTATCTTGAAGATATCCGGAAGCACATCGGTGCCGAATTCAGTTTGAACATGACAGAACTGCACACCATTGCGTGCATCGGGGAGCAGGAGCCGATCAATGTCACTTCCATCGCGGAAAAGATGAATTTGAGCAAAGGGAACACCTCCAAGATCGCGAACAAATTACTTAAAGCCGGTTGGGTGCGGAAAGCCCAGCTCAATGATAACAAAAAGGAAGTGTACTTTCGGTTAACTCCTGCCGGCAAAAAGCTGTTTGCTGCGCATGATGAGCTCCATATGATGGAAAGGCAAAGAATGTACGAGTTTTTGGGAAGGTACAGCGATGCCGAGCTTGATTTGATCAAGCGCCTGTT
This sequence comes from Paenibacillus sp. S28, assembly GCF_016624415.1. NCBI lineage: Bacteria > Bacillati > Bacillota > Bacilli > Caryophanales > Paenibacillaceae > Paenibacillus > Paenibacillus sp. S28. The sequence goes on along the minus strand of NZ_JACVTM010000008.1, from coordinate 5,053 downwards.
TGCAGACATGGTTGACTTCTATCGCTGACACGTACCACCGGCCAAAGAAACCAAAACCAAAATCAAAAGCAACCGGTAGCCGCCGGCTGCTTTTTTGTTACTCGATGAAGTGAGCACAGCGCCGAGAGCGCTACATTGATCAAACGATTCATCTCACACGCTACATTTTCAAAGCCCCTTGCGTCATGCCCTGAATGTAATATTTCATGCCGAAAGAGAAAATCAAAATTAACGGGATCGAGGAAATGGCGTATGCCGAAAACTGCGTTCCCATATCGGTGATGCCGAACTGCTTTGTAAAGACGGTAAGGCCAACAGCAACCACCTGAAGACTGCTGTCCCTGATCGTAAGCAGCGGCCAAATGTAATCATTGTACACGCCAACAGCCTGCATAATGAACAAGGTGGCCAGGATCGGCAGCGACAGCGGGATGACGATTTGAAAAAATACACGAATCTCCGATGCTCCATCCATCCGGGCCGCTTCAAACAGCTCGCTGGGGATGCCGGACATAAAACTCCTGCACAAAAAGGTTCCGAAGATTTGCCCGCCGGCTGCACCGGCAATAATGATCACCCAAGGTGTATTCGTTAGTCCCAGGTTATTATACAGGACGTACGAAGGAATCAGCGTTAACACACCCGGAATCATCATCATTGCCAGCATCATCATAAACAGCAGTTCTTTACCGGGAAAGCTTTTTTTGGCGAATATATATCCTGAAATGGAAGAGAGCAGAATGACACTAGCACTGGCTCCGACCGCATACAAGATGGAATTCACCATATATCGCCAAATACTGGTGAACGCAGCGCCGTAATTATTCCATTTGGCCGGAGAAGGCAGTCCCCAGAAATTGCCGAGAATTTGCGCATTGCTTTTTAAGGAGCTGACGATCATGAACAGAATCGGCACCAGCATCAGGATGACCAGCACGCACAGCAGCACGATGATGGTGATCTGAGGGAAACTGAGAACCTTAATGAGCCAACCTTCGTTTTTTCTGAGCTTTTTCACGGGGCCAACGCTTTCTGCCGCTGTATCCGTTTGGGTATACATCGATGCCTCTCCTCCTTCCTTAATCTTCTGTTTTAATAAGCTTCATGTTCACAACCGTAATCGCAAGGATCGCCAGGAACATGCTTACACCGAGCGCCGAGGCATACCCGAGATCGTTAAACTTGGTGGCGGCATAATACATCTGCAGTGCGGGTACATAAGTCGAGTCCATGGGACCGCCGCCCGTAACGATCATGATGCCGTTAAAATCCTGAATAATGCCAATGAGGGTTAAAATGATCAGAAACTTGAATTGACCGCCCAGCAGCGGCAAATGAATGGAACGGATAATCCGCCAAAGATTGGCCCCATCCATTTTTGCGGACTCGATCAGCTCGTTCGGAATGGACAGCAGACCTGCGTAAAACACCAGCAGCTGCAGGATGCCGATAAACGGAAACCCGATAAAAATAATAGCCCACAAGGCGGTATTAGGGTCACCAAGCCAACCATGCGCCCAGGAACCAAGCCCGATCAGTTCTAAGACGTTATTGATCAGACCCACGTTCGGATCATACAGGTTTTGCCAAATCAACAATAGGGCCACACCCGGAATAACCATCGATGCGGTAAATGCCGTCCGAAAGCCGTATTGCAGACGTTTACTGCGTAGATGGAATATGAGTTCAGCGGTAATGAGTGCAGGGATAATCGCTTTGATCAAACCGGTGATGATCAGAATGAGCAGGTTGCCCATCCCCTTAATGACATAAGGATCATGAATCATTCGTTCAAAATTGGCCAAGCCGACAAAGGTGGTCCTGCCCCCTGGCTGCCAGTCATATAAGGAATGGAATAAGCCCGAAAAAGCCGGGTAATAGAGAAAGACGAACACCAGGATAAAGGTCGGTGCCAAGCCCAGGTAAATATATTTGCTTTTCCATATCTGGCGGAAAATAACCAGCCGGTTGCGCTTCTTCAGGTAATGCAAGTACAGCAGAATAAGGACGACCGCCAAGACACCGGCTGCAGCCCATAACATAGCGTTTAGGCGTGCCTTGCTTGCCGCTTGATCGATGACACTGCCTACATCGTACTTAAAAATCCTTCCGTCATTGGTGCCCGAATACAGCGTCTTGCCCTCCCGGTCAAATTGAACGCCCCGGCCTTCCCCAGTGATCTTTGACTCCCACAGCTGCTTTCCGTGCCCGTCGAAAATATAGTAGTTACCGGATAAATCCGAGACGCCGATCCGTTCCCCATCGCTTGAGAAGGAGACATCGGTCACGATGTCCCTCGTGTTAATTGAGCTGTTAACGCTCCCGTTCTGATCAAACAATTCCACCTTATTGGAAGCCGTACCCACAGCAGCCAGGCCATTCTCCGAAACGGCCACCGCCTGGATTTGATTATCTGCGCTGAATTTATACAGCAGGCTGCCATCCTTGTCCAGGAGATAGGCGAATTGGTCGCTTGTTGCGGCAACGATCCACTGTCCGCTGCCCGATACGCTCACTTCCTTCAACAGGGAACCGATGGGAATGCTGCCTGTCTGTTCTCCGCTATTTTGATCCACAATGACCAGATCTTTGCTGCGCTGGGTAACGAGAACGATGGTGGACCCGTCCTGCGATGCGGCCAAGCTTTTGACCTGCCGCTTCAGATCCGAATCCCACAGCTGACCTCCTGTCTCGTCATACGCATACAGATGCCTGTCATCCGATGAAACCAGAAAGGTGCCGTTACTCAGAAGTGCTACCCCTGTAACGACATTTCCGGCCTCAACCTCAAAGATGGGATTGCCTTCGGAATCGTAAAGAAATGCCTTCGCATTATGACCCCCAACGGCCACACGGCTCCCATCCGCTGATACGGAGAGGGAGGTGATATTCCCCGCTCCTTCAATGGACCAATGGTCTTTGGCAAGTGCTGCGCCCGGGACAAGCCCTAGAAGCAGGACCAGTGCAAGAAATATCCATGGGGCTTTCCTCATGATGAACCTCCCTTTTTATCCGTCATCCTTACGAATTGCCTGTTTTCCTCGGGTCATCATACGTGGTCTGCACATGCAAATGCATGTGCAGACCTGTGTGAAAAAGTGATTAACGCTGCGGCGGACGCCGCTCGGGGTGATCCAAGTCGGAGAGTTCTTTCTTGGCTTCTTTCATAGCAGGTTCCATATATTTATCGATATTCGCCTGCAGCTGCTCCAAATATTGATCCGTTGTCAGCTTACCGCTGAAGTACCGCTGTACGAGCCCTACCCAATCCTGCACGGACGGCTGGTAATCCCACATTCCGCGAGCCAGATTGTTCGCGGCGCTGGTATAGCCTTCGGTATTTCCAATCGGCTTGAAGTCGGCGAATGCCTCCGCCATCTCATCCGGGAGCGTAATGCCTTTAATGGCCGGTGCACCTGAGAGGGAAGCGTCGTCACTCTTCTGGATCGCATCCAAATATACGGCGTAGCCTTCCGGACTCGTCAGGTACATCATGAAATCCACGTTCAGTTCATTTTGCTTCGCGTCTTTATTGACGAAACCGTAGAATCCGATCGGAATCTGGATCGTACGGGCCGGTGCCATCACCTCAGGTCCTTCCATGGAAGGCATGTTGAAGAATCCGTATTCGAAAGGCTTCACGCCTCCTGTGGCACCCGTTTTTTCCTCATCCGCGAAATCTTTAGGGAGCTGCCAGTAGGAGGCCGGCGTACCTAACATCGTCGCCGCTTTTCCCGTCAGGAACAGATTGTAAGCCTGGTCCTCTTTCACTCCGAAAAATCCGTCCGGCACATAATCGAACAGTTTTTTCAGATTTTCCGAGTAAGCCTTCCACTGGGGATTGCCGGCAATTTTGAAGGGACCTTCTTTGTCTTTAACAGCTTTCCACAGCCGCATTTCGTTTTTGGTCACCTTACTGTTGGAATCGTTATACGGATCTGTCAGATCGTATTTCCATTGTTCGTCGAGCTCAGGGACGTAAGTATAGTCCTGCTCTTGGGACCTGATGATGTTAATGTAATCGCGCATGTACTGATCGGCATAGATCCGCACCAGCCATCCCGCCTGGCCGCTCCACATCGACTTGGAGTCTCCGCCGAGCGCCAGCGGTGTATATCCGGCCTTTTTTATTTTATTGAAAGCATCGATCATCTCGTTAAACGTTTTGGGAGCTTCGGTAATGCCGACTTTCTGGAAAATCTCCTTGTTGTACACCCATACGATCTGTACGGATTCAAAGTTCAGGTTGTACAAATGGTCTTCGGCTCCAATACCTTCGAGGTTAATGCCCATCGCTTTCAGATCCAGGGTGTCCTGCCAAGGCTGGTTCGTATAAGGATTGACCTTATCGAAATAAGGGTAAAAGTCCATAAATTTTTTACTGTTAACTAGGCCACCGACTTCGTTATTCGTAACCAGGTCAACATCCGGCACACCTGCTGCAAATTGAGCCGTCAGCCATTCCTTGTAGCCTTCCGCCGGCTTGTTGTCGACTTTGACCTTCACTCCCGGATTTTTCTTCATATACGCTTCGGCTACCGCATTCCATACTGACGCCGATGCATTCGGCAAGGAAATGTTAATATTTCCTGTCAGCTGCGACGCGGCCGGATCCTTCCCGGCATCTTCCTTACCCTGATCCTCACCCGTTGGATTGGATTCTGCGGTGCCTGAATTGTCTGGTGGTGTGGGAGCTGCTTTGGTGCATGCTGACAATAAAGCCAAAAGCATCACAATACTCAAGAGAACGATGAATCCCTTCCTTTTGTTCACATTGATCTCCCCTATTTTCGAATGGTCATGAATGATATGAAGCGCTTTCAATTGCAATAAACTTGAACGAATACGCTTCAGCTCTAAGTATACGTTTTAAATTTTGTATACTTTAATAAACAAAGTATACTGTAGGAGTTTGCCTATTGCAATAGTTTTTATGAGGAAAGCCGAAGTTTTGCTGGCGGGATAAGGATGATACATTACCGGGGAACATGTTCTTCTATCTTAAGAAAAACGTCATCGACGTACCTTCAAAGAAGACAGACCGCGTTTAAAG